>DATFHD010000139.1:0-40041 GCA_035248785.1 Pyrinomonadaceae bacterium | reverse complement strand
GGTTGACATACGCGCGCGCGGCGGGGGCGTCGTCGTCGTGCGCGCGCGGGCCTTCGAGAACGAGGCCGAGCGGAGGCGGTTCAGGGAACTGGCAGAGGGCTATCTTGAGCTTTCCCGCACCGGCTCCGCGGCGCGCGCGCTCGGGGCTGACGGCGGGCAGAGTTTCTTGAAGGGGCAGGAGGGTGGGGGCGGACTTGAGCACTGACGAGATTGCCATACGCGAGTGTACGACCGTCGAGGAGTTCGACGCGTGCGTGCGCTTGCAGCGCGAGGCGTTCGGGCTGCCCGAGCTTGAGCTTTCGCCGCGCCGCCACCTGATCGTCGCGCGCAAGGCCGGCGGCTTTACGCTCGGCGCGTTCGACGGCGAGAGGATGGTCGGCTTCGTCCTTAATCAAGTAGGTGTCCGGAAGAATGCGGCGACGGGCGCGGAGGAAGTTATCGGCTACTCGCACATGATGGCCGTGGCGAAGGACTACCAGAACCGCGGCGTCGGCGCGCGCCTGAAGTGGGCGCAGCGCGAGCGAGCGCTCGCCGAAGGCCGCCGCTTCATACGCTGGACTTGGGATCCCGCGCAGTCGCGCAACGCGCACTTCAACCTCAACCGTTTAGGCTGCGTCGTGCGTGAGTACGGCGTCAACTACTACGGCACCGACTACTCGACGGTGACGGGCAAGTTCGGCGAACCGCTCGGCCTCGACAGCGACCGCCTCGTCGCCGAGTGGACGCTCAACAACCCGCGCGTCGAAGCGCTCGCGCGCGGAGAACGACCCGAACCCTTGGGCGAGCCAGCGGCCTCCGTCCAAATCCCCCCGAACTGGTCTGCGCTCGTACGCGAGGACGCCGCGGCCGCGCGCGACGAACTCCTGCGCGTCCGAACAGAGTTTCAGGCCGCGCTCGCCTCCGGCCTCGTCTGCGCCGGCTTCGAGCGCGACCCTTCCGGGCCGCGATACCTTTTTTATGGTGAATAGTGAATGTTGAATGTTGAATGGTAAATTGCCTTCATCCATTCACCATTTACCATTCACTATTCACCCGAAAGCATATGTCCTTCGCACGCTTCGACCGATACGTTGACCGGCACGCGCGCTCGTTCACGGAGCGGCTGCAAGACCTGTGTCGCATGCCCTCTGTGGCGGCGCGCGGGACGGGGATGCGCGCCGTCGCCGAGAAGGTCGAGCAGTTGTTGCAGCGCGTCGGGGCGGGCACGCGCAGCTTCAAAATCGGGAGCGGCTTCCCAATCATCTACGGCGAGTGCGGCGCGGGCCCGCGCTGTTTCCTCGTCTACGGCCACTACGACGTGCAGCCCGTCGGGCAGTTGACCGAGTGGAGTTCCGGCCCCTTCGCGGCGGTCATCAACGACGGCAAGCTCTACGCGCGCGGCGCCTCGAACAGCAAGGGCGACTTCGTCGCGCGCGTCGCGGCCGTCGAGGCGTATCAGAAGACTTACGGCAAGCTCCCCGTCTGCCTCCGCTTCGTCGTCGAGGGCGAGGACGGACTCGCGAGCCCTTCCCTCTACCGCTTCGCAGAGGAGCACGCGGACTTGCTGCGCGCCGACGGCTGCATCTGGGACGACGGCTACAGGGACACGCGCGACCGGCTCGTCATCAACCTCGGCTTCAAGGGCATCTCCTTCCTTGAGCTGCGCGCGTACGGCGCCCGCACTGACTTGCACTCGAAGTGGGGCGGCATCGTGCCGAATCCGGCGTGGCGACTGGTGCAGGCGCTCGCGACGGTCGTCTCGCCGAAGGGCATCATCACGATTGACGGCTTCGGCTCGCACATCGCGCCGCTCACGACGGAAGACCGGCAGATGCTCAAGTCAATCGAGCTCGACGAAGCGGGACTGCGCCGTGAGTTTCGCATCGGCGGGTGGGCGCACGGCATGACCGGACGCGCCTTAGCGAAGGAACTCATCTTCGGCCCGACCTGTACCATCTGCGGAATACGCACAGGCCACACCGAAGCAGGCGCCAAGACCGTCCTGCCGGGCGCCGCGACCGCGCGACTAGACTTCCGGCTCGTCCCAGACCTGACGCCGGAGCTCATAGTCCGACTCCTGCGGCAGCACCTCGACACACGCGGCTTTCAAGACATCGAAATCATCGAACTCGGCTCAGCCCCTTACGCCAAATCTTCGCCCTCCTCGATGGTCGCGCGCGCCGCCATCGAGAGCGCGGAGGAGACGTACGGCGCGGCGCCGCTCGTCTACCCTTTAGACCCGGCCAGCGGCCCCGTCGGCGCGGTCTGCGGCGCGAACCAACCGCCCGCGCCGGTCGTCTCCTTCGGCGTCAGCTACTTCGGCTCGAACCCGCACGCGCCCGACGAGAACATACGCCTCGAAGACTTCATCCGGGGCGTCAAATACTTCGGCCGCGTCATCCACCGCCTCGCCACGCTCGAAGAAGACGCATCTCCAAAGAACACACGCACCGCTCTCGTCCCACTCAACAGATAACTGTCGAACAACTTGCGTGTTCTGCTATCATCCCGCCATGGACTACCGCAAAATCATCACCATCGAGCCCGGCAAGCGTAGCGGCAAGCCCTGCATCCGCGGCATGCGCATGACAGTCTACGACGTACTGGAATATCTCGCTTCCGGCATGACTCAGGAAGAGATTCTGGAAGACTTCCCATACCTGACGAGAGAGGACATTCTCGCCTGCCTCGCCTTCGCCGCCGACCGTGAGAAGCGACTGTTAGTCGTCGAGGCTTGAAGTCTTTTAGCTGAGGCCATCAAAAAAAACTCGCTCAAATTAGCCGTGGTAGATTCCGGGTGTGAAGCTACTATTTGACCATAACCTGTCGCCCCGTCTGGTTAAACGCCTTGCCGACCTTTATCCCGACTCAAATCACCTTCATCTATTAGGGCTCGACCGTTCGGATGATGAAACGATCTGGGAATACGCTCGGCGGGAGGGCTTCCCGATTGTGACTAAAGATGCCGACTTCGGCGACCTTTGCATGCTGCGGGGATTCCCGCCGAAGGTGGTCTGGATACGTCGTGGCAACTGTAAGACGCAAGCGGTGGAGGCGATCCTGCGTCGCCATCAGGATGACATCGAGGCGCTTAACAGAGATGAGATCGTCGGAGTGTTAACGCTTTTCTGAGCGACATCTGTACTTTACTATAGCAACATTCGAGTTCAATCTCTTAACCCGTCGAGACAACATTGCCTACGAGCGTGAAGACAATCGAAAGCGAGATGAGGAAGCTGCGGGAGGAGGTTCTCCGGCATGAGGAGCTGTATTACGTCCACGACAGGCCGGAAATTTCGGATGTTGAGTACGACGCGCTCGTCGAACGTCTGAGAAAGCTCGAAGAAGAGCATCCGGAGTACAGGACGCCGGACAGTCCGACGCTTCGAGTCGGCGGCCGGCCCGCCGAAGGGTTCGCCGAGTACGTACACAGGCGGCCGATGCTCTCTTTAGACAACAGCTACAACATCGAAGACCTGCGCGCGTTCGACGAACGTTGCAGAAAACTCGCTGACGGACGCCCATTTGAATATGTAGCTGAGTTAAAGATTGACGGACTCTCGCTCTCGGTTCACTACGAGGACGGCGTGCTCGCGCGAGGCGTGACGCGCGGCGACGGACGCGTGGGCGAGGACGTGACGCAGAACGTCAGGACGATTCGCAGCGTGCCTTTGCGTCTCAAAGGCTCGGCCGGGACGGAGAAAGAGGTCGAAGTCCGCGGCGAGGCGTATCTCTCGCGCAAGGCGTTCGAGAGAATCAACGCCGAACGCGAAGAAGCGGACGAGGCGAAGTTCGCCAACCCGCGCAACGCCGCGGCCGGCACGATTCGACAGCTCGACCCGAAGGTCGTAGCGCGTAGAAGACTCGACCTCTTCGCCTACGACGTGCTGCGAGGCGAGCGCAAACCTTTCGCAACGCACTGGGAGGCGCTCGAATGGCTGGCCGCCGCTGGTTTCACGGTCAACCCGCACCGCGCGAAGTGCTCTTCGATTGATGAAGTCATCGCCTTCTGCAATGAAATGGAGGCCGAGCGCGACCGTCTCGAATACGAGATAGACGGAGTGGTCGTCAAGGTCAACTCGACGGCCTTGCAGGACGAGTTCGGCGCGACGGCGAAGGCCCCGCGCTGGGCCATCGCCTACAAATACCCGGCCCGGCAGGCGACGACGCAGGTCGAGAGTATTGTTGTGCAGGTCGGGCGCACCGGAGCGCTGACCCCGGTCGCAAACCTCACGCCCGTACAACTCGCGGGGACAATCGTCGCGCGCGCGACGCTTCACAACGAGGATGAAATCAAGCGTCTCGACGTTAGAGAAGGCGACTGGGTCAACATAGAAAAGAGCGGCGAGATTATCCCGAAGGTTCTGAGCGTCGTTAAGTCTCGCCGCCCGCGCAACACGAAGCCATACGTCTTCCCGACGGAGTGTCCCGTCTGCGGCGGAGTCGTCTCGCGCCCCGAGGGCGAGGTCGTCTCGCGCTGCGTGGCGGCCGACTGCCCCGCGCAGTTGAAAGGGCGTCTGCTTCACTTCGCCTCGCGGCGCGCGATGAGGATTGAGGGGTTGGGCGACGCACTCGCCGACCAGTTAGTGCAGAAGAAGATGGTGCGCGACGTGGCAGACCTTTATCAACTCAAGCCCGAGGATGTCGCGGCGCTCGAACGTATGGCGGAGAAGTCTGCCTCGAACCTCTTCGCGCAGATAGAGGCGAGCAAAGGGCGCGATCTGCCGCAGCTAGTCTACGGTCTGGGGATTCGACACGTCGGCGAGCGCACCGCGGCGCTGCTCGCGAGACACTTCCGCTCGCTCGAACGCCTGCGTGCGGCGACCTTGGAAGAGATTGACGACATACACGAGATAGGACTGACGGTCGCGCAGTCCGTACGCGACTGGTTCGACGACGAAGGCAACGTCGCGCTCTGCGAACGTCTGAAAGAGGCGGGCGTGCGTACGGAGTTGGCGGGCGGAGCGGCGGCCTCGGCCGGCGAAGAGGCTTTCGCGGGCAAGCAGTTTGTTCTGACCGGCCGTTTAGAGACGATGACGCGCGACGAAGCGCGCGCCGCCATCGAAGCACGCGGCGGCCGCGTGACTTCGACCGTCAGTAAGAAGACCGACTACGTCGTTGCGGGCGAAGAGGCCGGCTCCAAGCTCGACAAAGCACAGGCGCTCGGCCTCAACGTGATTGACGAGGCGGCGCTGAAGGCTCTGTTCGGTGTGGAATGAGGTTCGACGCGCTTTCACTGTTCGCCGTCGGGTTCTACGGCGTGAGTTTCGTCGTGGAGAAGTTGATTTTGCGCGGGCGAAGGGTGAGGGCGGGGGCGAATCTGGACAGGGGGTCGCTCGCACTGTTCGACGTGACGGGCGTGCTGACAGTCCCGGCAGGTATTGTGTTGGGCTTTACGGAGTACGGACGCGTTCGGGCGGGTGAATTTTACGTTGGGTTGTTCGGAGTCGCGTTGCTCGTCGGTGGAACGGCTTTGCGTTGGGCCGCGATACGCGCCCTGTGGAGTTATTTCACGGTCAACGTCTCGATACTTGAGGGCCAGCGCGTCGTGAGGCGCGGTCTGTACAGGAAAGTCCGGCACCCTTCGTACACGGGGCTGCTGCTGCGTTACTTGGGGCTCGGGCTGAGCTTGGCGAACTGGCTGAGCGCCGCTTTAGTCTTTCTGCCGCTGCTCTGGGCGACGCTCTACCGCATAAAGGTTGAAGAGGCGGCGCTGCGGGAGCACTTCGGCGAAGAGTACACGTCATACGCGCGCGCCACGAAGCGTCTGGTGCCGGGCGTCTTTTAAAGGAGCGGTATGGAAAAGGGAAACGAAGCGAACAAGGGCGGGCTGCGGCTCAACTACACGCTATTCTGCGACGACGTGCGGCTCGAAGTTGGCAACAAGCTCTCGCTGATGGGCGTCTTTCATCAGATACTCGTGCAACACCTGCCCGTGACGATTCTGAAGTTCGCCGTCGTCAGTCAGTGGCGCGGCGAGGGGCGTTATCTCTCCGAGGTGCGGATACTAACTGCCGACCGCCAGCGCGCAGTCGTCATGGCCGAGCCTTCGCCCTTCGAGGTCACGCCCGGAGGCGTCGCCAACAACGTCAGCTTCTTCTTCAACGTCGAGTTCCCGGCGCCCGGCACCTACTTCGTGCAGACCCTCGTCAACTCAACCCTCGCAGACGAACAGGAACTGACGCTCGTACGCGTAGACCAGAGCGGCGCCCCCGCGCCGGACGCGACCTCAGAGGCCGTCAACTGAACCGGGCGCTGAAAAGCGCCGACGTTAGGGGTCGGAGCAAGGAGGGGTGCCGGTGAAGTCGCAACAGTTCACGTCGAAGTCGCGATATCTATTCGTCTTCGTCCTTCTGTCGGCGCTGGCGCAGGTGTGCGCGGGCGCGCAGGCGCGTGGCAGGCGCAGAGTTCCGTCGCCCGCGGCCGAGTCGGTGGTCGGCATCGAGGTGATTGACTTTGAGAACTACACGTACACGGTTAACGACCGTTCGTACAAGCTCATCGGCGGTTATTACGCGTCGGGCGCGGCGCCGCAGGCGCAGTGGGAGCTGCGCGTGTTCGAGTCCCCTTATTACGGAGACCTGACCGGCGACGGAAAGAACGAGGCAATCGTCGTCCTCAGCTACGGCGCGGTCGGCGGGCCGCACTCCGTAGAGGCGCGCGTCTATACTCTGCGCAACGGGCGCCCTGCGCTGCTCGCAAACTTCCCCGTCGCGGACGCCCTGCGCTGCGATCTGGATCACTACGTAGACCTAGACGACGGCAAAGTGCGCATCGAACGCGTCTACGGGAGCGCGGGGAACTGCGACCACAACGAAATCAGCGAGTACCGCTGGAACGGCAGCAGATTCATGCCGGTCGGCGAGGCGAAACCGACTCGCTGCCGCTGCATGTGACACGCCCGCGCATGGAAGCGCTTTTAACGACTGGAGGATTGTTGCTAATTAGTTGATTGTATGCGGATGAGTGGACTCGAACCACCACGACCTTGCGGCCACTAGCTCCTGAGGCTAGCGCGTCTACCAATTCCGCCACATCCGCGCGGGAAGGTGAGAGACGATATTAAGGGCGCGTGTCGGGGGTGTCAAGCGCGCCCCCGGGCGTGAAAAAAAGAGGCGCGGGCGATAAGTCCCGCGCCTCTTTTGCCCCCTTGTTCGTCAGCGCGTGAGCTTTGAAAGCCTCCCGCGCTTGACCCTCAGTCAGCGGCTTAGTAGCCGTTGACGCCGTCGCGGTAGCCGTTCTCGAACCCGCGGCGGAAGTACTGCTGGTACGTGTAGCGGTCGCCGTAGCGCGAGTTGTAGTCCTTGTCCGCGCTGCGGTAGGCGCTGAAGTCGCTCGGGTTGCGGTAGCCACCGCGGCCGCGATCCCTGCGGCCTTCCTTGATGCCCTCGTTGTAGCCCGCGTTGAGAGCGGTCTGCTCCGATTGGCCGTAGTTGCCGTAGCCGTAGTTGCCATAACCACGGTTCCCGTAACCGCCGTACGTGCCGTAGGTGCCGTAGCCGCCGTTGCGGCGCTGCTGCTGCTCGATATACACGTCGCGCTGATCGTAATCGCCGTCGCCGTCGCGGTCGCGCGGGTCGCGGCCGTAGCCGTAGTTACCCTGCTGCTGCTGGCGGCGGATCTCGCGGTCGCGGCGGTCGTAGTCGCCGTCGCCGTCGCGGTCGCGGCGTGCGTCACGCCTGCGGCGCCACTCCTCGTTGCGCTCCCGGTTCTGCTCCCTGCGCCACTGGCCGTTGCCCTGCGCGTAAGCCGCCGGCACCAGCATCAGGACGCCGACCAACAGCATGAGCGCCTTCATGATAAGTCCCTGACCCGTGCGTCTCATCCTTTAAACCCTCCTAAGTTTCAATAACCTGATTCCCAACATTCCGTTAAAACAACAGAACACGCCGAGTAAACTAACAATCTTTATGCCAAAGCGTGCCCGGCCCGAATCGGCGCGCTAAACTGACCGTAAATCAGAAGGTTAAACGGCCGCCCGCACCATACCGTGCCCAGACCCACGCTTTCGTGTGACGTAAGCTAGGACATGCATACGCATCGCTGTCAAACGGTCGCGCGCGTGCGTTTGCGGCGGCGCGCGGGCACTTGTTATAGTCGGTTTTGTTTACAACGGAATCGCAACAATGAGTTCTGAGGCGGGGCCAGAGGGTTCGAGTCTGCGCGAGCGCGCCGCGCAGGTCTTGGGCCGCATCGAGAGTGCGGCGAGGCGCGCGCGACGCGAGCCCGCCGAGGTCAAACTCGTCGCCGTGAGTAAGACGCACCCGGCCTCGCTCGTGCGAGAGGCCGTCGCCGCCGGTCTGACAGACTTCGGCGAGAACCGCGTGCAGGAGGCCGAGGCGAAAATCGAGGAGGTCGGGCGCGCTGCGTCGGGCCCGCGCTGGCACCTCATCGGCGGCCTACAGGCGAACAAGGCCCGCCGCGCCGCGCGCCTCTTCGACCTGATTCACTCTGTTGATTCCGCCGCGCTCGTCGAGAGGCTTGAGCGCGTCTGCGCGGAAGAGGGTCGCGAGTCGCTTGAGATACTGCTTCAGGTTGACCTCGCGGGCGAGGCGTCGAAGGGCGGCGCGAGTGAGTCGGAACTGCCCGAGGTTCTGGAAGCGCTGGGCGCATGCGAGCGCGTACGCTGCCGCGGCCTGATGATTCTCCCGCCCTTCTACGAGGACGCGGAGCGCGTCAGACCTTACTTCCAACGTCTGCGGAGCCTCCGCGACGAGTTTCAGGCGCGCGGGGTGTTCGGAGAAGAAGCAGGTGAGCTTTCGATGGGCATGAGCCACGACTACGAGACGGCCGTGGAGGAGGGGGCGACGCTCGTACGCGTCGGCACGGCCATCTTCGGCGAGAGAGGGAAGGGCTGAGGTTCTTGACCGCGGCCAGACTTCACACGACGTTTTAACGGAGCCCGCACACAAGCTTCATGGACATCTTCAGCGCGATAGGTTTGTTCGTCTGGTACGCGATCGCGACCGTCATCCTCGTCGTCATCGCTTTGATGCTGGCGCGGCTGATTCTGAACAAGGCCGACCTCAACCCCTTCAGCCGCCCCGTCATCATGATACGGCGCTGGACAGACCCTCTGGTCAACCCCGTCCGCCGCCCGATAGTGCAGATGGGCTTCAGCCCGAACGTGGCGCCGCTCGTCGTCATCCTCATCGCGATCCTGCTCGGCTACTTCGCCTCGCAGTTCGTCGGCACGGTGCTCTTCACCGTCAAGGGTTTGATAGCGAGCGCCCTCGCCGCGCGGCCCATCTCCTTCGTCGGCTTCATCATCTTCGGCGTGCTCGCCATCTACTCTTTGCTCATCTTCGCGCGCATCGTCATCTCTTGGGGCGCGAGCCCGCATAACCGTCTGCTGCACTTTCTAATACGCGCCACCGAGCCGATACTCGGCCCGTTCCGCCGCGTCATCCCGCCTCTCGGCATGTTCGACATCTCGCCGATAGTCGTGCTCCTCCTGCTCGACCTCTTGCAGCGCGCGGTGATGTTCACGCTGCTCTGAGCGACCGGGCGCGTGCGTAGGACTTGATTTAAGTTGCTGAGCTTCACCGAAGAGGACGGCGCGCTCACCTTCGCCGTGCGGGTCGTCCCGCGCGCGTCGAAGACGGCCGCGGCGGGCGAGCACGACGGCGCCCTGCGCGTGAGAGTCGCGGCCCCGCCCGTCGAAGGCGCGGCCAATGAGGAGCTGGTGCGCTTCCTCGCCAGAACGTTCGGCGTCGCCGCGCGCGAAGTGGAGATTCTGAGCGGCCACGCCTCGAAGTCGAAGCGCGTGCGCGTCCGCGGGGCAAAAGCCTCAGACCTCCTGCGCCTGATTCAGGGACTCGCAGACGGATGACGGCGGTGCGGTTTTCAGTCCGCCCTCCCTGTCGGGCGAGATTACACGCGCGGGCGCGTTGTGGTATATTTTCGACCCGCTTCCAAGTTCAAATATAAAACTCGACCAAGGAACTCATCGCAATGTCCGGACACTCGAAGTGGCACACCATCAAACACAAGAAGGGCGCTTTGGACGCCAAGCGCGGCAAGGTCTTCACCAAGCTGATTAAGGAGATTTCGGTCGCGGCGCGCACGGGCGGCGGCGACCCGGACGCCAACGCGCGCCTGCGCAAGGCCGTCTCCGACGCCAAGGGCGCCAACATGCCCAACGACACCATCGCCCGCGCCATCCGGCGGGGGACGGGCGCCGAGGAGGGCGTCTCCTACGAGGAGATCACCTACGAGGGCTACGGGCCGGGCGGCGTCGCCGTCATGGTTGACTCGATGACCGACAACCGCAACCGCACGGTCGCAGAGATACGCCACATCTTCGGGAAGAACGGCGGCAACCTCGGCACGGCCGGCGCGGTCAACTGGATGTTCGAGAAGAAGGGTTACATCGTCGTCGAGAAGTCGGCCAAGCCCGAGGACGAGCTCTTCGAGATCGTCACCGACGCGGGGGCGGAAGACCTCCGCGACGACGAGGACAACTTTGAGATCATCACCTCGCCCGAAGACTTCGACGCCGTGCTCGAAGCCGTGAAGAAGGCGGGCGTCGAGCCGCAGGTCGCCGAAGTCGAGATGATTCCCAAAGAGTACAAGAAGCTCGAAGGCGCCGAGGCCCGCCAGATGCTCAAACTCATGGAAGCCCTCGAAGACCACGACGACGTGCAGAAGGTCTCCGCCAACTTCGACATTGACGAGGCCGACATGGCCTCGGCTTAGAGGTCAGAGGTCAGAGGTCGGTAAAAGCCGCCGCCGGCAGCCGACCGGGAGTAAAGCGGACGACGCGCTAATCTCAACTACTAACCTCTGACCTCTAACCTCTGACCTCTACCGAATGAGAGTCTTAGGCATAGACCCCGGCAGCGAGACTACGGGTTGGGGCGTGGTCGAGGGCGACGCGCGGCGTTACGCGCTCGTCGGTTTCGGCACGGTGAAGGCGAACCCGCGCGAGCGTTTCGCGGCGCGTCTGTTGAAGATTGCGGTCGGCGTCGAGGCTCTGATTGAGAAGTTCCGGCCCGACGTGTGCGCCGTCGAGGAGGCTTTCTTCGCAGTCAACGCGAAGACCGCGCTCAAGCTCGGGCACGTGCGCGGCGTCGTGCTGCTCGCGGCCGAGCGCGGCGGAGTGGAGATCGCCGAGTACGCGCCGCGCCTCATCAAGCAGACGGTCGTCGGCTACGGCGCGGCCGAGAAGCAGCAGGTGCAGGAGATGGTGCGCGTGCTCTTGAGACTGAAGACCGCGCCCGCGCCCTTCGACGCCTCGGACGCGCTCGCCGCAGCCATCACGCACCTGCACCATGCGTCAGCGCCGGGGCGTCTGAAGACGACGAAGACGCCGCCCGCGCGCGCCAAGCTCGAAGCGCTGCTCGCCGCGAACCCTCGCCGCCGCGCGCCGCGTTAGAGACTCTAATCAAAAAAACTGACGCCCGCGCCGTGCGGGCGCCGAACGCAAATCCCTCCGCCAAGGGTTGACCTCAACCTGACCCGACAGAGGAGGGAGAAGCCGTGCCTCATAATAGACTCGCAAACTTTCACACCCGAAACTTCCGTTCCGCCTTCGCCACACGAACTTTCACGACCGTCATCCTGCTCGCGCTGACGTTCCTTCTGTCCGCGCCTTCCTATGCGCAGAAGAGGCGCAGGCCGCCGGCGGGAGGGCGCGTAGCCGTAGTCGTAGACGAGCGTCTGTCGGCGCTGCGCGACGCGCCGGAGCTTTCGGCGAACCTGTTGCAGAGGCTCGGCCGCGGCCGCTTCGTCTCCGTAACGGGCGAGCGCGAAGGGCGCGGCGGCGTGACGTTCCTGCGCGTCGCCGTGACGAGCCGCACGAGCGGTTGGGTGCAGGCGGAGGCTCTGGTGCGCCCGACGCGCGCGGGCGACGACGCGCGGCTGCTCCGCTTGATACAAGGCTCCGAAGACTTCGACCGGCTCTCGCGTGCGCGCATCTTTCTCGAAACCTTCCCGCGCTCTGCGCTCCGGCCCGCGGCGCTTCTTATACTCGGCGACGCGGCCGAAGAGGCGGCCACCAAACTCTCGCGCGAAGCCCAACGCCGTCTCGACGCACGCGAGATGGAGGCGGGCGGCGCGCCCCTCGCCAGCTACTTCCTCAACTACAACGGCCTCGACCGATACAGGCGGCAGGGCGTTGTCTTCAACTTCGACGCCGCCGCCAAACAGTTCCGCTACGACGGCGCCGCCTTCCGCGAAATCCTCCGCCGACACCCCAACAGCCCCGAAGCCCACGAGGCGCGCAAACGCCTCGGCACGCCCGCCGCCGCCCCGAAATGAACACGCGGCGGACATGAAGTAAAGAGGGCCGGCCTGACGAATCAAGCCGGCCCCTTCGTGTTAAGTGCGCGGCGCGGGAGAGTGCGCGCGCCGCGTGGGTGTTGGCGTTACGGTTTGAGCGAGATGAGCACGGTACGGGGCGGGGCGCCGTCGCCGAGATCTACGCGGAGTTGCCATGTGCCGGCAGTCCACGGCGCGCCCTTGGTGCCCATGTTGTAGATGTAGATTCCGCCCGTAGGGTCGTAGCGGAAGAGGTTGCCGGTGCTGGCGGCCGTCGAGGTCAAGGCTTCGACCTCGCTGCCGACGATGTTGTTGCTGACCTTCGCCACCCAGAGGGTGAAGTTGGTCGCGTTCACGACACTCGCGCTCCCGCCGACGAGGCGGAACTTGACGGGGACGGTGCTGCCGAGCTTGAAGACCGAGGTGCCGTCAACGTTAATCGGCTGTAGGAAGCCTGACCAGTCGTAGACGACGCCGTAGGTGACAGACTTGCTCGCGGTGTTGCCCGCCTTGTCCGTCGCCGTTACGGAGAAGGTGTGCGACCCGACCGAAGACGTGTTGACGCCCGCGCCGTTGGCGACCGTGCCCGTGCAGGTGTCTATGCCCGAGGGCGTGTTGCCGCCGTCGCTACAGTTGTAGCTGGCGGCGACCGTCTGGTTGAGCATGTACGGCCCGGCGTTCGGCGAGGTAATCGTCGCCGAAGGCGCGGTCTTGTCTATGTTGATGTTGTTGACGGTCGCGCTGCCCGTGTTGCCGGCAACGTCGGTCGCCGAGACGGTCGCCGACTGGTTGAAGCCTTCGGTGCTGACCGTCACCGGCGCGGACGTAGTGGCGACGCCCGAGAGCGCGTCGGTCGCGGTGTCAACGCTCACGGTCACGTCCGTGTTGTTCCAGCCGAACGAGTTCGCCAGCGGGTTGCGCTTGGCGGTGACGGCGGGCGCCGTCTTGTCTATGTTGATGCCGCCGAGCGAGGCCGTCTCGGAGTTGCCGGCCGCGTCGGTCGCGGTGAAGCTGACGGACTGGTTGGCGCCTTCCGTGCTCACCGTCTGGCTCGCGTTGGGCGAGACGTTGGCGACGCCCGAGAGAGCGTCGGACGCGTTCGCGTCAACCGTCACGTCCGTCTTGTTCCAGCCCGCGCCGTTCGCCTCGGAGCCGGCGTGGCGCGCGGGCGCGAGCGTCGGCTTCGTCTTATCAATCTTGACGGGCGAGGTCGTGAACGTCTCGCTGTTGCCCGCCACATCGGTCACGGTCACGGAGCCGGTCACCGAACTGCCTTCGTTGCTCAGCACGAGCGGGCTCGCGGTGCTCGTCGAGGCCACGCCCGAGAGCGCGTCCGCGGGCGTGAAGGCCACCGAGACGTTAGTGTTATTCCAGCCGGCGCCGTTGGGCGCGGGCGAGTAGGAGTCGAAGCTGAGCGTCGGCTTCGTCTTGTCTATGTTGACGGGCTGGAAGGTCGCGGACGCGGTGTGGCCGACGTTGTCCGTGCACTGACCCGTGGCCGACTGGTTCGCGCCCTCTGCGCTGAGCGTGTCGGGCGCGTCAACGCTCGCGACGCCCGAGCCCGTGCCGTCGTCGCACGAGTAGCTGACGGTCACGTCCTGATTCGTCCAGTCGCCCGCGTTGTAGGCGGACGAGTCGGCCTTCGCGGCGCTGGCGGAGACGGACGGAGCCTTGCGGTCAATCTTGTTGCCCGCGATTGGCCCGGCCGTCGTGCAGTTGTTAACGCCGTCGCAGACCGCGTGCGTGCCTGTCGAGGCGTTAGCGTCGTCCGCGCCGTCTGCGACCGAAGTCGAGAGCGAGAAGGAGGCGTCCGAAGCGTTCGCAAGGCCGGAGCCGCCGTCCGAGGCCGTGCAGCCAATCGAGACGTTGTCCGGGTGCCAGTTGCCGTCGGCCGCGCCGCACGAGGTCGAAGGGGCTTTCAGGTCAACCTTGATGCCCGTGTAGGGGCCGACGCTCGAACTGTTGCCGACGGCGTCGGCGACGGTGCGGCTGCCGGTCGAGGCATTCGAAGTTTCGGTGCCCGCGGCGACGTTCGTCGTCAGCGTGAAGGTAGCGTCCGAAGGGTTCGCGAGGCCGGAGCCCGCGTCCGAAGCGGTGCAGTTGAGCGTCACGTTCGAGCCGTGCCAGCTTCCGTCGTCGCTCGCGCAGGTGATGGTCGGGGCCTTCTTGTCAACCTTGTTGCCGGAGACGGGGCCGGCCGTCGCGCAGTTGCCGACGGCGTCGCAGACCTGCTGCGAGTTGGTCGAGGCGTTCGCGTCTTCGGTGCCCGCGGGGACGGAGGTGAAGAGCGAGAAGCTCGTCGTCGAGGTGCCCGAGCCGCCGTCGCTGGCGGTGCAGGGGATGACGGCGTCAACCGAGAGCCAAGCGGCGCTCGCCGTGCCGCAGTTGATGTCGGGAGCCTTCTTGTCAACCTTGTTGCCCGCGACGGGGCCGGCGGTCGCGCAGTTGCCCGCGTTGTCGCAGACTTGGTGCGTGCCCGTGGAGGCGTTGGCGTCTTCGGTGCCGGCGGGGACGTTGGTGGAGAGCGAGAAGGAAGCGTCCGCGGGGTTGGCGAGTCCGGCCTTCTGCTGGCCGCCGTCGTCTGCGGCCGTGCAGGCGATGTTAACGTCCGCGTTGTGCCAGACGCCGTCGGCCGTGCCGCAGTTGATGGCGGGTGCCGTCCGGTCAATCTTGACGAAGAAGAACTGCGCGGTCTCCTGCGCGCCGGTGTTGTCTTCGGAGAAGTATGTGACGACGCTCAGCCCTTCGTTGCTGATGTCGAACGGGCCCGTGTAGTTCTTGAAGGGGCCGTTGTCCACCTTGTAGCGCGTGACGGCGACGCCCGAGCCGCCCGAGTTGTCCGCCGCGCTCAGAGTAATCGTAACCTTCGCCGTGTTGATGAAGGCCGCGCCGTTGTAAGGGTTGTTCGAGGCGTCAACGGCCGAGAGCGTCGTGGTCGGCGGAAGGTTGTCGGCCGTCACGGTCACCTGCACGGCGACGCCGGGGTTCGAGGCGACGGAGTTGGGCGCGTTCGCCTTCACCGTGCCCGTGTAGATGCCGGGCGCGGTGTTGGCCGGCGGCGTGACCGAGACCGTGAAGGTCTTCGTCGCCGCCTGACCGTTGATGTTGTTGCCCGTGTTGAAGGGGCCGTTCGGCGAAGCGGTGGAGGTCACCGTCCACGCGTTCGTGAAAGGGTTGCCGCCGGTTCCGGTGAAGGTCGTGCCCGGCTGGATGTTGCCGTTGCCGGCCGGCATCGTGACGCTCACGTTGAAGACGGCCGTGGTCGAGCCGTTCGTCCCAGACACGGCCGAGAGCGCGACGCCGCTCGGGCTGTAGACGACGTTGCCGCCGTCCGTGAACTTCGCGGTGGCGGTGCGGCCCGAAGTCTCTCCCGTCGCCGTCAGCGTGAAGGAGGCGCCGAGGTCTGCGTCCGTCGGCGAGAACTCTTTGTTGAGGATGTTGCCGTACTCGTCCGCCTTGGCCGAGAGTTCGGCGTCGGCGCGTTCGGACGAGTCGGCGTGGACGTTGAGCTTCACGGTCTCGCCGCCGGCCCAGCCCGAGCCGAAGATGACGACCGTGTCGCCCGGCTTGTAGTCGGTCTGGTCTGTGGCGACGAAGGCGCCGTCGGCCGGCGTGAAGCGCGCCGCGCGCGCGCCGAAGTTTGAAAGGAGGGGGATGGCGGCGAGCGCCGCGAAGAGAAACAGCGAGGCGAGCGTGCGTGTGCGGCGGGTGAGGCCGAACCTTGGGGCGTGTCTCATCGGCGTATCCTTTCGGCAAGCGGAGGGAGTTAGTTGTCCGCGGGGCTGCGGCCCGCACGGGCTTCGGGGTGACGCGCGAGGGGCGTCTGACGGGATGACCTCTTGGACGGGTGGGCCGCCTCGGCGGGCGGCCGTGCGCTACCTGTGCGTGCGAACAGGTATACGCGCCGGGTGGCTCAAGTGGATTACCGGGTGCGCCGTGGCGGAGGCGTCGCCCGGAGGTGACGGGCCAGAGTGGCGGCCCAAAGGGGCGCGGAAGAAGGTTTGCGGTTTGGGAAGCTGAGCCGGCGAGTGTAGAAAGGCGGCTCGCTTCGGAATGGCCCGCCGGGTCTACACAGGGGCGGGCCGGGGTGTTCTGACGAGGCGAACTAACGGCCGCAAAATATTCCAAAACGGCCGCCGCGTCAACAGCTTTTTTTCAACGCGCCGAAGGTAAAAAAAGGACGTTCGCGAACGCACAAGGAAGGGTATTGCAAATTCGGGCGTGGGCGGTTAGATTGTCGGCGGCGGTGAGCAGTTGAACAAGAATGTGGAGGTCTCTCCCCGCGGTCATCGGGCGTGCCTCCGCGCCAACAAGCAACTTGGAGGAGAGGAACAGTGCCGGTAGGAACCTGCCCTGACTGCGAAGCCGAAGTCCACGTTGACCTAGACGCCGACAAGGGCGACTCGGTCACCTGCGACGAGTGCGGAACCGAACTTGAGATCGTCGGACTCGACCCCGTCGAACTCGACATCGCCGAAGAAGACCTCGACGAAGACGACTACGGAGACGAAGACGAGGACGAATACTAGGAGTCGTGAACCGTAAACCGTAAACCGTGACGAGAAAGAACTCGCTTCACCTCGTCACGGTTTACGGTTCACGGTTTACTGCTCTGGTAGTTCGTACGGTTCTGGCGGACGGTGAGGCCGCGCGGGCCTTCGACACGGATCGTGTGGAGGCGCCCGTCGCGCCTTTTTTCTTCGGGCGGGTAGAAGGCGAGCACGTAGTTCGACGTGACCTCCTCGGCCAGCGCCTTGAAGAGCGGCTCGTAGTCCTTCGCCGTGGCGTAGAAGTTCGTCCCGCCGGTCTTCTCGACCAGCCCCGACACGTCGAGCGGGGTGGGGAGCGGCGTGCGCTCGGGCGCCGCCGACGCGAGCAGACGCGTGTAGGAGGGGAGCGTCACCGTGTAGACGCTGACCTCGGCTTGGTTGGCGCGTTCGATGACGGTCGAGGGCGCGACGGTGTCGCCGACGGGGAAGCCGTCCGTGACGACGACCACCGCCCTCTTCATCAGCCTGCGGTCGAGCGTGCGCGGGGCGCTGCGTTGAAGGAGGCGCACGGCGTCGTCCACGGCGTCGTAGGCGTGGGTCGAGAGGCCGTTGGTTTCGCGCACGAGGCGCCCGAGCGCGCGGTCGAGCTTGCGCGGGTCGCTCGTGAAACTCTGTATGACGCGCGCGTTCATGCCGAAGCTCATCAGGGCGAACGAGGCCGGGCGGTTCGAGAGCTTTTCCGAGAAGGCGCGCATCGCCGTCTGAAGCCGCAGCATCTCCTCCGGCGTCATGCTCCCCGACACGTCCACCGCGAAGACGACGGCCACGGGCCGCTCGGCCCCGCCGCGACGCTCGACGTTGAGGAAGGCCACGGGGCGCTCGTCGCCGTCTTCGTAGAGCTTGAAGTCTTCGGGGCGCAGGCCCTTCACCGCGCGCCCTTCGGCGTCGGTCACAGACACCTCTACGAGCACGAGGTCTGTGTCTATCTTGAGCACGTCGTCTTCGCCGACCTCTTCGGGCGTCGGCGACGTGCGCTGCGCGGCCGCGCCGTCCTGCCGCGCGAAGACAGCGCGACTCGACACGAACGCGAAGAGGAGCGTGAGCAGCGCCGCGGCGAGCATGGACGCGCGCGCGCCGGCCTTAGGGTTCAGACGGGAAAGGGAAGTCATAAAGCTCTTGTCCGCGTGGGCCGGCACCGGGGAGTAACCGCAGGCGGATTATACGTCGGGCGGGTCGCGCGCGCCAGACCCTCGCGCCGTGCGGGCAACCGCGCGCCGCAAGGCGTCAACCAACCCACCGACTGCGTGTTATAATCCGCGGCGCAGACCTTTGATGCGCGCGGCCGAAGGTAAGGGATACTCAAGTGATTGTCCGACTGAGAAAAATTCTCCCGGCGCTTCTGGCGGCGCTCGTCGCGCTGTCGGCGCCGGCCGCCGCGGCGCAGAAGAAGTCGAAGAAGACCGCGCCCACGACCGGCGTCATCTCGGGCCGCGTGCGCGTGGACGCAGGGATGAGCCCCGCTAGCATCAACGTGACCTTGCGGCGCGGCGACGAAGAGGTCGCGCACGCCACGACCGACGCGAAGGGCGAGTTTGAGATGCGCGACGTGCAGCCCGGAAGCTACGGGCTGACGCTGCGCAAGGCGGGCTTGCAGGTCGGGAAGATGGAGGGCGTCGAGGTGCGCGCGGGCAAGACCGTGTCGCTCAAAGACCAACTGTTCCTCCCGATTGACGAGGGCGCCATCGCGCACCTGCGCGGGAGCGTCTTCCGCTCGGACGGCCGCAGCCTCGCGGGCGCGCAGGTCGAGCTGGCGCGCGTCGAGGCCGACGGCTCGGTCAAAAAACTCGACAGCCGCGTATCGAACGGCACGGGCTCTTTCGCGTTCCGGCTGCCGCCCGACCACGCGCGCTACCGCGTGACGGCGAAGGCCGACGGGATGCAGATGGCCACGGAGGAAGTGAACATAGACGGCGCGGCCATCTTCCGCGTCGCGCTGTCGCTGAATCCCAATCAGAAGTAGCGACACCTTAAGTGAAGGACGCGCACACGAACAGGGAAGAGGCGCGTGAAGAGTTTCTGACCGCGCGCCAGCTCGCCGAGGTCTTGCAGGTGAGCGAATCCACCGTGCGAAGGCTCGCGCGCGACGGGCGCATCCCCTCCGTCCGCCTCACGCCGCGCATACTGCGCTTCAACCTCAAATCGGTCGTCCGCGCGCTCGACGGCACCGAGCACTCACGCCGCCCGCGCCGCCAGCAGGAAGAGAAGCCGCGCGACGACTCGCAGCTCAGCTTCGCCGAAATGCTCTGAGAGACAGTTAGAAGACTCTTCTTAGCGCCTTGGCGCCAAGGGCTAGTCGTCGTCGCGCCCGCGCGGCTCCCAGTTCCTACGGCCGCGCTTGACGAGGTCGTGCTTGCGCTTGAGGCCGTTGCGGACGTTCCAGAACCAAGCCGATAGGCCGAGCGCCGCGACGACGAAGGCCGCGTTCGACAGCTTGAGATAGAGGAGCACGGCGGCCGCGAAGAGCAGCACGGCGGCGACTGCCATCCAGCCGCGCTCGAAGTCGAAACGCCCGCCCGCGCGCGTCGGGCCTTCGTCGCGTGCGTCTCCCCCCCACGCTTCTTCCGGTTCTTCGTCCGGCCGTTCGTCTTCGTGTCCGCCGCCCGTCTCCACTCTCGCACCTTCCGGAAAATTCAGTTGACGGTCACGGGGATCGGCGCGTCAATTTCGCGCGGGGGCTGGCAGGCCGTGTCGTCGCAGGGCTGAACGCGGACGCGCGCGCGCAGCGTGTGGCGGCCCTTGGTGGCGTCCTTCGCGGCCGTGAGCGGGAGCTTGATGACGACCGAGCCCTCGTAGAGTGCGAGCGGCTTTTCAGAGAAGGAGAGCTTCTTCGAGACGGGCTTCGGGTAGACGGGCTTGCCCGGCGTCAAGCCTTCCTGCGGCTCGGCGCGCACCTCGGTCGCGATGAAGAACTTGTCCGAGGCCGGGTTGGCGTGGACGTGGAAGCCCTGCGCGATGTCGAGCCGCACGGACGCCTCGCCCTTGCCGCCCGCGTCGAGCGTCGCCTCCTCGACGGTCGCCGTCACGGGCTGCTTCTGCGGCGTCGCGGCGGGCGCGGGCGCCGCCGTCGCGTTGGCGCTCGTGCTGTTGGCGGTCGCGGCCGTGTTCGTCGCGTTGTCCGAAGGCCCGCCGCCGCACGCGCCGAGCAGCAGCGGCGCGCAGATGAAGAGTCGCAGCAGATTCTTTCTTCGCATGAACCGGAGTCTAGAGCAGCGCCGGTCTGTGCGTAAAGCGAAGACTCTGCTACGGGGCCGGCGGCATGGGTGGCGGCGGTTCCTCGTACGGCGACGGCATCGGCGGCTGCGGCGGCTGCGCGGGCTGCGGTGGCGCAACGGCGTTGCGGCGTAGGCGGCGCACTAGGAATCGAAGGATGAAGTAGGCGGGCACGCCGATGATGAGCGCGACGGGGAGCAGCGCCAGCACGGCCTTTATCAGGAAGAGCGTGACGGCCGCCGCGATGTCGAGCCCTTGGCCGAAGGCCGCGGCGAGGCTTCGGAAGAAGCCCGTCGTGCTGACGAGCGGCGCGGGCGGCGTGAGCGTGACGTTGATGGTCGAAAGGCTCGCCTGATTCTCGATGAAGCGGCGGCGCCCCTCGACGCGCTCGATCTCCGTGCGCACGTCGGCCAAGCCCCGTTGGACGGCCATCGCGTCCGAGACGCTGTGCGCCTGCTTCATGATTTCGAGCAGCTGCGCTTCGAGCGCGCGCTGCGTGCGCAGACGCGCTTCGAGGTCTATGTACTCCTCGGTCACGTCCTTGCCCGAAATCTTCTCTGAGGTGACGCGGCCCGCCGCGCGTATCTCTGCGAGCGCCGCGTCGAACTGCGCCGCCGGCACGCGCATCTGGACGGTGATGGTCTCGTAGCTGCGCCCGCCGTCCTCGCCCGTCTGCTGCCTCGACTCGGTGTTGACGACGAAGCCGCCGCGCGACTCGGCCAGAGAGGCGAGGCGCGGCAGCGCCTTGGAAGGCTCGTCAACTTCGACCGTCAGCGTCGCGTCGCGGATAATCTTGCGCTCGACGGGGACGGGCGGCGCCTGCGAGGCGTCGGCCTGTTGGAGCGAAGCGTTCTGCATCACGCCGTCCGCGTCCGCCTTGCTTTCCGACGCCGTGCCGCCCGCGGCGCGTTGCGCCGTCGTCGAGTTCGGCGCGGAGGCGGGCGCCGAAGCGGAGCGCTCGGCGTTGTACGCGGCGCCTCCGCCGCAGCCGGCCAGCGCGAGGAGGAGCAAGAAGGGGAGAGTTCGGGCCAGTCTCATAAGTCACCTTAAAGAGTCCGAGTTATCAAAGCAGTGTTTGAACGCGAGCGCCGGCCGGCGCTTGCGCGTGAGTCGAAGGCGCGCGTCCGTCTGTGGCGAGGCTGCGCACCGGGCGGCGCCTCAGCGCGAGTCGTCCTTCTCAAAGTAAGGCGGCGTCTCGCCCGGCTTGAGCCTGCGCAGGACGATCTCTTCGGGGTAGTAGCTCTCGCCCTTCCGGCGCACGGTCTTCCAGCGCAGCCGGTCGCCTTCGAGCGTCAGGCGCACGGTCGCCGTGCCGCCGAAGCTGCTGCGCAGGTTGAACTGCGCCGCGCCGCCCCTGACCGCGGCCGTGAAGTCGCAGTCCTCGACCCGCGCGAGGTAGCGCGCGACGATGCCGCACTTCGCGCGCAGGCGGTTGCCGGTCTGGCGGATGGTGATGTCAATCGCGTACTGCGGCACCTCTTCGAGTTTCATGCTCTGGTAGGCCGGCGGGAGCTCGCTCTTGTCCTTCGCGTAGACGGCGTAGTTCCAGTCGCCGCGGAAGGCAGCGGGGCGCGCCTGCGCCGCCGCGTCGTACGCGGCGAAGAACAACGCGAGCGTGAGCAGCGACAGTTGGAGCAGCAATCTTCTCATCTTCAACGACTCACTCCTCGTCGCCCTCTTCCTCTTCGTCCTTCCCGCCGTGTCTGTCGGGGCGCTTGATGCCGAACTTCTCCAACCGATATTGCAACGTGCGGAAGGTGAGGCCGAGCAGCTTGGCGGCCTTCGTGATGTTGTAGTCGGTGCGCTCCATCGCCTGAAGGATGAGGTTGCGCTCCACGTCCTCGAAGTTGACGCCCTCGGCCGGCAGTCGGAAGCCCGAGCCCTCGGCCGCCGGGCGCGACTCCTGCCTGACTTCGAGCGGGAGGTCTTCGACCGTGACGTAGTCCGACTCCGCGAGCAGTATCGCGCGCTCGATGGCCGACTCAAGCTGGCGGACGTTCCCCGGCCAAGCGTAGTCGAGCATGACTTTCCGCGCGTCGGGGGTGAGCCCGCGTATGAGGCGCGAGGTGTTGCGCGTGTGCTTCTTCAGGAAGAAGTCTATCAGGACGGGGATGTCCTCGCGCCGCTCGCGCAGAGGCGGAACGTCTATCGAGAGGACGTTGATGCGGTAGTAGAGGTCGTCGCGGAAGCGGCCGTCCGAGACCATCGCGCGCAAATCGCGGTTGGTGGCCGCGACGACGCGCACGTCCACCTTGATGGGGCGCGTGCCGCCGACGCGCCGAATCTCGCGCTCCTGAAGCGCGCGCAAAAGCTTCGCCTGCATCGAGACATCAAGTTCGCCTATCTCGTCGAGGAAGAGCGTGCCCTTGTCCGCAATCTCGAACAAGCCCTTCTTCTCGGCGTGCGCGCCGGTGAACGAGCCCTTCTCGTGGCCGAAGAGCTCTGACTCAAGAAGGTTCTCGTTGATGGCGGCGCAGTTGACGGCCTGAAACATCTCTGCGACGCGGGGGCTCTGGTTGTGTATGGCGCGCGCGATGAGCTCCTTGCCCGTGCCCGACTCGCCGCGGATGAGCACCGTGGAGTTCGAGCGCGCGACCTTCAGGATCATCTTCTTGACCGCCTCCATCTCCGCCGAGGCGGAGATGATCTCCTGATCGAGCGCGTCGAGCTTCGAGAGCGCGCGGCGGATGGTCTCCAACAGCGCGTCGCGCTCGAAGGGCTTTTCGAGGTAGTCGAACGCGCCGCGCCTGAGCGCCTCCTTCGCCGAGTCAATCGAGCCGTGCGCGGTGAGCAGGAGGACGATGATGGATGAGTCGTAGGCGAGCAGCTTGGAGAGAAGCTCGATGCCGTCCATCCCCGTCATCTTCAAGTCCGTGAGCGCCAAGTCGAAGCGCCGCTCGCGCGCGATGCGCAGCGCAGCCTCGCCCGACGCCGCCGTCGTCACGTCGTAGCCCTCGCCCGACAGGATCATCTCTAAAATCTCGCGCTGCGACTTCTCGTCGTCAACGACCAGAATGCTTTTGCGTGACATAGGAACCTCAGAGGTTAGAGGTCGGAGGTTAGAGGTTGGAGGTTAGAGGTTAGTAGAAGTTTATGTCTTAACTAACCTCTAACCTCCAACCTCTAACCTCTCTCCTTTATCGGTATCTCCACCGTGAACGTCGTCCCCTCGCCGGGCTTGCTCTCGACGCGGATGGAGCCGTCGTGTTCGTCCACGGCCTTCTTGGCGATGGCGAGGCCGAGCCCCGTCCCCGTCTCCTTCGTCGAGAAGTACGGCTCGAAAATCTTCGGCAGTTGGTCGGCCGGGATGCCCGTCCCCGTGTCCGAGACGCGCACGCGCGCGCGCCCGTCCGCGGCCTCAAGGCTCACGGTCAGGCGGCCGCCGCGCCCTTCCATCGCGTGCATGCCGTTAATGATAAGGTTCGTGAAGAGCGAACGTAAAGCCTCGCGGTCTCCGACCACCACGGGCGCGGCGCCGTCGGCCTCGAAGCGCGTCTCCACCCCGCTCTCGGCCGCCTGCATCTCGACCATCGAGATCGCGTCGCGCAGGGTCTCGCGCAAATCGAGCGGCTTGAGGCTGAGGTTCGCGGGGCGCGTGTACTTCAGGAACTCCGTGATGCGCGTGTTGATGCGCGCGACCTCGGCCTTGAGCTGAAGCGTCAACTTCTCGACGAGCGCGCGCTTCTGCGGGTCGTTGGGTGCGAGCGAGGTGCGCAGGTGGTCGAGCGTGAGGTTGATGTAGTTCAGAGGGTTGCGTATCTCGTGCGCGATGGCCGACGCGAGCCGCCCGATGACGGCCGACTGCTCGGCCTGCTTCACCTGCTGTTCGAGCTCGCGCATGCGGCCGAGCTGCGCGACCATCTCGTTGAAGGTCTCGGCGAGGCGGCCGACCTCGTCGCGTCGGTCTGCGCCGGGGACGCGGAAGGAGAAGTCGCCCGCGGCGACGCGCTGCGTGGCGAGCGAGAGGTCGCGCACGGGCTGCGTGAAGCGGAAGACGAGCACCGCCGCCACGGCGATGGCGAGCAGCAGGGCGAAGAGCGTCGGGAGCAGCGGACGCGCCGCCTCCCAGACCGTGCCGCCGCTGACCGGGCTCTGGCCGAGGATGACGACGATGTAGTTCATCGTGTCCGTCGTCTGCAAGGGGATTGCGAAGGTGCGCGGCTCGCCCGACATGGGCTGCGTCGTGGTCGGCAGCGAGGGCAGCAGCCGCTTGAAGCCTTCCGTGACCTCGCCCGCCTCGACCAGCTTCGGCAGTTGGGTGCGGACTTCCGGGTCGGAGATGTTGAAGTAGTGGTACTGCCCCTCGCTGACGGTCTCGGGGCGGTAGCGAGGGTCGAGGCTGTCGTCAATGCGGCCGTCCTGCCGGACGACGAGGACGTTGACGACGCGGCCCGCGTGCTCGGTCAAAATCGAGCGCGAGCGCTCCTCCTCAAGCTGGTACATGTACTTGCCCGAGGTGATGCTCTCGTTGGCGAGCGCGACGCTCGCCGTGAGCGCCTGCTCCTGCCCGGCGACGAGCGCCCCGCGGATCAGCCCGCGCCGCTGCTGTTCGAGCCGGTTGAGGTAGAACTGCACGCCGAGCGTGGCGACGAGCAGCAGCCCCATCACCAGCAGCAGCCGCGTGCGGAAGCTGTAGAAGAGTCTCGGCAGTCCCATGCGTCAGAAAAGCCCTTGCCGTCGTCTTTGTGGGAGAGCTTGCGGGAGAGCTTGCGCGAGCGCCGTCAAACGTTTAGTCACAAAGGTGTTGCCCTGCGGCTTTGACAGATGTTATAGTCACGGCGGTCTCCAGCGCAAACCCCTCCCGGAGACCTTGAAGGTCTCTCCTTCCTTTACTTGGTGCGAACAGAAGTTTTGAAGGTGATTACAAGTCTGACAGGGAAAGGCTTCGTCTTGGCTTTTCGGCACTTCGAGTTTGGCACCACGGGGCGGCGCGAGGGCGCCCGCCCGCATCAGCGCGCTCTTAAATCGTTAACTGCATCATAGCGGTTTGCCGGGCCGCGCCGGGCGCTCCCCTCGTGATTTTTGCGCCGGGCCGGCCGCTCCCGTTTTGCTTTTCAAGGTGAGGAAGTCTCGATGACCCAAAGGTTCCCCCGTCCCGTCGCGTTCGCCGCCGCCGCACTCCTCCTCTTCGCCGCCGTCACGGCGCAGGCCGCGTCCAAGGCGGCAAAAGGCTCTAAAAAACCGGCCGCGAAGGCCGCCGCGAAGTCGGCGGGGAAGGGAGCACGCGGCCGCGAGGCTGCGTCGCGCAGGGACTCGCGCCAGTCGAAGCGCGAGCGCGCGGCCGACTCACGCCGCGGCAGGAACGACCGCAACGACCGCAGCGCGCGCAACGACCGCCGCGGCTCGAAGCGCGACCGCGACGACAGTCGCGCCTCCGCCAAAGACCCGCGCAAGATGAGCCGGCGCGAACGCATCGCCGAGGCCCGCCGCGAGGCCGAGCGCCGACGCCGCGAGGCCGCCGAGCGCGCCCGCCAACTCGCCATCGCCCGCGCCATCGCCGAGGCACGCCGCCGCGCCGCCGATCAGGCGCTCAAGGACGAGACGGCCGCCAACATTCTTAAGGACGAGACGACGGGCGAGGACTTGACCGTCCGCCGCGCCGCGCTCGACGCCCTCGGCGACCGCGCAGGCTCGGTCGTCGTGATGAACCCGAAGACCGGTCAGGTCTACACGGTCGTCAATCAGGAGTGGGCGCTCCGCCGCGGCTTCAAGCCCTGCTCGACCATCAAGCTCGTGACGGGCCTCGCCGGCCTCTCCGAGCACGTCATTGACCCCGTCCAGACCGTCAACATCGGCACCAGCAGCTACGCCCTCGACCTGACCGAGTCGCTCGCCTACTCGAACAACGGCTACTTCCAGAGGGTCGGCGGGCAGGTCGGCTTCCCGAAGATGATGGAGTACGCGCACAAGCTCGGCCTCGGCGAGCCGACGGGCATCAATCACCCGTTCGAAAGCCCGGGCCGCCTGCCCGTCTTCAAGGAGGGCTACGCCGTCAACCACATGTCCTCGCACGGCGACGACATCGAAGTGACGACCATCCAGCTCGCGCGCATGGCCTCGGCCATCGCCAACGGCGGCAAGCTCCTCGTCCCGCACCTGCCGCGCACGCCGCAGGAGAACGTGAAGTTCAAGACCGAGGTCAGGCGCGACGTTGACATCCCGAAAGAGACGCTCGAACGGATGCTGCCCGGCATGATCGGCGCCGTCTCCTACGGCACGGCCAAGCGCTCCGACCCGACGATGGCCATCGCCGGCAAGACCGGCACCTGCACGGGCCAAGGCTCGAAGCTCGGCCTCTTCACCTCGTTCGGCCCCGTCTACGACCCGCAGCTCGCCGTCGCAGTCATCCTCCGCAACTCGGGCGTGAGCGGCCCGCGCGCCGCAGAGGTGGCGGGCGGCGTCTACCGTCGCCTCGCGCAGGACGCGCGCTTCGCGCCGCGCGGCGCACGGCCCAACCTCGCCAACGACATGCTCGCGCCTCGCCCGCACCTCGACCCGCGCAAGGCCGCGGCCGTCAGCGACGAGGATAGCGACGACGACGCCGACGAGGCGACGCGCGCGACCAACGACGCCTTCGTCGTGAGCGAGGCTGGCGGCGCGCAGTCCACGCAGCAGCCCGCCGTCCAGAAGACGGCCAGAACCGTCGAGCGCCCCGCGTCGGCCCCCACGCCCGCGAACACCAACGCGACCGCGCCCGCGCCGATGAGCAACACGACGGCCGCGC
This sequence comes from Pyrinomonadaceae bacterium, assembly GCA_035248785.1. GTDB lineage: Bacteria > Acidobacteriota > Blastocatellia > Pyrinomonadales > Pyrinomonadaceae > QHXN01. The sequence continues at coordinate 13,317 of DATFHD010000139.1, read as the reverse complement.
CCGCGGGCGGCGGAGCGCAGCGCCCCCGCCGCGTCAACGACAGGCCGTAGCAGGGCAGTCTCGATTCCGGACTCCGAAGTTTGAGGTTGGAAAGAAGGCCCGGTTGCCGAAGCCGGGCCTTCTTCTTGTCAAGGCCCGCGGCGTGTTGTTTTCTGATTACTTTCTCGTGTCGGCCCCGTGAATTCGGGCCTTTTCGCCGCCCGCGTGTCTGGCGGACGGCACGTTCGGGAACCTTCGGCGCGGAACGTTTGTCTTTATGGCATGCGGCTTGACACTTTTAAGAGTATTAGTGCAGTATCAGGCCGAAAATCGTTCAAGGATAGATCGAACGGCCTTACGCTCCCCCATCGGGAGCCGGCGCGCGCCGCAACGTTGAAGGCGGCAACTGGCCCTCGGCGTTGCGCATCTGAGAGTTCGACGCGACGCTGGAGTCGAGAAAGCGCTCGCCCCGATAATCTCCCAAAAGTTTAGGACGGATTAGCGCACGGAGGATTTGCGACCGATGAAAAACGTATTCCGACTTCTAGCCGTCGCGGCCATCGCCACGACATTCTCGCTCGCGGCGTTGGCGCAGACCGCCACGCCGACACCCGCCGCCGCCGCCGGCCCCTGCACCGAGGCCGATGCTCAGGCGGCGATCTATAAGAAGTTCCTCGACAACTACAAGGGCACGCCCGAGCAGCAGAAGATAGCTAACGACGCCGGCAACGAGTACCTGACCAAGTACGGCAACTGCCCCGACGACAGCGTCAAGCAGATCGCCGCCTTCATCCAGAAGTGGGTCGGCAAGTACGAGGCCGCGACCGTCGAGTTCAACTGCACCAAGGCCGTCAACGAGAACCCGGCGCAGGCGCTTCAGGCTTGTCAGGACTTGATGCGGAAGAACCCCGACAACCCGAAGTACCCGCTCATGCTCGTCGCCGCGGGCATCAAGAATGTCTCGAAGGGCGATAAGAGCCTTAACGCCCAGACCGTCCAGCAGGCGCGCCGCGCGCTTGAGTTGATCGAGGCGGGTAAGACGACCGACTCGTGGGCGCCGTTCGCCAATCAGGCGGACGCCCCCTCGGGCCTGCGCTACTACATCGGCTTCCTCACTTGGGACACCGCGCCCGAGGACGCCGCCACCAACCTGCTCAAGGTCGCGCAGTCGAACAGCTCCTTCGCGAAGGAGCCGAGCACGTACCAGCTCCTCGGCGTCGCGTACTACAACGGCGAGCTGAAGAGGCTCGCGGCCGAGTACAAGGATAAGTGCGAGAACAAGGAGGCGACGCCCGAGTGCGACCAACTGCTGACGAAGGTCAACGCCGTGCTCGACCGCGTGATTGACGCCTACGCCCGCGCCGTCGCGCTCAGCAACGGCAAGGCGCAGTACGCCGACCTCAACGGCAAGGCCAAGACGCTGCTGACCACGCTCTACAAGCAGCGCCACGACAACTCGGACGCCGGCCTGAACGAGTTGATCGCGAACGTCCTGTCGAAGCCGGTCATGCTGCCGGGGCAGGAGCCCGCGCTCGCGACGCCCGTGAACACTTCGAGCGCGACGACCGGTGGCACCGACGGCGCGAACGGCACGACGACGACGCCAGCCAACGGCACGACGGCCAAGCCTGCCGCCACGCCGACGCCCGCGAACGGCGTGAAGCCCGCTTCGACGACTACGCCGCCCGCGAAGCCGGTCGCCACGCCGACGAAGCCGCCTAAGAAGAAGTAAACCCGCGCGGCCGGGGCGAAGCGACCTGCCGAGCACCCCGGACGCCGAACGCACGTCGGTCGCAAACGCTTGAGAGAGCCGCGCGCGCCCTTCGACGAAAGTCGGACGGCGCGCGCGGCCTCTTTTGCGCTACAATCCCGCGCATGACGAACAAGCCGGAGAGCCCCGACTCGAACGCGCCCGCCGCCGCTGAAGACCCCGCCCCGCTCGAAGCGAACCTCGAATACAGCTTCCGCGACCTGCGGCTGCTTGAGCGCGCGCTCACGCACCGCTCTTGGGCGCATGAAGTCGTCGGCGCGGGCGGCGAGGTCGAGGCGCGCGCCCTGCACAACGAGGCTTTCGAGTTCGTCGGCGACTCGGTGCTCGGGCTCGTCGTCGCCGCCGCGCTCTTCCAGATGCACCCGGACGTGACCGAGGGCGAGCTCTCGCGCATGAAGCACCGGCTCGTCTCGGCGCAGACGCTCGCGCGCGTCGCGCGACGGCTGGGCCTCGGCGACCACCTGCGCGTCGGGCGCGGCGAGGAGAAGACCGGCGGCCGTCGCAAGAGCGCGCTGCTCGCCGACGCCTTCGAAGCGCTGCTCGCCGCGGTCTTTCTCGACGGCGGGTACGGCGCGGCCGAGCGCTTCGTGCGCCGCGCGCTCGGCCCCGAACTCGAAGACGCTACGCCAGAGTCGGCGGCGGCCGCAGACTTCAAGACGATGCTACAGGAGCGCCTACAGTCCGAGCGCCACCTGTCGCCGACCTACGAGGTCGTCGAGACCGAAGGCCCGCCCCACGCGCGCACCTTCCACGTCGAGGCCGTCTTCGACGACGAGCGCGTCCGCGGCTCCGGCCGAACCATCAAGGACGCCGAGATGGACGCCGCCTGCCGCGCCCTCGAACAACTCGGCCCGCCCGAGAAAGAGGCCGACGAAGGCCGGACTGAAGCTGATGAAGGCCGGGCGGAAGATGAAGGTCGGGCTGAAGTTGATGAAGTTGACGAAGACCGGGAACCTCAAATTTGAGATTTCAGATTTGAAATCTCAAAGCCTCTCGAAGAACTCGTCCGCCCACATGAAGCGCGTGCCGGCGCGGCGCGCGGCCCCCTCGTCCTTGTCCATGTCGCCGACGAAGAGCGTCGTGTCGGGCGTCGCGCGGAAGCGCCGCATGAGCCGTTGAAGCATCAGCGGCTCGGGCTTGCGGCAGGGACAGCCGAGGTAGGGCGCGTGAGGGCAGACTTCGATTGAGCCGGGCGGAGGCTTCATGCCGAACGCCTCCACGACCATGTCCGCGAGCAGCCTCCGCGCGGCCGCGAGCGTCATGTAGCCGAGGCCGACGCCGCCCTGATTCGACGCCACGCCGAAGCGCGCGCCGTCCGCGCTCCAGTCAATCTTCGACAGACGCTCGCGCACTCCGGGAATCAACTCCCACTCGCCGGGCCGGTTCGGGCAGGGGAGCCCGGGCACGGTCGTACGCCGCAGCGTCCCGTCCGCGTCGAAGACGTAGAGTTTGATGGGGACGGCGTCGCTCACAGCCCAGAGTCTAACCCGCGGCTGTCGAATTACGCTGTTGCTTCTGTGGAGAATCTTTCAGCGGCGGAAGCGTTCGCAGTCAATCCCGTACTTCTTCACCTTGTAGCCGATGATGCGCTCGGTCGTGTCGAGCAGCTTGGCGGCCTTCTTGCGGCTGCCGCGCGCGGTCTTCAACGCGTCCTGAATGATGTCGCTCTCGTACGCCTCGACCGCCGACGCGAGCGAGAGGTGCGTGACCGTGCCCGAGCCTTCGGCCGTCTGAAGCGTCGGCGGCAGGTGGTGGCCGTGTATGACGGACGAGTCGCAGACGACGACCGCGCGCTCGACGACGTTCTCAAGCTCGCGGACGTTGCCGGGCCAGTGGTAGCTCGTGAGCATGTCTATGGCCGGCGTCGAGATGCGCTTGATGTGCTTGCCGTGCTCGCGTCCGTACTTTTCGAGGAAGTGGTCGGCGAGCAGCAGTATGTCGGGCTTGCGCTCGCGCAAAGGCGGCATGAAGATGTTGAAGACGTTCAGCCGGTAGTACAAGTCTTCGCGGAACTCGCCCGATTGGATGGCGGCCTCAAGGTCTTTGTTCGTCGCGGCGATGAGGCGGACGTTAACGCTGATGGTCTCTGTGCCGCCGAGCCGCTCGAACTCGCGCTCCTGTATCGCGCGCAGCAGCTTGATCTGCGTCGAGGCGTTGAGGTCGCCGATCTCGTCCAAGAAAAGCGTGCCGCCGTCGGCCAGCTCGAACCGCCCCTTCTTCCTCGACATCGCGCCCGTGAACGCGCCCTTCTCGTAGCCGAATAGCTCCGACTCAATCAGCGTCTCTGGCAGCGCCGCGCAGTTCACACGTACGAACGGCTTGCCCGCGCGCAGGCTGTTGTAGTGGATGGCGTGCGCCACCATCTCCTTGCCCGTGCCCGACTCGCCGCGCAGCAGCACCGTCGTGTTCGTCCGCGCCACCTGCGTCACCTGCTCGTAGACCTGCCGCATCGGGTTACTACTGCCGACGATGTGCGAGAAGTCGTAGCGCTCGCGCAGCTCCTGCTTCAGGTGCGCGTTCTCATCCGCGAGCCGCGCCCGCTCGGTCTCCACCAGCCGCTCGACCTTCAAAGCCTGCGCCACCATCGAGGCCACCAGCGCGAGCAGGCGCGTCAGGCGCTCGTAGTCGCGCCCCTCCGCGTAAGGCAGGTCAACGCCGAGGACGCCCACCGCGCGACGGCTCACGAGCAGCGGCACGCAGACAAAGCTCAACTCCTGCCGTACCGGAGTCCGTTCGCGCCCCGCGAGGCGCCGGAGCAACTGCGGCTCGCGGCTCGCCTGCGGGACGACCACCGGCTTGCCCGTCTCCGAGACGTGACCGACCACCCCCTCGCCGACGTGGTAGACCACGCGCCGCGCCGCGTCCTCGTCCAGCCCGTAGGCCGCCTCGACGTGCAGCTCTTCCGTCTCCGGGTCGAGCAGCATGACGAACCCGCGCGTGACGCCGAGAACGCGCCCGAGCAGTTCGAGCGCGCGCGACATGGCCGGGCGCAGGTGCGGCGAGTCCGCGAGCGTCTGCCCGATTTCGAGCAGCGCCGACATCTCACGCGCGTCCGCCTGCCCCTGTCTGAGCAGGTGCGGAATGTTCTGGGGAAGGTTCAAGACGTTTTCCATTAATTGTCCCTGTTCGCCTGACCCGTCGGGTGAGTCTCAAGTTTCAGTCCGGCCCGCCTTTGAAGGTGGCATCGTAGAGGCCGCCCGCGCCGCGCGTCAAGGTCGCCCGACAATATTGTCATGCCCCACCGTCGCCACGACAAATTTGTCAGCCTCGTCGCACAACCCGAGCCGGTGAGCGCGTTCTCGGGGAGTTTCAGATTTGAGATTTCAACTTTGAGATTTGAAATTTGAAATCTCGAATCCCGCATCACCGCGCGCCCCTTCGCCGAAAAGCCCCGGCCCTGCTTTCAAGATAGACGGAAAGGGACGAGTCCCTTCGTCACGCTCAAGTGAAACTGCATGAAACCGCCGTTGACGACAATTTTGTGCCGCCCCGAATCGGGGAAGACAATTTTGTCCGCGACTCTTCAACTCGGCGAAAAGCCGTAGCACGCGGCGGAACCGTCGAAATCCATCGAAAAGCCCCGACAATTCCCGACACGCGCGCCTTCATCAACAGCCCTTGCGACGTGCGTGCCGCGTGGCACGCGCGTTGAAAAGCCTCGGGGCGTGATGACATTTACTCTCGCGCGCCGGACGAGTTGCCCAAAGGTGTGCGGCAGTCCCTCCGAAAAAAACAGACGGGAGAAATCGAGATGAACCTGCCTCGGGTCGCGTCGAAGTGCGTCTGGTCTCTGTTGTGTCTCGTGTCGTTGCCGCTCGCCGCGGCAGCGCAAACGCCGGACGCCGCTGTCGCCGAGCGCCTGTCGAAGCTTGAGGGCGCGACGGCCGCGGCGCAGTCGGCGGGCGACAACGCGTGGATGCTCGTCTGCGCGGCGCTCGTCCTGATGATGACGGGGCCGGGGCTCGCGCTCTTCTACGGCGGGCTCGTGCGGCGCAAGAACGTCCTGACGACGATGTTCCAGAGCTTCATCCTCATGGCCGTCGTCACGGTGCTCTGGGCGCTGTTCGGCTACAGCATCGCCTTCGCCGAAGGGACGCCCTTCGCGGGCGGGTTGACCTACGCGCTGCTGCGCGGCGTCGGCTCGGCGCCGAACGACGCGTACGCCGCCACCATCCCGCAGCAGACCTTCATGGTCTACCAACTAATGTTCGCCGTCATCACGCCCGCGCTCATCACGGGAGCGTTTGCCGAGCGGATGAAGTTCAGCGCGATGCTCGCCTTCACAGTGCTCTGGACGAGCGTCGTCTACTTCCCTCTGGCGCACATGGTCTGGGGCAAGGGCGGGTTCCTGAACGCGGCGCTCGGCGGCGCCGTCCCGGCGCTCGACTTCGCGGGCGGCACGGTCGTACACATCTCTTCGGGCTTCTCGGCCTTGGTGTGCGCGCTCGTCGTCGGCCGGCGCGTCGGCTACGGCAGGGAGCCGATGGAGCCGCACAGCCTCGTCATCAGCTTCATCGGCGCGTGCATGCTCTGGGTCGGCTGGTTCGGCTTCAACGCGGGCAGCGCGCTCTCGGCCGGGAGCCTCGCGACGAGCGCGTTCGTGGCGACGCACTTCGCGGCCGCGGCGGCGACGCTAGGCTGGACTGCGGCCGAGTGGGTTCGGACGGGCAAGCCGACGGTGCTCGGCGCGATCTCGGGCGCGGTGGCGGGGCTCGTCGGCATCACGCCGGCCTCGGGCTTCGTCACGCCGATGTCGGCGCTCGCCATCGGCTTCGCGGCTGGCTTGGGCTGCTACTTCGCGGTGACGGAGCTGAAGAAGCGTTTCGGCTACGACGACTCGCTCGACGTGTTCGGCGTCCACGGCACGGGCGGCACCATCGGCGCGCTCCTGACGGGCGTCTTCGCGACGAGCGCCGTCAACCCCATCTTCAAGAGCGCGGCCGGCGAGGCGCTGCCCGTCGGGCTGCTCGACGGCAACGGCGCTCAGTTGCTCAATCAGTTAATCGGAGTAGGCATCACGGTCGGCATCGCGTGTGCGGCCTCGTTCGCCATCCTCAAGGTCGTTGACCTCTTCATCGGCCTGCGCGTGACGGAGGAGGAGGAGCGGCGCGGGCTCGACACCAGCCTGCACGGCGAGCGCGGCTACGACTTCGGCTCGCTGCCGACGCTGGCCGTCAGGATGAGGGCCGAAGCCCCCGAGGCGGCGCAGCCTTACGTCGGCGACGTGGCGCTCGAAGGCGCGGCGGGAGATTAACTCGACTTACGCTTGCGCCGGAGCGGCGCAAGGACGGCTTCATCGCGGGGGCGCGGGGCGCGGCGGGGAGGACGCAAAGGGGGTGGACTTCCTCTGAAACCCCGCGCCTCCGCGGTGAATGTGAGAGACGCTTTCGGGCGGGGAAGTTCTTAACCCGGGTTAATACGTCAGCCTTGTGCCTCTGTCGGTGCGTCTGGACTGAACGACGTACATCGTCACCTTGCCCGGCCCCTCGTCGGCCTTCGGCACGTAGACGGGACGCCCCGCCTCAAGACGCAACTCTCCCGAAGGCGAGAAGAACTTGTACCACTGCTGCGGCTCTTCCTGTTCCGAGACCTCCAGCGTGATGCGCTCGCCGCTCAACTCCTGAGCGTCGAACTCCCGTATCTTGACGACGCCCCGCTGCCCTTCGGCTTCGGGCTTGCTGATTAACGTCTGATCGAGTTGGGTCGCGAGCGGGGCGAGCGGCTGGACGCTGCGCCCGGCGTTGCGCAACAGCAGCACGAGGTTCGCGCGCGCGAACAGGACGACGGTCTCTTTGGAGAAGGTGAACGCCACATCGCCCGCGACCGTGTCCGCGCGCCTCAGCGCGGGCGACTGAAACTCACCCAGAAGCCGCAGCAGGTGTTCCTTCGCCTCACTCCGCGACGCGCACTCGAACGTGTCCAGACGCAACAGCGCCTCGCTCCCCTCCGACTGCTGCCAGAGTGACTGGATCGCGGCCGGCCCGTCCCCGCGCCCCCAAGCGGACTCCGACACGGAGCCCTTCTCGGCGTCCGGCGTTATGACGCGCTGGACGCGTTGCGGCTGCCAGCCGGGCAGGTCGTCCGCGCCGGGAAAGAACTTCCAGATTAAAAGGCTCTCCTGCAATGTCTCTCGGCCGCGCCACTCTTCAAAGCCGTAATGTTGTTTCAAGTATTCGAGCTTTGATGACATGTCCATGATTGTCCTCTTTCCTGTCGCTGAGGTTCAAATGACCGCCCGGCGCTGCTTCGTCTCCGGGTGAGGGTTGCAGTTCGGCCGGGTGGCCGGGGGCACCAGCCGGTCGCGGTAGTCGCCGTCCCCGGGGTTGCCGAAACGCATGTCCGCGGGCAGCAGGGCCGTGTGCGGCGCGGTAGTCGGGTCGGCGTCGCCGTCCACCTCAAGGCACGCGTCCCAGATATGGTTGTCGGCCCCGCAGGCGCCCTCCCAAGCCACCTCGTGGTAAGAGAACCCGCCGGTGGTTCCCCATATGTCGGGGTAGTCAATCGTGCAGGCGGGCTGCCACGCGCTCGAACCGATGCCGAGGATCGGGTTCAGGCCGAAGCTCCAGCCCATCTGCGACTGCCACAGGTCGCAGCCGAGGACGTTGGCGAAGGTGGAGGTGATGGTCGCGCAGTCGGTGCAGTTGACGTACTGTCCGAGGCCGAGGCCGCCGCGGAGGCGGTCGAGGAAGGCCGTGCAGTTAAAGCTCCCGCTGGCGTAATGCGTCGAGCCGCCGCCCGGACAGTCGTACTCGATGACCGACGGCCCGAGGTTGAAGACGTTGCGCGTGACGCGCTCGGCCGCGTCGGCGGCGTTCGTTTTCAGTAACGCCCAGCCGCAGGAGTAGTCCAACACTTCCGTCCACGGCAACTGCGTGTTGCCGCTATTATACGGCGTCTGCTTCCACGGCAGCGTCGGCACCTTCAGCACCGAGTAGATTCTGTGCGTGCTCGTGTCGAAGTCAGTCCAAGGGTCGCCCGGCTGTAGGCGGTACTGCCAGCGCCACGTCGTCGTGCGGACGCCGACGCCCGCGTTCCAGAGCCGCAGGTGTTCGAGTTCAAAAGTCACGAAGTTCGTCTCGCCGCCGGCAGAGAAGACGACCTGCTGGGCCTTCACTTCGCCGAGCACGTTCCCGAACAGGGCGCGCAGGATGCCGCGCAGGAGCCAGAGCAGAAACGCGGCGCACCCGCTCGGCTGCGGCGGGTCAACCACGGGGTCAACGGCGCGTATCTCGGCCGTGTTGACGACTTCGCCGGTGCTCCTGAATTTCGCCTGTATCGTGATCGTGTGGCCCTGAGTGTCGCCGACCGAGTAGGCCGCCGGGGAGTCTTCCGGGTTGACGCTCACGCCGCGCTGCCACTCGGGCACGTTGACGAACTGCGTGGCGTTCTTTCTGATGTTGAGCGCGTCGCCGGTCGCCGAGTTCGGGTCGTGGTTGAATTTAATGGCTAACAGTTGAATGGCCATCGCGAGCCTCCGTGTGAGAATCCGTTTCCAGCCGCAGAGCCTTCCGCGCGGTTTAGCTGACAGGCAGAGAGAGCGTAAAGGGGTTGAGAGACGCGGCGGTGAGACGCCTTTCCAAAGCGGTTCTCCTAAAAAGAAGTGGCGAGGCGCGAGAAAACAGCGCGGCTTATATCACAGAAGCGGCCCGCCGCCAACAGATTTGTTTGTGAGGTTGTCCGGGGCATCCGAGCGCACACGGCTTTAACTGCGCTCAGGGCATAGAGCCGAAGCGTGCGACGAACTCTTCGGGCGAAGAGCCCGCGGCGGCGGCGAGCTTGGCGACCCACGTTTCGTCCGCGAAGTCCTTCTTCCCGATTCTCACCATGTAGTCGCGCGCGACCTGATAACTCTCCGTGTCCACGTCCACGAAGCGCTGGCGTCCGCGGCCGGTCTCGGGGTCGAGGACTTCGCCGAAGGGGACGGGGTGAAACTCGCCGCCCTGAATCGTGATCATCGTGCCCGAGCCGCCGCCGTGCAGGTGCCGGTAGGCGGCGTAGCCGAGGTCGCGCGCGTACTCGGCGTCGTAGGGAATCGGCGGCGCGCAGCGCAGCTCGTAGCCGATGGTCTTGTCCACGAGCGTGCACTTGATGCCTCGACGCTCAAGCCGCGCCTGCACCTCGCTCTTCACCTTGCGCCCGAGGTCTATCTCGGTGACGCGTATGTTGCCCTGCGCGTCGCGGTCTACGTCCTGAAGCTCGGCGACCTCCGCTGGGTCGAACAGTTCGACCAGCGACTCGGCCAGCAGGACGACGCCGTGCGACTTTCCCATCGCCCGCCGCTTGATGATGCTGCCCTCGACGATGTCGCAGATGTCGCCGAGCGAGACGCGGCGGCTGCGGAACTCTTCGGGGATGATGGTGCAGGTGGCGCTCGCGGCCTTGCCGATGGCGAGCGTGAGGTGGCCTGTCGGCCGCCCCATCGTCACGCCGAGATACCAGCGACCGGTCGTCTTCGCGTCCTCCATCAGACGCTTGACGAGCTGCACGCCGAAGTGTCGCGCCGTCTCGAAGCCGAGCGTCGGCTCCGAGAGCGGGAGCCACACGTCGTTATCAATTGACTTCGGCACCTGCACGACGCGGATGGCGCCCGCGCTGGCGCGCTCGACCGCCGAGGCGCTGCGGACGAGGTCGTCGCCGCCGATGGTGACGAGCGCCTCGATGCCGAGCTTGCGAAGCGCCGCCACCGTGTTATCGAGCGCCGATTGGTCGCGCGTGATGTCCGTTCGCGCGGTGCCGAGGATGCTCCCGCCGTCGAGGTGTATGCGCGAGCACTCGTCAATCGTCATCTCGTGCTGCTCGTCCGTGTAGCGCTCGGCGAGCCACTGGAAGCCGTCGTGGAACCCGACGGGCGTGCAGCCCATCTTAATCGCCTCGATGACGACGGCGCTGATGACGCCGTTCGTGCCCGGCGCCGGCCCGCCGCCGACGATGATGCCCAGTCGTTTGATTGCCATGATGCTTAAGTAGACAGTAGTCAGTAGACAGTAGTCAGTAGAAAAACCTTCGTAATTGGAAATCGTTCGGTTGTCATCGTCAACGTCCGACTAGCGGAGCCTACTGACTACTGACTACTGTCTACTTTCCCACTCAGGTAGCCGAACTTGTCGCGGAACTGCTCGGGCGTCATTTGGCCGGCGGCGGCTAGCTGCTGCACCCAGTAGGAGTCCTGAAAGTCCGAAGGTTCGAGCCGAATCATGTACTCGCGCGCGACGCGGTAGCCCTCGCTTTCGGTGTTGACCATGCGGACGCGCGTGCGGCCCGTGCCGGGCTCGCGTATGTCCGTGAAGGCGATGGGAACCATCCTCCCGCCCTGCACGCTGACCATCGCGTCCGAGCCGCCACGCAGAAGGAAGCGTATGGCGGCGTAGCCGAGGTCGCGGCAGTATGCGGCGTCGAAGGGAATCGGGTCGGCGCAGCGAAGCTCGTAGCCGATGTTCTTGTTCGTAATCATCACGCGGATGCCGCGCGCGGCCAGACGCCCCTGCACCTCGACCTTGACGCGGCGCGCGAGGTCAACCTCGGCGAAGCGTATGTGGCCGTGCTCGTCGCGCTCCACGTCCTGAAGCTCTGCCAGCTCGGCCGGGTCGAGCTTTTCGATGAGCCCTTCGGCGAGTACTGCGACGCCGAAGTGTCGGCCCATCGCGCGGCGCTTGATGATGGCGCCCTCGACGATGTCGCAGATGTCGGAGAAGGCGACCGTCTCGCGGTCTGTGAACTCTTCGCCGATGACGGTGAGCGTGGCGCCCGCGGCCTTGCCGATGCCGAGCGCGAGGAAGCCGGCCTTGCGCCCCATCGCGACGACGGTGAACCAGCGCTTCGTGGAGCGCGCGTCCTCCATCAAGTTCTGCACAAGCTCGACGCCGACGTGGCGCGCGGTCTGGTAGCCGAAGGTCGGGATATGCGGCGGGAGCGGCAGGTCGTTATCAATCGTCTTGGGGACGTGGACGACTTTTATCTCGTGGCCGGAGCGCTCGGCGACGAAGCTCGAAGAGAGCGCCGTGTCGTCGCCGCCGATGGTGACAAGGTGCGTGACGCCAAGTCCCCGCAGAGTTTCAATGACCGAGCGCGTCGCCTTCTCGGACTTGGTCGGGTTGTCGCGCGCGGTGCCGAGGACTGAGCCGCCCTGCAAGTGTATGCGCGAAACGTCCTCGATGCGCAACTCGCGTACGCGCGAGGCGTCTTCGCGCATGAGCCACTTGAAGCCGTCCTGAACGCCGAGAACCTTGAAGCCTTCGTTGATCGCCTCAATCGCCGCGGCCGAGATGACGGCGTTGATGCCGGGCGCGGGCCCGCCGCCCACAATAATCGCCAGAACCTTGTCGTTCGCCATGCCGGAAAAAGTGCCCTTCGGTGACGTTTGGTGAAAACCAAATTCTACCGGAGCGGGCGGCTTTCTCAAATCGCCGCGAAGTGAAGAGAGCGTTAGCGCACGCTCTTGAGATACTTTTCCGGCAGGGGCGTGCGCGGCGTCTCGGCCTCCCAGAAGATTGAGACGACCCACCAGCGCTTGCCGTCGTTCATGAGCTGGATGCTGTTGATGCCGCGCATGAAGGGCTTGGGGTCGTCGGCCTTCTTGCGCGCCTCGTAGGTGCTCCACACGTGCGCGATGTGGCCGTAGGTCTCGACGCGCCGCGCCGTCTCGCGCTCGAAGAATCCCTGCTCTTCGAGAAACTTGCTCGAACGCTCGATGTAGCCGTCAACGTCGAGGACGCGCGTGGCATAAGGCTCTGCGCCGGTCAAAGGCGCGTCCGGCGCGCTGCCCGGCGGGCGCACGGGCGCGGTCGGCATCAGGCGCGCGCCGGGCGCGAAGAGCGAGCGCATGCGCTCCCAGTCGCGCTTCTGCCCGGCCGGGCCGGAGATAACGTCGTAGACGGCGGCGACGATTGACTCGATTGAACTCACGTCAGCGGCGCGCGGGAGTGGCGCAGAAGTGTTTGAAGGCGTCTGCGCGCGTGCGTGTCCGAGCAGCAGCCCGAGCGTCAGGCAGAAGAAGGTCAGGGAAGGGACGAGCACGTGTTTCATCGTTCAAAGTCCTCTCTGTAGTTTATGCCAGCGACTCGGTGCAAACGTCGCGGAGCGAGCAGCCGGCGCAGCGGCGCGGGTCGTCGTGGCTGCGGTGAACCTCGCGGCCTTCGGCTGAGGCGCGCATGTCTTCGTTCATGTCCGCCATCAGCGCCAGCGCCGTCTCACGCAACTCGGGCGTGTACTCGACGCGCACCTCGCGGTCGCGGTACTTGACGAGGCCGTAGGGGACGCGCGCGCCGAGCACGTCTTCGACGAGCAGGCAGTAGGCGGCGAGTTGCGCGAGGTGCGAGTCGTAGGGTCGTCCGCCCGCCGGGCTGGCCGTTGACTTGACCTCGACGGGGACGACGCCTTCGTCAACTTCAATGAGATAGTCTGGCCTTCCAATCAGCCGGAGCGTTTCGGAGACGAGAGGCTTCTCCTGCTTCTTGCCGTCTCTGCCAGTTTCGGCAGGCGCGAGGCGTCCGACGGGGCGCCCCGTGTCGCTGTAGAGGAGCGCGCCCGCGGGGAGCCCCGCGCGCTTCGACTCGCGCGCCGCGGCACGG
>DATFHD010000138.1:0-2537 GCA_035248785.1 Pyrinomonadaceae bacterium | reverse complement strand
CCGAAGCGGAGGCCCGCCTTGTAGGCCGGCGTGCCCTCGAAGGTGGCGAGGATGTAGGTGTCCGTCGTCTCGCCAACCTTGCGGTCGCCGATGGTGGCGCCGATGCCGTAGTACTCCGAGCGCCAGTCGGCGCGCTGCTCCTCGAACTCCTTCGCGTCGTAAAAGTTCGAGTGCGGGTCGAGCGTCCGGAGCATGCCGATGATGGACGACTTGAACACGTCGTCGTATTTAACCTTGTTGCCGTCAACGTAGTTGTCTTGGATGACGGTGAGCGCCTCGGCCACGTCCTGTTCGAGGCCCTCGGTGGCGTCGGTCGGGCGCGGGCGGCGTGTGCGCGCCGCGGTGGACGCGGACGGCGAGGCGCCGGGCGTGCTGCGGCCGGTGCCGGGCGGGGGCGGCTGGATGCCGCCGCTCTGCTGCGCGATGACGAGCGCCGGGAGCGAGACCGCGAGCAGGAGGAGCGTCGCGAGCGCGGTTGAAATTCTCTTTTTCACAGGGACAAACCTCAGTTGAAAACCTTGTGACCGGGGGCGCCGTGGCCGGGTCGGCCGCGGCGCTCGCTTCAAGTCGTCTTCTCCGCCCGTTCCGAAGGCAGGTCGGTGTAGTGTAATGGATGAGCGCACCGTCGGCAAGGTTGCACTTCCCCGTGGGGCGCCGCCTTGCGCCCGGCGCGCGCCCCCACTTAGAATGCTAGCCAAGCTGTACGCCCCATAGTTCAGAGCCCGGAAGCAGCCGGCAGGCGTGCGGCCTTCGACTCTCGACAGCCGCGTGGACGGCAGGAGGTGTCCCGAAAACAGATGAGCACTCCCAACGACCCGAAAGAACCGGAAGTCCTCGACCCCGTAGACGACCTGATGATTACCGACGCGGGCGACGAGGGGCAGGAGGGCGCGCGCGTCTCCTCGTCGGTGCGCGACATCGCCTCGCGCATCCCCGAATCCCTCGCCTCAATCGGCCGCGACATCAGCCGCACGGTCGAGCGCGCGCTCTCGGCGAAGGACGACTACGTCGTCGCCGTCAAGGTCTCGCACGAAGCGCAGGAGCGGCTAGAGCAGCTCGTGCTGGCCGGCGTCTTCCGCAGCCGCGCCGACGCCGCCGCCTTCCTCATAGACGAAGGCATCAAGGCGCAGACGGCGCTCTTTGAACGCGTCTCGGCCAAGCTCTCCGAGATCGAGCGCCTGCGCGCCGAGCTGCGCGGCATGATCGCCAAACCTGAATAAGGGGTTCTGACTTGTCAACTGTCACGCTGCCGCAGGTTCCGATTGAGCGGTACACGCTTGAGAACGGGCTGCGGGTGGTCTTGAGCGAAGACCACTCGGTGCCGGTCGTCTCGGTCGCCGTCTACTACGATGTCGGCTCGCGCAACGAGCGCGAGGGGCGCACGGGCTTCGCGCACCTCTTCGAGCACATGATGTTTCAGGGCTCGGAGAACGTGCCGAAGGCCGGGCACTTCCAGTACATCTTCAACAACGGCGGCACGATGAACGGGACGACCTCAAGTGAGCGCACCAACTACTTCGAGACGCTGCCCTCGTCGCAGTTGCCGCTCGCGCTCTGGTTGGAGAGCGACCGCATGCGCTCGCTCAAGGTCACGCAGGAGAACCTCGACAACCAGCGCGAGGCCGTCAAGGAGGAGAAGCGACTCTCCTACGACAACCGCCCCTACTCGAACGCCTTCCTCCGCCTGAACGAGCTGGTCTTCAAGAACCCGCGCAACGCGCACTCGACCATCGGCTCGATGGAAGATTTGGACGCGGCGACCGTGGAGGACGTGCAGCGTTTCTTCCGCGTCTACTACGCGCCGAACAACGCCGTGCTCACTATCGCCGGCGACTTCGACCGCGAAGAGGCGCGCTCGCTCGTCGAGAAGTATTTCGCCTCGATTCCCTCTCAGCCGCCGCCGCCGCCCGTGGACGTTTCCGAGCCCGAAGAGGTCGCCCTGCGCGGCGAGACTTACCGCGACCCGTTCGCGCAGCTCCCCGCAATCATGCTCGGCTGGAAGGTGCCCGCGCGCCGCACGCCGGACTTCTACGCGCTCTCGCTCGGCTCAGATTTACTTCTGGACGGCGACAGCTCGCGCCTCTATCAACGTCTGGTGAAGGACGAGGAGTCGGTCGTCGGCATACAGGGCGGCTTCGGCGAGCGGCGCGGGCCTTCCACGCTGTACGTCTTCGCCATCCCGAAGCCGGGCCACTTGACCGAGCAGATTCGCGCGACGATTGACGAGGAGATCGAGCGGCTGGCGAAGGACGGCCCCGTGCCCGAGGAGATGGAGAAGCTGCGCAACACGCTGCTGAACGATGCCGTGCGCAGCCGCCAGTCAACGCTCTTCCGCGCGCAGCGCCTCGCCGAGTACACCCTCTACGACGGCGACCCGACGCTCTTCAACACCGAGCTCGAACGCTACCTCGCCATCACGCCCGAGCAGATACGCGAGGCCGTCAACAAGTACCTGCTCACGGACAACCACTCCGTCATGGAGGTCGTGCCCGCGCAAGCTTCGGACGACGACGAGGCGCACGCGCTCGCCGCCGAGC
>DATFHD010000137.1:0-30626 GCA_035248785.1 Pyrinomonadaceae bacterium | reverse complement strand
GAGCGTCGAGATGATTCAGGGCACGAAGAAGAGCACCGTCGAGTTTCCGTAAAGCTGTCGGTCGCCGCGGGCGCCGCCGTTCCCCCGACGGGCGGCGCCGCCCGCGGCCGCCGGAGGTTGAACGCTTGTGAGCTGAAAGCTGACGGCCGAGAGCTGACGGCTTTATCAGAAGGAGCAAAAGATCATGCAGAAAAGTTCTCTCGCCGCGAGGTTAGGGTTGCTCTTGAGCGCGGCCGTCGCCGTCCTCTCGGTCGCGCACGGCGCGATGGCGCAGAGCGCCGTCAGCGGCTCTTTCGCCAACCCGGCCAAGGAGTCCACACAGATTAACGTCCTCGTCGGCCAGTCGCGCGTCATCAACTTCGACCGCCCCATCGGCCGCTTCTCGGTCTCGAACCCCGAGGTGGCCGAGGCTGTGCTCGTCGCGCCCGATCAGGTGCTCGTCAACGGCAAGGCGTTCGGGCAGGTCAACTTCATCGCGTGGGAGAAGTCGGGCGGCGAGTTCATCGTCTTCGACGTGTTCGTCCGCGCCAACCTCTCGCTCATAGACTCGCAGATTCGCGCGCTCTTCCCGAAAGAGGACATACGCCTGAGTCAGGCCAACGGCTCGGTCGTCATCTCGGGCACCGTGGCCAACTCGAAGACCTCGCAGGACGTTGAAGCCGTGGTCAAGGCCGCGGGCTTCAACGCCGTCAACATGCTTCAGTCGCCCGTCAAAGAGGCGGCGCAGGTGCAGTTGCAGGTGCGCGTCGCCGAGGTGAGCCGCAGCCGCCTGCGCGAGCTGGGCGCGACCTACGCCTACGAGTCGCGGCCCGGCGTCGGCGGCGTCATCGGCTCGGGCGGCGGCCCGTTCACGGTCGGCCGCATAGATCAGGGGAGCATCTTCGGCACGACTCTGGGCAGCGCGCTCAACCTCTTCGTGATGGGCGGCAACACCTACAACTGGCTACACGCGCTGAAGACGCAGGGCGCGATACGCAGCCTCGCCGAGCCGAACCTGATCGCGATGGACGGCCAGCAGGCGAGCTTCCTCGCGGGCGGCGAGTACCCCGTGCCCATCGTCCAGAACACGGGCGACAAGGCGTTCGTCACCATCATGTTCAAGGAGTACGGCGTCCGCCTCAACTTCAAGCCGACCATCATTGACGAAGACCACATCCGCCTTGAGCTTGAGCCCGAGGTCTCTTCGATAGACTTCGCCAACGGCGTCAAGTTCGACGGCTTCCTCATCCCGGCGCTGAAGACGCGGCGCGCGAAGACAGGCGTGGAACTGCGCGACGGCCAGTCGTTCGCGCTCGCCGGCCTGCTCGACAACAACGAGGTTCGCTCGATCTCGAAGATACCCGTCATCGGCGACATCCCCATCCTCGGCACGCTCTTCAACTCGAAGTCGTTTCAGAAGAGCGAGACCGAGCTGATGTTCATCGTCACGGCGCAGCTCGTGAAGCCCGTGCGGCCCGACGACCTGCCGAACATGCGCGGCGTGGACGGCCTGAAGAACGGCTCGCCGCTCGGCGTCGAGCCGAAGGGCGAAGGCATACAGGGCGAGCACGGCTTCTCGACCGGCTCGGGCGCGACCTCGAACACCGACGCACCGGCGGCGGCGCCTTCGACTCCGGCCGCGCCTTCGGCGCCCGCCGCTCCCGTCAAGACCGACACCAAGACGGACACGGTCACGCAGGCGAGCCTGAAGCCCGCTCCGTAAGTCAGGTCAGAACCGCCCGCGGTGGCGGGTGGGTGCGTGTGACTCCAACGACTCTCAGGAGTAACACCGACCCACCCGCTGCCGCAGGTGGTTCTGACTCGGTCGCAGTCGAACACGCAGGGCAGTCAAGGTCGAACACGCAGGAGGGGGAAGAGGATGAGACTCAAGCCTTCTAAAAAGTCTGGCGGCGCGAGGCGCGAGCGCGGCTCCGTCCTCGCGCTGAGCGCGGTCGGGATGCTGGTCTTCCTCGCCGCCGTCGGCCTGTGCGTGGACGTGAGCCACTTCTACGTCGTCAACGCCGAGTTGCAGAACGCGGCCGACGCCGCGGCGCTCGCGGGCGCCTCCGCGCTGAACCGCACGCCCGCGGGCATCACGCACGCCGTCGAGCGCGCCACCAACGAAATCTGGAACAACTACGACTTCAACAACAAGGAAGCGGTCGTCAACCCCGAAGACGTGACCTTCGCCGTCAACCTCGGCGGCCCCTACATGGGCTCGGAGGCGGCGAAGCAGACGGGGACGGTCGAGAACATACGCTTCGTCAAGGTCGTCGTGCCGCCCAAGCCCGTCGGCGTCTTCTTCGCACAGCTCGCGCTCAAGACCAACTCGATTGACCTCTCGCGCGAGGCCACGGCCGGGATGACTCTCTCGCCGAACATCTTCTGCGACTGGATTCCGCTGGCCGTCATCGAAGACCCCGCGAACGCGCTTGTGAAGAACCAGACCTACACGCTGCGCGCGGCGCCGCAGAACAACGTCTCGTCGGGCAACTACCAGATTCTCGCCGTCTCGGGCCGCGGCGGCGCCGCCGTCCGCGAAGACATCGCCGCCGGCATACACGAGTGCGCCGGCCCCGGCGACGTTTACGAGAAGGACACCAAGCCGGGCGTCTCGGCGGGCGCCGTGCGCGAGGGGCTGAACACGCGCTTCGACAAGTACGTCGCAGGGCTCGACCCCGAGACCTACCCGCCCGACCTGAACGTCAAGGAGCCGCTCACCTTCGGCAACTACGACACCAACCAGCAAGCGCCCGGCCACCCCGGCATCCCGAACCGCCGTCTGGTGCTCGTCCCCATCGTCCTGAAGAGCGAGTTCGATAACGGCCGCGACACGGTGAAGTTCGACCGCTTCGCGCTCTTCTTCCTACAGACCAGCGTGGACGGCGGCAACGGCGGAAACTTTCAGGCCGAGTACCTGTCCACGCTCTACGGCTACGGCGCAGGCGCGTACGCGCCGGGCGGCGGGCCGGTCACGCCCGAGCTGGCGATGCCGGTTCTATACAAGTGAGGTGTCGCGGTGCTGACGAAGATTGCGAACACGTTCGGGCGAAGGCTGCGCGGCCTTAAGCACTGCGAGTCGGGGACGCAGTTGGCCGAGATGGCTATCGTGCTGCCGCTGCTGCTCGTCCTCTTCGGCGCGACGGCCGAGTTCGGGCGCTTCTTCTACACCTACGCCACGCTGGCGAAGGCGACGCGCTCGGCGGCGCGCTACCTGACGGCCTCGACCAAGGCGAGCGACGCCGACGCGCAGCGCCTCGCCGTCTACGGCACGACCGAGGACGGCGCCACCGAGCCGATCCTGCCCGGCCTCGACCCTTCGAACGTTGACATCGAGCGCGAGGGGCCGTCGCTCGCGCCGCAGAAGGTGACGGTCGGCATCAGCGGCTACAAGTACCAGCCCATCTTCGACCTCGGGAAGCTGATGGGCAGCGACTTCACGATGAGCGTTGACGTGAAGCCGAGCACGACCATGCGTTACATGAACTGACGGCGGGCGACGCGGGGGGAAGCGGCATGAGGCGCACGACACACACGAGGCGTAGAGAGAGCGGGGCGACGTTGGTCGAGTTCTCCATCGCGGCGGTCGTCTTCTTCACCGCGACCTTCGGCGTGCTCGAATTCTCGCGCCTGCTCTGGACGCACAACGCGCTCTCGGACGCCGCGCGCCGCGCCGCGCGCTACGCCGTCACGCACGCCAAAGCCGAGTCGGACGTGCAGAACGTCGCCGTCTACGGCAACACCGAAGGGACGGGGCAGCCGCTCGTCACCGGCCTGAAGCCGGAGATGGTCAACGTCGTGTACAAGGATTCGAGCATCCCGGGCGTCGGCTTCGGCTACCCGGACGGCTCTGTGACGGTCACGATACCCGACTACAAGTTCAACTTCGTGCTGCCGTTCCTGCCGGCCTCGGTCACGCTTCCGTCTTACACAACGACGCTGACGGCCGAGAGCGCGGGCGTCCCCGTCAACGACATCACGCCGACGCCGACCCCGACTCCCCAACCGACGCCGACGCCCACGCCCGGCCCGACGCCGACTCCGTCTGCTACCCCGACGGCGACGCCTACGCCTACGGGGACGCCTACGCCCACGGGGACGCCCACGCCCACGCCGACACCGACACCAACGCCGACACCGACGCCGACTCCGACGCCGACGCCGACGCCAACTCCTACGCCGAGTCCGACGCCGACCCCGCCGCCCACGTGCAAGAAGGGCGACCGGCCTTCGGTCACGGGCTGCGTCTGCAAGCCGCCGATGAAGGTCAACGGCACGGGCCGCTGCATGTAGGGCCGGGGCGGGGAAGTACGGACTGAGAATCCGCCGACTGAGACGAACGAAGAATACGCCGACAGCGACAGAGGACGAGTGATGACCCAACCGCTAACCTTCGCCATCCTGAGCACGGGGCTCGAAACCTTCAAGGAGCTGCGCGGCGCGCTGGCGACGCAGGAGGGCGCGCGCCTGCTCGTCGGCGGCGACGATCAGGATCAGATTTTTGAAGAGATCGTGAGGATGAGCCCGAACGCCGCGGTCGTCTCTCTGAGCGCGACGCCCGAGGCCGAGTTGCGCTTCGTCGCGCGCGTCGCTTCGGAGTGCCCGCGCACGGCCGTCATCTGCGCCTCGCGCGACGCCTCGCCCGACCTCATCCTGCGCTCCATCCGCGCGGGCGCGCGCGAGTTCCTGCGCCTGCCCGTCATCCCCGACGAGTTCAAGACCGTCTACGCGCGCGTGGCCGCAGTTTGCGCAGAGCAGCCCGAGGCGCCGAAGAAGCGCGGGCGCGTCATCGCCTCTTTCTCAAGCAAGGGCGGGACGGGCACGACCTTCATCGCCTCGAACGTCGCCGCGGGTTTGGACGCTCCGACCGTGCTCGTTGACCTCAACCTGCACGCGGGCGACCTCGGCCTCTTCCTCGGCGTCGAGCCGAAGTTCTCCATCGCCGACGTGGTCGAGCACCGCCTGCGCGTTGACGATTCGCTCCTGCGAAGCTTCCTCACGCCGCACTCGGCCAAGCTCTCTCTGCTCGCCGCGCCGCGCGAGGCCGACTCGGCCGACGACATCGAGCCCGAGCACGTCTTTCAGGTTCTCGAACTGCTGCGCGAGCGCTTCGACTACGTCGTCATAGACCCGCAGCACACCTTCGACGCAATCACCTTGGCCGCGCTCGATCAGGCCGACGACATCCTGCTCGTACTCACGCTCGACATCCCCGCGATACGGAGCACGCAGCGCGCGCTTCAAATCTTCGACCGGCTCGGCTACCCGCGCCACAAGATTCACGTCGTCGTCAACCGCTTCAGCAAGCAGATTGATTTAGACCTGCGGCAGGTCGAGCGCTTCCTCGGCGAGCGCGTGATGGGCTACGTGCAGAGCGACTACAAGACGGCCGTCAACTCCATCAACCTCGGCCGCCCGCTCGTCGAGTCCGAGCCGAACTCGAAGATCGCCGCCGAGCTGCGGCAGATAACGGCGCACGTCACGGGCGCGGCCCCGCAACCGGCGCCGCACGCGCCGCGCGCCGGCCTGTTCGGCTCGCTCTTCCGCCGGAAGGGCGGGGCGAAGACGGCGGCGTCGTTGATGACGGCGGGCAAGGAGAAGGAGCCCGCGACCGTTTAAAGCGGGCGCCAGCTTAGACGTTCACCACTTCCAACAAACTTCAGCGGGGCACACAACGATCATGGCACTTCGCGAAAGACTCATCAGGGAGGCGACTCCGAACGGCGCGGGCTTCATGGGTCGCGGCGCCGAGGACGGCGGCACGGGCAGCACGAACATGTTTCAGGAGATGAAGGCGCGACTGCACCGCGCCATCATCAACCGCATGGACTTGTCCAAGCTCGGGCAGCTTGAGCCCGAGCAGCTCCGCTCCGAGGTGGCGCGGCTCGCCGAAGACCTCATCGCCGCAGAGAACGCGCCGCTCTCTTCCCTTGAGCGCGAGCGTCTGGTCAACGAAGTCCGCCACGAGCTTTTCGGACTCGGGCCGCTTGAGCCGCTGCTCGCAGACCCGACCGTCTCGGACATCCTCGTCAACTCGCCGAAGAACATCTACATCGAGCGCGGCGGAAAGCTTGAGCGCACCAACGTCGAGTTCAAGGACGACGAGCACCTGATGCGCGTCATCGAGCGCATCGTCTCGACGGTCGGCCGCCGCATAGACGAGGCGCAGCCGATGGTTGACGCGCGCCTGCAAGACGGCTCGCGCGTCAACGCCATCATCCCGCCGCTCTCGATTGACGGCCCAGTGCTCTCCATCCGCCGCTTCGGCGACGAGCCGCTGCGCATCCAGTCGCTCATCGAGAAGGGCGCGTTCACCAAAGATATCGCCGACATGTTCGAGATGTGCGTTCACGCGCGTCTCAACATTCTCATCTCCGGCGGCACCGGCGCCGGCAAGACGACGCTCCTCAACGCGCTCTCCGGCTTCATCCCGCATGACCACCGCATCGTGACCATCGAGGACTCGGCCGAGTTGCAATTGCAGCAGCCGCACGTCGTCCGCCTCGAAACCCGGCCGCCCAACATCGAGGGCAAGGGCGAAGTCTCGCAGCGCGACCTCGTCAAGAACGCACTGCGCATGCGCCCCGACCGCATCGTCATCGGCGAGGTGCGCGGCGGCGAGGCCATAGACATGCTTCAGGCGATGAACACCGGCCACGACGGCTCCCTGACGACCATCCACGCCAACACGCCGCGCGACGCGCTCGCCCGCCTTGAGACGATGATTCAGATGACCGGCATGCGCCTCTCAGACCGCGCCATGCGCCAGCAGGTCGCCTCGGCGATTGACCTCGTCATACAGGCCGCGCGCCTCTCGGACGGCACGCGCCGCATCACTTCAATCTCCGAAATCACCGGCATGGAAGGCGAGATGATCACCATGCAGGAGATTTTCCAGTTCGAGCGCAAGGGCGTGGACAAGGAAGGCCACGTCATCGGCCGCTTCCGCCCGACCGGCGTCCGCCCGCGCTTCGCCGAGCGCCTCAAGCAGTACGGCATGCAACTGCCCCGCGTCTTCTTCGAGGAGATGTAAACGACATGATTCCGTTTCTGGTCTTCATCACCTGCATGCTGGCGGTCTTCGGCGCGTACCTGTTCGCGACGCGCGAGTCGGAGGCCAAGCGCAAGCGCCTGCAACAGCGTCTCGCCGAGACGCTGCTCTACTCGTCGCACACGGGCGACGTGGAGATAGAACTCGCGCGGCGCGAGCTGCTGAGCGAGATTCCTTTCCTCGACCGCTCGCTCGTGCGCGTGCGGACGGCGCTCAAGCTGAAGCGCGTGCTCGATCAGGCAGACCTCCACATCACCGTGACGCGCCTTGTGATGCTGGCGCTGATGGCGGGCATGCTGGCGGCGCTCGCCGTCTCGGTGCTGACCATCTCGAAGATGCTGATGGCGGCCGCCGCGCTCGCCGCGTTCGCCGTCCCGTTCATGCACGTCTTCTACAAGCGACGGCAGCGCATGAACGCGTTCCTCGAACATCTGCCCGAGGCGCTTGAGCTGATGAGCCGCGCGCTGCAAGCCGGGCACGCTTTCGCAGAGGCGCTGCACATGGTCTCGACCGAGATGCCCGAGCCCATCGCCACAGAGTTCCGAAAGACCTACGAGGAGCAGAACCTCGGCCTCTCGCTCAAGCTCGCGCTTGAGAACTTGGCCGAGCGCGTGCCCTTGCTCGACCTTCGGCTCTGCATCACGGCCATCATGATTCAGCGCGAGACGGGCGGGAACCTCGCGGAGATTCTTGAGAAGGTCGGCCACACCATCCGCGAGCGCTTCCGCATCCTCGAAGACCTGAAGACGCTGACGACCAGCTCGCGCCTGTCGGCGTGGATACTCTGCGGCATCCCGATCTTCGTCGCGCTCGCCGTGACGGCCATCAACCCCGACTACATGTCCGTGCTCTGGTACGACCCGCGCGGCCAC
Source organism: Pyrinomonadaceae bacterium (assembly GCA_035248785.1). Taxonomy (GTDB): domain Bacteria; phylum Acidobacteriota; class Blastocatellia; order Pyrinomonadales; family Pyrinomonadaceae; genus QHXN01. The sequence goes on along the minus strand of DATFHD010000137.1, from coordinate 22,724 downwards.
AACCTGCTCATCGTCGCCTCGGTCATGCAGCTCAGCGGCATGCTCATCGTGCGCAAGATTCTGAAGATTAAGATTTGAGGAGAGTAGTCAGTAGACAGTAGTCAGTAGCGCTCCGCGTCGCGGCCCCTGCCACTGACACCAAGACGTTCCGACACCAAAAGCTTTTCTACCGACTACTGACTACTGACTACTGACTACCATCATGTTAATCATCACCGCATCCATCTTCGTCTGCGTCACGCTCGGGGTCTTGGGCGTCTACTGGCTTATGTTCCGGCCGCCTTCGGCCGCGACCGAGCGCTTGCGTAGCATGGGCGAGTCGGAAGGCTTGGCGCCCATGGCCTCGGCCGGCACGCTCGCGCCCGACGAGTCTCTGGCCGGCGCGCTCGCCGAGCGCATGGCGGCGCCGCTGAGCAAGCTCGCGCCGCCGTCGGCCGCGCAGGCCCGCCAGCTACAGAAGAAGCTGATGCAGGCCGGCTGGCGCTCTACGAACGCGCCCGTGATCTTCCGCGGCGTACAGCTCGCGGCCATCACGGGGCTGCCCGCGCTCGTCGCGCTCGTCTGCGCGGTCATCGGCCGCCCGCTCGGGAGCGCGGTCTTCTGGATCGCGGCCGGCGTGGCCGCGGGCTTCCTCGTCCCGCGCTTCGCGCTCGACAGGATGGTGAAGGGCCGTCAGCTTCGCGTGCGCTGGGGCCTTGCAGACGCGCTCGACTTGATGGTCGTCTCCATCGAGTCGGGGTTGGGCCTGAACGCCTCGATGGTGCGCGTCGGCGAAGAGTTGAAGGTGGTGCACCCCGAAATCAGCGAGGAGTTCGAGATCGCGAACCTCGAAATCCGCGTCGGGCGCGAGCGCGAGGAGGCTTTGCGCAACCTCGCCGAGCGGACGGGCGTGGACGACCTCCGCAGCCTCGTCGCGATGCTCATACAGGCCGACCGCTTCGGCACCTCCATCGCGAAGGCCGTGCGCATCTACTCCGACTCGCTTCGCACGAAGCGCCGCCAGCGCGCCGAGCAGGCCGCGCAGAAGGCCGCGGTCAAGCTCCTCATCCCGCTCGCGCTCTTCCTCTTCCCGACGCTCTTCATCGTCGTGCTCGGCCCGGCCGCCCTGAACCTCCTCGACACGTTCGGCAAGATGTAAACGCAGGGAGAACAGACATGAACACGCGCAGAGTCATCATCATCTTCGCAGCCTTCGCGCTGCTCGTGAGCGTCGCGGCGCTCTGGGACGTTTCGGGCGACGAGCGCGACGGCGACACGGCGACTAACGTCGTCACCTCCTCGGGCGCGGAGGCCGGCGCGAACGCGCAGGCGCCGAAGAAGAAGGGCGGCGGGCTCTTCGGGAAGATTCTCAAGGCGCCGTTCAGGGCCGTCGCGAAAGTCTTGGGCCGCGGCGACGACGACAGCAAACTCGCGCGCATGACCGAGCGCGACGCCGAGCACTTCGAGGCCGTCGGCGTCCAGCGCGTCGAAGACCGCGACAACCCGCGCCCCGAAGCGCCCGACCAAGGAGGCACGCCGCGCGACTACCTTGAGCGCGGCCGGAAGATGTTGGAAGAGGGCCGCCTGAACGAGGCCGTCGCCGAACTCTCGCGCGCAGCCTCGCTCGACCCGAAGCTCTCGCAGGCGCACAGCCTGCTCGCCGTCGCCTACGACCAGAAGGGCTTGCGCGACCGCGCGCAGGACGAGTACAAGCGCGCGATTGACGCTGACGACGACGACCCGCAGGCGCTCAACAACCTCGGCTACTCGCTCTACCTCGCCGGCAACTACCGCGCGGCCGTTGACCGCCTCAAGCGCGCCTCGCGCCTCGCGCCCGGCGACGCGCGCGTCCTCAACAACCTCGCGCTCGCGCAGGTGCGTCTCGGCAGGTACGACGACGCATACCGCAACTTCGCGCGCGCGGGCGGCGAGTTCAACGCGCACTCGAACGTCGCGGCGCTGCTCGTCCGCGCCGGCCGCGAGGACAGGGCCGTCGAACACCTCGAAGCCGCGCGCCGCCTTCAGCCCGAATCGCAGAACGTCCTGCGCCAACTCGCCGAACTCTACGAGCACGCCGGCCGCGCCGACAAAGCCAACGACGCGCGCCAGACGCTCGCCGCGATTGACGCGCGCCAGACGCTCGCCGCCGCCGAAGAACGATAGCCTTTACGGGCGCGCGGCGGGCGACGGATGAAATATCCGCTTGTCACACAAGCCCGCCGGGAACGCGCCCGGCCAGTTGAGGAACGGAGCAGACGATGACTCACACCGGAATCCTGACGCGCGTCGAGATAGAGACGATGGGGCCGCCCGTTTTGGAGGAGCTGCGCGAGGCGGACGTGCCTTCGAGCTTCCTGTGCGACCTCGCGCTGAAGCACGTCGCGCAGATGCCGGAGCCGACGACGCAGTCCATCTCCGAAGAGCTGAAGCTGCCGCGGATGCTCGTCGAGGAGATGCTCGTCCACCTGACGCGCGAGAAGATGATCGAGGTCAAGGGGCAGATAGCCGTCGGCGCCACGCGCTACGCGATACTCGACCGCGGGTGGGAGCGCGTCGCGCGCGTGCGCGACCTCTGCGGCTACGTCGGCCCGGCGCCCGTCTCCTTGCGCGACTACGCGCACATGATGCGCTTGCAGGCGGTGCCGGCGCGCGCCGCGTCGGTCGAGACGGTGCGCGCGGCCTTCCGCGATCTGGTGCTGCCCGAGTCTCTGATTCAGACGATGGGCTGCGTCATTAACTCGCGCCGCTCGCTCTTCATCACCGGCCCGGCGGGCACGGGCAAGACGGCCGTCGCCGAGCGCATCAACGCGGGCCTTCCCGGCTACATCTGGATTCCCTACGCCATCGAGATTGACGGCCAGATCGTGCGCGTCTACGACACCCACAACCACCGGCCCGCGCCCGACGACGAGACGCCTTCGGACTACGACCGCCGCTGGATACTTATCGAGCGCCCGCTCGTCGTCGTCGGCGGCGAGTTGACGCTCGATGACGCTGACTTGCAGTGGAGCGAGGCCGCGCGCTTCTACGAGGCGCCGTTCCAGATGAAGTCGAACGGCGGCACGCTGGTCGTTGACGACTTCGGCCGCCAGCGCGTCGAGCCGCACGACCTTCTGAACCGCTGGATCGTGCCGCTCGAAAAGCGCGTTGACTACCTGACGCTCCACACGGGCAAGAAGATTGAAGTGCCGTTCGAGCAGCTCGTCGTCTTCTCGACGAACCTCGACGAGAAGGACTTGGTTGACGAAGCCTTCCTGCGCCGCATGGGCTACCGCGCGCGCGTCGAGCCGCCGACGCCCGCGGCCTACGTCGAGATTTTCAAGCGCGCCGCCAACACGCGCGGCCTGAGAGTCGAGCGGCAGTGCCTTGATCATCTGCTCAACAACTACATGCTCGAACACCGGCAGATGAAGGCTTGCGAGCCGCGCGACCTGCTCGACCGCATGACCGATATCTGCCTCTTCGAGGGGCGCGCGCCCGAAGTCAACGTCCGGCTCATAGACGCCGCGTGGCGCAACTACTTCGGCACCTCGCACGGCTTCGCCGCGCAGGAGCAGACGCGCAAGAGCACGGGGGAACTCAGCGATGCCAACCCGCTCCAAATCTGAGAGTGAAGGACGCGCGCGCCGCGTCAGTTTGTTGATGAGGGGCGGCGCGTTTCTCGTCATCCTTCTGTCGCTCTCCGCGCCGGCTCTCGCCGACCAGTTGAAGCTGGCGGATGGGACGACGATGGAGGTTGATGAGGCTTGGGAGGACGCGTCCGGCGTCTGGTACAGGCGCGGCGGCGTGACCTACTCGGTCGAGCGCTCCCGCGTGCGCGAGGTCATCAAGGGCGACGCGGCGGCGGCCGCGAAGTCGGCGAAGGAAGGGAAGCCTGCGAGGAAGGCCGCCAACGGCGCGAAAGAGTTGAAGGCGTCTTCGGACGTTGTTCCCCCAAACGACGACGCGGCGAAGGCCGACGAAGTTCAAAAGAACGACGAAGCGCAGGCGGTGTGGATATACCTCGTCGGCGGCGCGAAGATGGAGGTGGACGAGGCGGACGAGTCGGGCGAGGGCGTCTGGTTCAAGCGCGGCAACATCTCGACCTTCATCGAGCGCGCGCGCATAGACCACATCGAGCGCGAGCGCGTCGAGCCCGAAGAGACGGCCGCCGACGGGACGAAGAAGAAGCGAGAGCGCCGCTGGTCTACGGGCAGCACACGCCTAGACGCGCTCATACGCCAGAACGGCGCGCGACACGGCGTTGACCCTTATCTAGTCTTCTGCGTGATGGAGCAGGAATCGCACTTCAACTCGCGGGCGGTGAGCCCTGTGGGCGCGCGCGGCCTGATGCAGTTGATGCCGGGCACGGCCGCGCGCTTCGGCGTCCGCAACCCGCACGACCCGGCGCAGAACGTCTCGGGCGGCACGCGCTACCTTAAAGAGCTTCTGCGCCGCTTCAACGGCCGCGTTGACCTCGTGCTCGCGGGCTACAACGCGGGCGAGGGCAACGTCATGCGCTTCGGCTACCGCGTCCCGCCCTTCCGCGAAACGCGCAACTACGTCCGACGCGTCGGCGCGCGCTACTCGGGCGGCGAGTGAACGCCTTCTGGAATGTCCGGCGGGTTGCGTCTGTTTAGTGACAGAGGTGCGCGGAAGATGAAGTTGAAGCTATTGGGAGTCGTGGTGCTGTGCGTCGTGCTGCCGGTGGGTGTGTGGGCGCAGACGCGTGGCGCGGAGGAGCCGCTGACGAACGCGTCGGTGGTGAAGCTCGTCCGCGCGGGGTTTAAGGAGAAGAGCGTCATCGCCATCATCGGCGCGCGGCCGTCCAACTTCGAACTGTCGCCGGACAGGCTCGTCGAGTTGAAGAAGGCGGGCGTGCCCGAGCGCGTCATCCTCGCCATGATCGCGCGCTCGGAGTCGGTGGACTTCGCCGACGACGAGTGGGACGACGAGATGCCGCTCGGCGGCTTCGGGCGCGAGCGCGGCCAAGCGGGCGGCTCCGGCGACGGCGGGACGGACATCTTCGGCTCGTCGGGCGGCTCGCACGGCCGCACACGCACGCGCGGCGGCAGCGGCGGCGGCGACACAGACACGACGACCACGGGCTCCGCGACCGTACGCATCATGCGCCCGCCGGCCGAGGCTGGCGGCGCGTCGCAGGCCAAGCTCGAACGTACGCCGACGCTGACGAATGACACGGTGGTCGAGCTGGTCGAGGCAGGCTTCTCCGAAGGCACCATCATCCGGCGCATCGAGCAGTCGCCGGTCGAGTTCGACCTCTCGGCCGCGAAGCTCGCAGAGCTGCGCAAGCGCCGCGTGACCGAGCCTGTCATCGCCGCCATGCGCGCCGCGATGGGCGAAGACGCGAAGGAGCCCGCGCGCCCCGAGAGGTGAGCACTTGAGACGGGGACGCATCTGCGCATCCATCTTGTTCGCCGCCTGCCTGCTCGCAGGTCTGCTGAGCGCGCCCGCGGCCTCCAAGCAGAACCGTGCGCGCCCGCGAAGCACTCCGCCCGCGGCCGAGCCCGCGCGTAAGCCGCGGACCGCGGGCGCGGTCGGGCCGTACGTGCGGCCCTCCGCCGACGACCCCGCACCCCCGCCCACGCCGCGGCCGAAGCCGAGCGCCGGCCCACGGCCGCCGCAGTCTGAAGCTCAGACGCAGAAGGTCGAAGAGGGGAAGCAGGCCGAGCAGGAGATTAACGAGAACGAAGTCGTCCGCATCAACGCCGCGGAGGTCTTGCTGCCCGTGACCGTGCGCGACTCTTCGGGCGCGCTGGTGACGGGGCTCGGGCGCAAGGACTTTACGATTTTCGAGGACGGGCGCGAGCAGCCCTTGAGCGACCTCTCGCTCAGGCAGGTGCCTGTGGACGTGGCGCTGCTCGTTGACGCTTCCTCTTCGGTCGCCGAGAGCTTCGAAGACTTCCGCCGCGCGGCCGAAGAGTTCTCGGGCCGCGTCTCGCCGGAAGACCGCTTCTGCCTCGTCAAGTTCGACGACCGCGTAGAGCTTCTGCTCGACTGGTCGCAGAGCCGTTTGCAACTGCGCCGCGCTTTGAACCGTCTGACGACCGGCGTCTTCACGCGTTTCAACGACGCGCTGCTGCTCTCGGCGCGCGAGCAGTTTCAGAAGAACGAGCGCCGTCGCGCGCTCGTCGTCCTCAGCGACGGCATAGACAGCAACCGCGGCTCGGCCACCTACGACGCCGCGTTGCGCGCCCTGCTCGAAGCGCAGGTCACCGTCTACTGCATCGCCAACACGGAGATCGAGCGCACGCGCAAGCGCGCCGAACTCGACAGCCTGCTCGCCGGCCCCGACTCGTCCGTCCGCTTCAACCAGCTACGCATCGGCGACCTGCGCGAGGGCCTGCGCGTGCTCGACGCAAGCGAGCGCAACCTCGAAGCCTTAACGCGCGCGACCGGCGGGCGGCTCTACCGACCGGAAAGCTTCGACGCGCTCGGCGGCGTCTACGCCGAGATAGCCGACGAGCTGCGCCACCAGTACGCGCTCTACTACACGCCGACGAACGCCGCACGCGACGGCCGCTTCCGCCGCGTCCGCGTCGAACTCCCCGGCCGCGACTACGAAGTCTCGACCCGCTCCGGCTACTACGCTGAAAGAAGTAGACAGTAGACAGTAGACAGTAGACAGTAGACAGTAGAAGAACCGCCGACGGCGAATCGTTCGGGTATCAATGTCGGCGTCCGCGGCGCGGAGCGCTACTGACTACTGACTACTGTCTACTTCCGTTTGACACGCCTCCGACGCCTCGGTTATAACAAACGCGCCCTGAAGGGCATTTAAGAGATGACGCATCACCGCTACACCGCCGGGCACCGCCATCATGGTCACTTCCACCATGCGCGCGGCCGCGTGTGGGGTGACTGCTAGGGCGCCGGTTCTCAAAGAGACAAGGGCGCGCAGAAAGTTTCACCGACACACGCCGCACGCGACACAGAAGTGTCCGGCGGCGTTTTTGATTTTGAGCCTGAAGGCTTCGCGATGACCGAGCTCCTTTCAAACATCCCCGGCGGCATGCGCTACTACTTCGGGCGCGAGGCGCGTCTGCGGCGCGCGGCCGAGACGGCGGCAATGTCCGTCTTCGACGGCTGGGGCTACGAAGAGATCGCGACGCCTTCGGTTGACTACTACGCGCTCTTTGAGCGAGGGATGGGGCGCGAGGAGGCGCGGCGCAGCTTCCGCTTCGCGGACACGGACGGCCGCCTGCTGGCCCTGCGTCCCGACGTGACTTCGGCCGTGGCGCGCGCGGCGGCGACGCTGTTCGCGTCAGCGCCGCGGCCCCTGCGCTTCTGCTACGCCGCCTCAGTCTTCCGCCAGCGCCCGCGCTCGCACGCCGAGTGGCGCCGGCAGGGGCGGCAACTCGGCTGCGAACTCATTGGCGCGGGCGGCGCCGAGGCAGACCTCGAAGTCCTCGCCATCGCGGCCGAAGTCCTCGAACGGCTCGGGCTCGGCAGCACAAGCCGCATCACGCTCAACCACGTCGGTGTGCTCAACGGCGTCGCCGCACAACTCGGCCTCGACCCGGCCGCGCGCGAAGAGATGCGCCAGCTCATAGACGCGCGCGACGCCGCGGCGCTCGAACAGTTCCTCGCGCGGCTCGGCCACAAGGGGCCGACCGTCGAGCGCGCCGGGCGTCTCGCGCGACTCTCGGCCGGGCGCGACGTGCCCGAAGAGGCGCGCGCGCTCCTCTCGAACGAACGCTCGCGCGAGGCGCTCGACGAGCTTGAGGCGCTGCGCTCGGTCGTCAACTCGCAGGGCCTCGGCGACAGGTTCTCGATTGACTTGGCGGACGTTTCCGGGCTCGACTACTACACCGGGCTCGTCTTCACCATCTACGTCGAGGGCGCGGGCGCGCGCGTCGGCAGCGGCGGGCGCTACGACGACCTGACGGCCAACTTCGGCCGGCCCGAGCCCGCCGTCGGCTTCGTCTTCGACCTCGACGCCCTCACGGAAGTCATCGCGCGCCACGACTCAGACGCGGGGGTGAAGATGGAATGATAAAGGCGGAAGCCCGACCGTGAGGGAGGGCGTATTCACGGTGGAGGACTGACGCCCTCCCTCACGGTCGGGCTTCCGCCATATAGATTGACGACGATGCTGACGATTGCGATTGCGAAGGGGAGGATGCAGCAGGACGCGCTGGCGCTTCTGGCGCGCGGGGGCGTGCGCGTGAGCGCGGAGGCTTTGGCGTCGCGCCGCCTCGCCGTCGAAGATGAAGAGGGCCGTTACCGCTTCGTCTTCGTCAAGCCCGCGGACGTGCCCGTCTACGTCGAGCACGGCATCGCAGACTGCGGCGTCGTCGGACGCGACGTGCTGCTCGAATCCGGGACGGACGTTCTGCAACCGCTCGACCTTAAAATCAGCCGTTGCCGTATCGCCGTCGCCGCGGGCGAGGGCTGGCGCGGCGAGCGCCCCGGAGTGTTACACGTCGCGACCAAGTACCCGCGCGTCGCGGCCGCGCACTTCGGCGCGCGCGGCGTGCCCGTCGAGATAATTCAACTCTCCGGCTCGGTCGAGCTGGCGCCCGTGCTCGGCCTCGCGGACTGCATCGTTGACCTCGTCGAGACGGGCCGCACGCTCGCCGAGAACGGGTTGAAAGTCGTCGAGACGATAACGGAGTCCACCGGCCGCCTTGTCGTCAACCGCGCCAGCTATCAACTGAAGGCCGAGGCGGTCGGCGCGCTCATAAGCGACCTCGCGCGCGCCGTCGCCGAGAGGGAAGAGGAGCGTGAGAGAGTGACGGAGGGGGCCGCTTGATAGAGATTATTCAGGACGAAGCGGCGCGGCGCGAAAAGCTCGCGCGCATACTCGGCCGCAGCGTCGCGGCCGACGCCGAGACGTTGCGCGTCGTCACCGAAATCATCGAAGACGTGCGACGCCGCGGCGACGCTGCGCTCTGCGACTACACGGCGCGCTTCGACGGCGTGCAACTTTGCCCCGAGGAGTTACGCGTCGAAGAGAAAGTCCTGCGCGGCTCGGCCGCGCGCTGCGAGCCGCGCGTGCTCGAAGCCATACGCGCCAGCATCCGAAACATCCGAGCCTTCCACGAGCACGAGCGCACGCCCGACTGGGAGTTCGAGGCCGCGCGCGGCGTGCGGCTTGGCCAGCGCGTCTCGGCCGTGGACGCCGCCGGGCTGTACGTGCCGGGCGGGACGGCGAGCTACCCTTCGTCGGTCGTGATGAACGTCGTGCCCGCGCAGGTCGCTGGCGTCGAGCGCGTCGCGGTCGTCACGCCGCCGCGCACGCTCAACGAGACGCCAGCGGTCGCCGCCGCGCTCCTCGAACTCGGCGTGACGGAGATTTATCAGGTCGGCGGCGCGCAGGCCATAGCGGCGCTCGCCTACGGCACAGAGGCGATTCGGCGCGTGGATGTCATCACGGGCCCCGGTAACAAGTACGTCGCCGCCGCGAAGAAGCTTGTCTTCGGCGCCGTCGGTATTGACTCGGTCGCCGGCCCGAGCGAAGTCGTGATACTCGCCGACGAAACGGCGCGCGCAGACTTCGTCGCCGCAGACCTCCTCGCGCAGGCCGAGCACGGCGAGGACGCTTCGGCGATTCTCGTCACGACGGATTTCAACCTCGCCGAACGCGTCGCCGCCGAAGTCGCACGACAAGCCGCGACGCTGCCGCGCAAGGCAATCGTCGCACGCTCGCTCACAGACTTCGGCACCGCCTTCGTCGTCAACACACTCGAAGAGGCTTGCGAACTCGTCAACGAACTCGCGCCCGAACACCTCGAAATCGTCACGCGCGACCCCGAAGCGGCCGCCGCACGTATCAGACACGCGGGCGCGATCTTCTTCGGCGCGCACACGCCCGAGGCCGTCGGCGACTACTTCGCCGGCCCGAACCACGTGCTCCCCACGGGCGGCGCCTCGCGCTTCTCCTCCGCGCTCGGCGTCCACAACTTCCTGCGCCGCACCAGCGTCATACGCTACACGCGCGAGGAGCTTACGCAGACCGCGCCGCTCATCGCCGCGCTCGCACGCGCCGAAGGTCTCGACGCGCACGCGCGCTCGGCTCTGATTAGACTGGAAGACTCCGATGGCTGACCCGCTCGACAAAGTTAAGCCGCGCGTGCGCGGGTTGAAGGCTTACACGCTGAAGCCCGACCGCGGCGAGGTGAAGCTCAACCAGAACGAGAGCCCTTGGGACGCGCCCGACGCCGTGCGCGCCGAGACGTTGCGGCGTATGGAGTCGCGCCGATGGTCGCGCTACCCGGACTTCGTCCCGGCGTCTTTGCACGAGAAGCTGGCCGCGTTCGCAGGCTGGCGCGCGGACGGCGTCGTCGCCGGCAACGGCTCGAACGAGCTCATACAGGCGACGCTGATGGTCACCCTCGGCGAGGGCCGGCGCGTGCTCATCTCCGAGCCGACCTTCGCGCTCTACAGGCAGGTCGCGACCATCCTCGGCGGCGAGGTCTTGAGCGTGCCGCTGAACGAGCGGTTGAGTTTCGACGTGTCGGCGCTGCGCGAGACAATCACGCGCGAACGGCCGGACGTGATTATCCTCTGCTCGCCGAACAACCCGACCGGCTGCCGCATCGAGGAGGGCGAGCTTGAATCTCTGTTGAAGACGACGGACGGCGTCGTCGTCATAGACGAAGCCTACTTCGAGTTCTCGGGCCGCACGGTCGCGCCTTTGCTCGACGCCCACGCGAACCTCGCCGTCTTCCGCACCTTCTCGAAGGCGATGGGACTCGCGGCTCTGCGCGTCGGCTACCTTCTGGCCTCGCCGGAACTGGCGCGCGAAGTCGGCAAGGCCGTGCTGCCTTACAACCTCAACGCCTTCTCGCAGACCGCCGCCGAAGTGTCGGTCGAGATGTACGAGACGGAGCTGCGCCCGCGCGTCGAGCGCATCGTCGAAGAGCGCGAACGCCTCTTCAACGGCCTCCAAAACATCGAAGGGCTCACGCCGGTTCCTTCGAGCGCGAACTTCATGGTCGTCCGCTCGGCGTTGGAGCCGCGCCGCGTCTACGACGAACTGCTCGAACGCCACGGCGTGCTCATACGCGACGTGAGCGGCTACCCGATGCTCAAAGACTTCTTCCGCGTCAGCGTCGGCACGCCCGACGAGAACGACCGGCTGCTCGCCGGCCTGCGCCAAATCTTCTCAGAGAAAGGAACGACGGTGTGATGACCGCGGAACTTCAAACGACGCAGCGCGCCGCGGAGGTGCGGCGCAGGACGAAGGAGACGGACGTGCGCGTCCGCCTCGAGCTCGACGGGACGGGTCAGTCGCGGGTCTCGACCGGCGTCGCGTTCCTCGACCACATGCTTGAGCTGTTCGCCCGCCACGGCCTTTTCGATTTAGAGATTGAATGCCGCGGCGACCTGCACATAGACGACCACCACTCGGTCGAGGACGTGGCGATTACACTCGGGCAGGCGCTCGCCGAGGCGCTCGGCGACAAGGCCGGCATCAGCCGCTACGGCGAGGCGACCGTGCCGATGGACGAGGCCCTGTGCCGCTCCGTGATTGACCTCTCGGGCCGCTTCTATCTCGTCTACGCGGTCGAGACGCGTCGGCACACCATCGGCAACTTCTCGGTCGAGCTGGCCGAGCACTTCTGGCGCTCGTTCGCAGAGGCGGCGCGCTGCAACCTGCACATAGACTGCCTGCGCGGGCGCAACACGCACCACATCCTCGAAGGCACCTTCAAGGCGACGGCGCGCGCCCTGCGCCGCGCGGTCGAACGCGACCCGCGCGTCTCGGGAGTCCCGAGCACGAAAGGAGTGCTGTGAGTCGTGTAGCAATCATTGATTACGGCGTCGGCAACCTGCGCTCGGTGGAGAAGGCTTTTCAGGCGGGCGGGGTAGATGCGCAAGTCAGTTCCGACGAGGAAGTGCTGCGGGCCGCGGACAAACTCGTGCTGCCCGGCGTCGGCGCCTTCCGCGCGTGCATGGAGGGGTTGGCGGAGTACGGCTTCGACCGTTCAGTGCGCGAGCACGTCGCCGCGGGGAAGCCTCTGCTCGGCGTCTGCGTCGGGATGCAGATGCTCTTCGAGGAGTCGGAGGAGTTCGGCGTCACGCCGGGCTTGGGTTTCTTACACGGCCGCGTCCGACGCTTCCCCGAAGGCTTGCGCGTGCCGCAGGTCGGCTGGAATCAGGTCATGTGGAAGCGTAGACACGCGCTCGCCGAAGGCATCGGGGACAAGACGTTCTTCTACTTCGTCCACTCCTTTTTCTGCGAAGCTGCGGAAGAGGAGGCGGCCGTCGGCGAGACCGAGTACGGGCTGACTTACCCTTCGGTCGTCGCGCGCGCGAACGTCTGCGGCGTGCAGTTCCACCCCGAGAAGAGTCAGGCCGCGGGACTGCGACTGCTGAAGAATTTTGCAGAAGGCTGAGGGAGTATCGTGCTCGCGAAACGCATCATCCCGTGTCTCGACGTTGACGCAGGCCGCGTGGTGAAGGGCATACGCTTCGTCTCTTTGGTTGACGCGGGCGACCCCGTCGAGCAGGGCAAGCGCTACGACCTCGAAGGCGCGGACGAGCTGACCTTCCTCGACATCACCGCCTCTTCGGACAAGCGCGCCATCGTCGCCGGACTCGTACGCCGCGTGGCCGACGAGGTCTTTATCCCGCTCTGCGTCGGCGGCGGGCTCACCTCCATCGAAGACGTACGCGCGGTGCTGCGCGCGGGCGCCGACAAGGTCTCGCTCAACACGGCCGCCGTCGAGCGCCCCGAGTTGATAAACGAGGGCGCGAACGTCTTCGGCAGTCAGTGCATGGTGCTGGCGATTGACGCGCGGCGGAGACTCACGGGAAACGAGGGCTGGGACGTGTACACGCACGGCGGGCGCAGGAACGTCGGCTGGGACGCGGTCGAGTGGGCCGTGAGGGCTGAACGCTTGGGCGCGGGCGAGATACTTCTGACGAGCATGGACAGGGACGGGACGAAGGACGGCTACGACATCGAGCTGACGCGCGCAGTCTCGGACGCGGTTTCGATTCCCGTCATCGCCTCGGGCGGCGCGGGCAGGCTCGAACACTTCTACGAGGCCCTGACCGCGGGCGGCGCGAGCGCAGTGCTCGCCGCGTCCCTCTTTCACTTCGGCGAGTTTCAGATAGGCGAGGTCAAGTCGTACCTGCGCGGGAGAGGAGTTGTCGTGCGATGAGTGTGAGGCCGGAGGATGTGCGCTTCGACGAGCGCGGCTTAGTTCCCGCCGTCGTGCAGGACGCGCGCACGCGCGAGGTTCTGACGCTCGCCTACATGAACGAAGAGAGCCTGCGCCGGACTCTTCTTGAGGGCGAGACTTGGTTCTGGTCGCGCTCTCGCGGCGAGCTCTGGCACAAGGGCGCGACTTCGGGCAACACGCAGCGCGTCGTGGACGTGAGGCTCGACTGCGACTCGGACGCGCTCGTCGTCCTCGTCGAGCCGCGCGGCCCCGCCTGCCACACCGGCGCCGTCTCATGTTTCAGCGGCGGCGAAGCCGAGCAGAGCGCCGTCTCAATCGGCGGCGTGCTCGAAGAGCTTTACGGCGTCATCGAAGGGCGGCGGCGCGAGATGCCCGCGGGCTCTTACACGACGTACCTCTTTGAGAAGGGGCTGAACAAGATTCTGAAGAAGGTCGGCGAGGAGTCGGCCGAGACCATCATCGCGGCGAAGGACGAAGACCCGGCCGCGCTGACGGCGGAGACGGCAGACCTCGTCTACCACCTCTTAGTTTTGTTGGTCGAGCGCGGGCTGACGCTCGAAGCGCTCGCGGGCGAGCTCGCGCGCAGGCGCGGCGGGAAGGGGAGTGAATGAGTCAGAGCGGTCTGAAGGAGATTCTCGACTTCGCCGTCGAGGCGGCGCGCGGGGCGGGCGAGATAACCCTCAAATATTTCCGCCGTGAAGTCGAGACGCGCCTGAAGGGCAAGGACAACTTCGTCACGCAGGCAGACCTTGAGGCGGAAGAGTTTCTGCGCCGGCGCATAGCCGAGCGCTTCCCCGAAGACGCCGTCATCGGCGAGGAGGGCGGCGAGAGCGCCGGCACTTCCGGCCGCCGCTGGATTATTGACCCGATTGACGGCACCTACTCCTTCGTCCACGGCGTGCCATTCTACGGCGTCCTTGTAGGCTGTGAGGTTGACGGTGACCCGGCTGTCGGCGTCATCAACATCCCCGCGCTCGGCGAAATCGTCTACGCGGCAAAGGGCTTGGGCTGCTTCTGGAACGGCGAGCCGGCACGCGTTTCACGGACGGAGAAGCTTGAGGACGCGCTGCTGCTCGCGACCGACTTCGGCTCTTGCGCGCGTTACGGGTTCGGCGCGGCCGCCGCGGAATTGCAGCAAAAGGCCGCGATGCGGCGTACTTGGGGCGACTGCTACGGCTACGTCCTCGTCGCCACGGGGCGCGCGGACGTGATGCTCGACCCGGCGATGAACGTCTGGGACTGCGCGGCGCTCCTGCCTGTTTTGGAGGAGGCGGGCGGGACGTTCACTGATTGGCAGGGGCTTCGGACGATCCATTCGGGGAACGCCGTGGCGACCAACGGGGCTCTCTTCGGCGAGGTTATGCGGATTATCAAGGAAAACGGCCGAAATTCCTAAACTTTCTCACCCCCGCGAGTCAAAAAAGCCGGGGTGATGACGCCGGCTTGCGCCGCGTGTGTCATTAGTCTACACTGCTCGACGGTAAGAGGGTGCTGAGGCTCTTTGACTCGAAAATCCCTCTCCCGTCGGGAGGCGCGAAAGTCGGCCGACGACAGTTTCTCCTGTTATTTCTTCACTTAAGCAAAACTCGCCCTGCTGGCATGGTCGTTGCTGAAAGCCCTGTGCCGGTCTATGTCTGGCCGGCGGTAAGATACACAGGAGAAGTTTTGGCATTCCCGACGGGCGCCGGGTCGAAGCTTTCCGAAGACTCGAAACCGGCGCCTTTGAAATAATAGACCGCGGCCTGCGACTCCGAGTCAGTCCGCGTAAATCCTTGAAGGGACGAAGAATGAAACCGATTAAGCACGCGGAGAAGGCCCTTGCGACGGTGGCGGGCGGCCTCTTCAACACAATCCAGTTTTTCAACCAGTACAGGCCGAACGAGTCGTTCACGCCGAAGTGGTCGGACAAGCCTCTGCTCAAGTCTTGGCAGAAGTCGAAGCCGCCGCTCGGCTTCCCCCGCACCACCGATTCCTTGTGCCCGAAGTGCGTCATCGAGGCTCGCAACAAGATTCTGAGCGCCCCGACGATTGACCCGTCCGCCCTCGTTCAGGAGAAGGTCGGCGAGATTAAGGCGCAGATCATCGAGCGCGACGGCCAGATTTGGATGGTCAAGGACTGCCCCATCCACGGCCACTTCGAGGACATCATGGCGATTGACTCGAACTTCCTGAAGCACATCGAGTCAATGTTTCCGGGGCGCGACATTCAGGCGCACAACGACGAGAATCTGCACAACCACGGCTCTTCGTCCATTAAGTTCGGCCGCGGCTCGGTCTTGACGATTGACCTGACGAACCGCTGCAACATGATGTGCGACCCGTGCTTCATGGACGCCAATCAGGTTGGCTTCGTCCACGAGCTTTCGCTCGACGAGGTGAAGGACATCCTCGACAAGGCCATCTCGATTAAGCCGCGCCGCCAGATGTCCGTGCAATTCTCGGGCGGCGAGCCTTCGATCTCGCCGCACTTCATCGAGGCCATCCGTTACTCGCGCAAGGTCGGCTACAACTCCGTGCAGTGCGCCACCAACGGCATCGAGTTCGCCAAGTCGAAGCAGTTCTGCAAAGAGGCCGCCGAGGCGGGGCTGCGCTACGCGTACTTGCAGTTCGACGGCATCGGCAACGACGCCAACTCGCACCGGCAGGTCGGCAACCTCTTCGACGTGAAGCTGCGCGCGATTGACAACCTGCACGAGGCGGGCGTCGAGATCGTGCTCGTCATCACGCTCGTCAACGGCATCAACAACGATCAGGTCGGCTCGGTCGTACGCTTCGCGCTCGACAACCCGAAGAAGATCGCCTTCCTCTCGTTCCAGCCCGTCTCGTTCACGGGGCGCGACGAAGAGATCACGGACGAGCGCCGCATGCAGCAGCGCTACACGCTCTCGCACCTCGCGCACGACGTGAAAAGCCAAGTCGGCATCACGGAGCCGAACCGCGATTGGTTCCCGCTCTCTTTGATGGGCGCCTTCGCCGACTTCGCAGACCTCGCGCACGGGCCGGACGCCGAGTGGGGTCAGGTCTCCTGCGGCTGCCACCCGAACTGCGGCGTGGGCACGGCCGTGATGATTGACAAGGAGACGAAGGAGATGGCTCCCGTCCCCGAGTTCCTGAACATCCCCGGCCTCGTCCGCGACATGCAGCGCATCACCGACGCGGGCCGCGGCAAGTGGATGTCGAACCTGATGATGGGCCTGACGCTCCTGAAGCACTACAACCCGTACAAGGCTCCTTCGCAGTTCTCGCTCTACGAGCTGTTCAAGAAGTTCGACAAGTCGTTCGGCCTGACGGGGCGCACCTACGGCCGCGTGGACGGCAGGCGCTCGAAGCAGGACATCGAGGCGCGCCGCGCCGATCGCTGGAACTTCCTCTTCATCGCCGGCATGTGGTTCCAAGACTTGTTCAACTACGACTTCCGCCGCACGGAGATGTGCATCATCCCCTACGGCACGCAGGAGGGCGAGATCTCGTTCTGCGCCTACAACACGGGCATCGGCTGGCGCAACATCATCGAGCAGATGCACCAGAACGCGACCGTAGCGCAGTGGTACAAGGAGCACGGCCGCCACGAAATCTTCGCCAAGAACAAGAACGTCGAGCTGGCCGAGGTGCCGGTCAGCCTCGTCCTGAACGAAGTTGACCTCCAGCGCCCGAACAAGCCGCAGATGGAGGGGCCGAAGACTGCGGCCGAAGAGGCGGCGATGATGCGCAAGCTCTATCAGGAGATGGTCTTGAAGAAGAAACTCGGCGCGGACGTTGAGAAGAACACACCCGTCCAGATCAAGGGCCTCTCGCGCAAGAGCAACGAGACGACGAACGCCTGAGTTTCGCCCGTCACTTAAAACAGACGAGCCCCGCGGACGTGAAAATCCGCGGGGCTTTTCCTTCGGGCGCGTCCGCTTGAATAAATCAGTTCGTTAAGGTGTAATGTCTGACGGTTTAATCGTATGGTTCGTATTCTTCTGACAAACGACGACGGCATACATTCCGACGGCCTCACGAAGTTGGAGGAGGCTCTGCGCGAACTCGGCGACGTGTACGTCGTCGCGCCCGCGTCCGAGATGAGCGGCGCGTCGCACAGCCTTACCCTGTCGCGCCCCTTACGCATACGCAAGATTGACGAGCGCCACTGGACTGTGGACGGCACGCCGACCGACTGCGTCACGCTCGCGCTCAACCAAATCTTAGGCCCCGACGAGACGCCGCACGTCTGCTGCTCAGGCATCAACTACGGCGGCAACCTCGGCGACGACGCCAGCTACTCGGGCACCGTGGCCGGCGCGTTGGAGGCGACCATTCTGGGCGTCCCCGGCATCGCCTTCAGCCTCGTCGCGCGCGAGAACTTCGACTTCACACAGGCCGCCCGCTTCGCCGTCATCGCCGTCCGCAAAGTCCTAGACGAAGGGCTGCCCGAGGGCACGCTCCTCAACATCAACATCCCGCCGGGAGAGATTCGCGGCGTGCGCGTCACGCGGCAGGGCATCAAGCAGGCGCGCCCCATCATCACCGAGCACATAGACCCCCGCGGCAAGGCTTACTACTGGATTGGCGAGGAGTATTACGGCTCGGGCGCCGAGGACGGGACGGACTACGCGGCGGTCGAGGCGGGCCACGTCTCGGTCACGCCCCTGCGCAGCGACATGACGAACCACAACGCGCTCGACGCGCTCGACCGTTGGAACCGCCTGCGCGCCGAGGAGTTCGAGGGGAAGGGGCTCGACCAGCCGGCCAAGCTCGGCTGAGTTCGCGTCGGCGCCGTGTCCGTGGAAGGTTTTTCTTGAGTTCTTCGTCTTCAAACTGGTCGGCCGCGCAGTCAGGGTCTTTTCGCATCCCGCGCCAGCGCATGGTCGAGCGCCTGCGCGACCACTACCGCATCGGCGACGCGCGCGTGCTGGCGGCGATGGCCGACGTGCCGCGCCACTTCTTCGTCCCCGAAGCTTTGCAGGGGCGCGCCTACGGCGACCACGCGCTCCCGATTGACGCCAACCAGACCATCTCGCAGCCCTACATCGTCGCGCGCATGACGGAGCTTCTGGAGTGCGGACGTTCGAGCCGCGTCCTTGAGATCGGCGCGGGCTCCGGCTACCAGACGGCGGTGCTCGCGCGCGTCGCGGGGCAGGTCTACGCCATCGAGCGCATCGCGGAGCTGGCGCGGCAAGCGCAGTCGCGCATACGCTCTCTGGGCATCTACAACGCGACGGTCAAGTGCTTCGACGGCACAATGGGGTGGAGCGCGCACGCGCCCTACGACGGCATCCTCGTCGCCGCGGGCGGCCCCGAAGTGCCCGAGCCGCTGACCGCTCAATTGAAAGTCGGCGGCCGCCTCGTCATCCCCGTCGGCGCCTCGCGCGAGTCGCAGAAGCTCGTCCGCGTCGTGCGCACGGAGGACGGCTTCAAGACGGAAGACCACGGCTCCTGCGCCTTCGTCCCGCTCATCGGCCGCTACGGCTGGAACGAAAACTAGAGGTTAGAGGCTAGAGGTCAGAGGTTAGTTAAAAGGCATCTTCTACTAACCTCTGACCTCTAGCCTCTAACCTCTTTTTCACGGAGTGAAAACTTGATCGCGAGAATCATCGAAATCCTGTCCGCCTTCATCGTGGCGACGATCTCGACGCTGGGCTACGGCGGCGTCGCGCTGCTGATGGCCATCGAGTCGGCGTGCATCCCTCTGCCTTCCGAGATCATCATGCCGTTCTCGGGCTACCTCGTCTACAAGGGGCAGTTCAACCTCTGGGCCGTGGGCGTGGCGGGCGCCGTCGGGTGCGTCGTCGGCTCGTGGGTGGCCTACTACGTCGGGCTCTACGGCGGGCGCCGCTTCATCGAACGTTACGGCCGCTACGTCCTCATGTCGCGTCACGACCTAGACCTCGCCGACCGCTGGTTCGCGCGCTACGGCGAGGCGATAGTTTTCTTCAGCCGTCTGCTCCCCGTCGTCCGCACCTTCATCGCCTTCCCGGCGGGCGTGGCGCGTATGAACCTGACGCGCTTCACCGTCTACACCTTCCTCGGCTCGCTGCCGTGGTGTCTGGGCCTCGCCTACGTCGGGCAGTTGCTCGGCGAGCAGTGGGACAAGAGCGAGACGCTCAAGACTTGGTTCCACCGCTTCGACTTCCTCATCGGCGCGTTGATTCTGGCCGGCGCCGTCTGGTGGGTCTGGCGCCACATCAAACACTCGCGCCCCGACCACGACGCCCCCCGCGCGGCCGTCAACACCGAAAGCGACTAGCGTGTTTGACACTGGCAGGCGCGACACTTAAAATGCCTCAGCAATCTTCGACGGGGCGTAGCGCAGCCTGGTAGCGCGTTCGGTTCGGGACCGAAAGGTCGGAGGTTCGAATCCTCTCGCCCCGATTTCAACATCGAAGCAGAACGGCCGCTCGCGAGGGCGGCCGTTCTGCTTCTGTGAGCGGGATTTCATGCGTGACAGCCCGGCCCCTTACCGCTACACTGTCCCGCGCAGTCTCTCACATCACCACCCGGCGCCCGTCTCCTGCTTAAGTTGGTCGGCGTCAACGTATCGAGAGGGGGAGAAAACCGCATGCCCCGCGACGATGCCGGCGGTAGCTTCACGGTCTTCGTCAGCTACGCCCACAGCGACAACGAAAGCCCCGACCCGAGTAAGCGCTGGCTTAACAGGCTGTTGGAACAGCTACAGCCTCTCGTCCTACAGAACCGCGTAGGCGCGTGGTCGGACAGACAGATCGAGGCGGGCGAGCAGTGGGACGGGTCTATCAAGGCGGAGCTGGCGGCCGCGAACGTCGCCGTGTTACTGGTCAGCCCCGCCTTCCTCGCCTCGAAGTACATCCGCAACAGCGAGCTGCCGGCCCTGCTGATGAATGCGATGAACAGGGGGGGCACCGTGATCCCCGTCGTGGTGCGCCCGTGTCTGTTCGCCGAGACGACGTTCAAGTATCCAGACCCGGCGCGCGGCCCCGGCGAACTGTCCCTCTCGGTCTTCCAGTCGGCGAACTCGCCGGACAAGCCGCTGAACGCGATGCAGGAACACGAGCAGGACGCCGTGCTCCTCTCCGTCGCGCAGCGCGTACTGGAACTCGCGCGTACGAAGCCCGCGGCGGAAGTGCCGGGGGGCGGCGCCGCGGCATGGAGCGTCCCGCACCCGCGCAACCGCTTCTTCACCGGCCGCGCACAGGTGCTCGACGACCTGCGCCGCGAGTTGACGGCCGGCGGAAAGGCGGCGCTCAGCGGCATGGGCGGGATAGGGAAGACGCAGACGGCGGCCGAGTACGCCTACCGCCACCGCGGCGAGTACGAGGCGGTGCTGTGGGCGAAGGCCGACGGCGAGGAGTCGCTCAAGGCCGATTTGGCCGCGCTGGCGGCGAAGCTCGACCTGCCCGAGAAGGACGAGACCGACAGGGACAAGGCCGTGCTGGCCGTGAAGAGTTGGCTCGAAGCGAACTCCGGCTGGCTCCTGATACTGGACAACGCCGACGACCTCGGGCTCGTCTCCGACCTGCTGCGGCGCGAGTGGGGCGGCCACGTCCTTCTGACGACGCGCGCCTACGCCACGGGCGGCGTCGCGCGCGTGGAGATAAAGGTGATGACGCCCGAGGAGGGCACGCTCTTACTGCTCCGCCGCGCGAAGCTGCTCGCGCTGGGCGACGCGCTCGGGGCCGCGGCCGAGG
The DNA here is from genome assembly GCA_035248785.1 of Pyrinomonadaceae bacterium. GTDB lineage: Bacteria > Acidobacteriota > Blastocatellia > Pyrinomonadales > Pyrinomonadaceae > QHXN01. Next base: position 1,966 of record DATFHD010000137.1, on the reverse strand, counting down.
CCGACAGGGAGCAGGCGGCGAAGATCACGCAGGAGGTCGGCGGGCTCCCGCTGGCGCTCGATCAGGCCGGCGCGTTCATCGAGGAGATGGCGAGCAGCCTCGGCGAGTACCTTGAGCTGTACCGGAAGGAGGGGGAGCAGTTGCGCGCCGAGCGACGCGGCGGCTTCGTCGCCGACCACGAGCCCGTGACCATCACCTTCTCGCTGGCCTTCCGGCAGGTGGCCTCCGCCAGCGCGGCCGCGGCCGACATGCTGCGCGTCTGCGCCTTCCTCGCCCCGGACGCCATCCCGGAAGAGATATTCATCAGCGGGGCGCCGGAACTCGGGGAGAACCTGACCCCGCTGGCCGGCGGCGGCATCAATCTGGTCAAGGTTATTGGCGAGGCCGGACGCTTCTCACTCATCCGCCGGAACGCCAAGAGCGGGACGATCGAAATCCACCGGCTCGTGCAGCGGGTGCTCAGGGACGAGATGGACGCAGAGACGCGGCGGCTCTGGGCCGAGCGCGTCGTCCGGGCCTTAAATGCATCTTTCCCGCTGGTCAATTATGAGAGTTGGCTGCTCTGCGAAAAACTTCTTCCCCACGCCCAAGAGGCGGCAAGGCTGATCGAGAGTTACGGGTTCGACTTCGGTGAGGCGGCGAAGCTGCTGAATGGCGCCGGCTACTACTGCCATGCGCGCGCCCAATATGCGGAAGCGGAGACGTTTTATAAAAAAGCCCTGAGTATCTGGGAGAGGGCATACGGGCCGGAGCATCTTAGCGTGTCCACGAGCCTTAACAACTTGGCCAACCTGTATGACATACAGGGTAAGTATGCCGAGGCGGAGCCCCTCTACCTGCGCTCGTTGAGTATTTGCGAGAAGCTTCTCGGGGCCGAGCACACGGACGTGGCCTTGACTCTGAACAATCTGGCCTCACTCTACATCGGGCAGGCTAAGTACGCGGAAGCGGAGCCGCTGTTTGTACGCTCATTGAGTATCCGCGAGAAGGCCCTCGGGCCGGAGCACCCGGATGTGGCGAAGAGTCTCAACAACTTGGCCTACCTTTACAGCCGGCAGGGTAAATACGCCGACGCCCGACGACTGTATGAGCGGGCACTGAGCATACGCGAAAAGGCGCTCGGGCCTGACGACCCGGACTTAGCCACCAGCCTCAATAACCTTGCCTACCTCTATAACCGTCAGGGTAGCGCCGAGAAGGTCGAGCAGTTGTATGAACGGGCGCTAAGCATCCGCGAGAAAACGCTCGGGCCGAATCACCCCGAGGTGGCGGCGAGTCTCAACAACTTGGCCCGTGTTTACAGCGAGCAAGGCAAGTATGCGGAAGCGGAGCCGGTGTTTTTGCGGGCGCTGAGCATCTATGAGAAGGCGTTCGGGATGGATCACCCTGACATAGCGGTGATTCTGGGAAACTTGGCCGGACTCTGCGAAGATCAGGGCAAATACTCGCAGGCGGAATCACTGTATTTGCGAGCGCTGAGCATTTGCGAGAAGATGCTCGCGCCCGAGCACCCACGGACGACGTTAATCCGGCAGAATTATGAGAGCTTCGTAAGAGACAGGCGGCCGTGAAGGCGGACGGCCGCCCGAATTGCTGAGGAGTTGAAGGGGGGCGCGGGCTGCGGCGCGCGGGCCGTGGGCGCTCTCCCCATGCGCACGCGGCGCCGGCGCGCGGCCCGCGCCCTCCCTCGTTTCGCCGCGCCGTTTCACGAGCTTGCGGCGAAGTCTGTCGAACCTGATAGCCTTCCAAATTTACAAAGAGCGTTAGAAGCCGAGCCGCACCGCGAGCTGCACTGAGCGCGGGCCGCCGACCTGATAGAGCGGGCTGAGGCCGCCGTTGATGCCGCCGGTGCCGAGGCTGCGCGCGAGCGTCTGCGTGCTGAGGCCGAAGAGGCGGCTGCCGAGGTCGCCGACGGGGTCGCCGAAGTTCGGGTGGTTGAAGACGTTGAAAAACTCTGCCCGCAGTT
>DATFHD010000136.1:0-81602 GCA_035248785.1 Pyrinomonadaceae bacterium | reverse complement strand
GGCCGACGCGCACGCTCGCCTCGCAGGGCATACACATCACGCCCACGACGACGGGGCCGCGCCTGACGGATGACGAGGAGGCGCACCAGCTCTACAAGGCCGGGCGCTACTTCGCCACCCGCCGCACGGCCGACGGGATGCGGCAGGCGATTCAGCGCCTTGAGCGCGCCGTCGAGCGCGACCCGAAGTTCGCGATGGCTTGGTCGGAGCTGGCCGACTGCTACGCGCTTTTGAACTGGTACGTCGAGCCGCCGCCCGCGGGCGCTTGGGACAAGGCGCTCGCGGCGGCGCTCCGCGCGGTCGAGGCCGACGAGACCTGTTCCGAAGCTCACGCCTCGCTCGGCTTCGTCAGGCTCTACTACGAGCGCGACTGGGCGGGCGCGGAGAGGGAGTTGAAGCGCGCAGTCGAGCTGAAGCCCGAGAGCGCCGTCGCCCGGCGCTGGCACGCCTTCAACCTCTCGGCCGCGGGGCGCCACGAAGAGGCGCTGGCCGAGATTGAGAAGGCGAGGGAGTACGCGCCGAAGTCGCCTGTGGTGGCGACGGCCGTCGCCAACGTCCTCTTCCTCGCGGGCCGCTTCGACGAGGCGCGCTCGCAGTGCGAGCGCGCGCTGGAACTCGACCCCGGCTCGATGTCGGCGCACATCGTCCTGCGCTGGTGCTACGAGCGCAAAGGCATGTGCGACGAGGCGCTCGAAGTCTACGAGCAGGAGCGCGCCTTCTCGGGCGACACGCCGACGACGCGCGTCAAGCACGCGCACGTCCTCGCCTCGTGCGGGCGCGCGGCGGAAGCGCGCGGCGTGCTGGATGAGTTGACCTCGAAGGGCGAGGCGCGCGGGACGCTCGCGTACGAGGTCGCCGTCGTCCACTCGCTGCTCGGCGAGCGCGACGCGGCGCTACAGTGGCTCGAACGTGCGGCCGAGGAGCACGCCGTCGGGCTGGCCTTCGTGCGCGTTGACCCGCGGCTGGATAACCTGCGCGGCGACGCGCGCTTCGACGAACTGCTCCGACGCGTCGGCACGTGGGAGTCGCCGCGCGCGACGGGCGACGGCGCGGAAGCAGTTCACAGGACATCGCCCTCACGAGCGACGGAGGTCGCTGCTGTCGGCGCGGGCGACGGCGCCTCGGTTGTGCGCGAAGGCGCGGGCGTTGCCGCCGCCACTGCTCCGGACGCGGTCTCCATCACCGCAACTCCCGACGCGGCGGACGTGACGGCCGTGCCGCCGTCGCACGCTCCGGCCTCGACGCGGCGCGGGCGCCGCGTGTGGCTCGCGTCCGCGCTCGCGCTCGTTGTGCTGACGGCCGTCGGGCTCGGCGTCTGGCAGTTCGGTTTGAGGTCGCGCGGGCGCGCGGCCTTCGAGCACGCGGCGCCGATGAAGATTACGACCGCGGGGAACGTGCGGCGCGCGGCCATCTCGCCGGACGGCAAGATGGTGGCCTACGTCGTTGACGAAGCGGGCAAGCAGGGACTCTGGGTGCGGCAGGTCGCCGTCGCCAACAGCATCCGTCTGGTGCCGCCCGCGGACGCTGGCTACCGCAACCTCGCCTTCTCGCCCGACGGCACGTACGTCTACTACACGGTGGCCGCGGGCCGAGGGTTCGACCTTTACAAAGTGCCTGCGCTCAGCGGCTCGGTCAGCCGCGTGCGCGCGGGCGTGGGCAGCGCCGTGGGCGTCTCGCCGGACGGGCGCCGCCTCGCCTTCGTCGTCGCCGACGCAGAGCACGGGCGCGAGACGCTCGTCGTCGCGGGCGAGGACGGGACGGGCGAGCGCGCCGTCGCCACGCGCGACTATCCGGAACACTTCTCTGCGGCCGTCGCGCCGGCCTTCTCGCCCGACGGCTCGCGCGTGGCCTTCTTCGTCGAGACCTCCGACCCGAACGGCTTCTTCCTGAAGGCCGTCGAGGCGGAAGTAGAGGGCGGCGCGCTCAGGGAACTCGCGGCCGGCAAGCGTTGGAGCGACGTGGGCCAGATGGTCTGGCTCGCGGACGGCACGGGGCTGCTGCTCTCGGCGATGGACGAGACGATCTCGATGCGTCAGCTCTGGCGCTTGGCGTACCCCGAGGGCACGGCGTCGCGCGTGTCGAACGACCTGACCGACTACGGCGACCTGAGCCTCGCGGGCGACGCGAACGCGCTCGCAAGCGTGCAGAGCCAGACGCTCACGACCGTCTTCCTCGCGCCGCCGCCGGACTACGCGCGCCCGGCGCAGATAACCTCGGGCGCGGGCCGCTACGTTGACCTCTCTTGGACGCCGGACGGGCGCGTGCTCTTCGCCTCGGACGCTTCGGGGAACGCGGACATCTGGGAGATGGGCGCGGACGGCAGCGGGCAGGTGCAGTTGACTGCGGGCGCGGGGCGCAACTACGCGCCGGTCGCTTCGCCCGACGGGCGCTACGTCCTGTTTCACTCGAACCGCTCGGGCGCTTGGCAAATCTGGCGCATGAACCGCGACGGCAGCAACCCCGTCAGGCTCACCACGGGCGAGGAGAATAGCAACTGGCCGCAGGTGACGGCCGACGGCCGCTGGGTCGTCTACGAGCACGCGGGCGAAGGTTCACAGACGAGTCTGTGGCGCGTCCCCTTGGAGGGCGGGACGCCCGTGCGTCTGACGCGTCATCTCTCGATGCGCCCCTCCGTTTCGCCCGACGGCCGGCTCGTCGCCTACTGGCAGAAGGACGAGAAGCCGAACGCGCCTTGGCGCATCGCGGTCGTCTCGGTGGAAGGCGGCGAGCCCGTCCACGTCTTCGACGTGCCGCAGAACGAGGCCGACGGCATGTCGCAGATTCGCTGGACGCAGGACGGCCGCGCCTTCGTCTACACAGACCTGCGCGGCGGCGTGACGAACCTTCGACAGCAACCGATTGAAGGCGGCGATGCGCGGCAGATTACGAACTTCGCGCGCGAAATCTTCTACTCCTTCGACCTCGCGCGCGACGGGCGTCTGCTGCTCGCCAATGGCCTGACGACGAGCGATGTCGTCATCCTACGCGACCCGCAGCGCTGAAGCAGTCAGAGCCGCCGAACAGGAAAGGAACCGGCGTGCGTCCGGCAAACCACTTTAAGGAGCCTTTAAAGATGAGACCGAATCTGCTTCTCCCCGCGATTCTTTTGCTGATGCTGTTGGCGCCCATGCTGCAAGCGCAGGAGGGCGCGGGGGCGTCCGCGCCGTACAGGCCGCAGCCGCGAAAGGGGAGCGGCGTGACGGTGCTGCGCGCCGCGCGGCTGATTGACGGGACGGGGCGCGAGCCAATCGCAAACGCGGTGGTCGTCATCACAGACGACCGGATTACCGCCGTCGGTTCGGCGGCCAGCGTCAAGACGCCCGCGGGCGCGCGGGTCATTGACCTCGGCGACGCCACGCTCCTGCCCGGATTCATAGACGCGCACACGCACCTCATCGGGCGCGTGCTCGGCGACCCGGAGGGCGACGCAGCGGCCGTCAAAGACTACAGCTCCTTCGGCGCCATCCTCGGCGTCGTCAACGCGCGGCGGACGCTGATGGCGGGCTTCACCACCGTCCGCAACGTCGGCGCGCACGGCGACTTCGACGACGTGGCGCTGCGCAAGGCCATCAACGACGGCTGGGTCGAGGGGCCGCGTATGCGTACGGCCGGACACGCCATCGGCATCACGGGCGGCCACTGCGACGAGAACGCCTACAGGCCGGGGCTGCTCGACGGCTCGATACGCGACGGCATCGCCGACGGCCCCGAGCAGGTGCGCGCCGCCGTGCGCTATCAGGTCAAGTACGGCGCGGACGTGATTAAGACCTGCGCGACGGGCGGCGTGCTCTCCGAGGGCGACGCCGTCGGCGCGACGCAGTACACCTTCGAGGAGATGAAGGCCGCCGTGGACGAGGCGACGAAGCTCGAACGCAAAGTGGCGGCCCACGCGCACGGCACCGAGGGGATTAAGATCGCCACGCGCGCGGGCGTCGCCTCCATCGAGCACGGCTCGTTCCTCGACGAGGAGGGCGCGAAGATGATGGCCGAGCGCGGCACGTTCCTCGTGCCGACGCTGATGGCGGGCGAGCAGGTCGAGCGCCTCGCTAAGAGCGGCGTGGTCAAGGGGCAGCGCGCCGAGAAGGCGCTCGCGGCCGCGGCCGCCATGCGTAACGGCATCAAGCTGGCCGTCGCCAACCACGTGCCGATAGCTTTGGGCACGGACGCGGGCGTCATCCCGCACGGGACGAACGCGCACGAGTTCACGCTGATGGTCGAGTGGGGCGGCATGAAGCCGATGGACGCCATCATGGCCGGCACGCTCAACGCGGCGAAGCTGCTCGGGTGGGAGAAGAACATCGGCACGCTTGAGCCGGGCAAGTTCGCCGACGTGGTCGCCGTCCCCGGCGACCCGCTCCGCGACATACACGTCATGGAGCGCACGACGTTCGTCATGAAGGACGGCTTCGTCTACAAGACGCCGACCCGCTGAGGGCGGTGTGCATTCGTATGGACGGTAGATTGGCGGGCGAGACTTCTTTAACGACCTCTGAGCCTTTGAGCCCGGCCGCTAATAAAGGCCGGCGGGCGCGCGTGCGTCGGGCGGCCGTGCGTATCCTCGCGGCGCTCTCCGTCCTGACGGTCGCGCTTCTTCTGGCGGGGGCCGTCTACCAGTTCGGCGCCACGCAGCTCGACGCGCGCGCCTACACTGCGCCGGGGAGGATGGTGGATGTCGGCGGCTACCGCCTGCACCTGTACTGCACGGGCGAGGGCGCGCGTACGGTCATCCTCGAATCGGGCCTCGGCGGAGGCGTGCTGGACTGGGGCAGCGTACAGCCGGAGGTCGCGCGGTTCGCGCGGGTCTGCTCTTACGACCGCGCCGGCGCCGGTTGGAGCGAGGCCGGCCCCGCGCCGCGCGACAGCCGGCAGGTCGTCAGAGAACTGCACGCGCTGCTCGGGACGGCCGGGCTGCGTCCGCCTTACGTCTTGGTCGGCCACTCGCTCGGCGGGCTGCACGCACAGCTCTTCGCCAGCCAGTACCCGGAAGAGGTCGCCGGAGTGGTGCTGGTTGACTCGACGCACGAGGGGCAGACGGCGCGGAAAGAACTGCCGGCCCCTTCGCCCTATTACCCGCTGCTGTTGAAGGCCGCGGCGCCCGTCGGGGTCGCGCGCATCTTCCTAAAGTTCAACCGGCCGTCCGAGCACATCCCCGAAGCCCTCGCGCCGGAGTGGGCCGCGGTCTACTCGCACACCGGGCACCTGTACTCGGGCGCCGACGAACTCCTGAACATTCAGCAGAGCATGCGGGAACTGCGAGAGTCGCCGATGCGGCTCGACGGCAAGCCGCTCGTCGTCCTGACGCGCGGGGAGTGGCCGCCGGCCTCTTCGGGCGAAGAGGCGGAGAGGGCTGAGAGGGTTTGGCGGGAGCTACAGGCAGACCTCGCGACGCGCTCGACGAACGCGCGGCAGGTGATCGCCGAGAAGAGCGGGCACTACATACAGTTCGACGAGCCCGGTCTGGTGATTGATGCCGTCCGCCAAGTCGTCAACGGCGCCGGCCGTTGAAGGGCCGCGGTAGGAAGGGCGGCGGGGCTCACCAGCGGAGTTGGGGCGGGAAGTATTCGGCGATGAGGTCTTCGTAGAAGGGGCGGAGCGCGGCGGCGTCGGGCCGCTCGTCGCTCTTCGAGTAGAGGTCGAAGGGGTTGAAGGCGCGCACCCAGCGGAACAGCTCGCGGTCGTGTTCGTCCATCAAGTGCTCGTAGGCGCGCTCGCGGTGGATGGGGTAGGCCGAGTGGTAGCGAATCATGTAGAGCGCTTCCTCGGGCAGGTAGTCTTTGACGACGTGATATAGATATTCGTCATGCCCCCAAGAGAAGTGAACCTTGTCGAGCCCGCAGCCTTCTTCGTAGACGCCGCACGCGGTCTGGTAAAGCGGGTTCCGGCTGTCGGGGTTCTCGTCGAAGAACTCGTGGTAGACGACGCGGTCTGAGTAGGCGCAGCCGACGGGGAAGGTGTCGCCGACTACGGCCCACTGCGGCTCGCCGTAGAGCCAGAGCACTTTGCCGAGGTCGTGTATGAGCCCGGTGAGGACGAACCAGCGCGGGTGGCCCGCCTCGCGTATGGCCTCGGCGGTCTGAAGGTTGTGGTCGAGCTGTGAAAGCTCGATGTCTGGGTCGCTGTCGTCAACGAGCGTGTTCAGATATTCCAGAGCCTCCCAGACGCCCATCCGCCGCCTGTCCAGCGTCAGGTATTGCCGCTTCTTCCCAAGTACGAAGTCCAACGTCTGCCGCGTGTGATTAAGCCGGTAGAACTCCTTGACGCAGGCGCGCTGCTCGGCCTTGTAGTCGCGGAACTGCTCCGCACGCTTCCCCGCGCCGTCGCCCGAAGTTCTTAAGACCGTCATAAGAAACTCCCGAAAGCAGTAGTCAGTAGACAGTAGTCAGTAGACAGTAGAAAACCGTCGGCGGCGAATCGTCCGGGTATCAGCGTCAACCTCCATCAAGCGGAGCCTACAGTCTACTGGCTACTGACTACTGTCTACCTCCTAAAAGTTGAGCTTGAGCGCGAACTGCATCACGCGCGGGTCGCCGGCGAGCGAGGAGATGCGCCCGGCCGAGGTGCTCGAAAGGTTCCGCTCGGGGAGGCCGAACTGCGGCGTGTTGAAGACGTTGAAGACCTCCCAGCGGAACTCGACGTTGCGCTCCTCGCTGAAGAGCGGGAAGGTGCGCGCGACGGCCATGTCGAAGTTTGTCAGGTTCGGCCCGCGCAGGGTGTTGCGGCCGCAGGTGCCGAGCCGGGCGGGACTGGGCACGGCGAAGGCCGTCGTGTCGTACCAGCGGTCTATGTTGCGCTCGTCGCCGGAGAGCGAGCCGTCGCGAAGGCAGTCGGCCCAAGCGCCGACGAGCCCGCCGCCGCGCGCGCCGCCCAGCGCCGTGCTGTTGCCGTTGGCCGAGACGGTGAAGGGGCGGCCCGAGCGCAGGTTAGCCAGCCCGCTCAGCCGCCAGCCGCCGAGGACGTAGGAGAGCGGCCCCTCCTGTAGGAAGCCGCGGCCGCGGCCGAACGGCAACTCATAGACGTAGCTGGCGACGAAGCGGTGGCGGATGTCGAAGTCGCTCGGGCCGCGCCGCTCGTTCAGGTTGTGCGCGTCCTGCGCGAAGCTGCCGGTGCCGCCGGTCGCGAGGTGCTCCTGCGCGAAGTCTATTGACTTCGAGTAGGTGTAGGCGGCGCGGAACGAGAGCCCGCGGCTGAAGCGCTTCTCAAGCGTCAGCTCGCCGCCGTGGTAGTTCGAGTTGCCGCCGTTGTCGCGGTACTCGATGGGGCCAAGGTTGGGGAAGGGGATGACGCCCGTGCTGACGCCGGCCGCGTTGAAGGCCGGCTGGTTCAGGTTGCGGAGCGTCGAGAGGTGCGTGCCCTTCGTCCCGACGTAGTCGAGCGTGACGACGAGGTTGCCGGCCAGAAGGCGCTGCACGCCCAAGTTCCACTGGTCTATGCTCGGGTCAACCGCCTCGGGGTTGACGGCGCGCAGGCGCACGAGGCGCGGGTCAACCGACGCGGGGTCGAGCGAGAGGTTGAAGCCCGTTCGGAGGCGTATGTTGTTCGCCGTCGAGTTGTTGTTCGCGGCCGTCACGTTGTTCTGGACGAGCCAAGGCAGGTTCAAGGCGAGTTGATCCTCGCTGCCCGCGCGCTCGAAGAGCATGTAGAAGCGGCCGTAGCCCGCGCGCAGGACGGTCGCGGGCGTCAGTTGATAAGCGAGGCCGACGCGCGGCGCGAAGTTGTTCTTGTCGGGTGTGACGAGGCCGCGGCCGAAGGGCGAGTTGGCCGGCGTGAAGACTTGGCCCGTCTCGGGGTTCAGGTTCGTCAGGCGGTCGCGCCCGTCGTAGGGCCACGTCGCGTAGTCGTAGCGCAGCCCGAGGTTGAAGGTCAGACGCGGCGTCGCCTTCCAGTCGTCCTGCGCGAAGCCGGAGAACATCTTCATGCGCGAGTCCACGACCTGCGGGTTGGCGAGCTGCGCGCCCGAGGGGTAGCCGAGCAGGAAGTCCGCGAGGCCTATCCCTGTGCGGTTGCCGTCGAAGTTGAGCGTGCCGCGCAGGGAGGGAACGTCGAGGTAGATGTTGCGCATCGGCCCGCGCACGTCGCCGCCGAACTTCAGTTGATGCGCGCCGTAGGTGAGGCTGATGTTGTCAGTCCACTGAAACTGATTCGTGCGCTGCGACTTCGGCAGGAAGTCGGGCGAGCCCAGACGGTCGAAGCCCGACTGGCCGCCGGGCAACTGCGTCCCGCCGCGCGCCGAGATGGAGAGGCCGGGCAGTCCGCCGCTGTAGAGCGGCGAGTCGGTCACGCCCTTGAAGCCGAACTCGGCCAGTGTGTTCAGCCCGAACGGGTCTTGCACGGCGAGCGAGTTGTTGCGACCCCAGCCGAGTCGGAACTCGTTGATGAGCCGCGAGCTGATGAGGCGCGTCCAGCCGATGGCCGCCGATTGGCCTTTCATGTTGAGCCGGCCGTTGGCCGAAGAGCCCGTGCCGTCCACGACGCCGCCGAAGATGCCGGGGATGTAGCGGAAGCGGTCTGAGAGAGTGTAGCGGACGAAGAAGCTGTTCTTCGCGCTCTGCTGCCAGTCGAAGCGGCCGGTGTAGCTGTCGGTGTCGTCGAGGATGCCGGGGTTGCGCAGGAAGTTGTTGATGTTGAGTGCGCCCGAGCCGGGCGTGACGTTCGGCGCGGGCAGCAGCGCCAGAACCTTCTGCGCGAGCGGGTCGAGGCACTGCGCGGGAATCTGGTTGTTGATGAAGGAGCCGTCCGAGTTGAAGGCCGAGGGGACGAGCGCGCGGCAGTCGCCGACGCGGTCGAAGAGCTTGGCGTAGGCGCCGCCCGGGATGCGGTTGGCGACGGCCGCCGCGTTCGAGAAGTCGCCGCGAATCTCGTTCGCGAGCGGCACGTTGCCGAGCCGCGTCACGCCCTTGCGTATGCGCGTGCCCTCGTAGTTGAAGAAGAAGAACGCATGGTCTTTAACGACGGGGCCGCCGATGTTGCCGCCGAACTGGTTCTGTATGTTCTGCGGCTTGCGCGCGCCGGCGCGGTTGTTGAAGAAGTTGTTGGCGTCGAAGATGCGGTTGCGGTGGAACTCGTAGAGCGTGCCGTGGAAGACGTTCGAGCCCGACTTGGTCGTGACGCTGATGAGCGCGCCGGGGCTGCGTCCGTTCTCGGCCGAGTAGGGGTTGGTCGAAACCTTGAACTCCTGAATCGAGTCAACGGAGGGGCGCGCGACCTGCGTCGTCAACTCCTGCACGTTCTCCGAAATGGAGTTGTTGTCCACGCCGTCGAGCACGAAGTTGTTCTGAAGCGACCGGACGCCGTGGACGTTGGCGCCGCCCGTACGTCCGCCGGCCGTCGAGCCGCCCTCCTCTGTGTAGCGGTCGGCCTGAACGCCGGGGACGAGGCCGATGAGGTCGTCCCAGTTGCGTCCCGAGAGCGGAAGCTGCTGCACCATCCGGTTCTCGATGACGCCGCCGGTCGTCGCCTCCTGCGTCGTGAGGAGCGTGGCCGAGGTGACGGTGATCGTCTCGCTGACGGCGCCGACTTCGAGCACGGCGTCAACGCGCCCCTTCTGCGCCACCTCAAGCTTGATGTCGCTGAGGACTATGCGCTTGAAGCCCTGCCGCTCGACCGTCACGTCGTAGGTGCCGACGGGCACGCTGGCGAAGGTGTAGTAGCCCGAGCTGTCGGTCGTCGTCGAGGTCTCGACGTTGGTCGCCCTGTTCTTCAGAGTCACGGAGGCGTTCGGGACGACGGCGCCCGTCGTGTCGGTGACTAGTCCGGTGACGCTCGCGTTGTTGACCTGCGCGGAGGCCGTGACGGTCAGCAGGACGCAGACGAGAAGCAGGCAGGCGGCTACGCGGGGGACTCTTCGCAGCATTTTGTTCTCCTTGTCGGGGCCTTCGGGGCCGCGGGGTGTTCAAACGTCCGACTTCTACGGGTGACAGGAAAGTCTAAGGCGGGCCGGCCGCCGCGGGAGTCGGTCTAAAATCCCTGCGCGCGGCCTGCCCCTACTGGTGTGCGCGGGATTATAGCCCAAGATTCGTAAAGCAGAAGAGAAAAATAAACGCTTGAAATGGGTGTAGATTTGCCGTAGCTTGAGTTCCGCCTTTTTGGCGCTCTGCCCAACAAAAGTTTCCGCCCGGCCTTCGTCAATGAAAAAAAGTTCCGTCCTCTTGCGTCTACGCCTGACGCGCCTCTGCGCGGCGCTGCTCTTAACCTGCGGCTGCGCGTCTTTCGTTGCGGTACGAGCGCAGAATCCCTGCTCGCCGTCGCCGCCGACTTCGGCACCGCTCGCCGCAGAGACTTTCACCGTCGCGGCCGACGCGGAGGTCGAACTCGAAGTAGAGGCGCGTTCGCCGGGCGCGAACTGGGGGCGCGAGGGCGCGGAGGCGGCCGCGCTCACGGTGCTGGTTGACGGCGCTTACAGTCAGGACTTGCTGCTCTGGGCCGGCGACGATTTCTACAAGTACCGCGTCGCGCTCGGCCGACTCTCGAAGGGGAGGCACAAAGTCACGGCGGCGCTCAACGCCGAGCGCTCGGCCGCGGGCGCACGCCGCGCGGAGGTGAAGGCGCTGCGCCCGCTTGTCCACGAGTCCGCGCGCGACGCGGCTTCGGACGAAGAGCTGTTCGCGCTCGCGCACTCGCCCGTCCTCTACGCACGCGCCAACACCATAGACCACTTCACGGACATCCCTCTGCTGATGTACTACGAGATTCTGCACACGACGCCGGGCGAGACCGTCTATCGTTACACCGTCGTCTTCACGAACGAGGACGGCGGGACGCAGACCGCCGCGCTCTTCGCGCGCTGGGGGCGCGGGACGGACATCGAGTGGGTCTACGAAGTGCGCGCCCGCGCCGGCAAGATTATCGAAGAGACTTTCCAAGGCGTGAGGCACGAGACGAAACACTTCAGAGGCCAGCGCACGGGCGGCGAGCACCCACTGCTCGCCGACGCCTCGGACAACAACAACTTCACCGACCTCGCCTGCACCGCCGTACGCTTCGCGCCCTCGCCCGTCCGCGCCCGTCTCGAAGCGGCGACGCGCGAGAGCGTGATGGACTCGTTCCCGCAGACCTACCGCGCGATGACCGAGGAGCTAAAGCGCGAGGGGCGCATCAGCGAGACGCCTTCGGACATCAACACCGTCGCAGACCCGCGCGAGTACCTTTACATCGAAGCCGCCTCGACGCAGGAGGGAGCGGCCGTCGCCTTCGACGTGAAGTTGAAGGGCCGTACAGAAACATTCTCGTCGGACATGGGCGAGCCGCGCCTGCGCATCGAGCGCAGCGGCTACTTCCGCACGGCCGTACGCCTGCCGAAAACGGTCGCGCCCGAAGCGGTCGAGTCGGTCACAGCGCGCTGCCACTCACACCCGGCCGGCGCGAGCGGCGGAACGTGCAAGCAGCTCAAGCTCGTGCGCGTGCTCACGCTCGGGCCCGACTTCGGGCCGCGCGTGCTCTTCCGACGCGAGCAGGCGGAAGCGTCGCTCGCCGCGGGCGAGTCGAAACTCTTCCGGCTCGACTGAGCCGCGCCGCGCGTCACCGTCGCCTCATCGTCACTTCATCGTCTAGATGGAAATTTAACGTAGATGGGGTTGGTCAACGCGAGCATCTTCCCCGCCGCGTCGCGGACTTCGACGCGGTAGTACGCATCCCCATCGCACAACATCTCCACCACGAGCGGGCCGCCGTCGGGGCCGACGGGGAAGGTGCGAAGCGCGCGGCCGTCCTCGATGAAGGAGACGGTCGCGTCCGCCGGGGCGTCGCGGACGGTGACGTAAAAGCCGACCATCCCCTGCCCACTGAAACTAATCTCGTCGCCGGGGAGCGCGCGGGGCGTGCGCGCTCCGTCGCGCCTCTCCGCCTCGAAGCTGACGGAGGGGCGCGCGGCCTCTGCCGTCAGATAGACGCGCCCGCGCCGTATGCCGTCGAGCAACGCCGCCTCCGTTAACGCGCGGGCCGCGACGTGCGTGGTCGGCCGCCCGACGGGGTTCTGCGGCCGGTGCGTGTCGCTCGACGCGACGGCCGTCGTGCGCAGGCCGCGTCGCAGGCGGCCGTCCCAGAGCTTGAGCGCCGCCTCGTCCGTCGCGTCCCACTCGCCGTTCCAGACCTCGACCGCGTCGAAGTCCTTCAGCGCCTCCCAGTAGCTCCAATCACAGCCGCCGCACGACGCGGCGGGGTGGTTTGCGGAGACGAGCGCGCCGAGTTCGTGCGCCCGCGCGGCGACACGCGACATGGCGGCGTTGTCGCCGGGCCGCACGCGGAAGTCAACCCACGCGCCCGTCGGAAGTCCCCACGCGTTGGCGTGCCCGCCGTACGTGGTTATCTCTTCGCCGCGCAGGACGAGAAGTTTGCGCGGGCGGACGCCGACGCGGGCGACATCCGCGTGATGGCTCGAAGTGTTGTGGTCGGTGACGAAGACGAAGTCGAGGTAGGAGTAGTAGGCGGCCTCTGCGAGTTGGCTGACTGTCCAGTCGCCGTCGCTGTGGACGGTGTGCGTGTGCAGGTCGCCGGCGAACCAGTAGAGGTCAGGCCCGGCTGCCCTGTGCCGCTGACCCGACTCCACGCGCGGCAGCAGTCGCTCCGCTTCACGCGCGGCGGGACGTTCGGCCGCGCGCCCGTCCGTCTTTGCCCTTTCCGTCTCGACGAAGATTCTGAATTTAACGTCAACGCCCGCGGGCGCGACCTTGTAGAGGCCGAGGATGATTCGCCACGTGCCCGCGGTGAGCGGGCCGGGCAGGTAGCCGGGCGTCGCCTCCGCGCGCGTGATGAAGAACTCGCCGCGGCGGCCGCCGCTCCATCCGCGGAAGCCGCGCGCGTCCGTGTCCGCGCCGCCGAAACGCGAGTCGAAGACTCCGAGGTCAATCGTGTTGGCCCCGCCCTCGCGCGCGTAGTCGTAAGCGACGCCGACGCGCACGGCGCCGCGCGGCACGTCGAACGGCACGTAGACGTAACGACTCGCGCCCGCGGCGGGCGGCGCGACGTGTACGACGCGCTCGACGGTCTGAGTCCGCGCGGTCTGTCGCGTCTGAGCGTGCGCCGCCGCAGCGACGAGCGCGCAGCAGAGCGCGGCGTGGATGAGTAAGCGTATCGCCTTCGTCATCGGCCTTGCCTACTTCTTATCGGGTGAAGACATCGAAGGCGGGCGCTCGCCGCGTCCCCACGCGGAGGGCGCGGCACCCATGCGCAGGACGAGGCGGCCGCCCTGCGCGACCTCTTCGTGTTTGAGCCACGCGCGTTCGAGCGCGCGGCCGTCGAGCGTCGCCGATTGCACGTAGAGGTTCGAGGCCGAGACGTTCTGAGCCTCTATAACAAAGACGCGGCCCGAGCCTAAGTCAATAGTTGAACGCTCGAACAGCGGCGAGCAGATGTAGTAGAAGGGCTGCCCCGCGTTCGGGTAGAGCCCCACGGCCGCCCATACGTACCACGAAGACATCGCGCCGCTGTCGTCGTTGCCGGGCAGGCCGGCGCGGCCCGTCGTGTACTCGGTGGCAAGTATGTGCCGGACGCGCTCCTGCGTGCGTTCGGGGAGGCCGGCGTGTATGTACAGAAAAGGCGCGAGGAAGTTCGGCTCGTTGTTGTGGTTGTAGAGCCCCTGCCGGAAGCCCGGCTCGCGCGTCGGCGGGTTGTCGAAGAAGGCGTCGAGCCAAGCGACGAACCCGTCGTCGCCGCCGAGGCGGTTGATAAGCCCCCGCGCGTCGTGCGGGACGTATGTGCCGTAGATCAGGCCGCTGCCTTCGTAGAAGGGCGCGTCCCAGTAGCTGAAGTCTCTGTCCGGGTAGAAGTGCGAAGCCACGAAGGGCGCGAGCCAGCGGCCGTCGCCCGTGCGCGGACGTGCCGAGCGCGTCTCGTCGCTCCAGACGTTCGCCCAGTTCTTCGAGCGCTGTAGGTACTTCTCGGCGTCGGCCGTTTTGCCCAACGCGCGCGCCACCTCGGCGACGCAGAAGTCGTCGTAGGCGTACTCGACCGTGCGCGAGGCCGAGCGCGGGTAGTTCATCGAGACGTAGCCGAGCCGCTTGTACTCTTCGAGCGCGCGCCCTTCGTAGAGCGGCCGCGCGCTCTCGACCTCCGCGTTTTTGACGAGCGCCTCGTAAGCCTTCGCGTAGTCGAAACCCTTCACGCCTTTCACGACCGCGTCGGCCACCACCACGTCGCCGTTCGAGCCGCCCTGCGTCATGCCGTTCGCGCCCGCGATGCGCGAGTCTGGCATCCAGCCCGTGTGGACGTACGTGTCCACGAGCGAGCGAAGCATGTCGCGTTGGCGCTCGGGTTGAATCAGCGTCAGGAGAGGGAAGTGCGTGCGGAACGTGTCCCAGATGGCGTAGAAGTCTTCGTAGTGCGGCTCGTTGGATTCCCACCAAGCGTTCTCGCCCGAGAGGTCGTGCGGCATGTAGTGCGAGTGGAAGAGCGCGGTGTAGAAGACGCGGCGCTGCTCTTCCGTCCCGCCCTCGACGTTGATTTTGCCGAGCGCTTCTTCCCATAACGCTTCGGCGCGGCGGCGCACGGCGTCGAAGTCCCAGCCGGGCGTCTCGCTGAGGAGATTTTCGCGCGCCTTCTCGGGACTGATGAAGGAGACTCCGACCTTCATCATTATTGTTCTGTCGTCGGTCGTGTCGAAAGTCGCGTACGCGCCGACCTTGGCCTCGGACGCGGCGGCGACCGTCAAAGGCTCTATGCGCTCGTCGCGCCACGTGCCGAAGGACGCGAAGGGGCGCGAGAACTCTGCGGAGAAGTGAATCGTGTAGGGCGACTGGTTCCAGCCGCCGACGAAGTTGCCGCTGCCCTCAATCCGGTTCGGCGCGACGACGCGCACCCAGCAGTCTACGGGATGCGGATTCTTAAACGCGTTCCGGCCCGTCTCGGGCTGCACGACGGAACTCACGTCAATCAGCAGGTGCGAGAGCGGCGATGCGGGGAACGTGTAGCGGTGGAAGGCTACGAGCCGCGTCGCGGTCAACTCGGCTTTTACGTCCGGGCGCGTGAGCCGCACCGTGTAGTAGCCGGGCGACGCAGACTCTTCAGCCTTGGGCGAGCCGAGGGCGTCGAAGCGCAGCTTGCCGATGTCGCCGACGTACGGGGTCGTGAGGAAGTTGCCGTACTTGCTCGCGCCGCCCGTGCCCGAGACGTGCGTCTGGCTGAAGCCGCGGACGTTCTCGTAAGAGTTGTAGCCGGCGGTCGTCGGCCGCTCTGTGTCGGGGCTGACGTGCACGAACCCGAAGGGCACCTGCGCGCCGGGGACGATGTTGCCGCCGTTCTCCGTCCCGACGAACGGGTCTGCGTAGTCAATCAGGCGCCGGCCGTTCGTTTGATTGAAGGCGGGCGCGGCCTGACACAGTACGAGCGCGAGCACGAGCGGTAAATTTGAAATTTGAAATTTCAAATTTGAACTCACTTGCTGCCTTCGGCCGCGTTCTCTTTGGTGATGAGCTTGATGGGGACGACGAACTCGGGGTTGACCTGTTCGCCTTTGAGGAGCTTGAGCGCGTTCTCGACGGCGAGGGCGCCCATCTGCGCGGGCGACTGCGCGACGCTCGCGTCCATCGTGCCTTTCGTAATCGCGTCGCGCGCCTCGGAAGTGGCGTCGAAGCCGACGACCGCGATCTGCCCCGTCTTCTTCGCCGCGGCGATGGCCTCGACCGCGCCGAGCGCCATGAGGTCGCTGCAAGCGAAGACGGCCTGCACGTCCGGGTGCGACTGAAGGATGTTCTGGAAGACGTTGAAGCCCTGATCGCGCTCCCAGTTCGCCGTCTGCGAGGCGACGATCTCGACGCCCGGCGCGGCCTTCAAGGCGTCGCGGAATCCGCGCAGGCGCGAGTCGCCCGTCTCGTGGCCGGGGATGCCTTCGAGCACCGCGACCTTGCCCTTGCCGCCCAAGCGCTTCGCCAGAAACTCGCCCGCGATCTTCCCGCCCTCGTAGTTGTCCGAGCCGATGAAGGTCGCTACACGTCCGCCCGAGTCGGCTAAAGCCTTGGCGTCAACGCGCGTGTCCACGATGACGACGGGGATGTTAGCGCGGTTGGCCTTCTCGATGGCCGGCACAATCTCCCTCGACCCACTCGGCGTGACGCAGAGCGCGGCGACGTGCGTCTGGATGAGGTTCTCGACGATCTGCATCTGCTTCTCCACGTCCACCTCGCGCTCGGCCGCCTGCACGACGAGGTCAACGTTCAGACGCTTCGCGGCCTCCTCCGCGCCCTTCTGCATCTCGATGAAGAAGGGGTTGTTCGCGGTCTTCATCACGAGGGCGATGCGGGGCCGCCCGCTCCCCGCCTGCTCCCCGCCGCGCTGACAACCGACGAGTCCCGTGAACAGGGCTGCGAGCAGGACTGAAACCAGAACCTTCTTCATAGACACTTCTCCTTTAATCTCAAATTTCAAATTTGAAATTTCAAATCCGGCTTCAACCCGCGCGGCGCTTCAGCCACATGTCTATCAGCACGGCGACGATGATGACCGAGCCGATGACGACCTGCTGGACGAAGGACGAGACGCCGAGGATGTTGAGGCCGTTGCGCAGCACGGCCATGATGAGCGCGCCGATGAGCGTGCCGAGCACCGTCCCCTCGCCGCCGAGCAAGCTGGTGCCGCCGATGACCGTCGCGGCGATAGCGTCCAGTTCGTACATCATGCCCGCGATGGGCTGCGCCGAGTTGAGCCGCGCCGTCAGAATCACCGCCGCGAGCC
The DNA here is from genome assembly GCA_035248785.1 of Pyrinomonadaceae bacterium. Lineage (GTDB taxonomy): Bacteria > Acidobacteriota > Blastocatellia > Pyrinomonadales > Pyrinomonadaceae > QHXN01. Next base: position 64,943 of record DATFHD010000136.1, on the reverse strand, counting down.
CCGACAGCATCCCAGAGATGCCGTAGACCGCCGTCTTATAGAATTTGACGTTGACGCCCGAGAGCAGCGCCGCCTCCTCGTTGCCGCCGATGGCGTAGGTGTAGCGCCCGAGCTTCGTGCGCGTGAGCACCAGATGCGCCAAGACGTAGACGCCGGCCATGATGACGACCGAGGCCGGAAGCCCCAGCACTTCGCCCGTCGCCAGCGAGCGGAAACCGCCTTCGAAGCCCGAGACCGGCCGCCCTTCCGTAAACATCAAAGCTGTGCCGCGCGCTACGCTCATCATCCCGAGCGTCGCGATGAAGGGCGGCAGGCGCCCGACGGTGATGAGCGCGCCGTTGACGAGCCCGCAGAAGAGTCCCGTCCCAAGCGCCGCCGCGAGCGCCAAGGGCACGGGCACGTCCGCGTGCAGCACGCTCGCCATGACGACGCCCGCGAAGGCGAGCACCGAGCCGACCGAGAGGTCTATGCCGCCCGTGATGATGACGAAGGTCATGCCGACGGCGACGATGGCGATGATGGCGGCCTGCTCGGCGACGTTGAGGAGGTTCGAGACGGTGAGGAAGTGCGGCGTCAGCGCCCAGAGCACGAGCCCGAGGCCGACGAGCCCCGACAGAGTGCCGAGCTGACGGCCGTAGTGCGAGAAGAAGTTCGGCCGCAAGGTCATTCCCCGAGCGCGCATTCCAGAATCTTTTCCTGTGTCGCTTCTTCTGCGTCGAACTCGCACACGACGCGCCCGCCGCGCATGACGAGCACGCGGTCGCTCATCCCTAAGATTTCGGGAAGCTCCGAAGAGATCATGATGATGGCGACGCCCGCGGCCGTGAGCCGGTTCATCAGTTGGTAGATTTCGGCCTTCGCGCCCACGTCCACGCCGCGCGTCGGCTCGTCGAAGATGAAGACCTCGGCTTCGGAGCAGAGCCACTTCGAGAGCACGACTTTCTGCTGGTTGCCGCCGCTCAGATAGACGACACGTTGGCCGAGCCCCGGCGTGCGTATGCGCAGCTCTTTGACGTAGCGCTCGGCCGCGAGCCGCTCGCCCTTAGCGTCCATCCAGCCCCAAGACGCGAACCTGTCCACGCTCGGCAGGCAGACGTTCTCTTTGACGGAGAGAGGGAGGACGAGCCCCTGCGCCTTGCGGTCTTCGGTGAGGAAGCCGAGCCCCGAGTTGATGGCCGCGCGCGGCGAGTTGATGCGTCGCGCTTCGCCTTTGATGTGGACTGCGCCCGCTTCAACTTTATCCAGACCGAAGACGGCGCGCGCGAGTTCCGTCCGCCCTGCGCCGAGCAGTCCGGCGATGCCTAAGACCTCGCCCCTGTGGAGCGAGAAGCTGACATCTTTCAAGCCGCCGCGCGTCGAAAGGTTCTCGACCTTCAAGACTTCCTCGCCGCGCTCGGCGCGCTCCTTCGGGAAAAGCTCGGTCAGGTCGCGGTTGACCATCAGGCGAATCAGCTCGAACTTGTTCGTCGCCTTTACGTCGAAGGTGCCGACCGAGCGGCCGTCGCGCAGGACGGTGACGCGGTCGCCTATCTCGAACAGCTCCTCCATGCGGTGAGAGATGTAGACGACCGAGACGCCCTTCGCCTTCAGGCCGCGGATGGCGGCGAAGAGTTCTTTTATCTCGTGCTCTGTGAGCGCGGCCGTCGGCTCGTCCATGATGAGGACGCGCGCGTCAAGGCTGAGGGCTTTCGCCACTTCGACCATCTGCTGCTCGGCCACGCGCAAGCCGCGCACGGGCCTGCGCGGGTCGAGTTTGAGTCCTAGCCGGCTGAGGACTTCGGCCGCGCGGCGGTTGATTGAGCGGCGGTCTATGAGGCCGAGGCGTGTGGGCTCGCGCCCGAGGAAGATGTTCTCGCCGATGGAGAGGTGCGGGACGAGGTTGAACTCCTGATAGATGGTCGAGATGCCGAGGCTCTGCGCGTGCGCGGGGTTTCTGATTTCGACCTCCTCGCCGCCGAAGGTGACGGTGCCCGCCGTCTTCTGGTAGGCGCCGCTCAGAATCTTCATCAGCGTGGACTTGCCCGCGCCGTTCTCGCCGAGCAGGATGTGCACCTCGCCCCGCCGCAGCTCGAAGTCCACGCCGTCGAGCGCCACGACGCCCGGAAAGGTCTTCCTGATCTGGTGCATTTCGAGGACGGGCGCGTCCGCCGTCCTTAGCTCTACGCTCAAGGTTGGGATAGACCGCTTCTAAATTAGAGGGCTGAAGATATTCAGAACGCCGCGGAAGAAACCGCTCGACAAGCGGAAGGATAGTGCAGTTAAATGGCTGCCCTGTCAATACCTATTTCCGCCGCAGGAACCCCTTGAACATGACAACCAAGCCTGAGTCCCCGCGGAGTAGATTTCTGGCCGGCCTCGTCGCCGTCTGTCTCATCCTTAATCTGTTCGGCGCGGCAACGGTCTCGGCGCAGGAGCCCGTTGACGAGGTCAACGTGATGATCGGGACGACGGGGCCGAGCGTCTACGACTACGGCGGGATGATACCCGGCGTCGCCGTCCCCTTCGGCATGACGCATTGGACGGCGCAGACGCGCCAGAACAAGATTAGCGTCTACTCCTACAACTACAAGGACGACTCGATACAGGGCTTCATCGGCACGCACCAGCCCGCCATCTGGATGGGCGACTACGGGCAGGTGAGCCTGATGCCCTACAGCGGCGAGCTGAAGACGCCGCAGCCGCGCCTGCCCTTCCGCCACGAAGACGAACGGGCCGCGCCCAACTACTACTCCGTCAAGATGGGCGAGCCGGGCGGCGCGCGCGTCGGCGCCGAGTTGACCGCGACGACGCGCGCGGGCTTCCTGCGCTTCACCTTCCCGGCCTCCGACTCTTCGCACGTCGTCGTCACAGCCTGCCGCACCGAGGCGGAAGGCGTCAAAGGTTTCGTCCAAGTCAACGCGGCCGCGCGCGAGATAACGGGCTACAACCCCGACCGCATGTCGGCGCACCTCGGCCCGCCGCTCCCGAACTTCAAAGGCTACTTCGTCGTCCAGTTCGACAAGCCCTTCGCCTCTTCGGGCACTTGGGAGGGCGAAGAGATTCACGCGGACAGCACTCAGCAAACGGGCGGCCGCGTCGGCGCCTACGCGAAGTTCAAGACGAGCGAGGGCGAGGTCGTCAGGGTGAAGGTCGGCACCTCCTTCATCAGCTTAGAGCAGGCGCGCGAGAATTTAAGGCGTGAGATTCCGGCTTGGGACTTCGAGCGCGTGAAGGCCGAAGGGCGTCGGCTCTGGAACGAGGCTCTCGGACGCATCGCAATTCAGGGCGGGTCGCGCGACGAGCGCGTCAACTTCTACACGGCGATGTATCACGCGCACCTCTTCCCGCGCACCTTCTCCGAGTACGGCCGCTACTACTCGGCCTTCGACGACCGCGTCCACCGCGGCGTCTCCTACAACGACTACTCGCTCTGGGACACCTTCCGCGCCGAGCACCCGCTGCTCATACTTATCCAGCCCGAGCGCGTGCCCGGCATGATCACTTCGCTCTTGCAGATGTACGAAGAGGGCGGCTGGATGCCGATGTGGCCCAACCCGACCTACACAGGCATCATGATCTCGACGCACGCCGACAGCGTCATCGCCGACGCCTACGTGAAGGGCGTCCGCGGCTTCGATTTGAAGAAGGCTTACGAGGCGACGCGCAAGGACGCCTTCACACCGCCCGACGGCGACACGGGCAGCCGCTGGGTTGACCGCGCTCTCTGGACTTCGTTCGAGGCGCGCGGCGGGCTGACGTGGTACATGAAGCTCGGCTACGTCCCGCAGGATAAGACGGACGAGTCTGTCTCGCGCACGCTTGAGTTCGCCTACGATGACTTCTGCGTCGCGCAGTTGGCGAAGGCCGCGGGCCGGATGGACGACTACGAAGTCTTGATGAATCGCGCGAAGAACTACAGGAATCTTTACGACCCGGCGAAGGGCTTCATGCGGCCGCGTCTGGCCGACGGCCGTTGGGACGAGGAGAGCTGGAACTCTAAAGATGAGCGCATGCCCGGCTTCACAGAGGGCGGCCCTTGGACGTACCTCTTCTGCGAGATGCAGGACGTGCCCGGCATGGTCGAGCTTGTGGGCGGGCCGGAGAAGTTCGCCGCCAAGCTCGAAGAGAATTTCACGGGCGGCCACTACCACCACGACAACGAGCCGGGCCACCACTACACTTATCTGTTCGACTACGTCGGCCGCGCTTGGCGCACGCAGGAGCTCGTGCGCGAGACGATGCGGACGAAGTACCAGAACGCGCCCGACGGCTTGAGCGGCAACGACGACTGCGGGCAGATGTCCGCGTGGTACATCTTCAGCGCGATGGGCTTCTATCCCGTGACGCCGGGCAGCGACGTGTACGCGCTGGGGAGCCCGCTCTTCGAGAAGGCGACCGTGCGGCTCCCGGGGCCGTTCTACAGGAAAGGGCCGTTCACCGTCATCGCCAAGAACCAGTCGCCCGAGAACGTCTACGTCCAGTCGGCGACGCTCAACGGGCGCCGCTTGCGCGCGCCGTTCATAAAACACTCCGACATCGCCAACGGCTCGACGCTCGTCTTCGTCATGGGGCCGCGGCCGAACAAGGATTGGGGCGGGGCGCGTTGAAGGGCTCGCAGGAGTTAAGGCGGGAGCGCGTCGGCCGTTGCGCGCTCCCGCCTTGATTGTCGAAGCCCGAGCCGCTCGCCGCGGCTTTAGGACTTAGTCGCGGCGAGAATCATCTGCGCGGCCTGCTCGACGAGGGGCGTGATGATGTCTTCGCCCGCCGACTTTGCTTTCGCCTTGAACTGCCGGGACGCGGCGGGCTGTTGCGCGCCCGTCGCCTCGACGCGCACTTCGAGCGTCACCTCGTCCTTCTGCTTGACGCCCGCCGACATCGCGCCCGCGCTGACGATGGCGTTGGTCGCAACCTGTCCGGCGACGTTGCCCGCGGTGCTGCCCGTGTGGCCGATGCCGACCTGCCCGACGGCCGGCGCCATCACCTTGCCGAACATTCCGCCGAAGCCCCCGCCGCCGCCCTTCTTGTGCGACACGGTGGCGTAGACGATGAAGTCGCACTCCTTCTGTTTCGCTTCGGCCTCGACCTGCGAAGGCAGCTTCGATTCGAGCTGCACCAGTTCGACCGCCGGGCTCTTCAGGTACTCGGCCAGCGTGTTCTGAACCGCCGCGGAAAGGTCTGCGGCGCTCATCCCCTCGCCGACGCTCCCCGCCTTCACGGCCGCGATGCCGAGCCGTATCACGCCCGCCTTCTTCGCGCCGAGTTCGACGGCCGGCTGTGTCGCCTGCGCGGCGGCCATGTTCTTCACGCTCGCGCTCATGCCACTGTCTGCGGTCTGCGACGGGTTTGACTCGCCCGCTTCGCCGTTGCTCGCGCCGGCCGCCGCCATCAGAGATGCGCCGGAGAAGTCTTTGACTTCTCGGTAGTCGGCGGGCGGGTCGAAGAGCGTCTGGTCGAGCGTCGCCTGCGAAAGCTCGACGACCTCGTTGACGGTCGAGAAGCTCTCGCGCCCGTCCTCGCCGAACATCGTCATCTTCTCCCAGACGGGGTAGCCGCGCTTGGCCGTGCCGACCTGCTTCGTCTCGTAGCGGTCATGACAGCCGCCGCTCGGCTGGCGTACGCGGTACGCTGCGGCGCGCTCCATGTCGCAGTCGAGCACGAAGGCGGCGTCAATGTACCAGCCGTCCGTCTCCATCCTGCTGTTCATCGGCGAGCAGGAGTCGGGCGACGACTTCGTCTCGATGGTCGTGATGATGTGGCGCGCGGTGTAGCCGAACATCTGCTTGCGCTCGCCCGTGTCTCTGGTCGTCACGGTCGAAGTGACGAGTCCGCCCTTCGTGTTCTCCGCGGTTGGCCGCGCGCCGGGGGCGGGCGCGTTCGATGCCTGCGCCGAGCCGTCGTCGTAGGGCCGGACGGTGTAGGCCGCGAGTTGCGGCATGATCTGTATGTCGCGGCGCAGGTCGCACTGCTGGATGGTTATCATCTGCCCGCCCATCTGCTCGCTGCGCTGGCGCTTGCCCTTGATGTAGGTCGTGTTCTCGTAAGACTGCCCCTGCGCCGTCTGCTTCGACTTGATCTTCACGTCGGCCCGCGCCACGCTGCCTGCGCCCGCCGCGCACAGCAGCACGAGCGCGACGCGGCCCGCCCGCATCAGTGTTGTCAACGCCATCGCCAATCTCCCTCCATGTTAAGACGCCCGGAATGAATGCGTTTGAGTTGCCGGCCGCGTGGCCCGAACCCTTTTGAGCCCGCACGGCTTCTGCCCCGTTAACGCGTAGCGCCGTGCGGAAAGGTATCAGGCGCGGCGCGCGGCCGGCGTTCGATACCGGCGGACTCCGTCGTTTGATACCGGCGGCCAACGTTTCACGCGTTACGTTCTGAGCCGGCTTTCCGGCAATCCTTCTGCAAAGGCGGCCGAACGTGATGTTGCGCGAGTCTCTGACGGACAAATTGAGGCGGGTCTGCTCTCTACTGCTTCTGGCGTGCGTGTTATTCGGGGCCGTGCCGGCCGACGGGCAGGCGCGTCTGGTCTCCGCGATAACGCCGCAGAAGAAGACGAAGGCGCCGGCCTCCTGCTCGGCCGCGTGGACGGGGCTCGTCACATACACGCGCACGCAGAGCGACCGGCACAGCAAGACCGTCCCGCGCGTCTCGGGGCGCGGCGAGGACAAGACGGACTTCCAGATGAGCTACAACTACCGCGCGGCCGTCGCGGTCGTCGAGGCTCCCGAGAGGAACGGTTCGAGCGTCGGCCGCGCCAACGTCAACCACAACTTCACGTCGAGCGAGACGGTCGTCGCCAGAGAGCGCAACTCCTGCGACCGCGGCAAGACGTGGCAGGAGATGTCGGGCACCTCCACTTCGAAGACGCAGACGCAGGGCAGCGCCTCGGGCGTCGAGGCGAACGTCTCGGTCGGCGTCAACTCCGACGGCACGTACTCAGTCGGCGTCGGCGTCCCGCAGATAAAGGGCCGTACGACGGGCTCGCAGAACTCGACCTTCAGCGGGCAGTGCACGCCGAAGGAGGGGAAGAACCTGAGCCTCCCGCCGACGGAGACGAGCATTGACGGCAACTCTTTGACGAGCGACGGCAGCAACCGCGTTGACCCCAACGACCCGAACCGCCTGAGCGGCAGCTACACGCGCAGTTTCCTCAACGTGACCGAGACGGTCAGGTGGAACCTTGAGAAGTGCGGCGCGCCCCTGCGCCTCGTGGACATGCAGTTCGAGCACCCGCGCTTTCCAAACTTCGACGACTGGCAGGAGATAGTCGAGCAGGCAGGGACGGTTGACGGCAACATGGTGAAGGTCAAGGCGACCGTCCTGAACGCCTCGGGCGAGGAGAAGTTCGCCGACGTGCGCTTCAAAGAGACCTACAAGGGCGACAAGTGGGACGGCGCAAGGCCCGACGCGCCGCTTCAGGACTCGGTCGTCTCAGTCCGCGTCGAGCCGGGCGAGGCGCGCGAGGTCGAGATGGTCTGGGACTCCTCGGGCTACGCTTGGTTCGACGACGGGCGGCCGCGCCTCGTGCAGCGCATCAAGGCCGAGTTGGAAGAGCAGGGGAGGAAGACGGACGAGCTGACGAAGAACTTGAAGGTCGCGCCCAAGCCCGTCGTCCTTGTTCACGGCCTTTGGAGCAACTGGCGCGCGTGGGAGTCTTGGCAGAACATCCTGACGACGACGCACAGCTACGACTGGAAGGCTTTCCCCGTCGGCGAGCACCCCGATAAAGGTCTGATGAACACGGGCGGCGAGTTCCTGTCTTCCAGCCCGACGAACGGCATCTTCGAGAACTCGCAGGAGGTCGGCAAGTACGTACGTTACGCGCAGGAGGACAGGAACGCTTGGCACGTTGACCTCGTCGCGCACTCGATGGGCGGATTGATATCGCGCCACTACATACACGCCTTCATGCCGCCTTCGCCCGACGGCCGTCCGCAGGTCGCGCACCTCGTCATGCTCGGCACGCCGAACGAGGGGAGCCCGTGCGCAGACGTGATGAACTTCACCTTCGAGATGTTGGGGAAGAACGTCGAGGCCGTGCGACAGCTCAAGCCGTCGGTCGTCGCGGAGTTTAACCGCGTGACGACGAACCGCAAGGGCGTCAGGTTCTCTGTGCTGGCGGGCGACCCGCTGCCCGTGATGTGCAAGACCGTGACGCCGAACGACGGCGTGGTGCCGGTCGAGTCTGCCTTCTGGAAGATTCGAGACCGCGCTCGCTCGTCGAACGTCCACACGGAGCTTACGGGGACGGCCGACTTTTCGAGCTTCGTCAAGCCGCGCCTCGCCGTCGGCCCGCACGGCGACCACAACCCCGAAGCGCCCGAGCAGTCGCAGACGACGGGCGGCAGCGGACGCGCGCAGGACGCTTCGGTCTTCATCAACGCGGCTTTCGCGCCTCCCGCCGCTTTCAGTGCAGACGCAAACGCCGGCACGAACACTAACGCGAACGCCGACGACGCGCGGCCCGACTTTGCGAAGGAGTTGACGCTGTCGCCGGACCAGTCCGTCGAGGTGGAGATTCCCGTCGCGGCCGCCGCAAGCTTCGGCGTCACGTTCATGGCGAGCCCGTTCGTTTCGGCCACGCTCGTTGACGAGAAGGGCGCGGTCAGGGGCAGCAACTCGGCGGGCAAACCGGAAGCCTCCGGCTTCTTCCGAACCATCTACGTGGACAAGGACGTGACGGCAGGCCGTTGGAAGCTCAGGCTTGAGAACACGGGCAAGGCGGACGCACGGGCCGTCATCGCCGCTTGGAGCAACGCGGCGACAGCGAAGTTTTGAGAAGGTTAAGTTTTGAAAAGATGAGGAGGGAAGAGATGAGTGCGGCTGTGACACCAGACAATATCATGCAACTGGGTTTGGGCTTCTGGGCTTCGAAGACGCTTTTGAGCGCGGTCGAGCTGGGGCTCTTCACTGAGCTGGCGAAGGGGCCGATGACGGCGGAGGCCGTCGGCGAGCGTCTCGGCCTGCACGCGCGCGGCCTGCGCGACTTCCTCGACGCGCTCGTCTCGCTGCGCCTGCTTGAGCGCGACGCGGAAGGGCTCTACGGCAACGCGGCCGAGACCGACCTCTTCCTCGACCGCGCCAAGCCCTCCTACCTCGGCGGGATGCTTGAGATGGCCAACGCGCGCCTGTATCCGTTCTGGGGCTCTCTGACAGAGGCTCTGAAGACGGGACGGCCGCAGAACGAGGCGAAGCACGCCGGCAACAACTTCTTCGGGGCGCTGTACGCCGACCCCGAACGCCTCGAAGGCTTCCTCGGCGCGATGACGGGCCTCAGCCTCGGCACGGCCCGCGCCATCGCCGAAAAATTCCCTTGGGGCGATTACAAGACCTTCATAGACATCGGCGGCGCACAGGGCGGCGTGGCGGCCGAGATAGCGCTGGCGCACACGCACCTGACGGGCGGCAACTTCGACCTCCCTTCGGTCGGCCCCGTCTTCGAGAAGTACGTCGCGGCGCGCGGCCTCTCCGAACGCCTGCGCTTCCACCCCGGCGACTTCTTCAAAGACCCCATCCCGCACGCAGACGTTCTGGTGATGGGCCACATACTTCACGACTGGGACATGGACGAGAAGCGCGCTCTCCTGAAGAAGGCTTACGACGCGCTCCCCGAGGGCGGCGCGCTCATCGTCTTCGAGGCGCTGATAGACGACGAGCGACGCGAGAACACGCTCGGGCTACTGATGAGCCTGAACATGCTGATAGAGACGCCGGGCGGGTTCGACTACACGGGCGCCGACTGCCGGCGCTGGATGCGCGAGGCGGGCTTCCGCCAGACGCGCGTCGAGCGCCTCGTCGGGCCCGACTCGATGGTCGTCGGGTTCAAGTGAGCCCGCGCGAAGAGAGAAGACCACCGACAGAAACTCCGAGCGCAGACAGCCACCGGCTTCGGTGGCTGTCTCGCGTCTGTGGCGATGGCGGCGTGTGGTAGTATCTGCAACCGCTTCGGGCACGCCTTTCTTCGGTGAGCTTATGACGACGAACTTCGCGGTGGGACTGAGCGGGCTGTCGCTGCTGACGTTCGTCGCGTGGGTCTGTGCCGCGGGCTGGCTCGGCTTCGCGGGCCTCGCGCTGTACGGGCTCGCGAAGCGGAAGCCGCTTCTGCCCGCACGGGACTCGCAGACGCCGACGGACGCGCCGCCGGTCTCCGTCCTCATCCCCGCGCGCAACGAGGCGGGGCGCGTCCTCGCACGGTCAGTCCGCTCCGTCCTCGCGCAGGATTACCCGCGGCTCGAAGTCATCGCCGTCAACGACCGCTCGACCGACGACACCGAAGCAGTCTTGCGCTCAATCGCGGAGACGGACGCGCGCCTGCACGTCATCAACGGCGCGGAGCCGCCCGACGGTTGGCTCGGCAAGACCTACGCTTTGCAGCAGGCTCTTGAGGCTTCGCGCGGGAGCTGGGTGCTGACAGTTGACGCGGACATGCTGCTTGAGAAAGAGGCCGTCCGCGTGGCCGTCAGCCGTGCGCTCGCCTTCGGCCGGGACGTTCTGACGCTCGTGCCCTACTTCGAGGCCGCGTCCTTCTGGGAGCGCGTCTTCACCCCCGCGTGGATGCTGGTGCTGCTCGGCGCGCAGTCGTCCGCGAACCTCGACAGCCCGAAGGCCGAGCCGTTCGTCGCCTTCGGCGGGTTCATGCTGATTCGACGCGAGGCGCTCTCGCGCGTTGGAGACTTCGCGGCCGTGCGCGCAGACATCATCGAGGACATACGTCTCGCCGGACTGCTGAAGCGTTCGGGCGCGCGCTACCGCGTCGAGCACGCGCCGAACCTCGTCGGGACGAGGATGCAGAGTGGCTTCCGCGACATCTGGTCGTTCCTCACGCGCACAATGTTCGCGGCCATGCGCTACTCGCACGCGCTGGGTCTCGTCTACGCCTTCGTGGGCTACGCCTTCGTCGTCGCGCCGCCGCTCGTCGCGGCCCTGTGCGTGCTGAAGCTCGCCGCGGGCACTTCGGCCGTGTGGCCGGGCGCGCTCGTCGCGCCGACGCTGATGGTGTGGGCAATTCAGGTCGTCGCCCTCGTCTTCATTTGCAGGAACGAACGCATCCCGTTCGCCTACGCGCTGACGACCCCGCTCGGCCTCGCGCTCTTCTACACGGCGCTCCTGTCTTCGATGTTGGACATACTGCGCGGGAAGGGCTTGGGCTGGAAGGAGCGCCGAGTCTACCGGCGCGCGAATCCTGACGGACGTTAATCCCGGTTGGGGTAAACTGCCTTCGCACGGGCGGGGTACCCGCGACTTCTGTACAGAATAAGGAGAGGGCTTCGGGCGTGTTTGAGATAATTGATCTGAGTCAGGAAATCTTCAGCGGCATGCCGACCTTCCCCGGGATGCCGGAGGTGAAGGTCACAGTCCACTGGTCGCACGAAGAGTTGGAGGGCTTCGCGGAGACCGAGACTGTCTCGCCCGCCGTCAACCTGCTGCAACTCGGCGAGCACACGGGCACGCACGTTGACGCCATCAGCCACATGGCGCGCGAGTACCGCGCGCAGTCAATCGAGACGATGCCGCTCACGACCTTCTACACCGAAGGCATCTGCCTCGACCTCTCGCACAAAGGTCTGACGGAACTAATAGAGGTCGAAGACTTGGAGCGCGCCCTCGCGGCGGCGAAGCTCGAAATCAAACGCGGCGACACCGTCCTGCTCTACACGGATCACTACCGCCGCGCGTTTCAGACCGACGACTGGCACCGCGGGCCGGGCCTGAGCGCCGACGCCGCGCGCTGGCTCGGGCGTCAGCCGGTCGCGGCCTTCGGCGTCGAGCCCGCGGCGCCGGGCGTGCGCGGCGTCTCGAACAAAGAAGTCCACCGCGTCTGCGGCGAGCTGGGCTTCACGCACTACGAGAACATGTGCAACCTTCACCTGCTCGTAGGGCGCGGGCGCTTCCGCTTCGTCGGCCTGCCGCTCAAGATACGCGGCGGGACGGGCTCGCCCGTGCGCGCCGTCGCCGTCTTCGAGAAATAAATCCACGCTTCTGAACGCCGTCTGAACGTCTCGCGCATTTACGTTGACACGCGCGACGCCGCGTCATTAACATCTGCCGTCCCGCCCCGGTTGAAATCCTCGCGCCGGGGATTCGTAAGAAGTCTTCGCCCGTCCCCTTTCCCTGCCGCCGCCGAAGCGCGGGCGGCCAAACTTGAGAGCGGTTCAAACGCAGACTGGAGAAAAACATGCTTCCCCCTTCGATGCGTAAACCTGCCCGGCACTTCTTCGCTTCGACCTTCGGCCTCCTCCTCGTCCTCCTTTTTACTGTCCTAGTCTCGGCGCAGACGCAGATCACCACGGGCACCGTGCAGGGCACCGTGCAGGACGAGCAGGGCGCGACCGTGCCCGGCGCGACCGTCGAGGTGCGAAACGTCGAGACGAACCTGACCAAGACCTTGACGACGGACGAGGGCGGCCGCTTCGTCTTCCTTCTACTGCCGCCGGGGCGCTACACGCTGACCGCGTCGAAGCAGGGCTTCGCCACCATCAAGCAGGAGGAGTTCCCGCTCACCGTGGGGCAGTCGGCGAACCTCGATTTGAAGATGAAGGTGTCGAGCGTCTCCGAGGTCGTCACCGTCTCGGCCGTGCAGACCGTTGACACGGCCAGCACGCAGACCTCGACGACGATTGACGAGCGCTCGGTCTCGAACCTCCCCGTCCTCGGCCGCAAGTTTGAAGACCTCCTGACGCTCACGCCGAACGTCTCGGTCACGCAGGGGCCGGACGGCGACGAGATAAACTTCGCAGGGCAGCGCGGCGTCTTCAACAACATCAGCCTCGACGGCGGCGACTACATGAACGGCTTCTTCGGCGAGCAGGCCGGCGGCCAGCGCGCCGCGATTGACATCCCGCTCGACGCCGTCAAAGAGTTTCAGGTCGTCGCCACGGGCGCGACCGCCGAGTTCGGCCGAACGGCGGGCGGCGTGGTCAACGTCGTCACCAAGTCGGGCACCAACGAGTTCCACGGCTCGCTCTTCCACTTCCAAAGGCTCGAAGCTCTGACGGCGAACACGTCCGACGGCAAGCCTCTGAAGGACTTCCACCGCGAGCAGTTCGGCGGCAACGCGGGCGGGCCGATAAAGCGCGACAAGGCTTTCTTCTTCGTCGCCTACGAGCAGATTTTCGAGAACCTGACGCGCGCCAACCTCTCCGAGCAGATAGGCGACACGCCCTGCCCCGTCGCCACGCCGACCATTACGGCCAACGAGGCGCTGATTAACGCGAACACAGACTGCCAGCGGCTCGCGCTGCTCAACTTCTTCCGCACGCGGCTCGGGCAGGACGAGGGCCTGCCCGTCAAGCACCCCGTACGCAACTCCGCCATCCTCGGCAAGGTTGACTGGGAGCTGACGCGCAACAACCACCTCACGCTCTCGCACAACTTCGACTACTCGAAGAACGAGAACCAGACCTTCGACGTGGCGACCTACGGCAACTCTGCCAACGGCACCGAGGGCCCTTCGAAGATACACGCCTTCAACGCCAACCTCTTCTCGACGCTCTCGCCGACGAAGGTCAACGAGTTCCACTTCACATACGGCCGCGAGCTTCGCCCGCGCTCGGCCACGCCCTCGAACGTGCCCGCCGACACGGCGATGGGCTTCGTCACCACCTTCCGCTTCGGCAACCCCTTCTTCCTCGCGCCGAACGTGGACGAGACCTTCTGGCGCGCGCAGTTCAAGGACAACTTCTCCGTCGTCGCCGGCAACCACACGGCCAAGTTCGGCGGCGAGTGGGTGCACAGCCGCAACTCGCAGGTCTTCCGAGGCTTCTTCGAGGGGCGCTACATCTTCGACAGCGTGACCGGCTTCCTGCGCTACGCCTCGCCCGCGGCGGCCGGCGGCTTCGGCCCGAACACCACGGGCTGCTCGAACGGCACCTACGTCACGGCGCCGACCGCCTGCCCGGCGGGGACGACCTCGACGGGCACGCCGCTCCTGCTCTTCCTGCAAGGCGCGGGTCTCACCGGCCCCGCGACCGACGCCGCGGGTTTCTCCGACATCGCCAACGAAGACCTCGCGCTCTTCGCGCAGGACTCTTGGAAGATTCGCCCGAACTTCACGGGCACCTACGGCCTGCGCTGGGAGGCGCAGATTTTCCCCGACCCCGTCGTTGACCCCGCGCAGACGGCCTACGGGATTTTCCTGAACGACCCGCGCTTCCCTTCGAACGGCAGACTGCCGAGCGCGAAGAAGGAGTTTCAGCCGCGCGTGGGCTTCGCTTGGGACGTGGCCAGTAACGGCAAGTCGGTACTGCGCGCCAACTACGGCATCTACTACGCGCGCCAGAACATGCTTAGTCAGGTCGGCTCCATCACGACCAACGGCGTGCAGCAGCAGACCATCGCGGGCGGCGCGTTCGCCAACCCGACGATCCTCCCCGTCTGGCCGAATCTGGTCGCCGTGCCCTCGACCGTGACGCCCTGCACGGCCGGCGGGATAACTAACCCGTTCCCGTGCTTCTCGGGCGTGCGCGTCTTCAGCCGCGACTACGCGAACCCGCGCGTCTACACCGCGAACGTCGCCTTCGAGCAGGAGCTCGCGCAGAACCTCTCCGTCTACTTCGACTTCACGCACGCGAAGGGCGTCCACATGACGCGCTTCCTGAACGTGAACCGCAACAACTTCTTCTCGCCGTTCCTCGGGGAGGTGATGGTGACGAGCGCCAACGGCAAGTCGCTCTACCGCGGCTTCACCGTCGGCCTGCGCAAGCGCTTCAGCGACCGCTACCAGTTCGAGACGAACTACGTCTTCTCGAAGGACATGGACGACGACTCGAACGAGCGCGACCCGTTCACCGACCGCGCCTTCGACATCAACAACCTGCAACTCGACTACGCGCTCTCCGACCGCGACATACGCCACCGCTTCAACTTCTTCTCGAACGTCGAGCTGCCTTGGAGCCTCGACCTGAACGCGCGCGTGCAGGCCCGCAGCGCGCAGCCCATCACGCCCGCCGTCCGCACGGCGACGAACCGCAACACGCTCCGGAAGAACAACGAGTTCTTCTCCTTCGACTGGCGCTTGCAGCGCCCCTTCCACTTCTCGGAGACGACGGCGATCATCCCGGTCGTCGAGATGTTCAATACCTTCAACACCGAGAACAACATCAACCCGCTCGTCACGCCCGGCCTCTTCAACTTCGACGGCTTCCTACGCCAAGGCGTCGGCGACCCGCGCATCGTGCAACTGGCCGTCAAGTTCGTCTTCTGAAGACGGCGGTTCGTGTGCCGGCGGTATGAATTAACAGGGATGGGCAGGAGATGCAGGATAAAGATTTGATTTCTTATCCTGACTATCCTGACCATCCCTGTTAATTCTTCTTACCGCCCTGTAACGACAGCGCGGCGCGCGGGTCGGAAAAGTAGTCCGCCATCCGCTCGAAGTACCTGCCGACGTGCAGCCCGTCCATCAGCGCGTGATGCACCTCGACCGAGACGGGCATCAGGAGGCGTCCGCCCGCCTCTCGATACTTGCCGAAAGATATCTTCGGGATGCCGCTCTGCCGTCGAGAGTCGCGCGCGTGCGAGATGCTCGTGAAAGAGACCCACGGGAGGACGGAGTGGTAGACGAGGTCGTCGCGCCCCTCGCGCGCGTCGAGCGGCGGCGGGTCGGAGCGCGCGCCTTCCACGATGCGGACGGCCTCGGCGTGGAAGGCCGCGAAGTCTTCCGTGTAGTCGAAGTAGACGAAGGTGAAGCTCTCGTCTTCGAGCAGGACTATCGCGCCCGCGTCCACGCGCTCGTGGACGACGACGCGCTCGCCGCGCAGGCGGTAGCGGAACGGCTCCAACTCGTTGGCCGTCTTCGTCGAGAGGTAATGGTAGGTGACGAAGGAGGAGAGGTTCCCCGCGCGCGTGAAGTCGAGCAGCGCCGTGGCGTCCACTTCGGCGCAGACGTTGAAGGAGGGCGAGTCGTAGTCCTTGAAGAGCCGGAAGAGGTGGCGGCGGCTCCACGTCTCTGTGTCAAGGTATCGGGCCATGCGGCCATTATACTTCGTTAAGGCCCGCGCGATACTTCGTTAAGGCTCGGGCGCGTCTTCGCGCCGGGCTTCGGCTTTAACGGAGCAGCCGGCGAAGCGGTAGCCGACGCCGACGACCGTCTCGATGGAGTCGCCGCAGGCGCCGAGCTTCGCGCGGAGGCGGCGGATGTGAACGTCGAGCGTGCGCGTGTCGCCGTAGTACTGCTGCCCCCAGACTTCATCCAACAGTTGATTGCGCGTCGCCACACGGCCGGGGCGGCGGGCGAGCGCCGCGAGCAGCGCGAACTCCTTGCGCGTGAGCCGAACTTCGGCGCCCTCGCAGGAGACTTGCATGTCGTCGAAGTGTACGCGCAGCTTCTCGTCCTCGTAGTGCGCCGACGCCGAGTCGTCCGCGCGACGGAGCACTGCGCGGACGCGTGCGACCAACTCGCGCACCGAGAAGGGCTTCGTGACGTAGTCGTCCGCGCCGAGTTCCAACCCCGCCACGCGCTCCGACTCAGACCCGCGCGCAGTGAGCATGATGATGGGCGTGCGGCGCGTCTGCGGCTCGCGGCGCAAACGCCGACACAACTCCGTACCAGACATGCCGGGCAGCATCAGGTCGAGGAGGATGAGAGACGGCGGGTTCTGACGGTCGAGCGCCATCTCCAATCCCTTCTCGCCCGTCGCCGCAACCAAGGCGCGCAAACCCTCGCGCTCAAGGTTGTAGCGCAACCCCTCGGCGATGTCCGGCTCGTCTTCGACAATGAGTACTGGTCTGTTCATTAGTAACTGTGTTTGATGACGGCGGCCTCGGTCATGTAGACGGTCAGCTCGCAGATGTCTGTGACGTAGTCGGCGACGCGCTCCAAGTGCTTGGCGACGAAGAGCAGGCGCGCGGCGCGGGGCGTGGCCGCGGGCTTGGTCGTCATCAACTCGATGAGGTCGCGGAAGAGGCGCTGGTACATCGTGTCTATCTCGTCGTCGCGCTCGATGACGCGGCGCGCGGCCGCGGCGTCGCCTCCGGTGAAGGCGTCGAGCGCCGCGCGCAGCATCGAGGAGGCGACCGTCCACATCCGCGTCAGGTCGGGGAAGGGGCGCAGCCGCGGCTCGTCGTTGAGGTCGAGCGCGACGCGCGCGATGTTGCAGGCGTGGTCGGCCACGCGCTCAAGAATCGGGGTGATCTTGGCGACCGAGATGACGAAGCGCAGGTCGCGCGCGGCGGGCTGGCGCAGCGCAAGCACGTCTATGCAGAGGCGGTCTATCTCGACTTCGAGCTGGTCAATGCGGTCGTCGCCCGCCAGAACCTCGCGCGCGGCCCCCGAGTCGCGCTCCGAGAGCGCGTACATCGCGCGCCCGAGCGCCGCCTCGGCCTCGCCGCCGAGCACGAGCACGCGGTCGCGCAGCACGTCCAGCTCCGAGTCCAAACGCCTGTGGTGATCCATCTTCGACATTCCTTCCCTTGCAGCCTTCACCCGAAGCGGCCCGTGATGTAGTCCTCGGTCAGCTTCTCTTCGGGGTTGGTGAACATCCGCTCGGTGTCGTTGACCTCGACGAGTTTCCCCAACCAGAAGAAGGCCGTAAGGTCTGAGACGCGCGCGGCCTGCTGCATGTTGTGCGTCACGATGACGATGGTGTACTGCCGCTTCAACTCGACAATCAGCTCCTCAATCTTCTGCGTGGCGATGGGGTCTAAGGCCGACGCCGGCTCGTCCATCAGCACGACCTCGGGCTTGACCGCCAGCGCGCGCGCGATGCAGAGCCGCTGCTGCTGCCCGCCGGAGAGGCCGAGCGCCGAAGACTTGAGGCGGTCTTTCACCTCCGACCAGAGCGCAGCGTCCTTGAGCGCTTCCTCGACGCGGCCCTGAAGCTCCGACTTCGAGTTCGTCATGCGGTTGATGCGCAGGCCGTAGGCGACGTTGTCGAAGATGGACTTCGGGAAGGGGTTCGACTTCTGGAAGACCATCCCGACCTTGCGCCTGAGTTCGACCACGTCGAGGCCGGGCGCGTAGATGTCCTGCCCGTCAATGACGACCCGCCCCTCGGCGCGCGCGCCGGGGATGGTGTCGTTCATGCGGTTGAGCGTGCGCAGGAAGGTTGACTTGCCGCAGCCCGAAGGGCCGATGAACGCCATCACGACGCGCGCGGGCACGTCGAGCGAGATGCGGTAGAGCGCCTGCGCGCGCCCGTAGAAGAAGTTCAGGTCGCGGACGCCGATCTTCGCTACCGTGCCCTCGGGCTGTTGCGGCGGCGTCGTCGTCAGCTCAACGCTTGGCGCGGGTGCTCGGACTGGAATCGGTGCGGTCGTCATAACTCTCAAAACTTCTTCCTCGTCAGGAGCCGGACGGAGACGTTGATGACGAGGATGAGCGTCATCAGGACGAGCGTGGCGGCCCACGCCTGCGCGTGCCACTCGTCATAAGGTGAAACGGCGTAGTTGAAAATCTGGACGGTCAAGCTGGCGACGGGCTGGTCGAGGTAGACGTTGAAGAAGCGGCTGCCGAAGGCCGTGAACAGAAGCGGCGCCGTCTCGCCCGAGACGCGCGCGACCGCGAGCATCGCGCCCGTCGCTATCCCAGAGGCCGCCGCGGGAAGCACGACGCCCGTCGTCACACGCCACTGCGGCGCGCCCAGAGCGAGCGCGCCCTCCCTTAAAGAAACGGGGACGAGCCGCAGCATCTCCTCGGTCGTGCGCGTCACAATCGGAATCATGATGAGCCCCAGCGCGAGGCCGCCCGCGAGCGCAGAGAACTGCCGCATCGGGATGACGATGAGCGTGTAGATGAAGACGCCTGTGACGATTGAGGGCACGCCCGTCAGAGTGTCCGCGACGAAACGCACGAGGCCAGCGAACCAGCCGCGGCCGAACTCCGAGAGGTAGACGCCCGCGGCGATGCCGAGCGGAAGGCCGATGACGGACGCGAGCGCGAGCAGGACGAGCGTGCCGAGGATGGCGTTGCCGATGCCGCCGCCCTCGCCGACGGGCTTCGGCGTGTCAATCAGGAATTGAATGCTGAGCGAGGAGACGCCGCGCCAAGCGATGTAGCCGAGTATGAGCAGAAGGACGGCGACGCCTAGAAAGGCGCAGGCGGCCGTCAGCGTCGTCATGATGCTGTTGACGAGCCTTCTCATGCGCGTGCGACTCCGCTCGTCGAACGCGTGACGCTCCATACGAGGAGGCGCGCGGCGCCGTTGACGAGGAAGGTGACGAGGAAGAGCACGAGTCCGAGCTCGACCAGCGCGCTCAGGTAGAGGTCACCGGTCGCCTCCGTGAACTCGTTGGCGATGACGGAGGCGATGGTGTAGCTCGGTTCAAACAACGAAGCCGAGATGACGGGGCGGTTGCCGATGACCATCGTGACGGCCATCGTCTCGCCGACCGCGCGGCCGAGTCCGAGGATGATTGCGCCCGCAATGCCGGGCGCGCCGTTGGCGAGTACGATGCGCGTCGTCTCCCACTTCGTCGCGCCGAGGGCGAGCGCGGCCTCGCGCTGCGAGACGGGCACGGCCGCGAGCACGTCACGCACGACGGCCGTGATGATGGGCGTGACCATGATGGCGAGGATGACTCCGCCTGTGAAGAGTCCTAGCCCCGTGACCGTCCCTTGAAAGAGCGGGAGCCAGCCGAGCCAACGTTGCAAAGGCGGCCCAACGTGCTCGCGCAAGGTAGGCGCGAGGATGAAGATGCCCCAGAGCCCGTAGACGACCGAAGGTATCGCCGCGAGCAGCTCGACGAGGAAGGCGAGCGGGCGCGCGAGTCGGCGCGGCGCCTGCTCGACGAGGAAGACGGCGATGCCTAAGGAGACCGGCACGGCCAGCAGCAGCGCGAGCACGGACGAGACGATTGTCCCGTAGACGAAGGGCAGCGCGCCGAACTCGCCCTGAATCGGGTTCCACTCGCGCCCGGTCAGAAAAGAGAGTCCGAACTCTGCGAGCGACAGGCGCGCGTTCGCTCCCGTCTCGACGAACATCAGCCCGACGACGACCAGAAGCAGCAGCGCGCAGCAGAAGAGCGCTCCGCGGAACAACGCGTCGCCGAGATTGCCCGTCGGCGACAGAGCGCGCCGCCAGTCCCACGCGCGGAAGCGCGCGCCGTACTCTGAGGCCGGGCTCGGTGTTATCGGCGCTGTGTTCATCGCAGGGGCTTGCCGCCGGAAGTTATCGAGTTAATCTTCGCCTCGGCGCGCTTGACTATCTCGGCGGGCAGCGGCGCGTACTGCAACTCTTTGGCGAAGCCCTCGCCGTCGTGTATGCCCCACCAGAGGAAGTCAACGAGCGCACGGCCCTTGGCCGCGTCCTTCTGGTCTTTGTAGGCGAGGATGTATGTGTAGCTCGAAACGGGGTAGGCCGTGGCGCCGCCCGCGTTGGTGATGGAGACGCGCAGGTCTTCGGGCGTCGCGGCTAAGCTTTCGGCCGCGGCCGCGGTCACCGATTCGAGCGTGGGCGCGACGAAGTTGCCGGAGGCGTTCTTAATCTGCGCCACCGGCAGCTTGTTCTGCACGGCGTAGGCCAGCTCTATGTAGCCGAGCGTGTTCGGCGTCTGCTTGACCTGACCCGTAACGCCGTCGTTGCCTTTGCCGCCTAAACCGACGGGCCACGCGGGCGAAGTGCCCGTGCCGACCTTCTCCTTCCACTCGGGGCTGACCTTCGAGAGGTAGTCTGTGAAGACCGCGGAGGTGCCGCTGCCGTCGGAGCGGTGTACGACCGTGATGTCCGCGGCCGGAAGGTTGACGCCGGGGTTGTCGGCCTTAATCGCGGGGTCGTCCCACTTCTTTATCTTGCCGAGGAAGATGTCGGCGATTGTCTCGGGCGAGAACCGGAGCGGCTGCGCGACACCTTGCAGGTTGTAGGTGATGACGACCGCGCCCAAGACGGTCGGGATGTGCAGAATCTCTGCGGGCGGGGCGGGCATCTCCTCGTTCTTCATCGGGGCGTCGGTCGCGCCGAAGTCCACGGTCTGCTCCTTAATCTGCTTGATGCCGCCGCCCGAGCCGATGGGCTGGTAATCAATCTTAACGTCGGCGTGCGCCTTGCCGTACTCCGAGAGCCACTTCTGATAGAGCGGGTTGGGGAAGGTCGCGCCCGCGCCCTGCAAGCGCACACCGCCGCCGCCCGGCCCCGCGCCGCCGCGCTCGCCGCTGCAAGCGAGGGCGAAGGCGAGGCAGAAAGTCGTCAAGAGTGCGAGCGTCGTGCGCAGGACTTTGAAGGGAAGGCCCAAGGGGATTGCGTCTCCTCTTTCAGAGTTTTCGAGAAGTAGAAGGATGCTACAAGCGTGTTACATCCGTCTGAATTGAGTCCTAAATCCGTGTTAACAATTCCCCGTCACTAGAAGTTCAACCGCAGGGCGAACTGTATCTGTCGGTTGGTGCCGAGGCCGACGGTGCGCTCGACGGTCTGGCGCAGCAGGCCGAAGGTCGAGCCGGCGGCCGTCTGCGTGTAAGCCTGCCCGGGTTGCAGGCCCGAGCCGAGCACGAAGGCGTTCGCCGTCGTGTTGAAGGTGAGCGTTGGCAGGCCGACGTTCAGTGTCGAAGAGGGCGGCGCGAAGTTCGAGTGGTTGAAGACGTTGAAGACCTCTGTGCGAAATTCGAGCTTCACGCGCTCGCCGAGCGGGATGCGCTTGTTGAAGATGAGGTCGGCCTGCCAGAAGCCGGGGCCGCGAAGCGCGTTGCGCGGCAGGTCGCCGAAGGCGCCCGCGGCCGGGATGGCGAAGGCCGCGGGGTTCAGGAGGCTTCGGTCGTTGTTGAGATAAGGGCTGACGCCCGGAATCAGGTTCGGCCGCCGCACGTTGCGCGAGGCGCCGCCGCCGGGGACGTTGACGACCGCGACGAAGCCAGCGGGGAGCGGCTGCGTTGAGCTTACGGTCGGAAGCTGCGCGGTGAACCCGTTGGGAACTGTGGTGGTCGCGGTCGCGCTCGTGTTGACGTTGCAGCCCGCGGAGTTCACGCACTGCACGGCCACGTCGGGCCGTGTGATGCCGACTTCAATCGGTAGGCCCGTACGCGCGTTGAAGATGGTGCCGATTTCCCAGTTGCCGAAGACGGCGTTGCCAACGCCGCCCCAGTCGAGGCGTTGCCCGCGGCCGACAGGCAGCTCGTAGACGGCCGAGAGGTTGAAGGTGTGGCGCACGTCGAAGTTGTTGTAGCCGCGGTCGTAGTCCCACTCTTCAATCGTGCGCGCGTTGTTGGCCGCGGTGCGCGCCTCGTTCGAGCCGGCGGTGGTGCCGAAGGATTTGCCGAAGGCGTACTGCGCGTTCATCGTCAGCCCCGTGCCGAAGCGGCGCGAGAGTTGCGCCTGAAGCGCGGTGTAGCTGTCGCTGCCGCCGCTCGTCTTGTAGTCAACTTCGGCGTAGGGGTTGAGCACCGTAGTTCCGTTGACGATGGAGAACTCGCGCACGGTGCGGACGGTCGTCACCTGACCGGCCGCGTTCGTGAGGTTGACGACGCCCGCGCCTGCGGGGAGCACCGTGGCCGTCGAGGGGAGCACGGCTTGGCCGCGTAGTATCTGGTTGGCGACGCTTCGGAGGAAGAGGTTGCGCCCTTGGCTGCCGACGTAGCCGACGGTGGCGACGAGGCGGCCGGGGAGTTCCTGCTGGTACGAGACGCTGTACTGGTAGACGCGCTCGGGCACGGTGTAGTCGCCCGAGTACGCGCGCGGCTGGTACGAGCGGTTGTTCGGGTTCGAGTTGAAGAAGTCTGCGAAGAGCGCAGGGTTGGTAGGGAAGGCGAAGAGTTGCGTGCCGTTGACGAGAGTCGAGCCCGTAATCGTCGCCTGTATGCGGTCTGACTCGATGGGCTGAATCTGGTCTTCGGTCTGGCCCGGCCCGTAGAAGATGCCGAAGCCGGCGCGCAGGACGCTCTTGCCGCCCGCGAAGAAGCCCGTGCCTCCCGAGTTCGGCGACCAAGTGACGGCGACGCGCGGCGCGAAGTTCGTCTTCGAGGTTTTATAAGGAGCCTGCGAAGGGTCGCGCAAGCGTCCCGTCGTGATGTCGAAGAGAACTTGAGCGTCGCTGCGCTCGCTGAGCGGCGTGTAGTACTCGTAGCGAAGGCCGTAGTTCAGCGTCAGCCCCGGGCGCACCTGCCACTGATCCTGCGCGTAGGCGATGTAGTACTCCTGCTCCGCCTCGCGCACGCCCGAGACGCCCGTGAAGGGGCTCGTGCCCGAGAGGTCGCCGGTGAACTGTACGGACTGAAGCGTGCCCGCGAGGAAGTTCTGAAGGCTCGCGTAGGTGTAGGTCGTCCCGCCGAGGCGGTCTGTGTAGAGGCGTATGGCGCGCACCTCGCCGCCCGCGCGGAAGTTGTGCGAGCCGCGCGTGTAGTTGAGGTTATCAATGAAGGAGAGCGAGTAGGGCGTGTAGGGCTGGCCGCGGCCGTTGGTCGCGGAGTTGGCGCGCACCAATCCGCCCGGCGTCGCCGTGCCCGCGCTCGTGCCCTGACCCGGCAGGTTGAAGTTGGCGGTGTTGCCGCTGACGTTGATGGTGACGGCCGAGAGGTCTAGGCCGTTGACCGTGGGCGCCTGACCGTTGATGCGTGTCTTCGCCTCGTTGAAGCCGACCTTGAACTCGTTCAGGAGGCGTGGCGAGAAGACCGTCTGAAGCGCGGCGACGGCGTTCTGCGGCACGGCGCTGACGACCACGCGGCGGCCCGTCACGCCCTCGGGCTGAGTGTTGTCGCCCTCGTCGCGGAAGAAGCGGAAGTAGGCAGAGTTCGACGCGTTCAGCTTGTAATCGCCGCGCGCCGAGAAGGCGTCTTCGTTGACGACCGAGTTGGCCTGAAGCTGCGCCACGTCGAAGATGTTCGTGCCCGTCCCGCGCGAGATGACGGCCGCGTCCGGCGAGCGGAAGGCCGCGAGGTATGGAAGCTGCGAGGCGACGCAGGTGACGACGGCGCAGACGCGCGAGGCTTCGCCGGGCACGGCCTCGATGGAGTTGATGCCTGCGCGCAGGCGGTAGCCTTCGTACGAGCCGAAGAAGAAAAGTTTGTCCTTCACGAGCGGCCCGCCGAGCGAGCCGCCGAACTGGTTGAGCTTGAGCGGCGACTTCTGGCCGACGATGTTGT
The DNA here is from genome assembly GCA_035248785.1 of Pyrinomonadaceae bacterium. Classification (GTDB taxonomy): domain Bacteria; phylum Acidobacteriota; class Blastocatellia; order Pyrinomonadales; family Pyrinomonadaceae; genus QHXN01. Next base: position 40,963 of record DATFHD010000136.1, on the reverse strand, counting down.
CGAAGAAGTTCGAGGCGTCGAGCGCGCTGTTGCGCAGGTACTCGAAGGCCGAGCCGTGAAACTGATTCCCGCCCGACTTCGTGACGACGCTTATCTGCCCGCCCGTGCCCGTGCCGTACTCGGCCGGGTAGTTGTTCGAGTCAACGCGGAACTCCTGCACGTTCTCAAGGCTGGACTGAAGACGGAAAGGCGACGCGACTTCGCCGTTCAGGTTGCCGGGGCTCGCGTCAATGATGGCCGAGCCCTCGACGCCGTCGTAGCGCACGACGTTCTGCTGCACGGCGCGGCCCGAGAACCTTATGTCGCCGAAGGTGCCCGAGCCGCTGTTGACCGAACCCGGCGCTTGTAGATAAAGCTGCGAGAGCTGACGGCCGTTCAAAGGCAGGCCGACGACTTCGCGCTCGTTGACGGTCGCGCCCATGCGCGCGGAGCCCGTATCTATGGCCGCCTCGGTCGCGCCCGCGACGACTTCGACCGACTCGGTCACGCCCGCGGCCGTCAGAGCCACGTCGAGCTTCTGCTCCTGCCCGACGTTAATCTGGATGTCGGTGAAGGTGTTGGCGGCGAAGTTCGGCGCCGTCACCGTCACGGTGTAGCCCGAAGCCTTGAGCGCCGGAATCTGATAGACGCCCTCGGCGTTCGTCGTCGCCGTGCGCTCTTCGCCCGTGCGCTCGTTCTTCAAGACGACCGCGGCGCCGGCGACGACCGCGCCCGCGGGGTCGCGCACCACGCCGGCGATGCGGCCGGCGTCGGTCTGCGCGTGTGCGAGCGCGGCCGTGAGCAGCAGAGTCGCGCAGGCGAGCGCGAGAGTTTTGAGACGTGGGAGACGCCTCGGGCGGACGGATTTCATCGGGAACCTCCTGTGGAGCTTGCCTGTGTTTCGGGTTTGGGAGTTTGGTGTGGCAAGGACGGAGGTTAATCCGCGCGGGTTAAATCAGCGTGAAGGGTGTCTTAAATGTCTGTTAAATCGGGAAGGGAAGATGAGGCGCGTGCTGCTTCGAGTCGGTCGCCATTCAGACGGGCGGGAGCAGGCTGAACGCGGACGGGGCCGGTGAGGGTTATTCCCGGCGACGTGCCGGCGGGCGTTCAGCGGCGTGCGAGGCAGGTCTCTTCGATTACGCCGTAAAGCTTCTCGGCGTAGAGCTGGTTGAGTCGCGCGGACGGGTGTCCGTCGAGCTCGTTGACGCCCGTCGCCTCGTCGGCCATTCGCAGGGGAATCTCCTTCTCGTAGTCGAGCACGACGAAGCCCTCCGCGCGCGCCGCCTGCTCCGCCTTGCGCGTGAGCGCGAGAATCTTTGACAGGAACTCGTCAGGATGATTGTAGTCGCGGCCCACGCGTGCGCTCTGGTTGAGCGCGGCGAAGACAGGCGCCGGGAGCCCCGCCTCGTCCGACGCCCTCTTGATGTCGCGGAGCGCCGCGACGAACTCACGCCACTCCGGGGAGTCGTCGTCGTAGGCGCGCGCGAGCGCGTCGGCCGTGGCGGGCACCGCGCCGGTCTTCTCCGCGAGTCCGAGCGCCGCCTTCCTCACCAGAGCGCCGAGGGCGTGCAACCTCGCCTGCGAGAGCCTGTACTCGGCGGACGTGAGCAGCCGGCCGTAGCGTGCCTCGAAGCGGTCAAGCTCGGGGCTGTAGTTCTCGGCCTTCGGCTGCGGGTCGTTGACGCAGAACCCGACGACGACGAGGTCGGGGCTCACGGCCTTCCCGTATTCGAGCAGCACGTCGCGCTCGCGCGTGGTCGGCGCGCCCGGCAGGCCGAAGTTCAGCACCTCGATTCGCTTGTCCGGGTGCGCCTCGCGGAGCCTGCGTTCGAGGAGCGCCGTGTAGCGCTCTTCGGGCGCGAGGCCAGCGCCCCACGTCAGCGAGTCGCCCAGCACCATCACGCGGAAAGTCCCCTCGGCCTTCGGGCCGACCTCGCGCTCGCGGAAGCCGAGCGAGTTCTTCTCGACGATGTGGCCCCAAGTGTACCAGCGGCCATCTACGATGCCGTCGGGCGGGAGCCGTCGGCGCGGGTCTGCGCGCTCAAGGAAGAACTCGAAGGCGTAGAGCGGGGCGAGTAGAAAGAAGAGGAAGACGAGGGACTTGACGAGGCGGGTCTTCATAAGAGTTCTAGAAATTTCGTGGCCGCGGCCTGTGCCTGAAACACATGCCCGACGGGTGGCGCGTCTTCTCCCCGCACGCGGGGCGGAGCCTGCGGCCGCGGCCGCGCCGGAAGTCGCCCTTGAAGGGGCAACGCCGCACGGCCGCCGCGCCGCCTTCGTCCTTCCGCTCCGAGCGTGGCGTGGCCTTCGGCCGGGGCGCGCGGTCGCCGAGCACGCGGCAGTCGCAGAGCAGCCCGCCGTACGTCTCCCTGAACCTGCAACCGGGTTCGTGCCAGTCGAAGGGGGCGGCGCGGGCCGCCTCCCATGAACGCGTAATGTCCATGATAACACCCGTGAGATAGGGTCACCGGGGACGGGGATGCTAACACGCCGCCGGTCGGGCGAACAAGAAGACTGACGCCCGGCGAAACTTAACATTCGCCGGGCGTCGGTCTTTTTTAAGAAGCTCGGATACTGTTTTAGATAACAGATTCAGATCACGAGTTTTCTAAAGCTGTATTCTAAGACTCCTCTACCGCGAAGGTTTTCAGCGGGCACTCCGGAGCGGCGGGGGCGGCTCCGTGGCGGGCGCCGTTGAGGTTCATGTTACCAGACTGTTAGAGGGATGTATACGGAATGTTAAAGGCGGCGGCGGGGAGGGAGCTAAGGGGCCGGATAGCGGCGCGGGTCTAGCGCGCTTCGGGCAAGTCGGCTAGAATCACGGCCGCACTTGTTCACTTCGCCCCTTGACGAGTCGCACGGCCGCGGCGTGCGCACCTTTCAGCCGTCCGAGTTTCGCCATGCAGACTTACGACCTCTTCGTGATCGGTTCAGGGCCGGCCGGGCAGCGCGCCGCCATACAGGGGGCGAAGCTCGGAAAGCGCGTCGCGCTCGTCGAGAAGCGCGAGGTGGTGGGCGGCGCCTGCATCAACACCGGCACCATCCCGAGCAAGTCCATGCGCGAGGCCGTGATGCACCTGTCGGGCTACCAGTATCAGGGCATCTACGGCATGAGCTACCGCGTCAAGGAGAAGATAACGGTCGCAGACCTCTCCTTCCGCGTGCAGCAGGTCATCAAGACCGAGATAGACGTGACGACGGCGCAGCTCTCGCGCAACGGCATTGACACGCTGAACGGCACCGCCAGCTTCATTGACCCGCACCACGTCCGCATCCAGAGCTCGCGCGGGCAGTCGGAGTACGAGGCCGGCGTCATCGTCATCGCGACGGGGACGCGCCCCGCCGAGTCGCCGCTCGTCCCCATCAACGGCCGGACGATCATCAACAGCGACCAGATATTCTCGCTGGCGAGCATCCCGAAGACGCTCATCGTCGTCGGCGGGGGCGTCATCGGCGTCGAGTACGCTTCGATGTTCGCGGCACTCGGCGTGCGCGTCATCCTCGTCGAGAAGCAGCCGCGCCTGCTCTCGTTCGTGGACTCGGAGATGGTCGAGGCGCTCTGCTACCACATGCGCGACAACCGCGTGACGCTCCGCCTGAACGAAGAGGTCGCGAGCGTCGAGGAGGCTCCGGACGGGACGGTCGTCGCGAACCTGAAGAGCAACAAGCGAATCTCGGGCGACGCGCTGCTCTACTCGGTCGGGCGTCAGGGAAACGTTGACGACCTGAACTTGGCCGCAGCAGGTTTGGAGGCGGACAAGCGCGGGCGCATCGAAGTTGACGAGCAGTACCGCACGAAGCAGCCGCACGTCCTCGCCGTCGGCGACGTGATCGGCTTCCCGAGCCTCGCCTCGGTCTCGATGGAGCAGGGGCGCATCGCCGTCGGTCAGGCGCTCGGCGCGAAAGTCCACTCAGACCCGGCCAACTACCCTTACGGCATCTACACCATTCCGGAAATCTCCTTCGTCGGGAAGACCGAGGAGCAGTTGACCGACGAGGACGTGCCCTACGAGGTCGGCGTCGCCTACTACCGCGAGATCGCGCGCGGGCAGATTCGCGGCGACACGACGGGCCGGCTGAAACTCATCTTCCACCGCGACACGAAGGAGCTGCTCGGCGTCCACATCATCGGCGAGGGCGCGTCGGAGATTCTGCACATCGGGCAGGCCGTGATGACTCTGAAGGGGACTGTGGACTACTTCGTCACGACCGTCTTCAACTACCCGACGCTGGCCGAGTGCTACAAGGCGGCGGCGTTCAACGGCCTGAACAAGCTCGCGAGGTACAGCTGAGAGGCGGGACGTTATCGCCGTCCGGCGGTCGTCTTAGAGGTTCGTATGGGGCACACAATCGGAGCGCTGGTCACAGAGCACATCGCCGTCTGCCGCGTCGAAGGGAACGAGCCCGCCGGCGCGGTTCGACGCTTCCCCGACGCGTCGAACTTCCGCGACGTGCTCGAAGGCATGCCCGCCGAAGAGATCGTCCGCCGCGTCGGCGAGGAGATAGAGGCCGTCGCTCAAGGGCACGAGATAGACGCCGTCGGCGTCGGCTTCCCCGGCATCAACCGCGGCGGGCTCGTGGAAGACTCGCCGAACCTGAAGCAGACGAAGGGGCTGAACGTGCAGGAGTCTCTGGGCGCGCTGCTTCATGAGAAGGGAATCAACGCGCCCGTCCACGTCCTCAACGACGCGGCGGCGCTGGCCGCGGGCGTCGCCGCCACACGCGGGCAGTTGGACAAGCTCGTGCGCGTCTGGTTCCTCGGCGTCGGCGTCGGTCTGGGTCGCTACCCGCGCTCGGGGAGCTTCATGGAGGGCGGGCACACCGTCGTCACGCTCGACCCGAAGGAGAACTTCTGCGGCTGCGGCGGCGTCGGCCACCTCGAAGGCATCATGGGCCACCGCGCGATGCGCCTGCGCTTCCTCGACCTTGAGCCCGAAGAGGTCTTCGAGCAGGCGGCGGCCGGCGACCAGCGCTGCGTCGAGTTCATGAAGCTCTGGCACCGCGCGCTCGCGGCGGGCACGGCCACGAGCGTCCACCTCGACGGCCCCGGCCGCTTCTACATCTCCGGCCCCAACGCCGCTCACGTGCAGGTCAACCTACTCGACCAGTACCTCCACGAGATGGTCAAGATGAGCCCCTTGCAGGGAAGCGCCTTCGAGGTCATCCCCACTGACGACGTGACGGCGCTCGTCGGCGCGGCCGTCAGCGCGCGGCACGCGGCCGAGTCGTCGCCCGCCGACGCCTGAAGCGTCCGGCAAACCCGCAGGCGGCCTGTCCCCGTCCTCGCGGAGTCCTTACAGATAATGTTTATATTGTCCGCCGAGCGGCCGGGAGTATATCATTCACGACGCGGGCCGAAGAGGCGGGCCACCTGCTTTAAGTCCAAACTAACTCGTCGCCAGTGAAGCAGGCCGTCGGCGCTTTCGCCCGCGCCCTCGACGGGCCACATTCGTCCTCGCCGCCGCAGAAAGGGAAGTGAGACGGTTTATGAGAATCCCTCGCGCGTCGCTCTGCCTCCCGCTGCTGCTTCTGTGCGCCGCGGCCGTCGCGGCGCAGGAGCCGCAGCCGTCGCAGCGGCCTCTGCCGCCGCCTTCGCCCACGCCGGAAGAGTTCCAGACGCGTCTGGAAACATTGATGACGGAGGTCGGCTCGGTCATCATCAAGGGATTTACAAACGTCGGCTCGATGAACGGCTCACGCGGCGTCGCCTACTTCACGGCGTGGGAGGTGACCGACGCGCGCACGGGGCGGCGCGAGCAGGGCGTCGGCGTCGAGATCAGCGACACCGTGACGCCCAACCGCCGCGACCTCCTTGAGGAGCGCGCCTACATAGACTACGACGAGCTAGACCCGCTCATCCGCGGCATAGACTACATGATGAAGCTCGACGACAAGGTGACGAAGCTCGCGCGCTACGAGGCGCAGTACCAGACGCGCGGCGGCCTCGTGCTCGTCTCCTTCAACACCCCGAGCGGTTACGTCACCGCCATCTCCACCTACGGCGGCCGCCGCCCGCGCTTCGTGCTGAGGCCGACGGGGCTCGCCGAGTTCCGCAACCTCCTTGAGAGCGCCAAGGACGCGCTCGACGCGCCGCGGACGCAGTGAACCGAGAAGCACGACATCAGGGCGCAGTCAGAAACAGATCAAGGCGGAGCACGACACTCAGAGTCCCCTCAACGAAATGCACACGAAAGAGACAGCACCCCCGGACACGCGCCTTGCGCCCGAGAAGCAGCAGGGCTTCCTCAACGCGCTGCTTGAGAACGTCGAGGACGGCATCGTCGCCTGCGACGCAGAAGGCGTGCTCACCGTCTTCAACCACGCCGCGCGCGAGTTGCACGGCCGCCCCGTCAGCCCCATCTCGGCAGACGACTGGGCTGAGCACTACGACCTCTACCTTTCGGACGGCAGGACGCGGATGCGTAAGGAGGAGATTCCCCTCTACCGCGCGCTTCAGGGCGAGCACCTGCGTAACGTCGAGATGGTCATCGCGCCGAAAGACCGCCCCGCCCGGACGGTGCTCGCGAGCGGCGGCCCCGTCCACGGCCCCGGCGGCGAGAAGCTCGGCGCGGTCGTCGTCATGCGCGACTTCACCGAGCGCAAGGAGGCGCAGGAGGCTTTGCGGCAGGAGAGCAGCCTGCTCCACGCGCTGATGGACAACATCCCCGACGCCATCTATTTCAAGGACGCAGGGGGGCGCTTCGTGCGCGTCAACCGCCACGCGCCCTACCGCGGCAACAAGAATCCGGAGGAGGTCGTCGGCAAGACCGACTTCGACTTCTTCGCCGAGGCGCACGCGCGCGCCGCCTACGAGGACGAGCAGCGCATCGTCCGCACGGGCCAGCCCTTGGTGGATAAGGAGGAGAAGGAGGTCTACCCGGACGGCTCGACCACTTGGCTCTCGACGACGAAGGTGCCGATCTTCGACGGCGAGGGGCGCGTGACAGGAATCGTCGGCATCTCGCGCGACATCACCGAGCGCAAGCGCGCTCTGGAAGCCGGCATTGAGTTGGCACGCGAGCAGGCCGCGCGCGCAGAGGCCGAACGCGCCAACAGACTTAAAGACGAGTTCCTCGCCACCCTGAGCCACGAGCTGCGCACGCCCTTAACGGCCATCCTCGGCTGGGCGCGTATGCTCTCGGACGGCTTCGTGCGCGAGGAGATGCGGGCCGACGCGCTCGGCATCATCTACCGCAACGCGCGCTCGCAGGCGCAACTGATTGACGACCTGCTCGACGTGTCGCGCATCATCACGGGCAAGCTCCGGATAGAAGTCCGGCCCGTAGACCTCGCGCCCGTGGTCGAGGCGGCCGTCGCCGTAGTCAGGCCCGCGGCCTCCGCGAAGCGCGTGCAGCTACAGACCGTCTTCGAGCCCGGCACGGGCTTGATCGCCGGCGACCCCGAGCGCCTGCAACAGGTCGTCTGGAACCTCCTGTCGAACGCGGTCAAGTTCACGCCGAACGGCGGGCGCGTGCAGGTCAGGCTCGGGCGCGTCAACTCGCGCGTCGAGGTCGCCGTCAGCGACACGGGCGCAGGCATCGCGCCCGAGTTTCTGCCGCACGTCTTCGACCGCTTCCGTCAGGCCGACATGGGCACGACGCGCAGGCACGGCGGGCTCGGGCTCGGGCTGGCAATCGTCCGCCACATCGTCGAGCTGCACGGCGGGGCGGTCGCGGTCGAGAGCGCGGGCGAAGGGTTGGGCACGACGTTCAGGGTGACGCTTCCCGTCATGGTGCCTTCGGAGGCCGACTTGGCGGCGGCCGGCGGCGTCGCCGCTCCGTCACACCTCGGCGCGGGCGAGACGACGACCTCGCTGCCCGCGTTAGACGGCGTGAAGGTTCTGGCGGTGGACGACGAGCCGCACGGGCGCGCACTGATAACGGAAGTGCTCAGGCGTTGCGGCGCGGAGGTCGTGGCCGTCTCGTCTGCGCGCGAGGCTCTGGAAGTGCTTCAGGCTTGGCGCCCGCACGTTCTGCTCTCGGACATAGGGATGCCGGGCATTGACGGCTACATGCTCATACGCCGCGTGCGCGAGCTGCCCGAGGAGCAGGGAGGCCGCACGCCCGCGGCGGCGCTCACGGCCTACGCGGGCGCCGAAGACCGCGCACGCTCGCTCTCGTCCGGCTATCAACTGCACGTCGCGAAGCCGGTCGAGCCGGCCGAGCTGGCGGCCGTCGTCGCGAGCCTCGCGGGGCGTGCGAGCGTCGGGCCTTCCGTTTGAGAGTTACACATGCAGCAGCACCCGGTAGTCTTCCTCTTCGACGTGGACAACACCCTGCTCGACAACGACAGGGTGACGGCCGACCTGCGGCGCTTCCTCGAACGCGAGGTGGGCCGCGAGCGCGCCGAGCGCTACTGGGCCATCTTCGAGGAGTTGCGCGTCGAGCTCGGCTACGCCGACTACCTCGGCGCGCTGCAACGCTACCGCGTCGAGAGCCCTTACGACTCGCACCTTTTGGCGGTCTCGACCTACCTCGTCAACTACCACTTCGCCAACCGCCTCTTCCCGAACTCGCTCGACGTGATAGAGCACTGCAAGCAGTGGGGCCCTGTCGTCATCCTCTCCGACGGCGACGTGGTCTTCCAGCCGCGCAAGGTCGAGCGCTCCGGGCTCTTCGAGGCCGTGGACGGCCAAATCCTCATCTACGTCCACAAGGAGAAGGAGCTCGACGACGTGGAGCGTCGCTACCCTGCCGACCACTACGTGATGGTGGACGACAAGCTCCGCATCCTCGCCGCGATGAAGAAGAGCTGGGGCCGGCGCCTCACGACCGTCTTCCCGCGTCAGGGCCACTACGCGCTCGACGCCGCCGAAGTATCCAAGTACCCGCCCGCCGACATCACCCTCGAACGCGTCGGCGAACTGCTCGACTACGACCTGCCCGCGCTGTGCAAGGCTTGAGGGCTCGCGGACTCTGCCGCGTCTATCTGGCGAAGCCCTGCGTGCGCGCGGCGAAGATTTCGCAGTCGAACCCGAAATCAACATTCCTGCAAATCGGGAAATAGATTCTCGCGCCGTCGCGGCCCCACTGCGGCGCGGTCGCGCGGCCCTCCGTGTTGGCGAGCAGCCGCACGCCCGAGCCGTCGGCGTTCATGATGAATATCTGGTAACTGGAATTGCGGTTGGACGCGAAGGCTATCTGCGTCCCGTCGGGCGACCACGCGGGCCAGCCGTCGAACGCGGGGTGGTTCGTCAGGTTGCGCGCGCCGCTGCCGTCGGCGTCGGCGACGAAGACCTCCGAGTTCATCTCGCCCAGCATGCGGCGGAAGGCGAGGCGCTTCCCGTCCGGCGACCAAGCCGGGTAGGTGTTGACGCCGCCCGTGATGAGCGTCTGCGTCCGGCGCGTGGCGAGGGTGATGACGACGATGTCGGCGTCGTTCTTTCTGGGCGGCGCGAGGTCGTCGTCCGTGCAGTAGGCCAGCTTCGAGCCGTCGGGCGACCAGTTCGGGTGAATCGCCTTCACGCTCTCCGGCGTCAGGTGCTCGACGCCCGAGCCGTCAACGTTCATCAGCGAAATGACCTCAAGGCCGTCCTTCATGTAGACGAACGCGATGGACTTCCCGTCGGGCGACCACGCGGGGTCTTCGTGGTTGGCGTCGTCGCGGGTTATCTGGACGGAGCCCGTCCCGTCCGCGTTCATGATGAACAACTGCTCGCGGCCTTCGACGACGCTGATGTAGACCATCCTCTTCCCGTCGGGCGAGGGCGAAGGGTCGTACTTGGCCGTGTGCGTGAGCTGATACGCCTGACTGACGGCCGACCTCTGCCCCCGCGCCGCGGGCGAAAGCGTAGCGGCCGCCACCGTCGCGACGGCCAGAGAGGCGGCTCGGAATCGAATATTCATTCTCACGACATTCCCCTTCCGGTTATTCCTGAACACGTTCGTCTCCCGCACCCCGCCGCCGCGCAAGGACGACGACACTTTACAAAACTTTACGCGGTCTTCACACAAATGTTAGCCCGCGAGCGCCCGGGCGTCGCATCCGCCGCATCAAAAGAGGTGCGGGGCAAAACCCGTCGCCAGTCCACATTCAACGGTCTTTAGTTCAAAGGGATTCACGCGCGCCGAGCGCGGCCTTGTTTATGAGAAGAATCATCGCAGTCGTCGTCCTTTCTTTGTCGGCCGCACTGTCGGCCGCGGCACAGACTCCGGACGCTCCGGCCGGCGCGCAAGGGGCACAGCGCGCCGAGCAGGCGGACGACGCCGTTGACGTGCAGAGGATCGTCCGGGCCTTCACCTCGAAGGAGACCGAGTTCCGGCGCGCGCTCAACGGCTACACCTTCAAGCGCGAGGCCGTCATCCAGACCATCGGGTTCGGCGGGCAGGTGACGGGCGAGTACACGCGTACCTCGCAGTTCGTCTTCAACGATGCTGGCGAGCGCTTCGAGCGCATCACATACTTCCCCGTCCCGACGCTGACGGAAATCTCCTTCACGCAGGAAGACCTCGAAGACCTCGGCGGCGTCCAGCCCTTCGCGCTCGAAGCGTCGAAGATTGACCAGTACAACTTCAACTACATGGGGCGCGAGAAGATTGACGAGATAGACACCTACGTCTTCGACGTGGCGCCGAAGGTGATGCCGAAGAAGGTGAGCGAGCGCTTCTTTCAGGGGCGCGTGTGGGTGGACGCGCGCGACTTGCAGATCGTGAAGGTGAAGGGCAAGGGCGTCCCCGAAGGGAAGCAGCGCTTTCCCACCTTCGAGACCTACCGCGAGCAGATAGACGGCAAGTACTGGTTCCCGACTTATACCTACGCCGACGACGACCTCGTCTTCCCCGGCGGGCAGGTCACACACATCCGCATGAAGGTGCGCTACACCGACTACAAACTCTTCAAGGGCAGCGTCCGCGTCATCGAAGAGGGCGACCCCGGCAACGTGCCCGACGCAAGGCAGAACGACTAACGGTTAAGGATGGCGAAGGCGCGGACGGGGAAGGTGCCGAAGCGACGGACTTTGACGGGCACGGCGAAGAACTTGAAACCGCGCGGCGGCAGGCGTTCGAGGTTGCACATGTGCTCGACGATTGGGATGTTCGCGCCGAGCAGGCGGCTGTGGACGGGCCTGCGCGCGTCGGCCGTGTCGTCAATGTTGTAAGAGTCTATGCCGACGAGAGCCGCGCCCTCTTCGGCGAGAAGTTCGGCCGCGCCCTCCGTCAGAAACGGGTGCCCCTCGAAGTATGCTTCCGTCCGCCAGCGCGCGGCCCAGCCGGTGTGGACGAGCACCGCCCTGTTCTTTACTTCCAAACCTTCAAACGCGTCGCGTCCGACCGCGCGCTCGGGCGCGTCCGCGGCGCTCACGACCACGCCGTCAAGGTCGGCGAGCGAAGACAGAGGCAGTTCGGACAAATCTCGGCCGTCCGCGTAACGGTGAAAGGGGCTGTCGAGGTACGTGCCCGTGTTGGCGACCATCTCGATCTTGCCGATGTGGAACTCCGTCCCCGGCGCGTAAATCTTCCTAGACTCCTCGCGGCTCAGGAAGTCGCAGACGACGGGCGCCGGCAGCCCCCTGTACGTGACGAGGCCGTGCTCGACCTCGTGGCTCAAGTCAACGAAACGTTCCGCGTCACCCAAGACCCGAAACCTCCTTCCGTCGGCCGCACCGCAGACTGTCCCGCGCCGCCTGTTCTCGTAATCCGTCCGGCCTCACTCCCCGCCCGACTTCGCCGCCGAGGCTTCGCGGAAGGCCGCGGCGACGGCCGGGCCGGCGACGTACATCGAGAAGGCGAACTGCCGCACGCGCGACTCGCCCGCCAGACGCTTGCGAAACTCTTCGAGGTTGACGCTCCTGCGCGCCTGCTCCAAAGTCTCGCCGCGCGCGACCGCCGCCTCGGTCTGTTTGGTGATGTACGCGAACATCTCCGAGAGCGTCCGCACGTAAGAGTCGTCGCGCATGACGGGGCCGTGGCCCGGCACGATGACGGACGGATGTAGCGCAACTATCTTCTCAAGCGTCGCGCCCCACTCGCGCACGTGCGACTGCGGGTTGCCGACGAGCGGGACGGGCGCCACGACGAGGTCGCCCGCCGCCAGCACGCCCTCCTTCGGCAGATAGACGACGAGGTCTGCCGCCGTGTGCCCGTTACCCAAGTGCATGATGTCAATTTCGCGCCCGCCGCGGTAGAGCGTCAGGCGGTCTTCGACCGTGACGGTCGGAAGTATCGTCTCGGCCCGCGCGCCCTCGCTCAGCACGAGGTTGATGAGGCGTATGTCGCTCTGGTAGCTGGCGCGCTCCTCTTCGGTCAAGTCCCACCCGCCGAGGCTCTTGTTCTTCTCCAACTGCGCGGCCATCGCGTCGCGGAAGTGCGGCGCGCCTTCGAGAAAGCCTTTGCGGTTCGTGGCGCCCTGCTCGGGCAGGTACGCGCGCGCGAAGGCGTGGCCGATGAACTCGACGCCGGGGAAGGCTTCTTTGTAGACCTGATTGCCGCGTATGTGGTCGTCGTGGTAGTGCGTGTTGACGACGTAGCGGACGGGCTTGTCCGTCAACTTCCTGAGCGCCGCCAAAACCTCGCGCGTGATGGACGGCGCGCCGTTCGAGTCAACGACCACAACGTCCTCGTCGTTAATGATGAAGACGTTGTTCGCGTCCACCATCAGCCCCGGCAAATCTTTCCGCACGACCGCGTAGACGCCCTCCGCCAACTTCTGCACCTCGAAATTGCGCGCCGTCGTCTGCGCCTCGTCGGACGCCTTCGCCGACTCCGCGCGCGCCGCCGCCCTCTTCAACCCCGGCGCACACACCGCGCCCAGCACGACCGCCAGCACGAGCCCCGCGCCAACCGCTCGCGCGCCCGCAAACACTCCCGCACTCTTCCGCGTCCTTCTATTCAACACGCGTCGCCTCCGTAAGGGATGACAGTTTAACTCAGGAAGTCCCGGCCGCAACGCCGCCGATGGCGTCCGTCGTTGACAACGCGCCGCGCCTCCGCCGCGTTCCCGGTTTGAGAGTAAACTCCGAAAAAGCTCGCTGACGTTCGTACTTATTCCACGCGCTCGGACGGCGTTCGAGGTTTCGACGTTCCGACGGCCCTCACCTTCAAGCGAAAGAAAGTTCTTCACGGCCGCGGTGAGTTGAAGTATAGTTCGCCGTCCAGCCTTTTGATGAAATCACGTGGCAGACAGGAGAGGGGAAGCGGCGTATGAGCGGTGTACGTGTACTGGTCGGCACGCGCAAGGGCGCGTTCGTGCTGACTTCGGACGGGGCGCGTCGGAGTTGGGATGTTTCGGGGCCGCACTTCGCGGGCTGGGAGGTCTATCATCTGAAGGGCTCGGCCGTTGACCCGAACCGGATTTACGCCTCGCAGACGAGCGGCTGGTTCGGGCAGATCATCCAGCGCTCGGACGACGGCGGCCGGACTTGGTTTCAGCCGGGGACGCCGCCGGGCGAGCCGACCACGACACCCGAAGGGATGCCGAAGGGCGAGAGCAACAAGTTCGTCTACGACACTTCAAGCGAGACCGGCAAGCCGCTCACCACGCACCAGTTCTACGACGGCACGCAGCGCCCTTGGGAGTTCAAACGCGTCTGGCACCTTGAGCCCTCGCTCGAAGACCCCGACACGGTCTACGCGGGCGTCGAGGACGCGGCGCTCTTCCGCACGACCGACGGCGGGAAGACTTGGCACGAGCTGGCGGGCCTGCGCGGACACGGCACGGGGCCGCAGTGGCAGCCGGGCGCGGGCGGCATGTGCCTGCACACGGTCATCCTCGACCCCGAGACACGCGGGCGCATCTACGTCGCCATCTCGGCCGCGGGCGCCTTCCGCACAGACGACGGCGGCGAGACTTGGAAGCCCATCAACCGCGGCCTGCGCTCGCAGTACATCCCGAACCCGACCGCCGAGGTCGGCCACTGCGTCCACCACGTCGCGATGCACCCGAAGCGCCCGGGCGTGCTCTTCATGCAGAAGCACTGGGACGTGATGCGCAGCGACGACGCGGGCGAGAACTGGCGCGAGGTGAGCGGGAACCTTCCGACAGACTTCGGCTTCGTGGTAGACGTTCACGCGCACGAGCCCGAGACCGTCTACGTCGTCCCCATCAAGAGCGACGCCGAGCACTACCCGCCCGACGGAAAGCTGAGGGTTTACCGCAGCCGCACGGGCGGCGACGATTGGGAGGCTCTGACGAACGGGCTGCCGCAGGAGAACTGCTACGTCAACATCCTGCGCGACGCGATGGCCGTGGACGCGCTCGAACCGTGCGGCGTCTACTTCGGGACGACCGGCGGGCAGGTCTACGCGTCGGCCGACTCGGGCGACAACTGGGAGCCGATTGTGCGCGACCTGCCGGCCGTGTTGTCGGTCGAGGTGCAGACGCTCCCATGAGAGGCGACGGCGCTTCGACGGTGCGCGTCCTGCTCCCGCTCCCGCTAAGGACGCTCGCGCGCGTGGACGGCGAGGTCGAGCTGCGCGTCGAAGGCGCGGTCACGCAACGCTCCGTGCTCGACGCGCTCGAAGCCCGCTACCCGGCGCTTCGCGGCACGATACGCGACCACGTGACGCACGAGCGCCGCGCGTTCGTCCGCTTCTTCGCCTGCGAGCAAGACCTCTCGCACGAATCGCCCGATACGCCTTTGCCGGAAGCGGTGGCGAGCGGCGCCGAGCCGTTCCTCGTCGTCGGCGCCATCGCGGGCGGCTGAGGAAAGAAGTCGTCGCAAGGAAGGAGACCGACACTTTGCAGCAGAACCCTCCTCTTCACGTAGACCTCGGCTCAATCGAGACGCTGCTCGGCAGCCTACAGTTCACCTTCGTCGTGGACGCGTCGGGCGACGCGCACATACAGGTCTCGGCTTCGGGCGCTTCGGGCGGGACGAAGAGCGACGTGCTTTTGATGCTCGACGCGCAAGGCTACGAACGCCTGCGCGCCATCGTCCGCGGAACCGACGGCGTCATTGACCGCCTCATACGCGAAGGCAAGGTCAGGCGGATGGCGCTCCCCTACTGAAGTTCCGACGCACGGACTTCCTGACGTTCGGAAGCGCCGACTTTTATGAAGCGACGCGACTTCCTCAAGCAGTCCACGCTCGCGGCCGCCGCCTTCACCGTCGCGGCGCGGCACACGCCCGCGCTGACGCGTGGCGGGCTCGAACGCCGCAGCGCCCCGAAGAAGATCGTCGTCGTCGGCGCGGGGCTCGCCGGGCTCTCGGCCGCCTACGAGTTGACCGAGGCAGGGCACGACGTAACGGTGCTCGAAGCGCGCGGCCGCGCGGGCGGGCGCGTCGAGACGCTGCGCGCGCCCTTCGCAGACGGCCTCTATGCCGAGGCCGGCGCGATGAACGTCTTCGACAACCATGACCTGACCATCAAATACGTCAAGCTCTTCGGCCTCACCCTCGACCCCGTCGCGCCGTCAACGCTCGCCTCGCTCGTCTACCTCAAAGGCCGCCGCATCGAGGCGAAGCCGGGGCAGACGATCGAGTACCCGCTCGCGCTGACTCCGGAAGAGAAGGCGCTCGGCCGTCGCGGCATGTGGGAGAAGTACGTCGTGCCGGTCTTGCAGGAGGTCGGCGACTACGACGCGCAGGGCTGGCCGGGCGACGAGTTGAAGAAGTACGACCGACAGACCTTCACGGAGTTCCTGCGCGCGCGCGGCGCCTCGCCCGACGCGGCGACGCTTTTGGGCTTGGGCGGGGTCGGCGCCTTCGGCGACGGCGCGGGCACCATCTCGGCGCTCGTCATGCTGCGCGAGATCGCGCACCGCGCGAAGCTCAAACAGAACCACGTCATACGCGGCGGCACGGAACTCTTGCCGCGCGCCTTCGCTTCAAAACTCGCGGACAGGATTCGCTACGGCACGCCGGTCGTTCGTATAGAGCAGGACGCGCGCGGCGTGCGCGTCGCGTACCTGCAAGGCGGCGAGCGCGCGAGCCTCGAAGCCGACAGGCTCGTCTGCACGGTACCATTCTCAATCTTGAAGAGCATCGAAGTCTCGCCGCAGTTCTCGGCGGGCAAGCGGCAGGCGATAGAGCAACTGCCTTACACGTCCGTCGTGCGCACTTACTTCCAGACGCGCCGGAAGTTCTGGCTCGAAGAGGGCCTGAGCGGTTCGGCGACGACAGACCTCGCCAACCTGCTCGTCTTCGACGGCTCGCCGAACCAGCCGGGCGCGCGCGGCATCCTTGAGGCTTACGCCTCGGGGCCGGACGCGCGCCGCGTGACGGCTTTGAGTGAGGCCGAGCGCGTCAGCTCAACACTGGCGCTCGTGGAGAAGGTTCACCCGCACCTGCGTCAGAACTTCGAGGCCGGCGTGACGAAGGCTTGGGACGCGGACGAGTGGGCGCGCGGCGCCTACGCTTGGTACAGGCCGGGCCAGATGTCCACGCTCCTGCCGCACGTGGCGCGCGCGGAGGGGCGCGTACACTTCGCGGGCGAGCACACGTCCTCGCTCTTCGGCTGGATGCAGGGCGCGCTCGAATCCGGCCTCCGCGCCGCGCGCGAGGTGAACGACGCGCCGTAGAGACGCGCTAAAGGAACCCGATGCGAAGCCCCCAATCTGAGACGACCACGCTCGTCTTCGCCGTCGCGGTCGCGGTGGCGCTCGGCGTCGCCTGCGGCGTCTGGGTCAACGCGAAGTTGACGGCCGCCGCTTCCGAACATCTTCAGCCGCCGGCCCGACTCGCGCCCGCCGCGACGCCGGAGCGGACGGCGCCCGGCGGCGACTCGCAGTCCGTCAGCGCCGACTCTCAACAACAGGCGGCGGACGGCGACTCTCATCAGCCGGCCTCGGAGAACGGCGCGGAGACTTCTGCGAACGGTTCGGACGCGCCTTCCGAGTCTCAGGCGGAGTCACAAACGGAACGCTCTTCGTCGTCGGCGACAGATGCCGGGCGCAAAGACCGGCCGGCCACTGCCGCCGTCATCTCCGCCACGCGCGATGCGCGCACGCACGTCGAGCGCGAAACGAGTTCGTCCGAGAAGGCGCGCGCGCGGGAAGATGAGGATGCCGAACCGAAGGCGGGGCGCGGGTCGGGCAGCGCGGCGCCCTGCGCGGTCTACACGAGCACCGACTCGCTCACGCTGCGCGTAGGCGGCGCGGCCTCGCTCGTCGTCGTCAGCCGCGGCGAGGCGGCGCGCGTCAACGCCTCGACGCCCGCATGGGCCGACATCGCCGTCTTCTCCGAAGGGCCGGCCGGCAACGGCTGGGTCAGGTACTCGGTCAGGTCGGTCAGCAAAAGGCCGGGCGTCTACACCGTACACTTCAAGACGCCCTGCGGCTCGCAGAGCGTCTCCGTGATGGTCACGCGGCCGTAGATAGAATAAGGCCCGCGCTCCCGGCGAGGAGGGGCGCATTCATGTCAACGCCACTTAAAAGTGAAGAGTTACTTCCCGGCGCGGTTCTGTACAGTCGGACGGCTACGGATAAAAAAATGACAGATTAGCTAAGGGTAGAACAACCAAATTTCAGTAACATGGGCCCACGCGTAGAAGCCGTGCGGCCCGAGTGTGGGCCGCGCATCTCTAAAATCTGACGATAAATGGGCCAACACCCGTCCGGGTCTTGGCGAGATAGCCGCCTGAGAGTTTCGTTAGCCGCCGATGGTCACCGGCCTTAAGAACTCTTCAAAAGCCAAAGACGTGTCCCACGCGCGTCCGGAGCGGGCGGCGGAGCGCGGCGGGCGATGAATTTTAAAGCGAGCGAGGGGAAGTTTTCGGAGGGCGTGCGTGCGGTTTCGAGGTGCGTCCTGTTCGGCGTCTGCTGCGCCGCGTTGACGGCGACATGCGCGGCCCGGCCGCAACAGACGGGACAGTCGGGCCAATCGAGTCAGTCCAGTCAGCCGAGCACGACGCAGACCGGCACGAGCGGCACCGCGAGCCAGACGAATCAGGCGGGCGGCGCCGGGCGCACGAACCAGAGCGGCGACGCCTCGCGCGGCCAGACGCAGGGCACGCAGGGCGACTCGCGCGGGACGGGCACGCAGACAGGCGGGCAGGGCGGTCAGACGGGTGCGGGGCGCGGCTCGGCGGTCGGCGGTCTGCCCGGCGGGTCGCAGACCGGAGCGGGCGGCGCCGCGGGCCGTTCGCAACTGCCCGGCGCGGCGCGCGTGACGCAGGGGCCTTCTTCGCTCGGGCTCGAACAGGCGATTCAACTCGCGGTCGAGAACAACCTGACGACGCTTCTGGCGCGCGAGCGGCAGCGCGAGGCCGAGGGTTTAAGAACACAGTCGCGCGCGGGGCTGCTGCCGAACGTCTCGGCCACGACTTATCAGGCGAACGTCACGCAGAACCTCGCCGCGCTCGGCTTCCAGCCCGGCGCCATCCCCGGCTTCAACACCTTCGTCGGCCCCTTCAACAACTTCGACGCGCGCGCGCGCCTCGTCCAGTCAATCTTCAGCCTCGCCGCGATACGCAACTATCAGGCGGGCAAGGCCGGCGTGCGCGTCGCGCAGTTGCAGGAGGGCTTGGCGCGCGAGCAGGTGGCGACCTTCACGGCGCTCACATACCTTGAAGCGCTGCGCGCGGGGCGCGACGTTGAGGCGGCGCGGGCCGATCTGGAACTCGCGCAGACGCTCCTGACGCTCGCACAGGATCAGCACAATGCGGGCGTGGCGACGGGCGTGGACGTGACGCGCGCCGAGACGCGGCTTGCGCAGTCGCGCGTGCGTCTGTCGCAGGCCGAGACCTCTTCGGAGCAGTCCGTGCTCAACCTGCAACGCGTCGTCGGCCTCCCGCTCGGCTCGCCGCTCACGCTGACAGACCCTCTGCGCTTCACGAACGACCCGCTGCCCTCAGTCGAGACGGCTCTCGCCGAGGCGGCGCAGGCTCGACCAGAAGTACGCATCGCGGAAGCGGAGGCGAGCCTCGCCGGACTCGAACGTCGCGCGGCACGCGCGGAGCTTCTGCCGTCCGTGGACTTCGTCGGCGACTACGGCGTGAGCGGCATCACGCCGACGGACACGGCGCTCCCGACGCGCCGCGCCGCCGTGCAGTTGAACGTGCCCGTCTTCAACGGCGGGCTCACGCGCGGGCGCATCGAGGTCGCGTCGAGCCGCGAGCGGCAGGCCGAGCTTGAATTGGGAAGCGTGCGCGGGCAGGTCGAAGAGGACGTGCGGCTCGCGTTCTCTGCTTTGCGCACTACGTCGGAGCAGGTGTCGGCGGCGCAGCAGTCCGTACAGCTGGCGCAGCGAGAGCTTGAGATGGCGCGCGACCGTTTTCGCGCGGGCGTCGGCGACAACGTCGAGGTCGTCGCCGCGCAGACCGCGCTCTCGAACGCGCGCAGTTCAGAAGTGACGGCGCTCGCGCAGTACAACGCCGCGCGCCTCAACCTCGCCGCCGCGCTCGGCCGCGCCGAGCAATTCCGCTGGTAAAAATTTCATCTAAGTTAATAAACGCGCAGCTCAGCTATCGAGAGGGAAAAGGTTATGTCGAGGGCGACGGAAGAGCCTGAAGTTGAAGAGAGGGAAGCGGTCGAACGTCCGGCGGGCGGGGGCGAGTTTGAAGACCCCGAGACGCAGGCGGGGCCTGACATTCCGGAGGACGTGGGCGCGGACGTGGGCGCGGCGACGCCCGCGAGGCGGCCGCTCTACAGGCGCCCCGTGTTCCTGATTGTCGCGGCGCTGGTGCTCGTCCTCGGGCTCGTCTTCGGCCTGCGCTACTACGCCTACTCGCGCACGCACGAATCAACGGACGACGCCTTCATAGACGGCCGCGTCGTGCAGGTCAGCCCGAAGGTCTCGGGCTACGTCGTCAAGCTCCACGTCAAAGAGAATCAGGAGGTGAAGGAGGGCGACCTCATCGCCGAGTTGGACGCGCGCGACTTCGAGGCGCGGCTCGACGCGGCGCGCGCC
This sequence comes from Pyrinomonadaceae bacterium, assembly GCA_035248785.1. GTDB lineage: Bacteria > Acidobacteriota > Blastocatellia > Pyrinomonadales > Pyrinomonadaceae > QHXN01. The sequence continues at coordinate 21,198 of DATFHD010000136.1, read as the reverse complement.
GCTCTCGCCGCGGGCGCGGCAAGACAGAGGGAGGCGCAGGCCGGCGTCGCGCTCTCGCGCGCGACTTCGGGCGCGGGCGTGCAGCAGGCTTCGTCGGTCGTGCGTCAGGCGCGAGCGGGCGTCGAGACTGCGCGCGCGGCGGCCGCGGCCGAGCGCAGCCGCATCGGTCAGGCGGGCGCGGGAGTCGCCACCGCGCAGGCCAACGCCGCGCAGGCGCAGGCGCAGGTCTCGGGCGCCGAGGCCGAGGCCAACCGCGCCAACGCCGACGTTGCGCGCTATCAGGAACTCTTCGCCAAAGACGAAGTCTCGCGCCAGCGCCTCGACCAAGCGATAGCCACGGCCGCGACCGCCGCCGCCAACCTCGAAGCCGCGCGCCGCCGCGTCGCAGCCGCAGAGGCGCAGGTCGCCGAAGCTCGCTCGGCCGAAGCGGCGGCGGCCGAGAACGCACGCCGCGCCGCCACGCAGATACCGGCCGCGCAGGCCGGCGTCGGCGAAGCTTTGGGACGTTTGGCTCAGGCGGGGACGGGGCAGCAGCAGGTCGCCGTCAGTCAGGCGCAGGCCGAGACCGCAGGCGCGACGATTGAGCAACTGCGCGCGGCCGTCGAGCAGGCCGAGCTCGAACTCTCCTACACGAAAATCTACGCGCCCGAGTCGGGCCGCGTCACGCGCAAGGCCGTCGAAGAGGGCGCGCTCGTACAGCCGGGCCAGCCCTTGATGGCGGTCGTCTCCGGCGAAATCTGGGTCACGGCGAACTTCAAGGAGACGCAGCTCAACGAAATCCGTCCGGGCCAGACGGTCGAGATTACCGTGGACGCCTACCCCGGCCGCGTCTTCCGCGCGCACGTGGACAGCATACAGGCCGGGACGGGCGCGCGCTTCAGCATGATTCCGGCCGAGAACGCCACGGGCAATTACGTGAAGGTCGTGCAGCGCGTGCCCGTCAAGATAGTCTTCGACGAGCCGCTCGACCCGAACCGCATGCTCGCGCCCGGAATGTCGGTCACGCCCGAGGTCAAAATCGGATGAGCGCTGTCCGCGCGCAAGGCGACATGTCGAAGGTGCCGGGGCGCGGGGCCCAGACGAGTCTCGCCGCGCCGCGGCAGGAGTGGCGCCCGAGCGTCAACCCTTGGATCGTCGCGGCGTCGGTGATGCTCGCGACGTTCATGGAGGTCTTGGACACTTCGGTCGCGAACGTCGCGCTGCCGCACATCTCGGGAAATCTTTCGGCGACGAACGAGGAGGCGACGTGGGTCTTGACGAGCTACCTCGTCTCGAACGCCATCATCCTGCCCGCGACCAACTGGCTCTCGCGCTACTTCGGACGCAAGCGCTTCCTCATCGTCTGCATCATCATCTTCACGGCGGCCTCGGCGCTCTGCGGCGCGGCGACGAGCTTAGGGATGCTCATCTTCGCGCGCGTCATGCAGGGCGCGGGCGGCGGCGCCTTGCAGCCCATCGCGCAGTCGGTCTTGCTTGAGAGCTTCCCGCCCGAACGTCGCGGGCAGGCGATGGCCGTCTTCGGCTTGGGAATCGTCGTCGCGCCGATCATCGGGCCGACGCTCGGCGGGTGGATAACGGACAACTACTCTTGGCGGTGGATTTTCTACATCAACGTCCCCGTCGGCGCGCTCGCCATCTTCATGGCCAACGCGTTCGTCGAAGACCCGCCCTACATACGCGCGCAGAGGCCGGGGCGCATTGACTACGTCGGCTTCGGCCTGATGGCACTGGGGCTGGCGGCGCTGCAACTCATCCTCGACCTCGGTCAGCAGGAGGACTGGTTCGAGTCGCCCTTCATCCTGCGGGCGACCGCCGTCGCCGTCATCGCGCTCGTGGCCTTCGTCGTCTGGGAACTGCGCTCGCCAGAGCCGATAGTCAACCTGCGCGTGCTGGGGAACCGCAACTTCGCCGTCGGCGTGATGCTCATCACGGTGATGGGCGTCGTGCTCTACGGCTCCATCGCCCTGCTGCCGCTCTTCCTGCAAACGCTGATGGGCTACCCGGCGACGGCGAGCGGCATGGCCGTGAGCCCGCGCGGCTTCGGCTCGATACTCTCGATGCTCGTCGTCGGCCGGCTCGTCGGGCGCGTGGACGGGCGCTGGCTCATCATGTTCGGCTTCTCGGTGCTCGCCTACTCGACGTGGATGCTCGCGGGATTGAACCTCGACATCGCGATGAGCAACGTCGTCTGGCCGAACATCGTCAGCGGGTGCGCGATGGGCTTCATCTTCGTGCCGCTGACGACGATGGCGATGGGGACGCTGCCGAACGAGCAGGTCGGCAACGCCTCGGGCGTCTACAACCTGATGCGCAACACGGGCGGCTCCATCGGCATCGCCGCCATGACGACGATGCTCGCGCGCAGCGCGCAGACGCACCAGACGAACATCGCCGCGCACATTACGGCGTACGACCCGGCGTTCCAGCAGCGCTTGCAGCAGATCGCGGGCGCGCTGAGCCTTCGGGGCGGCGGGACGGGCGCCACGCAGCAGGCGCTCGCCTCGATCTACGGCGTCGTGCTCAGGCAGTCAATGCTGATGGCCTTCATAGACAACTTCCGCCTGCTCGCCTTCCTGAGCCTGATCTGCGTGCCGGCGGCGCTGCTCTTCAAGCGCGTGCGCGCGCGCGGCGGCCCTTCGGTGGCCGCACATTGACGAAGGCTCGCGGGGCGTTTGTCCGTGTGCGGAGTTTGAGAGGTGAGTTATGGAGTCGCGGACGACAGTGACCATCGCGCGGCGGATGGGGAGCGGCGGGGCGTACGTCGGCCGCGTGATCGCGGAGCGCCTGAACCTCCGGTACGTGGACAGGGAGGTCTTGCAACTCGCGGCCGAGCGGCTGGGCGTCGAGGCGTCTGCGCTCGAACCGAACCGCGAGCGCGTCGCGGGCTTCTGGGAGCGCTTCTTCGGCAGCCTCTCCTTCGGCCCGCCCGAAGGCACCTACGCGCCGCCGCCCGTGCAGGCTTACTCGGACAAGGCGCTCTTCGAGTGCCAGAGCGGGGTGCTGCGCGAACTGGCCGCGCACAACGACTGCGTCATCGTCGGCTACGGCGCGGCTTATGTGTTGCCGCGACACGCGCGCATGGTCAACATCTTCTTCCACGCCCCGGTCTCTTTCCGCGTCCGCCGCGTGGCCGAGATTTACAAGGCCGACGAAGCACGCGCGCGCCAGATGGTCGAAGAGTCAGACCGCGTGCGCGCGCGCTACTTCCGAGAGATGACGGGGCGCGACTGGGCCTGCGCGGACAACTACCACCTCTGCGTGGACACTAGCATGTCGCCGCTGCCCGAGCTGGCCGAACGCCTAGTACGCTTCGTCGAGCGCCGCCTCGGCTCGGCGCGCGAGGACTGAAGACGGCCGTGACTTCTAACTCTGGCGAGTCGAAGACGGCCATCTACGCGGCCATCGCTGGCAACCTCGCGATTGCCGTCACGAAGTTCGTCGCCGCGGCCTTCACCGGCAGCGCCGCGATGCTCTCCGAGGCCATCCACTCGGTCGTGGACACGGGCAACGGCGGCCTCATGCTCTACGGCGTCCGACGCAGCCTCAAGCCGCCCGACTTCGACCACCCCTTCGGCCACGGCCGCGAGCTTTACTTCTGGACGCTCATCGTCGGCGTCCTCGTCTTCGCCGTCGGCGGCGGCATGTCGGTCTACGAAGGCATCACGCACATCGCGCACCCCGCGCCCTCGGAGAACCCCGCGTGGAGCTACGGCGTGCTCGGCTTCGCGTTCGTCTTCGAGGGGACTTCGTGGTACTTCGGCCTCAAGGCTTTCAACGCCGAGCGCGGGCGGCGCGGAGTCTTCGAGGCGATACACGTCAGCAAAGACCCGACGAGTTTTTCCGTCCTGCTCGAAGACTCTGCGGCGCTCACGGGCCTCGTCGTCGCCTTCGCCGGAATCTTCCTCGGCCGACAGTTCGGCATGCCTTGGATTGACGGCGCGGCCTCGGTCGTCATCGGGCTACTGCTCTGCGCCGTCGCGGCCGTGATGGTCTACGAGAGCCGCGGGCTGCTCGTCGGCGAGGGGCTCGACCGCGAGTCTCTGAAAAACTTGCGCGCGCTCGTCGAGTCAGACCCCGACGTGGAGCGCGTGCAGCACCTCCACACCATCTATCAGGGCGCGCACGAAGTCCTGCTCGCCGTCGAGCTGCGCTTCCGCAACACGCTCTCGGCGGTCGAAGTGAGGCGGGCCGTCTCGCGCCTCAAGCGCGACATACGCTCACGCCACCCGGACATCGCGCGCGTCTACTTCGGCGCCGAGTCTCTGACGGAGGACGGCGGCGAATAAGTGTTGACGTTCCTCGACGCCGCGCCCGGCCGAAGAATGTGTGCGCCTGTCGCCCGCGTCCGTGTTATAAAGGCAGCATTCAAAATCAATCTCGCACGCCCGGCCGGTCTGTCGGCTGAAGTAAAAACGGGGGAACTTGTATGAGTGACGGCTTCGCAGAGAATCAGGGGCCAGAGTTGTCCGCGGACGAAGAGGCACTTCTGAACGAGATGCCGGCGTTGACGGATGTCGGTCAGGCGCGGCGCAACTTCCTCGGGCAGACGGTGGCGTGCGGACTCGGCGTCTTCGCGCTGATGCTTCTCGAACAGGAGCAGGCGCTCGCCGCGCTCTCCGACGCGCCCGGCGCGGTCTACGCGCCCGCCGCGCCGCTTGAGAACCCGGTCAGGCTCACGCTCAAGATTAACGGCGCGTCGAAGACGCTCGAAGTGGATTCGCGCACGGTGCTGCTCGACGCGCTGCGGGAGCGTTTGGAGATGACCGGCACGAAGAAGGGCTGCGATCAGGGGCAGTGCGGCGCGTGCACGGTGCTCGTTGACGGGCGGCGCGTGCTCTCGTGCCTGACGCTCGCGGCGACTTGCGAGGGGCGCGAGGTGACGACCGTCGAGGGCCTTGCGAAGGGCGACGAGCTACATCCCGTGCAGGCGGCCTTCATCAAGTACGACGGCTTCCAGTGCGGCTACTGCACGCCCGGCCAAATCTGCTCGGCCGTCGGGCTTCTGGAAGAGGCGAAGCGCGGCGACGTGAGCCACGTGACGGAGGACGTGTCCGCCGCGGTCACGCGCCTCTCGGACGACGAGATACGCGAGCGCATGAGCGGCAACATCTGCCGCTGCGGCGCCTACCCGGGCATCGTCGCCGCCATACACGAGGCGCACACGGGGCGCGAGACGGCGCGGACGTGGCGCTTCGTCGAGGGCGAAGAGCTGGCGCGCGTGAGGAAGGAGGTCGGGGCCGATGAGACCGTTTAAGTACGTGCGCGCGACCGACGCCGCGGCCGCCGCCCGCGCGGTCGCCGCCAACCCGCGCGCGAAGTTCCTCGCGGGCGGGACGAACATCCTCGACCTGATGAAAGAGGACGTGGAGCGACCCGACGAACTCGTGGACGTAAACCGCCTCGGGCTCGCGGAGATTAAAGCGACGGCGGGCGGCGGCGTCTCAATCGGCGCGCTGGCGAAGAACACGGACACCGCCAACCACCCGCTGATAAGGAAGAGCTACCCGCTGCTCACGCAGGCCATCGTCGCGGGCGCGTCGGCGCAGTTGCGCAACATGGCGACGAACGGCGGGAACCTCTTGCAGCGCACGCGCTGCCAGTACTTCTACGACACGGCGATGCCCTGCAACAAGCGCGAGCCGGGCACGGGCTGCGGCGCGCTCGAAGGCTTGAACCGCATCCACGCCATCTTCGGTTGGAGCGACAAGTGCGTCGCCACCTACCCGGGCGACATGGCGAACGCGCTCTACGCGCTCGAAGCCGTCGTGCGCGTGCGCGGCGCGGACGGGAAAGAGCGCACGATACCCGTCGCGGAGTTTCATCGCCTGCCCGGCGACACGCCGGAGAAGGATAACAACCTCGAACACGGCGAGCTCATCACGGCGATAGAGCTTCCGAAATCGTCCTTCGCGCGCAACTACTACTACCTGAAAGTCCGCGACCGCGCCTCCTACGCCTTCGCGCTCGTCGCCGTCGCCGCCGCGCTCGAAATGGACGGAGGCCGTATCAGACAGGCGCGCGTCGTGCTCGGCGGCGTGGCGCACAAGCCTTGGCGGAGTGCCGAAGCAGAAGCCGCGCTCACCGGCAAGCCCGCTTCCGAAGAGTCGTTCCGGCAGGCCGCCGAGGCCGCGCTCGCGGGCGCGAAGCCGCTCGCGCACAACGCCTACAAGGTCGAGTTGGGCAAGCGCGCCGTCGTCCGCGCACTCATGCGCGCGAGCCGTCTGGCATAAGGGGGAAGATAATGCCGAGGTACATCGGGAAAGAGATGAGCCGCGTGGACGGCGTGGCGAAGGTGACGGGGCGCGCGAAGTACGCCGCGGAGTTTCAGGTGCCGAACGTCGCGCACGGCTACATCGTGCTCGGCTCCGTGGCCAAGGGCGCGATTAAAGAGATAGACGCGCGCGAGGCCGAGCGCGCGCCGGGCGTGATGCGCGTCTTCACGCACCTCAACGCGCCGAAGCTCGGCCCCAAAGCCTCGCACGAGCAGGCGCCGCCGCGCGCGACCGAAGAAGAGGATAAGTCATTCCTCGCTCTACAGTCCGAACGCATCTACTTCAACGCGCAGCCCGTGGCGCTCGTCGTCGCAGAGACTTTCGAGCAGGCGCGCTACGCCTCGCGCCTCGTCCGAGTCACCTACAACGCAGAGCAGCACGCGACCGACACCGAGGCCGTGCGCGAGCGCGGGCGCCCGCCCAAACAGGAGCGACCTTCAAGGCCGCGCGGCAACCCGGAAGAGGCTCTGAAGAACGCCGCCGTCAAAGTCGAGGCGGAGTTTCGCATCCCCATCAACCACCACAACCCCATGGAGCCGCACGCGGCCATCGCCGTCTGGCAGGGCGATAAACTCACGGTCTTCGACAAGACGCAGGAGGTCTACAACGTACGCGAGCACCTCGCCTCGACCTTCGGCGTGCCGGCGGAGAACGTGCAGGTCGTCGCGCCTTACGTCGGCGGCGCCTTCGGCTCGGCGCTCCGGCCGCACTACTACCCCACACTCGCCGCGATGGCCGCGCGCGAACTGAAGCGACCCGTGAAGGTAGTCTACACGCGCCGCCAGATGTTCACCGGCCACGGCTACAGACCCTACACCGTGCAGAAGGTCGCGCTCGGCGCGGAGCGCGGCGGCAAGCTCACGGCGATGATTCACGAGGCCGTGCATAACACTTCGACCTTCGAAGAGTTCTCCGACGGCACGACCGGCTTCACGCGGCAGGTCTACGCCTGCCCGAACCTCTACGCGTCGCTCAAGATTACCGACACAGACCTCAACACCCCGACGTGGATGCGCGCGCCCGGCGCCGTGAGCGGCATGTTCGCGCTCGAATGCGTGATGGACGAGCTGGCCTACGCGCTCAAGATTGACCCGCTCGAACTGCGCCTCATCAACTACGCCGAGACAGACCCCGAGAGCGGCCGGCCGTTTTCGAGCAAGGCTCTGCGCGAGTGCTATCAGATCGGCGCGGAGAAGTTCGGCTGGAAGTCGCGCAAGTTCGAGCCGCGCTCGATGCGCGACGGGCGTCTGCTCGTCGGCTGGGGCATGGCCACAGGCATCTGGGGCGCGTTCCAGATGGCGGCGCAGGCGCGCATCACCCTGAACGCCGACGGCACGGCGCACGTCGCCACCTCGGCCACCGACATAGGGCCGGGGACGTACACGGTCGTCACCATCATCGCCGCCGAATACCTCGGCCTCACGCCCGAGCGCGTGAAGATAGAACTCGGCGACACGAAGTTTCCGCGCGCGCCGACGCAGGGCGGCTCTTGGACGACCGCCAGCGTCGGCTCGGCCGTACACGGCGCGGCGCTGGCGATAGGCGCGAAGCTTCTGGCCCTCGCCAACACGGACGCGAACTCGCCACTCAAGGGCGCGGCCGCGGCAGACGTGGAGATGCTCGACGGCAGGCTGAGACTCAAGAGCGACCCGTCGCGCTTCGTTAACATCGCCGACGTGATGCGCCGGAACAACCTCAACGAAGTCGCCGAGACGTTCGAGTCGAAGCCTTCGGCGGAGCGGCGCAAGTACGCGACGATGGCGCACGGCGCGCAGTTCGTCGAGGTAAAAGTTGACCCAGACCTCGGCACAGTCCGCGTCACGCGCGCCATCGAGGCGACGGCTTCGGGGAAGATCATCAACCCGAAGGCTTCGCACAGTCAGGAGATAGGCGGCGTCGTGTGGGGCATCGGCATGGCGCTCACCGAAGCGACCGAGATAGACCACCGCTTCGGGCGCATCATGAACCCGAACTTGCAGCACTACCACGTCCCCGTCAACGCCGACGTGCACGAGGTCGAGACGATGTTCGTGGAAGAAGACGACAAGGTCGTGAACCCGCTCGGCGTCAAAGGCATGGGCGAGCTAGGAATGGTCGGCATCCCGGCGGCCATCGCCAACGCGGTCTTCCACGCCACGGGCCGGCGCGTGCGCGAGCTGCCCATCACGCCCGACAAGCTGTTGTGAGTCGCCGCGGTCGAAGCCGCTGTGAGGTGCGTCGAGTTATGAACGAGGTGCGTGCGTTAATCGAGGCGTTCGACGCGGCGACGGCCGCGCGCGAGCGCTGCGCGCTGGCGACGCTGGTGAGCGTCGAAGGCTCTTCCTACAGGCGACCGGGCGCGCGGATGCTCGTACGCGAAGGCGGGGCGAGCACGGGCACCATCAGCGCCGGCTGTCTTGAGTCGGACGTAATCGAGCACGCGAAGCGAGTCATCAAGGCGGGCGAGGCTGTGCTCGTAGAGTACGACACGGCTTCGACGGGCGAGGAGATGGCTTGGGGACTTGGCTTGGGCTGCAACGGCGTGGTGCGCGTGCTGGTCGAGCCGCTCGACGCGCGCTCGCCTTACCTCGCGGCGCTCAGGCGCTCGTGCGAGACGGACGAGGACGTGGCCCCGTCGAAGGTCGCGACCGTCTACGAGCATTCGCCGTCGCGCGCGGGCGGAGAGGCGGCGGCAGTCGGCATCGGCTCGCGTTTGATTCTCGACGGGCGCGGCGAAGTTATCCGCGTGAACCTGTGCGGCGAGCTTGCGCGGTTGATTGAGGAAGACCTGCGCGCGTCGCTCATCGAAGAGGCTTCGGGCGTGCGCGTCTACGAATGGGGCGCGGGCGTTGATGCGTGCGCGGGCGTGACGGAGGCGGGCGTGACAAAGGTCTTCGTCGAGACACTGGCGCCGCCCGTGCCGCTCGTCGTCTTCGGCGCGGGGCAGGACGCGCTGCCGGTCATCGAGTTGGCGTGCCGTCTGGGGTGGCGGACGGAGGTCGTTGACACGCAGGCCCGCCCCGCCAGCCGCGAGCGCTTCGACGCGGCCGACTTGGTCACGCTCGCGCGCCCCGAAGAGGTCGCGGGCCGTGTGCGCGTCACGCCGCGCACGCTCGCGCTGCTGATGACGCACAACTACGCGCACGACCGCGAGCTGCTCAAGTTCCTGCTCGCGTCGCCCGCGCGCTACATCGGCGTGATGGGGCCGCGCAAACGTACGGAACGTATGCTGCGTGAGCTTTCGGAGGGCGACGGAGAGTTCCACTTGGAAGAGTCGGACAGGTCGCGCCTGTACGCGCCGGCCGGCCTCGACATCGGCGCGAACTCGCCGGCCGAAGTCGCGCTGGCAATCGTCGCCGAACTCGCGGCCTTCCTCGCCGCGCGCGGCGGCGGGATGCTGCGCGAGCGGCGCGGCTCGATTCACGGCCGCACGGGCGACGGCGAGGGCGTGCCCCTGCTCGAAGCCGGCGCGCACACGTCGGCGCTGGCATGAAGGTCGGCGCTATCGTGTTGGCTGCGGGCGCGTCCACGCGGATGGGGACGCCGAAGCAGTTGCTCCGGTTTGAAGGTCAGACTCTTCTGAAACGCGCCGCGCTCGCCGCACTCGGCGCGGGGTGCCGGCCCGTGGTCGTCGTGACGGGCGCGCACGCCGCGCGGGCGCGCGGGGAGTTGCGCGGGCTCGACGTGCTCGAAGTCGAGAACGAACTCTGGGAGACAGGGATGGCCTCGTCAGTCCGCGCCGGGATAGGCGCCGTCATTGAGTCGGACGCCGACGCGGTCGTGCTGATGTTGTGCGACCAGCCTCACGTCACTTCTGAAATCATCACCGGTCTTATCGAAGCACACAAGGCTACAGGCCGCGGCGTGGTCGCCTCAGAGTACGGCGGAGGCTTCGGCGTGCCTGCGCTCTTCGGCCGTTCGCTCTTCGACGAACTTGTGCAACTCGAAGGCGCGGCCGGCGCGAAGCAGGTCATCAAGAGTCACGCGCGCGAGGCGCACTTCGTACCTTTCCCCGAAGGCGAGACGGACGTGGACACGCCCGAAGACTTCGCGCGACTGCTCGGCCTCAAGGCCACTGAATGACCTTCTTCGGTCTGGCGGAGGGCGGCGGCGAAGAGATGGGGAGTGAACGCTCCGACGCGGTTGCGTTGGCGGGGGTAGGTCTCTCGGCGCGGTGAGGCGCGGCGTCGCCCGGCGTGAGTCTCGGCGACGAAGCGTCGCGCGCTTCCGACGCGGCGCGCGCAGTACGTTCGGCGCGCGGCTCAGGCTCTAGGGTGCGGCGTGCGGCCGTGTCGGCCGCGCGCGCCGTTGCTTTTGTCGAGGGCGTCGGCGGGTTGACGCTTTCGGCCTTCGCGTCCGCGTTCGCTTCGTCCGAAGCCGCGGGCGCGTTCGGAGTCAGGGCCGGCGCGTTCGCGGCGGCGAGTTTGTCATGCTCTGCCTGCGGCGCGGGAGCTTGAGGGACGGGCTGCTCGGCGGGCTGCGACGCGATAACCTTTTCCGCGTCTCTGTTCACGGCCGCGTCGGCCGCTTCGACGTTTGAAGCGTCGGGGCGAGGAGTCTCCGACGCGCTTTGCGAGCTGATGATGTATGCGCCGGCCGCGGCGCCCGCCAAAATGGAGACGGCGAGGACGACGGCCGTGAAGCCCCAAGACTGCGCGAAACCCTTCTTCGGGCGCGACACCTGAACCGGACTCGTGCCGCGGCTCGTGCGCGCGGGGACGAGCGTAGCCACCTCTTCCTCTCGCTCGTCCGTTCCGCCCTGCGCGACGGCGGCGACGGACGGCGCGGCTTCGTCAGACCGCGCGGGTTCGTCGTCCGCCTCGGCAATCGGCACTACCTCATCGCCCGCCTGCGTGAGCGGGACGACGCGGCTGAAATTCCCGTCCGTCGGGAAGAGAGGGTCGTCTTCCGCCTCCGCGCGCCGCACAGCTTCCGAATCGTTATCCACTGCCGAATCTTTATCCACCCCGCGTCTCCTCACCGAATGACTTCCACGCGGTCGCCGGGCCGCAGCGTCGGGTCGGGCGTGCGCCCCGCCTTTATCTCGGCGAGGCTGTACTTTGCCGTCGAGAGTCGGCCGTCCTGTTCCTGCCGCGTGACCGTGACCGAAGTGTTGCCCGCCGTCTGCGTCCCGCCCGCGGCGAGCAGCAGTTGCGTGAGCGTGAGTCCCGTGTGGAACTCCTTCTGCCCCGGCTCGCGCACCGCGCCCGCGACGTAGACGAACTGCTTCGGCAACTCGCGCACGGTGACCACGTCGCCGGGGCGGACGAGCGTCTTCAACGCGGCGGAGTCGGAGAGGTCTACGGCCGTCGTGCGCCCCGTCGCGCGGCTGACGACGACGGCCTGACCGGCGCCGGGGAGTGGCTGCGCGTAGGCGATGATGACGTAGAGCGGCACGCCCTCGCGTTGCAGAATCTTCGTCCCGCCCTCCTTGACCATGCCTCCGACGATGATGGCGTGGCTCACGTACTCGCGCACGCCGACGGCGACCTCCGAATCCGCCCCGGCCGCGCGTAAGTTGAGCGCGGAGCCGAGCCGCGCCGCGACTTCGTCGGTCGTCAACCCGGTGACCTGCAAAGGTTCCCTGAGCGCGGGGTAGTCGAGCAGCCCCGTCGGCGAGACGGCGGAGGAGGTCGCGCGCTGACCGCGCCCGCCCAGCAGACGCACGTCGAGCACGTCGCCGGGGCCGACGCGGTAGACGGCCGTCGGGTCTGGGTCGTTCGGGAGGTTTGCTGCTGCGTTCGTCGTCGGGGCTGAGGTCGTTGTTGACTTTGCGCCCGCGGCGTTCGTCGCGGCTTCGGAGTCGCCCGCGGCGTTCGTCGTCTCGCGCAGGCGCGCGTAAGAGCGGCCGAGCTTTTCGTAGACTTCGGCGTCGTCGGGGGCGAGGCGCGCGGCCTGCTCGTATGCGTCCACGGACTCGCGCCATTCGTTCAGTGCAGCGTAAGCGTCGCCGAGCGCGCGGTAGGCTCTGGCGTTCGTGCGTTCGAGCAGGACGGCCTGCCTGAAGGCCGCGACCGCTTCGCGGTAACGGCCCGCGCGCGCCTCCTTCACGCCGAGGTCGTAAGGTGACGGCGCTGCTTCGACCGGAGCGCTCGCAGGCGTGGGACGCGCGGACGTGGGCGCGGGCCTTGACGATGTGGCCGGCGCGGGCGCCGCAACGGGCGCGGCCGAAGCATTCGTTTCGACGGCGGCGGCGCGCGCGTCGGCGGTTGTAGATGAAGGCGTAGAGTCGGCCGTGTGCGTCGGCGACGGGGTCGGCTTTTCGGGCGCGGCGACGGCGCTCTCAGTCGCGCCGGCTCCGAGGTTGACGGCGTTCATCGCGTCGAGTATCCGGCCGCTCGCGGGCGGCGCGACGACCTTCGCCGTCGTCGGCGGGAAGGGGCGCGGCGGGCGCGCGGCGTAGTCGGGGCGCAGGCGCAGAGCGCGCTCGAAGGCGGCGCGCGCCTCAGCCTCCTGTCCCATCGCGCGGCGCTCTTCGCCGAGGTGGTAGTAGGGCTCGGCCCACTTCGGGTAGATCTTAATCGCTCGCTCGAAGGCCGCGGCCGCCTGCGCGTGCTGGCCGCGCTGGCCGAGCGCGACGCCGAGGTTGTTGTGCGCCTCCACGTCGTTCTTGTTGAGGCTGACGGCCTTGTAGTAGGCGTTGACGGCGTCGGCCCATCGCCCCATCTCGGCGTAGACGTTGCCGAGCGCGAAGTATGCGTTGCCGTTGTCGGGGTCGAGCGCGACGGCCTGCTCGAAAGCCTTCGCCGCCTCGGGCAGGCGGCCTTCGAGCGCGAAGCGCGCGCCGTCGCGGTAGTAGACATCCGCGCCCGACTGCGGCGACTTCGGGCCGTCGTGCGCGAAGGCTTGCGCCGTCAGAAGCGCGCAGACGAAGAGAACGAGCGAGAGAAACTTCTTCATGGCCGAGACGCCTCCGTGCGCCGCGCGCGGCGTGGTGAGAGAAAGGTTTGTGGAGAGGGAAGGTTTATCCCGGGCCGTGTGCGTGGGCGCGGAGGCGCGGGCGGCCCGAAGGCGGCCGCTCGTCCGCGGGTAGCAATGACGGCGCGAGGGTATTGCATCCCCAGACTCCGACTTGGGAGAGAGAAACTGGCTTCGTCCGAAGGGGCTTTACAACAACGCGGGAGAGTGTCGCTGAAGCTGACCTGACCGACTGTGCGGCAATTATATTTGAGCGGCGGCGCGTTGTCCAAAAAGCACGCGGGTGAATCGAATGTTATCAGTGCCGGGGGCGGCGGGTACGCATCGGGTACGGTCGCCGAGCCGGTGCGTCCGCCTTAAACCTTTGAATCTACGGACGGGCGGTCGAGCGCCGCAGTGGTACGCACGTTGCCATCCGTCAAGTACGTCGAAGACTATCTTCCGCGAAAGTTGCTTGAGAGATGTTTATAAGAAGTAAGACACGAATATTTGCCGCCGCGGCTTTTGTACTCCTCATCCTGAACGCGCCCGCGTTAGCGACGCAGGACAAGAAGGAGAAGAAGCCAGCGCCCGCGGGCACGCCCGTTCTGTGGCGCGCGCCCGAAGACATAAGCGCGCGTGACCTCTTCTTAGGGCCGGGCGGCGAAGAGATGAAGCCAGACCTTAGTCGCGTCACCTTCGTCAAACAGGAGGAGGGCGGCTACTCGACCAAGTACCGCGTGCGCGACGGCGCGGGGCGCGTGTGGGTGGCGAAGGTCGGCGCGGAGGCGCAGTCGGAGACGGCCGCCGTCCGACTCGTCTGGGCGGTCGGCTACATGACGGAGGTCAACTACCTCGTCCCTTGCCTGCGCATCGAGGGCGCGCCCGCGCCGGGCAAGGACGTGGAGACGTGCGGCGGCGGAGGCTTCGCCAACGTCAGGCTTGAGGCGAGGCCCGAGGGCGTCCGTCGGCTCGACGAGTGGAAGTGGTCTGAGAATCCTTTCGCCGGCACGAAGGAGTTGCAGGGGCTCGTCGTGATGATGGCCCTGCTCAACAACTGGGACATCAAGGACACGAACAACAAAGTCCTCTACGTGCCGGGCCGTGAAGGGCGCGACGGCGAGCTGCGCTACATCGTCAGCGACCTCGGCGCGACCTTCGGCCGCGTGAAGTGGAACGCGCCCGTGCTCTGGCGCATACGCCGCAACCGGAACGACCCCGACGACTACGCGAAGGATGCGTTTCTGGAAGACGTGAAGCGCGGGCAGGTCTACCTCTTCTACAAAGGCAAGCGGCAGGACTTGTTCGACGACATCAGAGTTGACGAGGCGCGCTGGATAGCCGGCCTGCTCACGCAACTCTCGCCGCGCCAGATCGAAGACGCCTTCCGCGCCGCCAACTACACGCCCGAAGAGGTGCGCGTGCTGAGTCAGGCCGTGAGGGCGCGGATAGACGAGCTGTCGGGAATCCCCTCGCGCGCCGCCTCGTCGAGATAAAAGGGCTCTAGTACGACCGGATTTGCCACGATTCCGACTGGTTTTATCATAATTCCGGTCGGAATCGTGGCGTTTTCGGCCGGTTTCGTTGCGGGACGGGTCGGCCCGGCGACGATTCCTGAACTATTTCTCCCTCTCAAGCCCGAGCCGGTGCTCGCGCGCTTCGGTCGCGCGCCCTTCGCGCGAGTCTTCGGCGGGGCGCGCGCCGTCGGTTTTGCCTCCGCGGCGCCCGAGCGCGAGCATGACGAGCCCGAAGGCGAGCATTGCGAGTCCCCACCAGAGGTTGATGTTGACGCCCGTCGCGCGCTCGTACATCGCCGCGTCGCCGCCGGTCACGAGCCCGTAGACCGCGAGCAGCAGCCCCGTCACGGCGAACATCCCGCCGATGGGTAAGCGTATGTCCAGACCCATAACTGTCAGACCTCCCTTCCGCCCTAGAAGAAGATGATGTTGAGCACGACCGTCAGCGCGAGCACGGCGACGGCGAGCGCCGCCGGCCGCCTGTACCACTCGACGTGGGCCTCGTGCGGCTTCGGCGTCAGGGAGTAGACGAGTCCGCGCAACTCCTCTTCGGGGCGCGGCCGCGTCAGAAGGCTCACCACGAGGCTCACTACGAAGCAGGTGACGAACGCGCTGATGGCAGTCCAGAAGGTCTGCCCCAGTTCGCTCGGGTAGGTCGTCAGCACGCCGAGGTAGCCGCCCTTGACGCCGACGACCGCGCCCTGCGGGAGCGTCAGCCCGTGGTGGACGGCCGCGGCGAGCGTCCCCGAAACGAGGCCCGCGAAGGCGCCGTGGCCCGTCGTGCGCCGCCAGAACATGCCGAGCGCGAAGGTGGCGAAGAGCGGCGCGTTGACGAAGGCGAAGACGAGCTGAAGCATGTCCATGATGTTGTTAAAGCTCGCCGCGACGTACGCCGCCGCCACCGACAGCGCGATGCCGACGACCGTCGCCGCGCGCCCCATCCAGAGGTAATGCTCGTCCGTCTCGCCGCGCCGTATGTAGCTCTGGTAGATGTCGTAAGTCCAGACCGTGTTGAAGGCCGTGACGTTGCCGGCCATGCCCGACATGAAGGAGGCGAGCAGCGCCGTCAGCCCGAGCCCGAGCATCCCCGAAGGGAAGTAGTGTATGAGCATCATCGGCGTGGCGAGGTCGTAGTCGAGCACGACGTTGCCGCGGCTGTCGCGCGCGGGCTGGCCCGAGTGCTCATCTACCTTCGGCGGGATGATGCCGCGCCCGACCGTGTTCGTCGAAGCCGCGTCGTCCGGCGCGGCGTTTGTGCGAGAGCCGGGCTGCGCCGTCGAAGCGGCTTCGGCGCGCTGCTCCGCCTGCGCCGCGCGTATGGGCGCGGCGGCGCGCGAGCCCGCGGCCAGCGCTATCATGCCCGGCAGGATGACGAGGAAGGGGAAGAACATCTTCGGCACGGCGGCGATGAGCGGCGTCTTGCGCGCGGCCGTTTCGGAGTCGGCGGCCATCGCGCGCTGCACGACGAGGAAGTCCGTACACCAGTAGCCGAAACTCAAAACGAAGCCGAGCCCCATCACGAGGCCGAACCACTCGACGCCGATGGGGTTGTGCGAGGGCGCGTCCATGAAGCGCCAAGACTCCGTGAGCGCCGTCGGAGCGTACCCGCCAGCGGTCGCCACGCCCGCGAGCTTCGCTTTGAGTCCGTCCCACCCGCCCACGTCGCGCAGGCCGAGGAAGACGAGCGGCGCGAAGCCGAAGACGATGAGAAAGAACTGAAGCACCTCGTTGTAAATCGCCGACGTGAGCCCGCCGAGGAAGATGTAGCCGAGGACGATGAGCGCCGAGACTATCATGCTGAAGTTGAAGTCCCAGCCGAGCAGCAGGTTGAAGAGCTTGCCCATCGCGTACATCGAGATGCCCGACGAGAAGATGGTCATCACGGCGAACGAGACGGCGTTCAGGGCGCGCGTCTTCTCGTCGAAGCGCAGCTTCAGATACTCGGGCACGCTGCGCGCGCGCGAGCCGTAGTAGAAGGGCATCATGAAGATGCCGACGAAGACCATCGCCGGTATCGCCCCGACCCAGTAGAAGTGGCTGGTGGCGATGCCGTACTTGGCGCCCGACGCGCCCATCCCGATTACCTCCTGCGCGCCGAGGTTGGCCGAGATGAAGGCCAGCCCCGTAATCCACGCCGGTATCGAGCGCCCCGAAAGGAAGAAGTCCGTGCTCGTGCGCATGTAGCGCTTGAGCGCGAACCCGATGCCGAGGACGAAGGCGAAGTAGACCACCATGATTACGTAGTCCACCCATGCGAGATTCGCTGCATTTTTCATGTGCGAATAGACCCCCGACTCAAATTTGTAAACAAGAAGACGCGGGGAACGAAAAAAGGATTACGCCGAAAACTCTAAGGGAATTACGCCAGAAACTCTTCGGCGCGCGCGACGGCCCCGAGCGCCCTGCCGTAGAAGTCCTCGCCGCCGAAGTTGCCGGACTTGAGGACGACGGGCAGACGGAACTCTCCGAGCGAGAAGCAGACGGGGACGCCCGGCTCGATGTTTCGCCCGACGTGCAGCGCGCCGAGGTTCAGACGGCGGCAGAGCGCGCCCGAAGTCTCGCCGCCCGCGACGACAAGGCCGCCGACCGGCTGGCCTTCCAGAACTTCACGCGCCAACGCGGCCAGCGCGCCCGAGACTGCATCTCCGAACTCGCCGGTCATCATGCCGCGGCCCGCGCCCCACTCCTGCGCCTCGCGCACTTCATCCGGCGAGCCCGAAGTGCTCAGAAGGCAATCGCGCCCGGCCGCCAGCTCGCGCCGCAGACGCGTGACGAGCGCCGCGCGGTCGAAGTCTTTATCAAGAATCTCCGCCGGCTGTACGTGACTGACCGCGACGCCCTGCCGCGCGAGCCAAGCGTTCTGCCTGCGCGTCGCCTCGGAGCAACTGCCCGCGACGAGCAGGCAGCCCGCGCCGCCCGCTGCGTTCGCAGACGAAGGACGCGGGGCGCGTTCTTCGTCAACCAGCCCGCGCTCGCGCCAGACTTGCGGCAGCCAGATGCCGAAGCCCGAGCCGCCCGTGACGAGCCGCAGCCCTTCCGACGCGCGGCAGATGGTTTCGAGGTGTCGCTCGCTCAGACAATCAACGAGCGCGATTGCGACTCCGTCCTGTCGTAACTCCTGAAAACAACTCTTGAGCTTATCCGGCCCGGCTTCGACTTCCGCGTACGGCGCGAGCCCGACCTTGCGACGCGTCTGTCGGCCGAGCAGCGCGACGAGGTTCGGGTTCGTCATCGGCGTGAGCGGGTGGTTTCGCATGGGCGAGTCGCTCAGCAGTCGGCCGCCCGCGAAGTGATAGCCCTGATACGTCGTCCGCCCGTTGACGGGCAGCGCGGGGACGGCGACGGTGAACTCTTCATTCAACTCGTCGAGCGCCGCGTCAATCGAAGGCCCGATGTTGCCCTCGGGCGTCGAGTCGAACGTGCTGCAATACTTGACCTGAAAGAGTCTGGGCCGACGCTCCTTTAACAGCCGGACGGCCGCGCGCGTCCGCTCGTACGCGAACGCGGGCGCAGTGTTGCGCGTCGCTTCGGCCATGACGACCGCCTGATAGCCGCGGCTCCATTCGAGCAGCTTCTCTTCCGCCGGCAGGTCTATCACGAGCAGCGTGCGCACGCCGCCGCCGGCCAGCATCCCCGCGAGGTCGCTGGCGCCCGTGTCGTCGTCGGCCACGGCTGCGAACAGGAGTCTGTCCATCGGTTCGGTCGGTTGTGCGCCGCCGGTTCGTAGAACTCAGGCCGCGGGCTTCTGTTCGAGCGCCCCGCGTATCTCCTCAAGGCTCGTGTGGAGGCTCGTGAGGACGGGGACGCCTGCGCGGCCTTCGAGCTTTGGCAGCGTGCGCGCCATCGAGACCTGCGCGAGCACGACGACGGCCGCGCCCTTCGCTTCGAGCCGCGAGACGGTTTCGACGAGCAGCGCGTCGTGACGTTCGGCGTCGCCCGCGAGCAGGGCGTCGTAGGCGCCCTCGGCGACCTCTTCGATAATCTCGACCTCCGCGCCCGCCTCGCGCGCCGCCTCCTCGATCAATCTACGCGTCGGCACGAGCGTCGGCGGGAAGGTGGCCGCGACGCCGACCTTTCGCCCCGCGCCCACGGCCCTGCGCGCCATCGGGTAGTCAATCTTCAGAACCGGCAGCGGGAAGCCCTCGGCGATTCGCCCGACCATCTCCTTCGAGACCGAAGAGCACGTGACCATCGCCGCCTCCGCGCCGTACACGTCGGCCGCGACGCGCACCATGTCTGTCAGACGCGCCTCGGCCGTGTCGTACTCTTTGGCCGCGAGCAGGCGGAGCAGCCCGTCGTCGAGCAGGTTGGTTATCTCCAACTCGGGCGCGGCCTCCGCGTAGAACTGCATCAGCGGGCCGACGGCCGCGGGCGAAGTGTGGACGAAGGCCACCTTCCTCTTTTCCATGACCGTTCCGACTTCTTTAAGACTTGGGCGAGCGCCTGACATCATACCGCACGATTCGGCGAGACGTAACCGGTTACGCGCCGCCGCGGAGACCTTTTTGACTTCTCACGGACTTTATGATTTTCTATCCGCGCTATCCACCACCTTGAAGCTCTTTCGCTGCCGATGAAAAAGATTCTGTACAGCCTTTGTGTCGCAGGGTTTCTCTGCGCCGTCGCCCTCGTGGGCTGCCGCTCGGGCTCGCAGGGCGGGTGCGGCGCCAGTTCGGGCAAGCGCGTCGGCGTCACCCTGCTCACGCGCGAGCACGAGTTCTACCGCGAGCTTGAGTCGGGCCTCTGTCAGGCGGCGGAGAAGGCCGGCTATCAGGTGCTCGTCACCTCGGGCGACTTCGACCTCGCCAAGCAGCAGTCGCAGATAGAGAACTTCGTCGTCCAGAAGGTGGACGCCGTCGTCGTCTGCCCGGCCGACTCGAAAGGCATCGGCCCGGCCATCGAGCGCGCGAATCAGGCCGGCATCCCCGTCTTCACCGCCGACATCAAGGCGCAGGGGGGCAAGGTCGTCTCGCACATCGCCTCGGACAACCTCGCGGGCGGGCACATGGCGGGCGACTTCATCGCGAAGGCGCTCGGCGGGCAGGGCGAGGTCGGCATCATCGGCCAGCAGGAGGTGCAGTCGGGCCTCGACCGCGAGAACGGCTTCAAGGAGGAGATGCAGAAGTACCCGGGCATCAAGGTCGTCGCCATCCTCAACGGCAAGGGCGTGCGCGATCAGGCGCTCAAGGCGGCCGAGGACATGCTGCAAGGCAACCCGAACCTCAAGGCCATCTTCGGCATCAACGACGACAGCGCCCTCGGCGCCCTCTCGGCCGCGGAGGCGCGCGGACGCAAAGACCTCGTCATCGTCGGCTACGACGCCACGCCCGAGGCGGTCAAGGCCATCCAGCGCGGCAGCCAGTTGAAGGCCGACGTGGCGCAGCAGCCGCGCGACATCGGCGCCAAGACCATCGAGGCCATCGCCGCGCACTTCGGCGGCCAGCCCGTGCCGCCGAAGATAGACGTGCCGATTAAGATTGTGGACGCCAATTCGCATTGAGGGTGGGCGGCGCCTTTGCCCCGTAGCGCGCCGGCCGTCCCTGCTTGCCGCTAACCGTCGGAGCTAAACATGAGCGAGGTCGTCACAGACCGTGCGGCGGGCGGAGGCGTCCGGTTCCTCAGCCGGCAGCGCTTGGCCGAGTACGTCATCGTCGCCGCGATTATTGTCGAAGCGGTCGTCTTCGCCACCATCACGCCGCAGTTCCTCTCCGTCCCGAACCTGATAAACGTCGCGCTGAGCATCGCCATCACGGGCATCCTCGCCGTCGGCATGACGATGGTGATTCTGACCGGCGGCATAGACCTCTCGGTCGGCTCGGTCGTCGCGCTCGCGGGCGTGGTGGCGGCGACGCTCGCCGCGTCTTCGGGCGGCACGGGCGGCGTCGCGCTCGGCGTCGCGG
Source organism: Pyrinomonadaceae bacterium (assembly GCA_035248785.1). Taxonomy (GTDB): domain Bacteria; phylum Acidobacteriota; class Blastocatellia; order Pyrinomonadales; family Pyrinomonadaceae; genus QHXN01. Next base: position 633 of record DATFHD010000136.1, on the reverse strand, counting down.
TCGCGCTCGCCATCGGCGTCGGCGTCGGACTCTTCGACGGGCTGGTCATCGCGCACCTGCGCGTGCCGCCCTTCGTCGCGACGCTCGCGATGCTGACCATCTGCCGGGGCTTGGCCTTCGTCGTCTCGGGCGGGCGCTCCATCGGCGACCTGCCCGCGAGTTTTCTCTTCGTCGGCCGCGAGAGCGTACTCGGCCTGCCGCTGCCGGTCGTCCTGATGGCGCTGGTCTTCGCGGGCGGGTGGTTCCTTCTGCGGCGGACGGTCATCGGCCGCTACATCTACGCCGTCGGCGGCAACCGCCGCGCGACCTTCTTTGCCGGAGTCAACACGAAGAAGGTCATCGTGCTGACGTACGTTTTGAACGGGCTGCTCGTCGGGCTCGCGGGCTTCGTGCTGGCTTCCCGTCTCGGCGCGGGCGTGCCGAACTCGGGGATACAGTACGAGCTTGACGTGATCGCGGCCGTCGTCGTCGGCGGGACTTCTTTGACGGGCGGGCAGGGGAGCGTCGTCGGCACGTTCTGGGGCGCGGTCTTCATCGGCGTCCTCAACAACGGGCTGAACCTGTTCGGCGTAGACCCGTACATGCAGAAGATCGCGCTCGGCGTCGTGCTGCTGCTGGCGGTCTTCGCCGATC
>DATFHD010000135.1:0-84504 GCA_035248785.1 Pyrinomonadaceae bacterium | reverse complement strand
CAGCAGACGGTGCGGCACGTGGATTCAGACCTCTCCATCGAAGAGATGCTGGGCGCCGACAGCTACAGCGTCTACATGGAGTTTCGACGCGTCGGCGCGCTCGCGCAGACCGAGGAGGTGAAGACGGCCGTCGCGTCGCTCACGCTCTTCGGCGGCGCCGAGACGAAGCCGCTAACAGACCTCTACCGCTTCATCTCGGAGAACGAGGAGGCGCTCTCGGAGGCGCGCGTCGTCACCGTCTTCCTGCCCGCGCGCCCGGGCCTGCCGCAGGCGCTCTCGGCCGTCGGGCTCGCCACGCCCGAGGCCGCCGCCGCCTTCGAGCCGAAGTACCGGCGACTGCTCGGCGAGCAGATGCGCGAGGTGAAGAAGCTCATTGACCCCGCGGGCGCAAACACCGCACCGCCGCCGCCGCAGAACACGCCCGGCGAGAGACAGAGGGGCGGCGCGCAGCCGAACGCGAGGCAGGGCTCCGCCGCGAAGCCGCCCGACTTCGCTTTCAGGCGCATCGGGCGCTGGCTCGTCGCCGCCGACTCGGCGTTCACGCTCAAGTCCCTGCGCGGCGAGGAGGACGCGCCGCGCCTCTCGCAGAGCACGCGCTTCCAGTCTGTGCGCTCGCGCTTCGCCAACGAGTCGCTCTTCGTCTACGTGGACACGACGGCCGCGCAGGCCGCTTGGGCGCTACAGGTGCAGAGGATTCAGGAGGCGCAGCAGCAGCAGCAGCCCGAGGGGCCCGTCTTAACGGTTCAGGATGGCCGCCCGGTGCCCTACGGCGTCGCCACGACGACGACCGCGACGACGACCGAGCCGTCCGCGCAGCCGACACCGGAACCGTCTACCGAAGAGACGCAGCCCGAGCCGAGCCCAGACCCGTCGGCCGAAGAGGCCGCGAGTCAGGCCGAGATGGAGGCGAGAGCCGCGGAGGCGGAGGCGAATCTGAGGGAGCACGAGGAGAGCCTGAAGACAGCGCCGACGCCACCGCCTCCGTCCGAGGAGGAGTTGGCCGTGCGCGGCCTGAGCGGCATGCTGCGGAGCCTCTGGGGCGGCGCCCCGCGCATCCCCGGCGCGGTCGCGCTCGGAGTAGGGCTAGAGCGTGGCTCGCTCGCCGTCCGGCTCGCCGTCGAGAACACGCCCGACGGGACGATCGCGCTCGTCCCCTTCCTGCCGAACCTCGTCTCCGGCCCGCCCGTCACGACGCGCGCCGCCGAGGTCGCGCCCTCGGACGCCGCACTCTTCTTCTCGGGCTCGCTCGACTGGGAGCAGGTCTACAACTCTACGCTCGGCGCGGCCGCGCTCAACCCCGCGCTGACGGCGGGACTGTTCGACGGCGGCGACGAGGATGGGCCGAAGCGCGAGCGTCAGCCTTCGCCGGACGAGACGATCAAGGCCATCGAGAAGGTCTTCGGCTTCAAGTTCAGGGAGGACTTGCTGCCAGCGCTCGGCCACGAGATCGCCTTCAGCATGCCGCTCGACGCGTCGGACTTCGGCATCCCCTCGCGCCGCGGCGCCGAAGAGGAGAAGAAAGAAGAGCGCGCCGCCGAGCCCGGCTTCGTACTCATCATCTCGCTCAACGACCCGGACAAGATGCGCGAGATTCTGCCGCGCGTCCTCACGGCCTTCGGCATCGTCACGGGCGAGGCCACTTGGAGTCAGCCCGAGAAGCGCGCCGGCTTCGAGCTGCGCGCGGCCGGCTCGTTCGCCTACACGACCATCGGCGACTTCCTCGTCCTCGGCGAGCCGAAGGCCGTCCGCCACTGCATAGACTCGTACGACGCGCGCCGCACGCTCGCCGCCACGAACGCCTACCGCGACGCGACCGACTGGCAGGCCCGACAGAAGCTCGCGCACATCTTCGTCTCCGACTCCATCGCCAGAGACATCGTCGAGGCGACGCGCAAACGTTCCGGCGGCAGCACAGACCCGGCCGTCATCGCGCTGCTCGCTCAGCTCGAAACGGCCGAGACCGCGCCGGCCTCTTACGAGGCGACGAATGAGGGCGACGTGGTCATCCACGAGATGCGCCTGCCCTTCTCGCTCATCAAGACCTACGCGGCGGCCGTCACGGTCGGCGTCAAGGACGCGCCCGTGCTCTCTAACGAGTCCATGGCGCTCTACGCGCTGCAACGCATCGGGGGCGTCGAGTCCGAATACAAGGACGAGAAGAAGAAGGGGCGCTACGGCACGCTCGAAGAGCTTGTGGCCGAGGGGCTGCTTGAGAAGGACTTCCTCCAACACATGGAGTACCGCGTCGAGCTGACCGCCACCTCCGACAAGTTCGAGGCCACGGCCACGCCCAAGACCTACGGCAAGACCGGCCGCCGCTCCTTCTTCGTCAACGAGTCGGGCAAAGTCCGCGCCGCCGACCGCAAGGGCGAGCCCGCCACGGCCGACGACCCGACGGTGGAGCAGTAAGTAGACGGCATGGATGCGAGTGACTACGAGGCTTTTCTTGACGAGCTAACGGCCACGCTCGAAGCCGACCCAAACGTCCTCGGCCTCGTCGCCCTCGGCTCCACGGCCGACGCCTCATACCGCGACCGCTGGTCTGATTACGACTTCTGGGTCATCACGTCGCCCGGCGCTCAGTCTCGCTACCTCGACACTTTCTCTTGGCTGCCGCGGGCCGGCGACATCTTAATGACAGTCAGGCACGGCTCCACAGGCCGCGCCGTTCTTTACGCTGACGGGCACAAGGCGGAGTACGCCGTCTTCGACCCCGAAGAGGCCGCGGGCGGCAAGATCGAGCGGTTCCGCGTTCTCATAGACCGCGGGGACATCGGCGGCCTTGCCGAATCAATCCGGCTCCAAACGCGAGAGGAGCGCGCCGCGGCGTTGGCCCGGCCCGACCTGCTTGAGAACCTCTGCGTAAAGCTATTGACCGCACACGAGAGGTGGGAACGCGGGGAGCTTTTGAGCGCGCGGCAGTACATACAGTTCTCCGTCAACACGTTCCTCGACCTGCTCATCGCGCACGGCGGCCTGAACAGACCTCACGCGGCGGACGAGATGGACGCACGGCGTAGGTTAGAACAGACGGAGCCGGAACTCGGGCGCGAGCTGGGGCGCGTATGCTCGCTCGCCCCGGCCGAAGCGGGAGTCGCGCTGATTGACTTGGCGCAGAAGAGACTGGCGGCGAGGGCGCCCGAACTGGCTTGGGATAAAGTTTCCGTGGTCAGGAAGTGGCTTCAAGATGCCGCGGGGAATGTCTGACTATTTCTTTATGAGCGAACAGAGTCTTCAGGAACGTTACGCGCCGGGGAGCGCGTGCTTCGGGTGCGGGCCGGCGAACGAGAAGGGGCTGCGGATACGTAGTTTCCCTTCGGGCGAGGGCGAGGAGGTCGTCTGCGACTGGCGGCCCGAGCCGCACCACGAGGCTTTTCCGGGGATGCTCAACGGCGGCATCGCCGGCGCGCTGCTCGACTGCCACTCGAACTGGACGGCCGCATACCACCTCATGCGCCGCAACGGCCTTGAGCGCCCGCCCTGCACCGTCACCGCGGACTTCGCCGTCAAGCTCCTGCGCCCGACGCCGACCGACACGACGCTCCGCCTCTCCGCGCGCGTCGTTGAGTCCACGGACGACCGCGCCGTCGTCGAGTCTTCAATCGAGGCGAAGGGTAAGACCTGCGCCACCTGCCGCGGCACCTTCGTCGCCGTACGCCCCGGCCACCCCGCGTATCACCGCTGGTGAGGGGCCGTGCGGCTTAATCAGCCTTCTGCCGGCGAGGCGGTTTCGGGCGTCGAAGCCCGCGCGGCCTTCTTGGATTTCTTGATGATGCTCCGGCGGCGCTTGACCGGCGGCGTCCTCACGCTCTGAAGCCGCCTGTGCCTCGTCGCCAGCATGGCCGTCAGCGTCTGGTGACGGACGCCGAGCAGGCGCGCCGCGCGCGTCACGCTGCCCTCGGCCGCCTCAAGCGCGCGCGAGATGAACTTCGCCTCAAGGTCGTGAACCGCGCCGAAGAGGCTGAAGTTGCTCTCGCCGAACTGCGTGCCCGCGAGCCTGCGCATACAGACGCGCGCGCATGCGCGCAGACGCGCCAACTCCTCCGCGTTCTGCGTCTCCTTGAGCAGCCTGTCCGCGCGCCTGTAGAGGTCGTAGACCTCGTCCTCCGAGATCGTGCGGCGCGCGCCGTGCTCCTCGATGAGCGTCAGCGCCGCGCCGGCCGCGTTCGGCAGCGCGCCCGCCTCTTCGCCCACGCGCACCGCGCGGCGCAACACCTCGACCGAGCCCTCGTAGTCGCCGAGCCTCGCGCGCGCCACGCCGTCCACGGTCAGGGCGTCGGCCAGCGACGCCTGCTCGCCCCCCTTCTCGAAAGTCTGGATGACGCCCCCGAGGAGACGTGCCGCCTCCTGATAACGCCTCTCCGCGACGAGCACGCGCGCGCGCGTCTCGTCCGCGATCGCGCTGCCGCTTTCGTCGCGCAGGCGCGTGAAGATCGAACGGACGCGGTTCAGGTGCTCGTGCGCGTCCGCGTAGCGTCCGAGTTTGTAGAGGAGGAAGGCGAGGTTGTTCTCAATCCTCGCGGCGTGCCGCTCGTTCCCCGACTGCTCATAGTGGAAGACCGCCGCCGTGTACTCGATGATGGCCGTGTCGTTATAGTCGCCCTGTTCCTCTATCGCGCCCAAGCGGCGTAGAGTCAGGGCGTAGAGGTTGTGGAAGCTGCCCTGAATGCCGTGATTCTCGCTGCCGGCCAGCAGCCCGTCGGTCTCCTTGAGGATGCCTAGTGCGTCGTGCAGCCTTTCCGCCGCACACTCGACCGAGGCCAGACGCAGCAGGACGGTCGCACGCCGCTCGGCGTCCGCCCCGTCCAACTCCTCGCGGGCGCGGGTCAAAAGCACGCGCGCCTCGTCGTAAGCCCCTTCGCGCCAGTAACAGAGCGCGAGGTCGCTGCGTGCGAAGGCGGCCTTCTCACGCTCGCCTGCCCTCTCGAAGAGTGCAGCGCTCTCGCTGAGGAGGTCTTTCGCGGACTCCTGCACGCCACCGGCCTGCCGAACCACGCCCATCCAGCTTGAGAGCGCGCCCGCCTGCTGTAAGACTTCGGCGGCCGCACTTTCGCCCAGCCCCTCGACGTTCGGGCGCACGCCCATGCCGCGCCAGAGGTCTCCCAGAGCCTCGCACGCGTCCTCGAACTGGCCGTTCAGGATGAGTTTCGACGCCTCACGGCAACGCATCGCCGCGCGCTCATTCGTGTCGAGCGAGCGGCCGTCTGGTTCCTTCAGTCTCATATCTGCTAAATTCATGTGAGGCCAACCTTTCCTTGCGCCTCCCAAATTTTGGCGGGATGAAAAGACCGCCGCGCCCCTCTACGAGTTTGGCGGTCGGAACAGTTGGTAAAATTCGTGTGCGCTTGAGGTAACTTCAATGCTGAAAACACTTAGAGTCTCCGCAATGCTTCTGGCGTTAGCCGGCGCTGCCCGCGCGGGCGAGGTTATAATTCCGCCCGCTCCACAGCCGGTGAAGGCGAGCACAGTGCAAGAGCCGCCTGTAAACTACGAGGATGGCAACACTTACGTCATTGATACTGTCGAGCAAACGGGTACTCTGACGAAGCTCGCGGTTGAATTGCTCATAAGCGCCCTGCATTAGTTAGCGCGCCAATTTCGCCTTGACGCGCCGCCGCCCGGCGGCCCCGGACTAGTGTGTCTTGCGGGCGACGAATGCGGGGGGAGACCCGTAAGGCTTGAGAGTAAACCGGCACAGTTGAGAATGCAACGCTTTTTACAAGCATTAACGTCATTCTGACCGCTTCCGGACGCCCGAAATGTTGCATGCGAGGGTAAGTTCTTTATTTCTAACAGCAGTTAGATTTATCTCGCCCCGCGCCGCGGCCTTATCTGGGAAGTACGAAGATTTTCGTTGACTGTACGAACTTCTTCGTAGTAGTGTGACTGCGGCTTGAGTCTGAGAGGTGTTCTGCGATGGCTGAAAACGAACTGCCGCGCCCGACCGACGCGGAACTGGAAATCCTTAAAGTGCTCTGGCGTCGTGGCCCAAGCACCGTCCGAGAGGTCTTCGAGACGCTCGGCGAGGCGCGCGGGACGGGCTACACGACTGTCCTCAAGCTCATGCAGATCATGGCCGACAAAGGGCTTGTCGTCAGGGACGAGAGCGAGCGGGCACACCGCTACGAGCCGGCGGCGCCGGAAGAGGAGACGCAGCGGCGGCTCGTCGGCGACCTCCTGCGGAAGGCTTTCGATGGCTCGGCACGCAAGCTCGTCCTTCAGGCGCTCTCGGCCGAGCGCGCCACGGCCGAGGAGTTGACCGAGATCAGGCGTCTGCTCGACGAACTGGAAAGGGGAGGGGAGAGTTGAACGGGTTGCTTGACACGCTCCGCCCGCTGTCGGACGCGGCCGGGTGGGCGCTCGTCCATTCGCTTTGGCAGGGCGCGCTGGTGGCGGCCGCTTACGCGTGCTTCTCGGCGGTCACGCCGCGCGCGGGGGCGAACGTGCGCTACGCGGGCGCAGTTGTCGCGCTGGCGTTGATGCTTTTGCTGCCGTGCCTGACGGCCGGGCTGAGCTTGCGCACGACGCAGGGGCTCTTCTCGCGCGAGGCCGTGGCGCCGGAGGGGGCGTGGGCGGACTCTGCGCGGGAGCGCGGCGGCGCGTCGCGTGGCGATAAAGCGCACGCGGCGCGCGCCGCAACGCCCGAGCCGACGGCCGGCGACGCTTCCGCTTCGACGCTTCGCGGCTGGGCCGAAGAGCGTTTGGAGGCCGCGCTGCCGTGGCTCGTCCTCTTGTGGCTGGCTGGCGTCGCGTCTCTGGCGTCGAGGTTCGTCGGGGCTTGGCTGCTCGTGCTGCGTTTGCGTCGGAGCGCGGAGCCGGTCGCCGGAGCGTTCGAGGAACTGCTCGCGCGCGTGGCCGAGTCCGCGGGCGTGTCGAGGGCGGTGCGCCTGTGCCGTTCGGCGCTCGTGGAAGTTCCGACGGTCGTCGGGCACCTGCGGCCGTTAATACTCGTCCCGGCGGCGGCGCTCACGGGGCTGACGCCGCGGCAGTTGGAGGCGGTGCTCGCGCACGAGCTGGCGCACGTGCGCCGCTACGACTACGCCGTCAACCTTCTACAGACGGCCGTCGAGACTCTGCTCTTCTATCACCCGGCGGCGTGGTGGCTCGGCCGTCGCGTGCGCGCCGAGCGCGAACACGCCTGCGACGACGCGGCCGTCGAGGCGACGGGCGACGTTCTGCTCTACGCGCGCGCACTCGCCGCGCTCGAACAACTGCGCGGCCGCGAAGCGTCGCCCGCGCTGGCCCTCGCGGCCGACGGAGGTTCGCTGATGAAGCGCATACAGAGACTCGTCAACAAAAACGGTCGCGCCCCGCGAGCGCCGCGACCGTTCGCGGCCGCGGCGCTCGTCGCGGCGCTCCTCTGCTGCGGCCTCGCCGCGCAACGCTCGATAGCCACAGCCGCGATGGCGCCGGCCACGGACACGCGCGCGGGCGTCGCGGCGCCGCGCCGTCAGGTCGCCGTCACTTTCGTCAACTACCCCGGCTACATCTACGACGCGGAGCGGCTCAAGCGTAAGTCGGACAAGCTGCTGCGGTCGCTCGCAGCCAACGGCGTGCAGGCCGTCGCCTTCGTCAACGAGGCGCAGTTCTACAGGCCGGACGGCTCGGCGTACGAGGCGCGCGTGCAGGCCCTGCGCGACTGGCTCGACGCAGGCCACGAACTCGGCAACGAGACGGCGCACCACCTGAGCCTCTACCGCAGCTCGGCCGACGAGTTCGAGGCCGACGTGGTTCGCGGCGAGCAGCTCATCGCGAAGCTCTCAAGCGAGCGCGGCCGGCGCGTGCGCTACTTCAGCTACCCGTACCTGAACACGGGCTCGGACGCGGAGGAGAAGGCGCGCGTCGAGCGCTTCCTGCGCGGGCGCGGCTATCAGATTCATCCCGTCACGGTTGACAACATGGACTGGCTCTTCAGCCGCGCCTACGCCGAGGCGGTCGGCCGCGGCGACGAGGCTGCAGCGGCCGCGATACGCGCCGAGTACGTGCCTTACATGGAGCGCATGTTCGAGTTCTACGAAGCCTACTCGCGCGAGGTCGTGGGGCGCGAGATACCGCAGGTCTTGATGCTGACGGGCGGGGCGCTGAACGCCGACTGCTTCGACGAGCTGGCGGCGATGATGAAGCGGCGCGGCTACACATTCGTCACGTTGGAGCAGGCGACGAAGGACGAGGCGTACAGCCTGCCCGACACCTACACGGGCGAGCGCGGCGACTCTTGGCTCGCGCGCTGGGCCGTGACGAAGGGGCTCGAATACAGGGACACCGAGGAGGTCAACCTGCCGGACTCGATGCAGAAGTATCTGGCCGAGCACCAGAAGGAGTGGAACGCGAAGGACAAGGCGAAGGATTGATCTGAAATTTCAGATGTGGGATGAAGAGAATGATGCTGAGAAGAATCCTGACAGCCCTTCTTTCAACCGTACTACTTGCCACGGCGTTCGCCGCGCGGGCGTCGGCGCGGCAGACGACGCCGGAGACGACAGTCAGGCAGGTCGCAGTTACTTTCGACGACCTGCCGGCGCCGTACGGCGAGTTGGAAGACATGCGTCGCATCACGAGCCGGCTGCTTGAGAGCGTCAAACGTAACGGCGTGCCGGCCGTCGGCTTCGTCAACGAGCGCAAGCTCTACCGGCGCGGCGAGATGGACGCGCGCACAGACCTGCTGCGCGCTTGGCTCGACGCGGGGCTCGAACTCGGCAACCACACCTTCTCGCACATCAACCTGCAAAGGGCTCCGCTCGCCGAGTACGAAGACGACGTTATCCGCGGCGAGACGGTGACGCGCATGCTGCTCGCCGAGCACGGGATGAAGCTGCGCTACTTCCGCCACCCGTTCCTGTTCACGGGGACGACGCCCGAGTATAAGAAGGGCTTAGCGGACTTCCTCGCCGCGCGCGGCTACACGGTCGCGCCCGTCACGCTCGACAACGGCGACTACATCTTCGCCGACGTCTACTTCAAGGCGAAGAAGCGCGGCGACGCGGAGACCGCGAAGCGCGTCGCAGACGCGTACGTGCCCTACATGGAGAGCATCTTCGAGCACTTCGAGCGCCTGTCGCAGGAGACCTTCGGCCGCGAAGTCCGTCAGGTGCTCCTGCTCCACGCCAACGAGATCAACGCCGACCGCTTCGACGAGCTGGCGGCGATGATGAAGCGGCGCGGCTACGCGTTCGTCACGCTCGAAGAGGCGCTGAAAGACCCGGCCTACGCCGAGCCCGACGCGCTCTACAAGAACGGCGTCTCGTGGCTCCACCGCTGGCGCAAGGCGAAAGGGCTGGCCGCCAAGGGTGAGCCGGAGGTGCCGAAGTTCGTGAACGACCTGTACGAAGCGGGTCAGCGCGGCGACTGAAGAAGAGGATGAAGGAAGCGCCGTATGAAGAGAGTCTTAATCGCGGCGGCGCCGGCGCATGATCGCCATGCAGCTCACGCGTGCGTCCAGCCGCCCCGGCAGTGAAGGTCTCAAGAGTCCCAGCGTGGCTTGGCGGGCGTCTTTTCCGCGGGCGGCTTATCCTCCGCGTTGGACTTGCGGCGTTCGATGACCTCGATGCGTAAGTCCTCGTCGGGCACTGTGACGACGACCGTGCCGCCGGACTGTAGGCGGCCGAAGAGAATCTCCTCGGCGAGCGGCGCCTTGATCTTCTCCTGTATGAGCCGCGCCATCGGGCGCGCGCCCATCTGCCGGTCGTAGCCGTGCTCGGCGAGCCAGCAGCGGGCCACCTCGGTCAGTTTTATCTCTACGTTCTTCTCCACCAACTGCGCGCGCACTTCAGTGATAAACTTGTCCACGACGCGCTCGATGGTCTCGAACGTGAGCGGCGCGAACGCGATCCACGCGTCGAGACGGTTGCGGAACTCCGGGCTGAAGGTGCGCTCGATGGCCCCGCGCCCGTGCCCCTGCGAGACCGACGCCTGCCCCTTCTGGAACCCTATCTTTGCGTCCGACATCTCGCGCGCGCCCGCGTTCGTCGTCATGATGAGGATGACGTTGTGGAAGTCAGCCTTCTTCCCGTTGTTGTCGGTGAGCGTGCCGTGATCCATCACCTGAAGGAGGATGTTGAAGAGGTTCGGGTGCGCCTTCTCGATTTCGTCTAAGACGACGATGGCGTACGGCGTCTTGTTGACGGCGTCGGTCAGCAAACCCCCTTGGTCGAAGCCGACGTAGCCGGGCGGCGCGCCGATGAGGCGCGAGACGGTGTGCGGCTCTGCGTACTCACTCATGTCGAAGCGTATGAACTCGACGCCGAGCGCGAGCGCGAGCTGCTTCGCGAGTTCCGTCTTGCCGACGCCCGTGGGGCCGGAGAAGAGGAACGAGCCGATGGGTTTTTCAGGTTGGCCGAGGCCGGAGCGCGAGAGCTTGATGGCGTTGACGATCTGCGCGACGGCGTGGTCTTGGCCGTAGATGACCGAGCGGAGCGCCGTCTCCAAGTTTTGCAGCCGGTCTTTCTCCGAGCCCGCGATGGTGCGCGGCGGAATCTTCGCCATGCGCGCGACGACCGTCTCTATCTCATGCACGCCGACCTCCGCGGGGCGCACGTCCGCGGGCATCAGCTTGACCATCGCGCCGACCTCGTCAATCACGTCAATCGCCTTGTCGGGCAGGAAGCGGTCGTGTATGTGCTTGGCGGCGAGCTCGGCGGCGGCGCGCACGGCTTCGGCGGAGTAGGTGACGCCGTGCGCCTCCTCGTAGAGCTTCTTCAACCCTTCGAGAATCTTGACCGTCTCTTCCAAGCTCGGCTCGCCGACCTCTATCTTCTGGAACCGGCGCGCGAGCGCGCGGTCGCGCTCAAACGCGGCCTTGTACTCCGGATAAGTGGTCGAGCCGATGCAGCGCATCTCGCCCGAGGCGAGCACGGGCTTGATGATGTTCGACGCATCCATCGAGCCGCCCGAGACCGCGCCCGCGCCGACGATGGTGTGTATCTCGTCTATGAAGAGGATGACGTTCTGCTTCTTCTTCAGCGCGGCGATGACCGCTTTAAGCCGCTGCTCGAACTCGCCGCGGTACTTCGTGCCCGCGAGCAGCGCGCCCATGTCGAGCGAGTAAACTTCCGCGCCCTTCAACGCCTCGGGCACTTCGCCTTTTTGAATCTTGAGCGCGAGACCTTCGGCGATGGCGGTCTTGCCGACGCCGGGATCGCCCACGTAGATGGGGTTGTTCTTGCGCCGTCGGCAGAGTACCTGAATCGTGCGCGCGACCTCGGGCTCGCGGCCGATGAGCGGGTCAATCTTCCCCTCGGCGGCGCGCTCGACGAGGTTCGTCGCGAAGGCCGTCAGGGGGTCGCGCGCGGCCTGCTCTGCCTCGTGGTCTTCTTCGGTCTCGTGCGCGAAGCCGCCCCCCGCGCCATTGCCCTCGACCTTCGAGATGCCGTGCGCGAGGTAGTTCAGAACGTCGAGCCGCGTCACGCCCTGCCGCTTGAGCAGGTAGACGGCGTGCGAGTTGGGCGATTGGTAGAGCGCGGCGAGGACGTTCCCGCCATCCACCTCCTTCTGCCCAGACCCTTCGGCCTGCAAGAGCGCGTACTCGACGACGCGCTGGAAGGCGGCCGTGTACTCCGGGAGCGAGTCCGCGGAGTCGGGCGACTTCTCAAGCTTCTCGTCGAAGAAGCTCTCAAGCTCTTTGACGAGCGCGTCCGCGTCGCCGCCGCAGTGGCGCACGACCTTCGTCGCCGTACGCTCGTGCAAAAGCGCGTAGAGGAGGTGTTCGAGCGTCACGTACTCGTGCCGCCGCTTAATCGCCTCCATCGCGGCGAAGTTGAGGGTTTCCTGTAGCTCTTTCGTTATCATCGGTCGGTACTTGAACTCCGAACCAGCTTGGATGCGGTTAGTCGTCCTGCGGTTCTTCCTCGACGGTGCAGAGCAGCGGGAACTCCTGCGCGCGCGCCATCTGCGTGACCTTCTCGACCTTCATCTCGGCGATCTCGTAGGTGTAGACGCCGGCCACGCCGAGCCCTTGCGTGTGGACGGCCCACATGATGCGGAAGGCGTCGGCGTCCGTCTTGCCGAAGACGCGCTTGAGGACTTCGACGACGAACTCCATCGTCGTGAAGTCGTCGTTGTGCAGCAGGACGCGGAAGAGCGGCGGCTTCTTCAGCTTCTCGCGGCTCTCTGTGGCGACCTCCTCCTCGAACCCGTACTCGCGCTCCGGCATGCGGAGATTTTAAAGGCAAAAGGCAAAAGGCAAAAGGCAAAGGGCAAAAGTTTAAGACGAAAGGCGCGCCGGACGCCGTCTTCATTTTTGCCTTTTGCCCTTTGCCTTTTGCCTTTTGCCTTCAATACCATCGCGCGAGCGATGGTATTGCACTTTCCAGACCCGCGCGAGGCGACGCCCGACGGGATAGTAGCCGTCGGCGGGCGGCCCGAGCCGGAGCTTCTGGCCGAGGCTTACGCGCTCGGCATCTTCCCGTGGCCGGTCGAGGGCTACCCGCTGCTCTGGTTCAGCCCCGCGGAGCGCGGCGTACTCTTCTTCGAAGAGCTTCACGTCCCGCGCAGCCTCGCGCGCGAGCGGCGCCGCACGCGCCTGACCTTCACCGTAGACCGCGCCTTCGAGCGCGTGATACGGGCCTGCGCCACAGTCTCCCGCGCGCACGAGAAGGGCACTTGGATAACGCGCGACATGATTCGCGGCTACTGCGAGTTTCACCGGCGCGGGCGCGCGCACAGCGTAGAGGCTTGGGAGGAAGGGGAGCTGGTCGGCGGCGTCTACGGCGTGGACGCGGGCGGCGCGTTCGCGGGCGAGAGCATGTTCCGCCTGCGCCCCAACGCCTCGAAGCTCGCGCTGCTCTTTCTCATAGAACACCTGCGCGCGCGCGGCCTTACGTGGCTCGACGTACAAGTCCTCACCCCGCACGTCGAAGCGCTCGGCGCACGCCTCATCCCACGCGAAGAGTTCCTCGAACTTCTGGCGCACACGCGCGCGCGTAACCTCAAACTTTTCTGAAAGCTTCTTCGCTCATAATGTGTTGAGCGCGTCGTCCGCGTCCGCGCTCAACTCGCGCAGCAGCGCGGCGGTCGTGGCCGCGCGGGCGGCCCACCACTCGGCGACGGGGCCGTGCGCGTCGAGCCGGTGCTGGTGAAGTTCATGCCAGCGTTCGGCCTCTTCGGCGAGGCGGCCGAGGACGCCGGGCGCGTCCTGCCCGACGAGCGAGCGCAGCGCGTACATGCGCTCGCCCGCGCGGAGCCCAACGCCGAGAGTGCGTGCGACGCGCGCGAGGTCGTCGCGCACGATGATCATCCCCGAACGCGCGGGCGCGAGCAGCGTTCGCATGAACTCTTCCGAAGGCGAAGCAGGTTTATCTTCCGACGGCGCGCGCGGGTCTGCGAGCCGGGGCGCTTCGCGCAGGTGTAACGGTAGAGACTCTTGCGCGCCGAGGGCTTCGGCTTCGGCGTCGAGTGCGGCGCGCAGCAGTTCGCCCCAGCGTCGGTAGAACGGAGGCGCGATTTCGGCCAGCTTGTCGAGGTAGACGGGCAGCCAGCTCAAGAGGTGCTCCCACAGAAACGCGCGGCGCGCGGCGCGAAGATACTGACGACGACGTGCATCCGCTTCATTCTCCTCCGCCTCCGCGAGCCGTGCGTAAGTCCCGAGCATCAGCGCGAGGTGGTCGGGCTCCGGCGGAGGCTTCTGCCCGAGCGCCGCGAGGAATCCCGCCACGCGGTCGCGCGCCTCGCCGCCCAGCATCCCTTCGGCGCCCAGATAGACGGACGCGTAAGGGTACAGGCTGAAGACGAAGGTGTCTGTGTACGCGCTCGCCTCCGGCGGCGCCCCGAGGCCCAAAGCCTCGGCCACGCGCTCCGCCCCCGGCCGCCCGGGCGGCTCGGCGAGGACGGCGAGTGCGCGGAAGAGTTCCAACTCTATTCGACGTTGACCGGCTCGGGTTCGTCGGGCAGGCGGTAGAACTCGCGCGCGGGCTTCAGCGGGCGCAGCAGCCAGTAGGGGCGGCGCGTGCCGTCGGGCGAGTGCGTGTCGGCGGGGCGCGTGAACTGTAGCCACGCGCGGTAGACGGCGCGCGACTTCTCCGTGTCAACGTGTATATCGCCCGCGCTGTCTGAAGCCTCTGCCTTGCGGACGCGTACGGCCTGATGCCAGCAGTGCATGCCGGAGATTGGGTCGGGGTGGACGGGGAACGTGAGGTTCTGGTGGACGCCCACGTCGGCCCACCAGACGCGCGCGGTGTCCGGGTCTGAAGACTTGTAGGGCGAGGTGCCGCGCTCGCGGCGTATGTCCCACTCGGCGCCGCGGCGGTCGAGCGCGACCGTCTGCATCAGTTGGCGCTGGCCCTCGCCTTCGTGGCCCGAGAGTTTCCATCGCCCCATGTGGTGGCTGCACGCGACGACGCCGGGCCGTATGCCTTCGGTGACCCACGCGCGCAGGACGAAGTGCCCTGTCTCGGTCTCGACGCGTACGAGTTCGCCGGTCTTCACCTTAAGCTCGGCGGCGTGCGTCGGGTGAATCCAGAGCGGGTTGGTGTGTGCGATCTCGTCGAGCCACTTGGCGTTCGCCGAGCGCGTGTGAATCTGCACGGGCAGGCGGAAGGTCGAGATTAAGACCGTCTGATCGGGGTTGAGGTTGTCGGGGTGGACGTGGCTCTTGATGTACGCGGGGACTGCGTACTCGTGCCAGCCCCAGTCGGCCAAGGTCTTCGAGTAGAACTCAAGCCGGCCGCTCGGAGTCGGGAAGCCGCGCAGGACGCGCTCGTCAACCCGCACGCCGACGAAGCGGCGCCCCTCCGCGTCGGCGTCGGGCACGGGGATGGGCACGATGTTGGTCGAAGGCGGCTTGGGCGCGCGCGTGTAGACGCGGCCGAAGCGGTCTGCGCGCGCGTCTTCCAGTTCTTCTTCGGGAACTTCCTGCTCGTAGAGCGCGCCCGTCTTCCTGCTGATCTCGAACGCGCCGTAGCGGCGCATGAACTGAAGCGGCGTCAGCCCTTCCGCCTCCGCGCGCTCGGGCAAGCCCGGCACAGAGTTCTCGAAGATGTACGCGTAATACTCGTCAACGCTCAAGCGCTCGCCCGGCCGCCCGGGCGACTCGGCGAACCTGCGTATGCCTAAACTCCCGTCGGGGTCTATGCGCCAAGTCAGTTCGAGCCAGAACTCGTTCTCCTCCCAGACCTCGCCGGGGTTCACCTCGCGCGTGTCGGTTATCTCTTCGCCCATGCGCTCGCGCGCGGCGCGAAGCACAGGCTGGCGGAAGCCGAGCCACTGCGCGTCGTGCGTCTCGTAAGAATGTATGTCGTGGCGCTCAGAGCCGTGGCCCATCGGCAGGACGTAGTCGGCGAAGTAGGCCGTCTCGTTCCACGTCGGCGTCAGCGCGACGACACGGCCGATGAGCGATTCGTCCTGCAAGACTTCAATCCAAGAGAAGCCGTCGGGGTTCGTCCACACGGGGTTGTAGACGCGCGTGAAGTACGTATCAACCTTGCCGCGGCCGTCCTTCAGGAAGTGCGGCAGCAAGAACGAAAGCTCGTTCATCGCGAGCGGGTACTCGCGCGGCCACGTCAGCTCGTTCCAGCGCGGCGGGTGCGGGGGCGTGTAGACGGGCTTGGGGACGAACTTGTTCCAAGCGTTCGGGAAGACGCCGCCCTCTGTCGCCACCGCGCCGACGAGCGCGTTCAGCATGAAGAGCGTGCGCGCCACCTGCCACCCGCCGCTGTTGCCCGAAGCGGCCGAGCGCCAGTTGTGAGTCGAAAGACGCGTGCCCGCTCTCGACACCATCCGCGCGACCTCCTCTATCTGCCGCGCGTCCACGCCCGACTCCCGCGCCGCGTGCTCGAAGGTGAACTCGGCGTAGAGATTTTTGAGAACCTCCTCGAACACCTCGAAGCTCGTCTCAAGCTCCGGGTGCTCGATTGCCATGTACTCTTCCCAGTTCCACCAGCGGCGTACGAACTCGCGGTTGTAGAGCTCGTTCTGAATAAGGTAGTTCGCCACCGTCAGCATGATCGCCGCCTCCGAGCCCGGGTACGGCGAGACCCACACGTCTGCGTGCGTCGCCGTGTGCGAGAGTCGCGTGTCGAGGACGATGAGCTTCGCGCCGCGCTGCTTCGCCTCCATCACGCGCTGCGCGTGCGGGTTGAAGTAGTGGCCCGACTCCAAGTGCGAACTGATGAGCAGAATCACGTCGGCGTTCGCGTGGTCTGGACTCGGGCGGTCGAGCCCCATCCAGAACTGATAGCCCGCGCGCGCCCCACTCGAACAGATGTTCGTGTGCGAGTTGTGACCGTCCACGCCCCAAGCGGCGAGTATGCGCTCGGTGAACCCGTCCTCGCCCGGCCGCCCGACGTGGTACATCACCTCGTTGTGTCTGTCCTCCTGAATGGCTTTTCTGATGCGGCCGGCGAGGTCTTCCAGCGCCTCGTCCCAACTGACCTGCACCCACTTGCCCTCGCCCCTCTTCCCGGCGCGCTTCAGCGGGTGGAGAATCCGGTCGGGGTCTGTCACCTGATTCAGGGTCGCAGGCCCCTTCGCGCAGTTGCGCCCGCGCGAGCCGGGATGCTCCGGGTTCCCCTCGAACTTCCTCACGCCCAGCGTCTCTTTATCCACGTACGCCAAAAGCCCGCACGCCGACTCGCAGTTGAAGCAGGTCGTCGGCACCAGCATGTAACGCCGCTCTTCTCTCCGCGGCCAAGCCTTCGACTCCAACTCGACCCAATCGTCCCAACGCTCCTTCGGCGGGAACGCCGCCAGATGCACGCGGCTCGGCCCCGGGTAAAAAGTCTCGCCCCGCGCCTCGGTCTCTTTGCGCGCCGCGCTCACGCGCTCGTTCAGTTCTTTGAGGTTCATAAAACTTATCCCTTACCGGCTCTAGCCGCGCGGCTCCTTGCGGCCGGCGGCGAGGAGGCGGATTGAGTTCTCGATTCGGCGCTGGCGCGTCTCGGGTTTTTTGGCGTCTTCGATGCTCTGGACGTGTTCGCGCTGGTGCGTGTAGCTGAGTCTGTCCCAGTTGGCGCGGGCCTCCTCGTTCGCCTTGAGGGCGTGGGCGAAGTCGGGGGGCGGCTCTATGACGCGGGGCGCGTCGTCGCGCTCCATCGTGATGGGGACGGT
Organism: Pyrinomonadaceae bacterium; assembly: GCA_035248785.1. Lineage (GTDB taxonomy): Bacteria > Acidobacteriota > Blastocatellia > Pyrinomonadales > Pyrinomonadaceae > QHXN01. The sequence goes on along the minus strand of DATFHD010000135.1, from coordinate 67,467 downwards.
CTCGCCGCCTGAGACTCCGGCGGCCTCGCGCATCTGTCGGTTGACGACCATGAAGTGGCAGTCGCCGCCCATGCGGAAGACGGAGCTGCGGAAGGGCGCGCCGTTGATGGTGCCGCACACGGGGACGCGTCCGCGCCCGCCGAAGGTCTTCTCCACGTCGAAGGGGATCTGGATGGAGCAGACCTCGCCGCCCTCTTTGCGCTCGACGAGAGCGCGGAAGCGCTTGACGGGAGACTTCGCCGATGTCTTCTTCGTTGCCATACGTCTCTCCTTCAGGGGAACTCGCGTCGGGCTTCCGCCTCTTCACGCGAGGGGCACGGACTGTCCGGCCTGCACGTACGCGTGCTCGTGCAGCGCGAGGCCGACGAGCGCGAGCGGCACGGCCGCGACGCCGAGCCAAGGCGCGGCGACGGCCGCGAGCGTGAGTGCGACGCCCGCCCAGAAGAACGCCGCGTATCGCCCCTTTGTCATTTCGCGGACGGCGAGCGCGGCGTGCGCCGTCGGGTGCGTCAGGCTCACCTCGCCCCAGACCATCAGCAGGTGAATCAGACTCGTCGCGCCGAGCATCCACGCGAGCGGCCCCGTCACCGTCGGCTCAAGCCACGCGGCGAAGGGCAGCAGCACCGCCGAGCCGAGCAGCAAAGCTTGAACAAGCAGGTGCGGCGGCAGCAGAGGGTTCTGCCAGAGGTCGCGCGCCTTCGCCTGCGCGAAGAGGTATGCGGTGTAGACTGCCGTCAGCACTCCGAGCGGGACGCCCGGCACGACGAGCCACAACTGCGCGCGCGTGCTCCCCGTCCAACTCGCTACGAAGTGCAGCGCGAGGACGAGCGAGAAGCCGGCGATGATGAAGGCGCCCTTGACCAGCCAGCTCCGCCACTGCGGGCGCGTGAAGATCAAAAGGAAGCGCGCCGGGTGCTCCAAGTCCCAGATGAGCAGCGCACCCGTTATCGCCAGAAACGCGCCGGAGACGACGGGCGCGACCCACGTCCAGACGGGGCTGAGCGCGCCGGCGAGCCTCGCACCCTCGCCCAATCGAAACTCAGAAGGCCCGGCCGCCGCCTGCGTCAGAAACAGCAGCAGCGCGGCGACGAGGTACGCGCCCGCGGCGATGCCCTTCGTCCAAGTGTAGAGGCTGACGCGCCAGTCCCAAGGGAGCGAGTGCGGCACGTCGTAGGCGAGCAGCGCCGCGGCCGAAGAGTTCGCGTAAGAGGGGCTGCCGGAGTTGACCGTCTCGGCGCCCGTCTTCTGCTCGCTCCACATGAAGAGATCGCCCTCGGGGCGTCGCGCGGCGAGTGGGTCGAGCGTCGCCTGATGCGCGCCCTTGTAGAAGACTTTGGGCGCGGTCTCCTTCTCGGGCCGACGCACCTGCAAAGCCTCGCGGCCGACGTAAGAGGCGACGCGCGATTCGGGGTCGTTCATGTCGCCGACGAGGATGGCCTCGACGGGGCAGACCACGACGCAGGCCGGTTCGAGCCCCACGTCAATCCGGTGCGCGCAGAAGTTGCACTTCTCGGCCGAGTGGTCTTCCGGGTTGATGAAGATGGCGTCGTAGGGGCATGCGGCCATGCACGCCTTGCAGCCGATGCAGACGGACTTGTCGAAATCCACGATGCCGTCCGCGCGCTTGAACATCGCGGAGGTCGGGCAGGCCGTGACGCACGGCGCGTTGGCGCACTGGTTGCAGCGCGTCACCTGATGCGCGCGCCGCGCCTGCGGCCAAACACCTACGTCCACGTGCTTGACGTAGGTGCGCGTGACGCCGACGGGCACGTCGTTCTCTGACTTGCACGCGGTCGTGCAGGCGTGGCAGCCGATGCAGCGCGTCTGGTCTAGAACCTTGGCCCAGCGCGCGGCGCGCGGCGTTTCCGTCTGCATCCCGTTCTCACCTCACGTCCGCACGTCGGCGGTTCATTTTTGCGTTGCGGTTGAAGTATGCTTTTGCGGCCCCGGCCGCCAACGCTTCTACACTTTAAGGCAAGCCGAAGTCAAACCGTTGAGTAGCCAGTAGCCAGCAGTCAGTAGAAGAACTTACTTATCAGGTCTCGTTCGGGTATCGGCGTCAGCGACCGCGACGCGGAGTGCTACTGACTACTGACTACTGACTACTGACTACTGACTACTGTCTACTGCTCTTCAATGATCAAGCTCTTCCAGAAGCGCGTGGAGTGGAAGCCCGTGCGCGGCAGTTTCGGGCCGGCCGGGCGGAGCGCGTTCCGCGTGCTGGGGCTTCAGGCGACGGCCTCGCAGCGCGAGGTGTTCGACGCGGCGGCGGCCGTGCGTCTGGCGCTCAAGCTCGGCGTGCGGAAGACGTTCGACGGCGACCTCGAATGGCTGGGCGAAGTCGCGCGAGGCGAGTCGGAAGTGCGCGACGCCGTCGGGCGCCTCTCCGCTCCCGCCGAGCGCGCGCGCGAACGCCTCTTCTGGTTCCACGGGCGCGTCACGAATCGCCCCGTCTCGACGGTCGCGGAACTCATGCGCACCGTGGACTCTGTGCTCCACGACGCGGCGGGGGCGCAAGTCGCGTCCGGCAACGGCCGCGGCGCCGAAGGCTCCGCCGCGACGCTGCACGACGCGGCGCTGCTCGCGCTGGCGGGGCTCGCGTACCTTGACCCGCTGTTGAATGAGGAGAATGCATGGGCGCGAGCGTTGGGGCTGTGGGCGCGTCTGTGGGAGGGCGAGGAGTTCTGGTCGCTGCTCGTCGCCGCGGACTTGAAGGGCGAGTACGAGCCGGCCGTGACCTTCGGCGAGGCGGCGTCGCTTCGCGCGGAGGCGCCGCGTCTGGTTTCGCAGTTCGTCGCCGCGCGCGCGCGCGACGCGGCGCAGCGCGAAGACCTGCGCGCGGCCCTGCGCGCCTTCCGCTTGCTGCGCGGCGCGCGCCTGCCGCGCGCTCTCTTGCAGGAGTTCGAGCGCGAGACCTTCGGCCCGCTGGAAGACTCGCTGACGGCGAAGATTGACGAGGCCGTGTACGTCCCGAGCTACGTCACCTTCGGCGCGATTTTGCGTAACCACTCGAACAAGGCTTGGCGGCGTTTCTGTCTTCTACAACCTAGCCTCGCGTTGTTCGTCGAGCTGGCGGGCGCCGACTCCTTCGCCGTCCGTCGCGTCTTCGAGCACGCGTCCGTAAACCTCCTGCGCTTGGCGGAGTCGTTCGAGACGGCGGGCTGTTACAGGGAGAGCGTCTACGTCTGCCGTATGGCGCGCTCGCTCGCGCCGCCGGCTTCGGAGAAGCTGCCGGAGATAGAGTCGAAGCTGCGCGCGCTCGACGCGGGCGAAGGGCTTCAGGAGCGGACGTTCGAGCAGTACGCGGGGGCTTTGCCGCGTGTGTTGCCGGAGGTGCGCGTGCCGCCGGGCCTGTTCGTGGACGACCCGAGGGGCGGGACAACATCCGACGGCGCCGCGCCGCAGGGCGCGAGCACCTCGGGCGGGCTGATGAGCTGCCTCTTCTGGCTGTTGATGGTCGCGGTCGGCGTCGGCGTGCGCGCGTGCATCGGCGCCTCTACGGGGCCGCGCTACCCCATCAACTCGCTCCCGCGTCTGACGATGCCGACGCCCAACCTCAACTTCAACTACAACGTCCCGCCGCCGCCGAACATGAACGTCTACCGCCCGTCATCAAACCTGAACGTCTATCGGCCTTCGTCGAACCTGAACCTCTACCGCCCGCGGCCGCCCAAGGCCGTCAGGCCGCGCGAGGGCCGCGGGAAGCGTGGCGCGAACGCGAACGCGCCGCCGCGCGAGTGAGAGGGTCTTCACGTGCGTCGGCGAATCCTGTATGTTAATCCGCTTCGCGTAACGACTACGTGTTTTTGATCGGCATGAGTGAGACGCAAAACATCGAGCGGCCCGGGCAAGGGGCGGCGGACGTGGCCTACCGCGTCAGCCCCCCGTTAAGCAACGACGAGCTGAACGCGCTGTCGGCCGCCGCGTGGCGCGAACACGTGTGGCGCGACTTCGGGCCCGTGCTGAATCGCAGCCTCGCCTTCGTCTGTGCGTATCACGAATCGCTGCTGGTCGGTTTCGTTAATCTGGCGTGGGACGGCGGCGAGCACGCGTTCATTCTCGACACGCTCGTGCGTCCGGAGTTCCGCAGGCGCGGCATCGGCCGAGAACTCGTCCGGCGGGCGGTGGCGGAGGCCGAGGCCCGCGGCGTCAAATGGGTGCACGTGGACTTCGAGCCGCACCTGCAAAGTTTCTACGACGGGTGCGGCTTCCGTGCCACGGCGGCCGGCCTCATCCTTTTAAGGGCGAATGACTGAAGAACTCCCGCAGGCTGTTCCTGTGTCGCTCGACGCGCTGGCCGAGTTGGCCGTCGAGTGGTGGCGGCTCGACCGCTGGGCGAATAACGCGCAGGACTCGGGCCCGCACGCGCGCCATGCCGCGCGCCGCCTTGCGAAATTCCTCTCCGAACACGGCCTCGAAGTCTTGGATGTTGAGGGGCGCGCGTACGAGCCGGGGCTCGCCGTCGAAGTGCTCGACGCCTTCGAGGACGCGCGGCTGCCGCACGGCTCGCAGGTCGTCGCCGAAACAATCGCGCCCGTCGTCCTCTTCCGCGGCCGCGTAGTACGCCACGGGCAGGTCGTCGTCAGGAGGAACGTTTGAGGGGCGCCGCCACGGCGCGCGTGCGGAGGTCGAAGACGGTGCCCGGCGCGAGCCAGTAGTACCAGAGTCTCTCGTGGCGGCGGTTGTCGTAGATGGCGACGCGGCTCTCGCCGAGCACTTCGAACTGTCCGCCGCGGACGAGTATCGCGCCCTTCTCGTCGAGGCCGATGCCGAGCAGTTCCGGGTGCGCGTCCAAGACGTTCACCAACTCGTCCTCGCGCTTCGCCGCAGTCAGGTGCGGGTTGACGACGACCCTTTTCAGAAAGCCGAAGCCGCGCTCGTGCCCCTTCGCCATCAGCACGGGCTTGTCGGGGCGGCCGCGCACGATGAAGGAGCCCTGTATGATGGCGCCGGCCGAGTTGCCGCCCACGACGCCCCCGCGCTCGTAGACGGCCCTGATGGCTTTCAGCGTTAGCGTGCCGAGATAAGTCGAGGCCAAGCGGCCCGAGTTGCCGCCGCTCAGCCAGACGCCGCCTGCCTTCTTAAGCGGCGCGACGAAGCTCTCCGAGTTCGCAGTGGCGCGGCTGCGCGTGTGCAGGACGGTGACGTGGCGGACGCCGAACATCTTCGCCAGTTCCCGCTCGAACTCTTTCGTGTTCGCGGCGGGCGTGTCGGAGTCGGGCGGCTCGTAGATGAAACCGTTGTCGAGTTTAATGCCGGAGGAGGCGGTCGGGATGTAGACGAACTCCGCGTCCGGCCCACCGGCCAGCGCGACGAAGCGTTCGAGCACGCCCGCGCCGAAGCTCTCGCGCGAGCCGCCGGCCGCGCCCGACAGTAGAAAGGCGCCCTTGTGGTCGCGCCCGGCGACGAGCTGACTGAATGAGAGCAGGAACGAGAGAGACAGTAAGACGCTTTTCCATCTCATAGGCGAGGCTCGCTGAAGTCCGAAATTATTTCGCGCCGGGCCCGGCGTCGTTATGATTGTATGAACGTCGGCCGTCGAGCGTTAGTGACTTCCGCGTGTGAAAGGTTGCAGGATATTCCGCATGCCTGAGTATATCAACTTCGGGATTGATCTGGGCACGACCAACTCGTGCGTCGCGCAGGCCGCGGGCGGCGAGGTGCGCGTGATTCAGAACAACGACCAGATGAACGTGACGCCCTCGGTCGTGCGCGTGCTGAAGTCTGGGAGCCTGATGGTCGGCCGCCGCGCCTACAACGCTCTGGCGGAAGACCCCGAGAACGTGGCGCTCGAAGTGAAGCGACTGATGGGGCAGCGCTACTCGAAGACGTTTCCCGCGTCGGGGCGCGTGATGACGCCCGAGGAGATTTCCGCCGAGGTCTTGAAGTCTCTGCTCGCCGACGCGCGACGCCGCACGGGCGAGGAGGTGCGCGCGGCCGTCGTCACCGTGCCCGCGGCGTTCACGGCCTTGCAGTGCGAGGCGACGGCGCGCGCGGCGCGGCTCGCGGGTCTGGAAGAGTATCCGCTGTTGCAAGAGCCCATCGCGGCGGCCGTCGCTTACGGGGCCGCGCCCGGAGTGCGCGACCAGCGCTGGCTCGTCTTCGACCTCGGCGGCGGCACGCTCGACGCGGCCGTCGTCTCGACGCGCGACGGCCGCCTCAACGTCCTCGAACACCGCGGCGACAACCACCTCGGCGGCAAAGACATTGACCGCGCCGTCGTGGAGAACATCCTGCTCCCCCGCCTCCGCGAACAGTTCGCGCTGCCGAAGGTGGAAGACGACGCGGCGGCCCTTAATCGTCTGCTGCGCCGCCTGACGCTCATCGCCGAGTACGCGAAGATTGAACTCACGACGGCCGACGAGACTATCGTCAGCCTGCTCGACCTCGGCGAAGACGTTGAAGGCCGGACTATCGAAGCCGAACTCCCGCTCACGCGCGCGCGGCTCGAAAGTGAAGTCGCGCCGCTGCTCGCGCGCTGCCTGCGTCTCGCCGACGAAGCGCTCGCGGGCGCGCGTGTCAACAGTTCCGACTTAGACCGCGTGTTGCTCGTCGGCGGGCCGACGCAGATGCCGTGCGTGCGCGAAGCACTCTCGTCGCACCTCGGCGCGCGCGTGGACTCGACGCTCGACCCGATGACGGTCGTCGCGCGCGGCGCGGCCGTCTACGCCTCGACCGTCGAGCGCAGTTCTACAAAGCCCGCGGGCGCGACCTCCATCAACGATGAGCGGCCGGCGGGACGACTTACGGCGCGGCTCGCCTTCGACCCTCTGAGCGCCGAGCCGCACGCGCGCCTCGCGGGCGTACTCTCGGGCGCGGACAACGTGGGCGCGCTCGAAGTGAAGGTTGACGCGGAGGGTGGCTTCTGGACGAGCGGCTGGCAGCCGGCGAAGGAAGGCTTCTTCGAGATGCGGCTCGCCTTGCAGGAGGGACGGCTCAACCGCTTCACCTTGAGCGCGCGCGACGCGAAGGGGCGCGAGCTGGGCGTAGAGCCCGGCGAGTTTCAGATTCGCCACGGCCTCGCGCTCGACGCGCCGCCGCTGCCGCACACCATCTCGGTCGAGGTCGCGCACGCGGACGGGCGTCTTGAGTTGAGCCCCGTCTTCCCGCGCCGTACGCTGCTGCCCGCCGAGCGCACAGTCACCTACCGCGCCGCGCACACGCTGCGGCCGAGCGAGCCCGAAACGTCAATCGTCATCAAGCTCTGGGAGGGCGAGGCGCTCACAGACCCGCAGGCGAACAACTGGGTCGGCAACTTCCACGTCCGAAGTCAGGCCGTGCGGCGCCCCGTGCCCGAGGGCGCAGAGCTTCAACTGCACATCAAGGTTGACGCCTCGCGCCTCATCACGGTCGAGGTCTTCATCCCGCACCTCAACGAGCACTTCAGCGACCGCGTCTACATCCCTTCGGAAGAGGAGCCCGACTACCTCGAACTGCTCAGCGGCGCGCACCTCGAAGTCGAGAACTGCCTCGCGCGGCTCGAACGTCTCGAAGAGCACTTGATGCTACAGGCCGCGCAGGGCGGCGCGGACGACTTCGACTTTCCGGAAGTCGTCTACGACGACCGTGTAGCGCCCGACGCCTCCGCGTCCGACGCCTTCGGGGACGAAGCGACGGCGCCCGCGGCAGACCCGCGGCGCGAGGAGGCGGCGCGTCTGCGTCGTGAGCTGGAAGACTTCGACCTCGAAATCGGCGCCTACCAGCCAACCGGCGGCGCCGAAGACCACGACCGCGCGCGCGGCTTCGTCGAGCGCCTGCGCGAAGTTCGCGCGCGCGTCGCCGCGCTCGAAAGGCGCGCGGGGCTTCTGCCGTCGGGCTCGGAGCTCGAAGACGCCTCGCGGCTCGCCGAAGACGTGGCGTCGGACGTGAACGCGCACGGCACCGACGCGCAGCGCGAAAGACTCGCGGCGCTCAGGCGCGAGTTGACGGACGCGAACGCGCGCGGCGACGTGCGCGGCGTCAAGAGGGCGGCGGCTTCCTTGCGCGCGCTCCGCGGCGAGGTGCTCGTCGCGCAGGACTGGTTCTGGGACGATTGGTTCCGCGCGCTCTCGCGTCCGGGCCGGCGCTTCCTCAACATGGAGGAGGCCGCGCGCCACATCAACGAAGGCTCCGAGGCCATGCGCGCGGGCGACCGGCAGAAGCTCAAACAGGCCGTGCGCTGGCTCTGGTCGCTCATGCCGCCCGACGAGCAGGCCGCCCGCCGCGAGCGCGCCGTCAAGCCCGGCCTGAAGCAGTGAGCCCGAGCCCATAGCCAAACGCGCGCGGGTCTTGGTACTATCCCTTTGGACTTTCCCCGCAATTAAACTTGAAGGAGGGTTAGGCGCAGGGCCTTTGAGTGCCGCGGCGGCGCGCGCCCCGCGTCCGAGCGTGCGGCGGCCCTGCACGCCGTTGAGAGATGCAACTGAGACGAAAGACCTGCCTGCTCGTCGTCCTGCTGTCGCTCGTCCTGTCGGCCGCACTGCCCGCGGCCGCCGTCCAGAAGAAGAAGAAGAAGAAGGCGCTGCCGCGCGGCACTCCCGTGCTGTGGCGCGACCGCGACATCGCCTCGCTCGACCTCGCGGACGGGCCGGGCGGCGACGCGATGCGCCCGGCCACGCGCCGCCTGAGACTCGTGAAAGAAGAGAAGGGCGGCTGGTCGAAGAAGTATCGCGTGCTCGACTCGCGCGGGCGCGAGTGGGTCGCGAAGCTCGGCAAGGAGGCGCAGAGCGAGACGGCCGCCACGCGCCTCGTCTGGGCCGCCGGCTACGAGACGGAGATTACCTACCTCGTCCCGCGCGTGACCATCCCGGGCAAGGGCACCTTCGAGAACGTCCGCTTCGAGGCGCGGCCGAAGAACGTCAAGCGCTTCGACCCTTGGAGCTGGGAGAAGAACCCCTTCACGGGGACGCGCGAGCTGGACGGGTTGAAAGTCCTGATGGTGCTCATCAACAACTGGGACTTGAAGGACGAGAACAACGTCATCCTGCACCAGACGGGCTCGGGCGACCTGCTCTACGCCATCAGCGACCTCGGCGCGACCTTCGGCAAGACGGGCGGCGGCGGGCCGCTCTGGCGGCTGACGCGCAGCCGCAACAACCCGGAGGACTACGCCGACTCGAAGTTCATAGACAAGGTCGAGGACGGCTACGTCAACTTCCACTTCTCGGGCGTCAACAAGGGGCTAGTCGAGAAGGTGCCGGCCGCGCACGCGCGCTGGCTCGGCGAACGCCTCTCGCGCCTTACCGACGGCCAACTCCAAACGATCTTCCGCGCCGCCAACTACACGCCCGCCGAGACGCGCCTGCTCACGCGCACCGTCCGCTCGCGCATCGAAGAGCTCGCCAGCCTCCGGCAGTGAGCCGACTGCGGAATGTTACCCACGCGCCTGCGCAAATCCCCACAGGCGGGATTGGCGCGGGCGCGTGGCGTGCGCGTAAAAGGCGTCGGCAGCGGACGGCACGGCGGTTGCCCGGAGGCTTCGGCGGGGCGGCCGGTGCGCCCCGCGAACCTTATCCTCGAAAGGGGCGCAGGGAAGGGGGCTCGGGTATGAGATCGGACGTTGAACTCCAACGCGACGTGCTGAACGAACTGCGGCGCGACGAGCGGCTCCGCATCGCCGACCTCGACGTGAAGGTCGAGGGCCAAGTCGTCACGCTCACGGGCCGCGCCGAGAGCACAGACGAGTGCTGGCGCGCGCAGCAGCTCGCGCGCTACATCGCGGGCATGGCCCGCGTCTCGAACCACATCGTCGTCCGCCGGCCCTGAACGCGGCCGAGCGCGATTCTCTTTTCCTCACAGGCAGACAACTCTATTCTTATAAGAACTCATTACGAGGGGACACTTGAATGGCTGAAGCGGGTGAGGTGAAGCGGGGGCGCGTGTGCGTGGTCGGGTGCGGGCACGTTGGGACGACGAGCGCTTACGCGCTGTTGACGACGGGGCTCGCGCGCGAGGTCGTGCTTTTGGATCTGGACGCGCGCCGCGCCGAGGGCGAGGCGATGGACTTGCAGCAGGCCGCCGCGCTCGCGCGCCCCGTAGAGGTCTGGGCCGGCGACTGGCCGGACGCGGCGCGCGCAGAGGTCGTGGTCGTCGCGGCCGGCGTCGGCGGTCGCCCCGGCGAGTCGCGCCTCGACCTTCTGGGCCGCAACGTCGTCGTCATACGCGACGTGATGGAGAAGCTTTTAAGTCACGGCTTCGGCGGCGTCCTCCTGATGACGACGAACCCCGTGGACGTGCTCGCGCAGTTCGCGCAGGAGTTTTCGGGGCTGGCCGTAGGGAGAGTCTTGGGCTCGGGGACGGTTCTGGACTCGGCGCGTCTGCGCGCGATGCTCGGCCGGAGCCTCGGCGTCGAGCCGCGCTCGATTCACGCGCACGTCGTCGGCGAGCACGGCGACTCGGAGATAGCCGCGTGGTCTTCGGCGCGCGTGGCTGGCGTCGGGCTGCGAGAGTTCTGCGCGGGCGCAGGCGTCGAGTGCCCGGACTTCAACGAACTGCTCCGCCGCGTCCGCCGCGCCGCGCCCGACATCATCGAGCGCAAGGGCTACACCTCTTACGCCATCGCCTCGTGCGTCGCGCGCATCTGCGAGGCCGTGATGCGCGACGAGCGCACGGTGCTGCCCGTCTCGACGCGCCTGACGGGGCAGTACGGCATCTCGGACGTTTATCTGAGCCTCCCCTGCGTCGTCGGCCGCTCGGGCGTCGAGCGCGTCATCGAAATCCCGCTCGACGAGGAGGAGACGGCCGGCCTGCGCGCCTCGGCTGACCTCCTGCGCCGCACGTTCGAGAGCGTGAAGGCGGGCGGGTGAATGATGAAGTTAATGCCGTAGGGCGTTCACTTCATCATCGTGTTAGACGACGGCCGGAGCTTTGTCCTCCGCTTTGTATTCGATGCGCGCCTCCGCCGGTATCGTCAGCGCGAGCAGCAAGGGCACGACGTTCAGGTAGCAGACGGCGCCGCGCGCCCAGCTCAGGTGTTGCCAGCGCTGCGTGCGCACGAGCCACTCGGCCGCCGAGAGTCCCGACTCGGGGCTGTGCTTGAACGCTCCCAACTCGGGGATGAAGTAGAGCGACGAGACGACGAGCACCACGAAGTAGACCGCGCAGGTTATCGCGATGAGCTTGCGACGCGGCTTCAGACGCCAGTTAAGGACGAGCGTGGTGATGAGCGAGAGGATGAGCAGCGGGTGTATGAGCACCCAGAAGACGCCCTCGTTCAGGCCGTAAGGCCCGTTGACGACGACCGCCGAGTCTGGCAGCGCCGAGAGGTACGCGGGGAAGTAGACGAGGTGCGAGTAGGCTACGCCTCCGAGCAGCGTCCCCCAGAGGATAACCGACAACATGAGCGAAACCGTGCTGAGTCTCAAAGACGGCATACCGACGCCTCCTTAGGGGCAAGAGTTTTCAGGGCCGTGTGCGCGCGCGCAGGCCGGCGCCGAGGCCCGGGCGGCTGCGTTTATACGCCCTCTTCCCGCGCGACTTCAAGAGGTTTGAGTAAGAGGAGGAAGGCCGCGACCGCGGCGTCGTCGGCGAAAGTCCACTGGCAGTCCCAAGTGTGGGTCAGAAGGTCTGTCAGGCCGCCGAGCCACTCCTCCTGTTCGGCGAACTCCGGAATGCAAACGTCCGGCCCGCGCGCCTCGCCGGGAACGTGTAGGACGACGGGGCTGCTCCGCTCGTCCAGCAGAAAGGTGTAGACCCTCTCCGCGTGAACGCCGCCCGGCAAGCCTCTGGTCTTAACAATTCTCAAACGGGGTTAACTCCCGCGCGCTTCGGGCGCGAGCAAGGCTGCGATGTCTAACAGGTCGTGCGGGCGCGCGTTGGTGCGCTTCGCACGCAGAAGGTGTTCGAGTGAAATGACGCGGGCCGCGCAGCCGCCGACGCCGAAGAGTTCGGAGTCGGCCCAGAGGTCTGCGAAGGGGACGCAGTAGCGCACGAAGAGGTCAACCTCGCGCTGCTCTTGGTCGAACATGCGCAGCACGGTCAGCATGCTCAGGGGAAGCGGGACGCTGGGCACGAAGCCGAGAAGGGCCAGCGCGCGCAGCGCTCGTTGCGACTCGTCGGGCGCGGGGTCAACCACCACGTCGAGGTCTTCAACGGGGCGGACGTGGCCGCGCAGGACGACGGCGACGCCGCTCACGACGACGTAGCGGACGCCGTCGCGCCCGAACCGCTCGAACACGTCGCAGTACGTCTCCGGACTCGACCCCATCTCAGGTTCCTGTTTGCCCGGCCGAACCCTGCGAGGGAGCGTGCAAAGCCGAAGGCTTCGGCTTTTCCGAATGACGGGCGTGCGCGGGACTTGGGCGCCCCGCGCGTGGGCGGGCGGATTATAGCAGGAAGTGGCGGGCCGCGTGCTTCCGACGCGAGCGAGTTTCGAGTCGCGGTCGGTGAACGCCCGCAGAGCGGAGCGCTACTGACTACTGACTACTGTCTACTTCCCTCAGTAGATTCTCTGCGCGGCGGCGCGCTCGTCCTCGATCTCCTTGATGCGCGCGCGCAGCCACGCCTTGACCTTCTCTTCGAGGAGCTGCTGGTTATCTTCCGGCTCAAGCTCGGCGATTGTTTCGCCCGCGTCGCCGACGGCGATGTGGTGGCAGGGGACGGGCGCGGCGTGGCCGCCTTCGGGCACGAAGTCGTCGAGCACGCACTCCGAGCAGGGGTGCGCGCGGTACGGGTAGCCGTAGTTGAGGCACGAGAGCGAGTCCTGAAAGACCGAGGTCGGCTTCCAAGGCGTGCGCACAGAGCGGCCGTAGCCGCCCTTCTCGATGAAGGACAGCTCGGCCTTCAGGACTTCCAACGGGTCGCGTGTGTCGTTCGACATGGCGTAAACCTCCATTCGGCGGGGGAGAGGTTGGAGGTTGGAGGTTAGTAGAAGACAAAGTTTTACTAACCTCTAACCTCTAACCTCTAACCTCTGTTCTTCTGTACGACGCGAGCATCTTCATGTAGTTGGCGCGCTCGAAGGCGGACGGGTCTGCGACGTTGGTGCGGCTCATGCTCCCGATCATCTGGTTGACCGAGACGTACTCGTGCTCCTCCATCCACAGCTCGACCGAGCGCAAAACCTCCGCGATGCGCCCCATCCCGTGCTGCAAAAGCTCCGACGCCATCATCGCCACCTTCGCGCCCGCCATTAAGGACTTGAGCACATCCTGATAGTTGTGCACGCCGCTCGTGATGGCGAAGTCTGTCAGCAGCTCGCCGTAGAGAATCGCCACCCAGCAGAGCGGCAGTCTCAACTCGTGCGGCTGGCTGAGCACGAGGCGCGGCGTGACTTCGAGGTTTTCCAGATCAATGTCCGGCTGGTAGAAGCGGTTGAAGAGGACTAAGGCGTCTGCGCCCTCGTCGGTCAGACGCCGAGCCATGTTGCCGAGGCTTGAGAAGTAAGGGCTGAGCTTCATCGCGACGGGAATCGAGACCGAGCGCTTCACGTCGCTCAGTATCTCGACGTAGCGCTCCTCGACCGACTTGCCCGAGATGAAGGGCGAGGCGGGGATGAAGTAGACGTTAAGCTCAAGCGCGTCGGCGCCCGCGTCCTGTATGAGCCGCGCGTACTCGACCCAGCCGCCGGGCGAGATGCCGTTGAGGCTGCCGACGACGGGGATGTCTACGGACTGCTTCGCGCTGTGGACTAACTCAAGATAGCCCTCGGGGCCGACGCCGTTGTAGCCGGCCATTTCGGGGAAGTAGTTGAAAGCCTCTGCCGTCGAGAAGGTGCCGTGGTCGAGCGCGGCGTGGAGCGAGAGGCTCTCAAGGTCTATCTGCTCCTCGAAGAGCGAGTACATCACGACGGCGCCGGCGCCCGCGTCCTCCAAGCGGCGTATGCCGTCGAGCGTCTGCGACAGAGGCGATGCGGAGGGGACGAGCGGGTTCTTCAGCTTCAACCCCATGTAGCTGGTGCTCAAATCCATAATCTTTAAGTAGACAGTAGTCAGTAGACAGTAGTCAGTAGAAAAGCATTCGTCGTCGAGCAGTTCGAGTGCCAATGTCAACGTCAGCAGGGCGGAGCCCTACTGTCTACTGGCTACTGGCTACTGTCTACTGCTTTCGCCAGCTCCTTGTACTGGCGCCAGCGCTCGCGCACCGCCTCCTGCGCGCGTCCGAAGAGAAAGCGGGCGACTTCGGGGTCGCTCTGCGCGAGCATGCGGTAGCGCGTCTCGGTGTAGATGTAGTCCTGCAAGGGAATCTTCGGCTCGCCCGAATCCAACTGGAACGGGTTCTTGCCTTCGGCGGCGCGCGCGGGGTTGTGGCGGTAGAGCGGCCAGTGGCCGCTGTCCACGGCGAGTTTCTGCTGGTGCATGCCCTTGGAGATGTCTATGCCGTGCGCGATGCACTGGCTGTAGGCGATGATGAGCGAGGGGCCGTCGTGCGCCTCGGCTTCGAGGAACGCCTTCATCGTCTGCGAATCGCTCGCGCCCATCGCGACCTGCGCGACGTAGACGTTGCCGTACTTCGCCGCCATCAGCCCGAGGTCTTTCTTAACGGTCGTCTTGCCGCCCGCGGCGAACTTGGCGACCGCGCCCAAAGGCGTTGACTTCGACGACTGCCCGCCCGTGTTCGAGTAGACCTCCGTGTCGAGGACGAGGATGTTGACGTTCGCGCCCGACGCGACGACGTGGTCTAAGCCGCCGAAGCCGATGTCGTAAGCCCACCCGTCGCCGCCGACGATCCACACGCTCTTCTTCACGAGCGCGTCGGCGACCGAGAGCAGGTCGCGGACTTCGGGCTCAAACCTGTCCGAAAGCTTCGCCTTCAAAGCCGCGACCAACTCGCGCTGCGTGTTGATGCCGCAGTTGTCGCCCTGCTCGTTACTCAAAAGCCCATCGGCAAGCGCGTTGCCGATCTCCGGCCGCAGCCGTTCGACGAGCGTGCGCGCGTACTCGTTCTGCTGGTCGAGTGCCATCCTCATCCCGAGCCCGAACTCTGCGTTGTCCTCGAAGAGCGAGTTCGACCAAGCCGGCCCGCGCCCGTCGGCGTTGACGGTGTAGGGCGTGGTCGGCAGGTTGCCGCCGTAGATGGACGAGCAGCCGGTGGCGTTGGCGATGACGGCGCGGTCGCCGAAGAGGCGCGTGAGTAAGCTGATGTAAGGCGTCTCGCCGCAGCCCGCGCACGCGCCCGAGAACTCGAAGAGCGGCTGAAGGAGCTGGACGTTCTTCACGTTGTCGTACTTGACGGCGCCGTTCTTCTGCACGTCAGGCAGTTTGAGGAAGTAGTCCCAGTTCACCTTCTCGCTGTCGCGTATGGGAAGCTGCGGCTTCATGTTGAGCGACTTGCGCGAGGGCTGCGACTTGTCTTTCGCGGGGCAGACCTCGACGCAGAGCTTGCAGCCGGTGCAGTCCTCGACCGCGACCTGAATCGTGTAGCGCTTGTCGGGCAGCTCCCTGAACTTCGCCGGGATGTGCTTGAAGCCAGCGGGCGCGTCCGAGAGGTCTTCGGGGTCGAAGACCTTCGCGCGGATGGCCGAGTGCGGGCAGACGAAGACGCACTTGCCGCACTCGATGCACAGGTCAGGCTCCCACACAGGCACGTCGAGCGCGATGTTGCGCTTCTCCCAACGCGCGGTGGCAGTGGGGTATGTGCCGTCCGCGGGGAAGGCGCTCACCGGCAAGCTGTCACCGCGCCCGGTCAGGATTTCGGCAGTGACGTTCTGCACGAACACGGGCGCGGCGGGGGAAACTGCCGGCGGTCGGTCGAACTCCGACGTGGCCTGCGTGGGAACCTGAACTTCGTACAGGTGCGCGAGCGCCGCGTCCACGGCGGCGTAGTTCTGCCGCACTACGGCCTCGCCGCGTTTCCCGTACGTCTTCTTGATGGACTCTTTAATCTTGGCTATCGCTTCTTCGCGCGGAAGCACCCCGCTTATGGCGAAGAAGCAGGTCTGCATGATGGTGTTGATGCGCGTCCCCATCTGCGCCTGCTTGGCGACCTCGTAGCCGTTGATGACGTAGAACCGGAGTCGCTTCTCGATAATCTCCTGCTGAACGGAGCGCGGCAGGTGCGACCAGACTTCCGTGTTGGGGTAAGGGCTGTTGAGCAGGAAGGTCGCGCCCTCTTCCGCCGCGGCGAGCACGTCGTACTTCTCGACGAAGTTGAACTGGTGGACGGCGACGAAGCTCGCGCGGCCGACCAGATAAGTGCTCTTAATCGGGTTCGGGCCGAAGCGCAGGTGCGAGACCGTCATCGCGCCCGACTTCTTCGAGTCGTAGACGAAGTAGCCTTGCGCGTAGTTCGGGGTCTGCTCGCCGATAATCTTAATCGTGTTCTTGTTCGCGCCGACCGTGCCGTCCGCGCCGAGGCCCCAGAAGAGTGCGCGGACGGATTCGTCTGACTCGGTCGAGAACGTCGGGTCGAAGTCGAGCGACGTATTTGTCACGTCGTCGCGGATGCCGACGGTGAAGTGGTTCTTCGGCTTCACCTGCCGCAGCTCGTCGAAGACGGCCTTCGCCATCGCGGGCGTGAACTCTTTGGACGCCAGCCCGTAGCGCCCGCCGATGACGCGCGGAATCTGCGCGAACGGCGACGTGCTGCCGATGACGGCCTCGCCGATGGCCGTGAGCACGTCCTGATAGAGCGGCTCGCCCGCGGCGCCCGGCTCCTTCGTGCGGTCGAGGACGGCGATGGCCTCGGTCGTCTTCGGGAAGGCCGCGAGCAGCAGTTCGGGAGAGAACGGGCGGTAGAGTCTGACTTTAACTAAGCCGACCTTCTCGCCGCGCATGACGAGGGCTTCGACAGTCTCCTCGGCCGTCTCGGCGCCGGAGCCCATGATGACGACGACGCGCTCGGCCTCTGGGTGGCCGTAGTAGTCGAAGAGGTGATACTGCCGGCCCGTCACGGCGGCGAACTCGTCCATCGTCTCCTGCACGATGCCGGGCGTGGCGAGGTAGAAGATGTTCGCGGCCTCGCGCGACTGGAAGAAGACATCAGGGTTCTGCGCCGTGCCGCGCATGACGGGGCGGTCGGGCGTCAGCGCACGCTCGCGGTGCGCGCGGACGAGGTCGGCGTCAATCAGCGCGCGGATGTCTTCGTCGGAGAGTTGTTCGACCTTCTGAACTTCGTGAGAGGTTCGGAAGCCGTCGAAGACGTGGAGGAAGGGGACGCGCGACTTCAGCGTCGCGGCCTGCGAGATGAGCGCGAAGTCCATCGTCTCCTGCACGGAGTTGGCGAAGAGCATCGCCCACCCGCAAGAGCGCGCGCTCATCACGTCCGAGTGGTCGCCGAAGATGGAGAGCGCGTGCGTCGCAAGCGCCCGCGCAGCGATGTGGAAGACCGTCGCGGTCTGCTCGCCCGCGATCTTGAACATGTTCGGAATCATGAGGAGCAAGCCCTGACTGGCCGTGAAGGTCGTCGTGAGAGAGCCGGCCTGTAGCGTGCCGTGGACTACGCCGGCCGCGCCGCCTTCACTCTGCATCTCGCGCACGACGGGCGTCACGCCCCAGATGTTCTTCTCGTGCGCGGCGGCCCACGCGTCTGCGTTCTCGCCCATGTTCGAGGAGGGTGTAATCGGGTAGATGGCGATGACTTCGTTGGTCTTGAAGGCGACGTAAGAAGCGGCCTCGTTGCCGTCAATCGTGACCTGTTTGCGCTGCATGGCTCTTGCGGATTCTCCCCCGTTCCTCGGCTTCGCGCTGAGTAATCTCACCCAGCCGCCTCGCCCCCGACCCGGGATTCCTGAAATTCCCGGCCGAAAAACGCCGGCGCGCGTGGGTTGTGCGAATGGTGTGCCGGGAAGAAAGTAGACAGTAGACAGTAGACAGTAGGCTCCGCTCGGTGAGCGCCGACGATTTCTTACCGGGCGCTCCGTCAAAGGGATTTCTACTGTCTACTGTCTACTGTCTACTTTGGATAGGCAGACACGTGCAGCGCGGCGGCGCGTGGAAGGGCGTCGTCGGGTGTGGGCTCGGAGTCGCGGGGCGGCTTCAGGCCGTCGGCTGCGGAATCTCTATGTGGAAGGCGGGGTCGTTGTTGCCGGGCGTCAGGAACCTGCTGACCTTGCCCTTCGCCATCGCGGCGTTTACCGCCTTCTGGAACGCCTGCGGATGTGCGACGGAGCCGGGCGACACGTCCACGACGTTGAGCTTGGCCGGGTCGGAGCAGTGGTGACTGACCTTGTCGGGGCCGACCTCCCTGATCTTGGCCTCCATCGCGGCCTTGATCTGGTCGTCCGACTTGCCGGCGTCCTTCGCCTTCTTGTACTCGCGGACGACGGCCTGCCCCGGCGCGGCGTAAAGGCCCAACTGCGCGTCGAAGCCCTGATTCTTGCCCGTGCCCCTGATGTTGTTGAACATGATGCGAGCCTGATCCGCGGGGGTGCGGCTGGTGCTCGTGATGAGGCACGAGTCGCAGTTGGCCGCGCGGAGGATGTCGGTCAGCACGCCGATGGTGTGGACGCTGACGACAGCTTGGTTCGCCTTGTCGCCGAATTTGATTGAGGGCTGTTGTTGGCTCATTGGCGGATGATAGCGCCGCCGCCGGACAAGTCAAGGTTTATCGGGCGGCGCGGTTCTTTTAGTAATTCGCGAGGGCTTCGAGCGCGGGGCGGTTGTCGAGTTGGAGGACGGCGCCTTTGACCTGAATGAGCTTCTCCTGCTTAAACTCGGTGAAGAGGCGCGTGACGGTCTCGCGCGAGGCGCCGATGAGCTGGCCGATCTCTTCGTGAGTGAGGGCGAGCTTCTTGCGGTCTACGCTCGCGGAGCCGTCGGCGCCCGCGCCGCCGGCTTCGAGGAGGAAGCGCGCGAGCTTCGCGGCGGCCGAATGTGAGAGGCCGAGCATGCGCACCTGTTCGAGCGCGGCGCTGTAGTTGCGCCCCAACTGCTCCGCCGCGCGAAGGCTCGCCTCGGCGTGCGAAGAGAGGAAGCGCATGAAGTCGGCGCGCTTAACGAAGTTGACCTGACAGGGCTCTAAGGTCTCGGCCGTCACCTCGTACGCCTCGCCCGAGAGCGTCGCGCACAGGCCGAGAATCTCGCCCGCGCGCACGATGCGCGTGATGATGACGCGCGCCTCCGCCGAGGTGGCCGAGAGCTTCACGCGCCCCGAGCAGAGGACGTAGACGCCGCGCGCGGGCTGCCCCTGTATGAAGAGCAGCGCGCCGCGAGGGTACAGGGCGGTGAACTTCACGGCTTCGAGCGCGCGCAGAGCGTCCGGCGGCAGGTCGCAGAAGCCGCGCGCCTCTTGGCGGCGACAGCCTTCACAGCGTTCGACGATGTCGAGTCCGTATGGTGATTGCATAAAACCCTCCAAACTAATTCTGCGCCGATAAGATTGCCTGCAAGACGGGGTCGCGCCCGGAAAAATAGTCGTCCGACTGCAAGTCCACGAACACGTCCGGCGCGAGAGACGAAGGGTCGCCCGCGACCGTGGTGAAGAACTTGGTGGAGTAGAAGACGGAGAAGCCCGAATTGGGCAGCAGGAAAGAGCGGACTTCGCCGTAAGAGTTGGGCTTGCCGCCGGTCGGCTCGCCGACGAGGATCGAGTTCGTCTGCTGCCGCAAAGTGATGGCGTTGAGCATCCCCGAAGAGAACGTGAGCCGCCCCGTGACGACGTAAATCTTCCCGCGCTGGTTGAACGCGGGGTCGCTCTTCAGAGCGACGATGAACGGCTGAAGGACGCTCGAATCCCCGCCGGTGTTGTTGCGCAGGTCTACGACGACGCGCGCGACCTGTTGGCTGGCGGCGGACGCGAACATCGTCTGCATGAACTGCGTGAACGGCATGCCCGGCGCGTTCTGGCACTTGTTGTACTGGAAGAAGAGCGTCTGCGAGTCCGGCAGGTACTCGAACCAGTAGTTCAGCTCGGGATGTTTGCGGTACGAAGGCGCGGGCGTCTGAACTGGGTCGGGCAACGCGACCCAGTCCACGTTCTCTCTGGCCGAGACCGGCGCCATGTCAACGGCGAACTCGCGCCCCGACGCGTCCTGAAAGACGAAGTGGCCGGTGTAGAGGTCTGGCAGGAAGTGCTGCGCGTGTAGCGCCTCGGGCGAGGCGAGCAGCGCGGGCACGAGCGCCTTGAGCCACTGCCCGTTCTCGTGCGGGACGAGGTCGCCCGACGAGGCGTAAGCCTGCTGCGCGTCGGTCTCGCCGATTCGCGCGAGGCGCGCGCCCAGAACGTCGCCGTAAGGGGCCGCCGCGGCCGTGGCGTAGAGCCCGTCGCCGAATTGGTAGAGCTTCAGAGGGTAGGTCTTGAACTGCTCCGGCGAACTGCCCGTGTAAAGGCTCGTGTGCGAGTCGCCGACGAGCGCGACGATGCGCATCAGGCGGACGACGATTTCGTGATCCTGCAAAGAGGGGATGTCGCGGTCGAGGTCTGCGACCGCCTGCTCGAACTCGGCCGGCGAGACGTGGAAGAAGGCGTTCTTGTGCAGGAGCGGGAGCTGCGTCGCCAAGACCTGCAAGTCCTGCCGCCAGCGCTCCGCGCCGAGCGGCGGCGGAGCGCCGAAGCGCGCTTTGTATTCGTCGGACGAGAGAAAAGCCTTGACCATCTCGGCCGCGACGAAGTCGCCGCCAAACTGGTTCAGCTTCGCCAGCCAGAAGTTATAGCCGTTGAAGTCGGCGTCGGGCGGGTCGTTCGGGTTCCTTCTTAAGTACCCGAAGTACTGCATCAGCACGAACGCCTTGTTGGACTGCCGCCGGCGGAACTCTGCGTTCTCGGCCACGGCGCGCAGGACTTCGGCGCGCGTCCTGCGGCCGGCCGCGAGGTCTGCGGCGAGCGCGTCCCGCTCACCTTGCGTCAGAGCGCCGCCCGCCGAACGGTTCTGCGGGTCGAGCGTGTGCGAGTCGAGCGCTTCGACGAACTGCGCGGCCGTGAGCGCCGCCGGGAAGGCGTCGGCGAACTCCTGCCGTGCGACGAAGCGGCCGACGAAAGCCCGCTTGTTCTGCTCAAGCTGCTCCTGCCAGCCCGCCTGCCCGACGATGACGCCGCGGCTCAGCTCACGCATGTCGGGCAGGAAGCGGCCAAGCTTTAACGCCTCGCCCGTGTCGAAGGCGGCTTGGTGCAGACGGTAGACGAGGTAGCCGGTCTCCTGAAACTCTATGGAGAGGAAGAAGGCCGCGGAGACGTTGACGCGGTGAGCCTCGCGGCACGCGGCGTCCGTCAAGCACTGTTCTATGTCGCCCTGCCAGAAGGCAGAGCCGGGAGCGTCGGGCACGCGCGCGAGGAAGTCGAGGTAGTGCTGGCGTACGAAGAATGACGAGTCGTCAATCGGGTTGGCCGACGACGCGGCCGTGGCGGCGTTGCCGGAAGAGGCGGCGGCCGTGAACTGCGCGGCACGGCTTGGCAGGCAGGCGCAGAGCAGGGCTACGCCGAGAAGCCGAGCGCCGTAATCTTTGGCCTGACGGGCATCCATAGCAAAGGGGAGGGGAGCCGACGTCCGCGCGCGAGTGCGCGGCGGAGCCGTCACCCTTTGCGGGCTCCTTCGGCAACGGCCATGCCAGCGCCTCGACGGGCACGAGCTTATACATAAAACCCGGCCTTCCGTCCATACCGAAGAAATTTCACCCGGACGGCTACGGAAAAACCCTCACGCGTCACTCGGCGCGCGTGTCGGCCGTCACAGACAACGCGGCGCGCTTGATGCGGTACCGTCTTCATGTGATAAATTCGCGTGCGAACCTGCCCAAACATTCATGCCGGAAGCTTTTGCAGCAGGAGGGAACTGATGAGACGTCTCTTCACAAGCACGTGCGCGCTGGCGCTGATGTTGTGCGCTTCTGCGCGCGCCCAGAGTCCGCGCGCGCAGTTCACTGTTCAGGAGATGCTGAAGATTCAGCGCGTCGCAGACCCGCAGCTCTCGCCCGACGGCAAGTGGGTCGCCTATCAGGTCACGGTGCCTGACGTTCCTGCGAACCGGAACCGCACTCAAATTTATTTGATACCGGCGACCGGCGGCGAGCCGAAGCAGTTGACCACGGGCGCCTCTTCTTCCAGCGGGGCGCGCTGGTCGCCCGACGGCTCGCGCCTCGCCTTTACCACGGGCGGGCAGGTCTGGACGATGAGGCCCGACGGCACCGACCGCAAACAGGTGACGAATATCTCGACCGGCGCCGCCGACCCCGTCTGGTCGCCCGACGGAAGGCTGATAGCCTTCGCCTCAGATGTCTATCCCGACTGCAAGGACGACGCCTGCAACAAGCAGCGCGACGAGGAGGCCGAGAAGAATCCCGTCAAGGCGCACGTCGCCGACCGCCTGCTCTACCGACACTGGACTGACTGGAAGGGCGGCAAACGCACGCACGTCTTCGTCGTCTCTGCGGACGGCGGCGCGGCGCGCGACGTGACGCCCGGCGACTGGGACGCACCGCCGTTCAACCTTGGCGACCCGGTTGACTACGCCTTCTCGCCCGACTCGAAGGAACTCGCCTTCGCGCGCAACACAGACCAGATAGAAGCGGCCTCGACGAACGCGGACATCTTCGTCGTCGCCGTCGCGGGCGGCGAGGCGCAGCGCATCACGGGCGACAACAAGGGCGCGGACAGGACGCCGCGCTACTCGCCCGACGGGCGCTACATTGCCTACCGCTCGCAGGCGACCGCGGGCTTCGAGAGCGACCGCTGGCGCCTGATGCTCTACGACCGGCAGACTAAACGGACGCGCGAAGTGCTCCCCAAATACGACGCCTACGTTGACGACTTCACCTTCGCGCCCGACGGCAACTCCGTCTACTTCGTCTCGGGCGAGCGCGGCGAAGACCCTGTCTTCAATGCGTCTCTTGCCGACGGCTCGGTGCGGAAGCTCATCGGCGGGTACAACGGCGACGTGCAGGTCTCGAAGGACTCGCGCCTGCTCGTCTTCACGCGCTCGACGGCCGCCGCGCCCACGGAGATTTACACGGCGCGGCTCGACGGCATCGTCCCGCTCGGCGGAGCCTCAAATCAGGCCGCGCCGCTGACGCACACCAACGACGCCTTCATGCAGCAGTTCGGACTCCGCCCGGCCGAAGAGTTGACGTGGGAGGGCGCCGCGGGCGCGAAGGTCGCGGGCTGGCTCTTCCGCCCGCCCGACTTCGACCAGACGAAGAAGTATCCGCTCGTCGTACTCATCCACGGCGGCCCGCAGGGCGCTTGGGCCAACAGTTGGGGCTACCGCTGGAATCCGCAGATTTACGCGGCGCGCGGCTACGTCGTCTTCATGCCGAACCCGCGCGGCTCTACGGGGTTCGGCCAGCAGTTCACCAACGAAATCTCCGGCGACTGGGGCGGCAAGGCTTACACCGACATCATGAACGGCGTCGCGTTGGTGGCCGCGATGCCGTACGTTGACAAGAACAACGTGGCGGCGGCGGGCGCCTCTTACGGCGGCTACATGGTGGACTGGATACTCGGCCACAACGACGACCCGCGCGTGAAGTTCAAGACGCTCGTCTCGCACGCGGGCGTCTTCAACCTCGGCAGCATGTACGGCGCGACCGAGGAACTCTGGTTCCCCGAGTGGGAGTTCAAGGGGACGCCGTGGGACGCGCCCGAGCTTTACGAGAAGTGGTCGCCGCACCGCTTCGCCAAGAACTTCAAGACGCCGACGCTCGTCACCGGCGGCGAGTTGGACTTCCGCGTCCCCGTTGACCAAGACCTACAACTCTTCACGTACCTGCAAAGGCAGGGCGTCGAGTCCAAGCTCGTCATCTTCCCCGACGAGGGCCACTGGATTCTCAAGCCCGCCAACTCGCTGTTCTGGTACACGACCGTCCTCGACTGGCTCGACTCGCACCTGAAGCAGAGGACTTAGACGCCGAAGCGGAGGACTTAGACGACGATGCCCACGTTCATGCGTAGAACGCTTCAGCTAACAATCTGCCTCCTGCTAGCCTGCGCCGCGGCGCACGCGCAGACGCGGCCCGCGAAAGTCCCCGCGCCGCTCGCGCGCTCGCGACAGTTAATCGTGGTGACGACGCCGGACTGGAACTCCGTGCAGGGCACCCTTCGGCATTACGAACGCGCAGGCGGCGAATGGAGGCAGGTGGGAGACTCGTTCGCCGTCGTCGTCGGCCGCAGCGGGCTCGGCTGGGGCGAAGGGGTTGTGAGGTTGCCGGAGGGCAGTCCCGTCAAAAAGGGTTTGGAGGACGCCCCGTTCAAGAAGGAGGGCGACGGGCGTGCGCCCGCGGGCGTCTTCCGCCTCGGCCCCGCCTTCGGCTTCGACGGCTCGGACGAGGCGGGCTGGGTCAGGCTGCCCTACAGGCCGCTCAAGCCCTCGACAGAGTGCGTGGACGACACGGCCTCGACGCACTACAACCTCATCGTAGACCGAGGCACGACGAAGCCCGCCGACTGGAACAGCTCCGAACGCATGCGCGAGGTGGAGGGCTACCGCTGGGGGCTCGTCGTCCTGCACAACTCGGCGCCTCGCACCGCGGGGCGCGGCTCCTGCATCTTCCTGCACATCTGGGCCTCGCCCGAGCGAGGCACGGCCGGCTGCACCGCGATGGAGCGGGCGAACCTCGAAGCGCTCCTGCGCTGGCTCGACCCACGCAGGCGGCCGCTGCTCGTCCAACTGCCCGAGTCGGAGTACGCGCGCCTGCAAGCCCCTTGGCGCCTGCCTGCCGCAGCGGGCGGCAGATAGTTTTGCGCCGGCCCGCGGAAAAAGGTATCGCCCCCGCCCCTTCGTGTGATAAATAAAAGGCCGCCGCGTGCCCGCCAGCACCGACGGCCCCGCGCCGCGGCCCGAACCCGACAACGACGGGCCGCGCGCCGGGGGCGGCGGCGCTCCGGCGCCCCCCCGGTTCTTAAACTCAAGACTCTTAACCCTGCTTCAAGCTCAAGACTCTTAACCCCGCTCCGGCCCTCCTACTGCTTCGGCTTGCGCGCGAGCAGACGCGCGACCGTCTCCGCCAGCAAAGGCACGTCGTCAGGCTTGCGCAGGAAGGCGCTCGCGCCCGCGCGCCGCGCGTCGCGCTCCACGTCCGCCGCCGAGAGCACGATGATCGGCACCTGCTGGCGGTGCTCAAGCTCGCGCGCACGCGCGACGATCTCGACCCCGCTCACGCCCGGCAGGAAGTGGTCAATGACCATCAGGTCGTAGTGCGCTTCGCCCTCCACCTCGCGCAGCGCCTCCAGCCCGTCCTTGAAAGTGTTAACCCGCCAGCCCTCCTCGCCCATCGCTTCCCCTATGAACTCGGCGACCAGTTCGTCGTCCTCCGCGTAAAGAATCTCGACGCGGCGCGCACCCTCCTGCTCACCCTCCCGAAACATGAGGCTGCTGCGGCGCGGCTCGGCGGGCGTGCGCAGGGGGAGCAGGCGTCGGTGGCGTCGGTGCAGCATCGAGTCAAGGCTCTGCCGCGTCAGCCCCAGCATTTGAGAAGCGCGCGCCACGACGCCCCCCGACTCTCGCAGCGCGCCCTCAATCAAACGCCCCTCGTAACGCCACACCGCGCCCCTGAACGAAAACCCCTCCCAAGTGTCCGGCCCCGGCAGCACGCCCACGAGGAACAGAACCTTGCGCGCGCACAGGTACAGACGGTTTCTGTTGCCGGGGTGACGCGAGTTCGCCAGCAGCTCGTGCGCGCGGTCGAAGGCGTCGCCCAGCGCGTTCAGTTCCAGACGCTCCCCCAACTCCTCGATGATGGTCAGCGCCGCCTGCCCCGCGCCCTCCGCGTCGCCCGCCGCCTCCGCCACCTCCGCCGCGCGCAGCAGCACCTCGCCCGCCTCCGCGTGCCGCCCCAGACGCGCCAGCGCCGTCCCCTGCGTCGTCAAAGCCTCCGCCAACAGAGACTGCTCCCCGCCCCGCTCCAAAACCCCCACCGCCCCCCGCGCCAACTTCTCCGCCTCCCCGACCTTCCCCTCCGCCAAACAAACCCTCGCCCTCGTCTCATCCACCTGTGCCAAGTGGACAGCATCCTTCAGGCTCGTCATCAAAGCCTGCGCCCGATCCAGATGCTCATGCGCCTCATTGAACCGGCCGATGGTGCTGTACAAGAACCCCAGATTGTTCTCAACACAACCCTGATAACGCCGATGCCCTGCCTGTTCAAATTGATAACTAGCCGCCGCGTACTCAATTAAGGCTCGGTCTATATAGTCTTCTCTTTGTTCGACAGCGCCTAGATTCTTCAGGACAGTACCAAACTCATTATGGAATCTTCCTTGAATTGTGTGATTTTTACTGGCTGCGAACAGAGGGAAAGCTTCAGTAAGCAGCCGGAGTGCATCACTTGACCTGAAAGACACTTCCTCAACGGTCGCAAGGCGGAGCAGTGTTATAGCTTTAAGGTCGCCATCTG
The DNA here is from genome assembly GCA_035248785.1 of Pyrinomonadaceae bacterium. Lineage (GTDB taxonomy): Bacteria > Acidobacteriota > Blastocatellia > Pyrinomonadales > Pyrinomonadaceae > QHXN01. The sequence continues at coordinate 41,290 of DATFHD010000135.1, read as the reverse complement.
AATCGTCTAACTGAGTTAATGCTTCATTTAATAGCACACGCGCATCATCGAACCCTCCCTGCCGCCAGTAGCAATGGCCAAGTTCCATCTGCGCTTCCGCTTTTTTCTTAGCATTACCTAAAGCCTCATATCTCCTAACGCTAACGCTAATCAAGTTCTTCGCTGCTTCTTGTGAACCTTCGATTTGCTTGATACTGCCAATCCACCCCGTTAAGACTCCGGCGCGCAAAAGAACCTCTGCCATCGTCTCAGGCTGCAATTCCTCCAACATTGGAGGCTCACCGACGCGCGACCACAACTCGCCCATAGCTTCGCGGGCCGCTTCATAATTACCTGCATTTTCGAGGTCTTTGGCCAACTGACAACGGAGACGTGCCCGCTCGTCACGAGTGAGTGTTGGATCGGCTATCTGGTGAAGAAGCTGATTTGAAGTCATGTGAGGCACACCCTTTCGATTTGTGGCCGACAGGAGAAGTGTCGGCGGGTCAGGTGAAGCACGCCCAAACACTGCAAGGTGTTAAGATGCGCCGTTGCAACTCGTCTATGATGGTCTGGCCAGGTTCCCACTGTGCCGCCCATTACAACCCACAACTTCACATAATAGGAGAACACCATGAAGACCTTATGCAAATTCTGCTTGGCGGTCGTGCTGACTCTAACGTTCGCTACGGCTGCGTTTGCGGGCGATATACATACTACGGTTACAGAACCGGAGCCTGACCCGACGCAGGCGACCGCACAAGGTGAAATGACGACTGGCGTTACTGGCACTATGCACACTGGCAACAGCGAAGCCGCGGATGATTCGGGGGCGGCGGACGTGGTGGGGTTGGTGGTGGACGTGTTGTCATCGCTGTTCTAGCCGCGTCTGCGCCGTAGTTTGCCGCGCCGCCGTTTAGGGGCGCGGGGGAGTAGGGGCGGGGGAGACTATTAGTCGTCCTCGGTGGGCCGGCGGGTTCACCCTTTCCGCTCGGGCCGTGGACGCGCCCGCCCCTACAGTCAAGCTGTTCGGCTGCCTTCGGCTGCGGGCCGGGGGCGGCCAGATATCCGTGTGTCTGAACTTGCCTGAACGTGCTGCCTTTTGACCGGGCGCCGGAAAGCCGGGGATTACGAGTGAACCGACGAGGAGGCGCCCGAGGGCCAAGAGATTAAACCGGCGCAATTGTCTAATCAATAAAAATGTCCGCGTTGCGGCGCGCGCCGGGTGTGAATCTGCTGGCTTTACGATTTGCTGCAAATTTTGCAGCGCCCCCGGCGCCCTTGCGGACACCATTTACCCGCCGGCCGAGCCCCGACACGACGGATGCGCTTAAGGAAGGCCGTCGCTCTTGGGACAGTCACGGCGCGCAGGCGCGCGGCCGCAGGTAGAGCCGAAAGGACTGTCGCCGCGACCGTCTTAGTCCTCGCGCTGCTCTCGCTCGGCAGCGTGCAGAAGCGCGTGACGGCCGGCTCGGTCAACTCCTTCGGCGAGGGCTCGTACGCGCCGCTCGTCACCGTGACGATGCAGAAGATTCTCGACTGGTCGCTCGCCCGAGTGAGAAGGCCGAGGCGGGGGCGCCGAGACCCGCGCACGGCCTTTGAGCAAATCTGAGAAAGGAATTACTATAGTGCTACTGGATTCCGACACAGACGGGGCAGAGAGACCACTCCGGGAGGGGAAGGATTTGCCATGAGCGCGACCAGCGACAGCACCACCAAAGAGAGCCTGACGATTACTGACAACCGTACGGGCAAGCAGTACGAGGTGCCGGTTAAGGACGGCACCATCCGCGCGATGGACTTGCGCCAGATCAAGGCCGGCGAAGACGACTTCGGGCTGATGACCTACGACCCGGCCTTCATGAACACGGCCTCGTGCAAGAGCACCATCACCTACATAGACGGCGACCAAGGCATTCTCGAATACCGCGGCTACCCCATCGAGCAACTGGCCGAGCAGAGCAGCTACCTCGAAGTCGCATACCTCCTGCTCCACGGCGAGCTCCCGACCGCCGAGCAGTTGAAGCAGTGGACTTGGGACATCACGCACCACACCTTCATCAACGAGAACATCAAGAAGGTCTTGGACGGCTTCCACTACAACGCGCACCCGATGGGGATGTTCGAGGCGATGGTGGCCGCGCTCTCGACCTTCTACCCCGAGTCGAAGAACATCCGCGACGAGGCGTGCCGCCGCAAGCAGATTCACAGGCTGATAGCGAAGGTGCCGACCATCGCCGCCTTCGCCTACCGCCACCGCACGGGGCTCGCCTACGCCTACCCGGACAACGACCTCTCGTACGAGGGCAACTTCCTCAACATGATGTTCAAGACGACGGAGCTGAAGTACAAGCCGAACCCGGTGCTTGAGAAGGCCCTGAGCGTCCTCTTCATCCTCCACGCAGACCACGAGCAGAACTGCTCGACGAACACGATGCGCTCGATCGGCTCGGCCGAGACCGACCCTTACTCGGCGCTCGCGGGCGCGGCCGCCGCGCTCTACGGCCCGCTCCACGGCGGCGCGAACGAGGCGGTCTTGAGGATGCTGAATGAAATCGGCTCGGTTGACCACGTGCCCGAGTACGTCAAGCGCGTGAAGGCCGGCGAATTCCGTCTGATGGGCTTCGGCCACCGCGTCTACAAGAACTACGACCCGCGCGCGCGCATCATCAAGCAGATCGCCTACGAGGTCTTCGAGGTGACGGGGCGCGACCCGCTGCTCGACTTGGCTTTGGAGTTGGAGCGCATCGCGCTCGAAGACGAGTACTTCGTCAAGCGCCGCCTCTACCCGAACGTGGACTTCTACAGCGGCATCATCTACCGTGCGATGCGCTTCCCCGTGGACATGTTCCCGGTGCTGTTCGCCATCCCGCGCACCTCCGGCTGGCTCGCGCAGTGGGTCGAGCTTCTGGAAGACCCCGAGCAGAAGATCGCCCGCCCGCGCCAGATTTACCTCGGGGCGCGCACACGCGACTACGTGCCGATGGAGCGTCGGGACGGCGCCGCCGCGGGCCAAGCCGCAGGGGGCTGAAAGACTGTAGACAAAGGCAAGGGCGCGTGCGCGTCGAAGACCTTTCACTCGAAGTCTTCGGCGCGCACGCGCCTTTCGTGTCCCCGTCGGCGTTAAAGAGTCGTTAGTAGAGTTCTCCGCCGCCGCCGCTCTGTTCGCCGGGATTCCAGTCGCCGGGGCGCTGCCGGCCGCCGCCTTGGCCGCCCTGCTGCTGCGGGTCGCCGACGCCGGAGGACTCGAAGCCCGCCGGGTCGTTGCCCGCGGCCTCGCTGCCCGAAGTCAGCGCGCTCTCGCTGTTGCCAATCTCCCTCGCGCCTTCCGTGCCGGCGTCGGCCGCGTCGTTACTGGTGCTATCGCCTTCAGCCATCACCTTGTTCTCCTGTCGGTAGAATCTTTCGGGAGTGTATAACGGCGGGCAGTTTAGGCGCCAGCGTGCGCCGGGTCTGTCCCGCTTCGGACAGATGCGGCGACGTACGTTTCCGAACTGCCCGGCCCGCCCCGCGCCCGTTAGAATCAACGCTTCCCCTTGCGACAGTCAACGCCGACCAAGCCTTCCGCCGAACCGCCTTGACGCGGGACGGAAGCGGCGCGTTATGATTGCGGGACATATTCGACAAGGGAATTTTTTACGATGACTTCGGCGTCGTCCGGCGCGTCTGCGAACGTCAGACGCGGGACGCACGCGGCCCCGGGCCGCGCCGTCGAGCGCCCCGCACGCGACGGCGAGCGAGCCCTTTCGCTTTTAGACTTCACGCGGGTGGAAAACGAGAGTAACGTGCAGGCGCGCATCCCCGTCTCGACTTACAGGCTACAGTTCAACCGCGATTTCACCTTCGAGCAGGCGCGCTCGCTCGTCGAATACTTCAGCGAGTTGGGCGTCACGGACTACTACGCCTCGCCCGTCCTGAAGGCGCGGCCCGGCAGCCCGCACGGCTACGACGTGGTTGACCACACGCAGGTCAACCCCGAAGTCGGGAGCGAAGAACAACTGGTCGAGCTCGGCCGTCGTTTGCGCGAGCAAGAGATGGGGCTCCTCGTGGACGTGGTGCCGAACCACATGTGCATCGCCTCCTCGGAGAACCGCTGGTGGCAGGACGTGCTCGACAACGGCCCGAGCTCTCCATACGCGCGCTACTTCGACATAGACTGGAACCCGCCCAACCCCGCGCTCAAGAACCGCGTGCTGCTCCCGATTCTCGGCGACCAGCTCGGGCACATACTCGAACGTCAGGAGCTTCGGCTCGCGTACCGCGACGGCGGCTTCACGCTCAACTACTGGGAGACGCAGCTTCCCGTAGCCGCGCGCGCTTCGACGCTCGTGCTCGGCGTCGCTCTGGAATCGGCGCGCGCGCTGCTCGGCGAGTCGCACCCGGACGCGCTTGAGCTTGAGAGCATCATCACCGCGATCGAACACCTGCCGCCGCGAACCGAGACAGACCCCGCGCGCCTGCGCGAGCGTCGGCGCGAGAAGGACGTTATCCGCCGACGCCTCTCAAGACTCGTCAGGGAGAGCAACGAGGTGCGCGCCGCCGTCCACGAGGCGGTCGCGCGGCTGAACGGCGAGAAGGGAAAACCTGAGAGCTTCGACGTGCTGGAAGAGCTGGTCGAGCATCAGGCTTACCGCCTGAGCTTCTGGCGCGTCGCCGCCGACGAGATCAACTACCGCCGCTTCTTCGACATCAACGAGCTGGCCGCCGTCCGCATCGAGGAGCGCCCGGTCTTCACGGCCGTCCACGAAGTCGTCCTGCGGCTCGTCCGTCAGGGTTTGGTCACGGGGCTGCGCGTTGACCACGTGGACGGACTGCTCGACCCCTTCAAGTATCTTTCAGACCTACAGCGCGAGGCGGCCGCGGCGACGCGCGCCGAGCCTGACGGCCTCCCCTTCTACGTCGTCGTCGAGAAGATTCTCGGGCACGACGAATTGTTGCGGCGCGAGTGGCCTGTGCAGGGAACGACCGGCTACGAGTTCATGAATCTGCTGAACGGCGTCTTCGTTGACGCCTCGAACGCGCCCGCGCTGCGCGAGCTGTACGCAGACTTCACGGGCGCGCGCGTCAAGTTCTCAGACCTGCTCTACGAGTGCAAGCGGCTCATCCTGAAGGCCGCGATGTCCTCCGAGCTTTACGTCCTCTCGCGGCGCCTGACGCGCATCGCCGAGCGCAGCCGCTACACGCGCGACTTCACGCAGAACAGTCTCCACCACGCGCTGACCGAGACAATCGCGTGCTTCCCCGTCTACCGCAGTTACATACGGCGGACGGCGGCGACCGTGAGCGAGGACGACCGGCTCCACATCAACGACGCCGTGCGCGCGGCCAAGCGGCGCAACCCCGCGCAAGACCCGTCTATCTTCGACTTCATCGCCTCGCTCCTGCTCCTGAAAGACCCGAAGGGGCTCGCGCCCTATGAGCGCGCAGAGCGGCGCGACTTCGCGCTCCGCTTCCAACAACTCACGAGCCCGGTCACGGCGAAGGGGCTGGAAGACACGGCCTTCTACCGCTTCTACCCGCTCGCTTCTCTGAACGAGGTCGGCGGCGAGCCGGCGCTCATCGGCGTCTCGGCCGAGCGCTTCCACGAACGCAGCCGCGAGCGGCAGGAGTCTTGGCCGCACACGCTCTCGGCCACCTCGACGCACGACACCAAGCGCGGAGAGGACACGCGCGCGCGCATCAACGTCCTCTCCGAGATGCCCGAGGACTGGAACCGCGCGCTGCACCGCTGGCGCGAGCTGAACCGCGCGCGCAAGACGACGCTCGAAGGCGGCGAGGCGCCCGACGCCAACGAGGAGTACCTCTTCTACCAGACGCTCGTCGGCACTTGGCCGCTCGGAGGCCGGGACGACGAAGGCCGCGCCGAATACACGCGCCGCTTGCAGGAGTACATGCAGAAGGCCCTGAAGGAGGCGAAGCTGCACACGAGCTGGATTAAGCCGGACGAGGAGTACGAGCGCGCCGTCTCTGACTTCGTCGCGGGCGTGCTCGACCCTTCCGTCAGCGCGGCCTTCATCAACGACTTCGACGAGTTCCAGCGCACGACGACGCGCGCGGGGCTTCTGAACTCGCTCGCGCAGACGCTCGTCAAGATCGCGGCGCCCGGCGTGCCCGACTTCTATCAGGGGACGGAGCTCTGGGCCTTCACGCTCGTTGACCCCGATAACCGCCGGCCCGTGGATTACGAGCTGCGCCGCTCGCTCCTCGAATCCATGCGGGACGTAGGCGAGGGCGACGTGACCGAGTTCGCCGCCGGTCTTTTGGAAGAGCCTTCGGACGGGCGCGTCAAGCTCTACGTCACGACGCGGGCGCTGAACTTCAGGCGTGGGCACGCGGAACTCTTCGCCCGCGGCGCCTACGTGCCGCTGCGCGCCGAAGGCAGGCGCGCGGAGAACGTCGTCGCGTTCGCGCGCGCGCTGGACGGCGACGCGGCAATCGTCGTCTCGGGACGCTTCTTCACGCGCCTCGGCGTCGGGCGCGAGGGGCCTCTGAGCCTGAGCCGCGAAGCTTGGGGCGACACGGCGCTTCAACTCGAAGGCGTCGAGGGCGGGCGCTTCCGCGACGTGTTCACGGGGCGCGAGTTCGACGCCTCGGCGGGCACGCTCCGCCTGTCGGACGTTCTATCGCCGCTGCCCGTGGCTCTGCTCACAAAGATTTGAACAAGGGGTTGACTGATGACGGCAAGTAAGTTGGAGGCGACACGGCCTGCGCTCTGGGAGTTGCGCTTCGGCGCGCGTCCGTGGGCGGACGGGAGCACGGAGTTCCGCGTGTGGGCGCCGCGTGTGGAGAGTCTCGAAGTTAAAGTCCTGTGCGACGGGCCGCGGACGTACGCTTTGGAGCCTGCGGGCGGGGGCGTCTTCGAGGCGCGCGTGCCCGGCGTCGCGGCGGGCGCCGACTACGTCTACGTCGTGAACGGCGGCGAGCGGCCCGACCCCGTGTCTCGTTGGCAACCGGCGGGCGTGCACGGCCCTTCGCGCGTCGTCGCGCCCGGGTCGTTCGCGTGGACGGACGGGGGTTGGAAGGGAATCCCGCTGAAGGATTTCGTCGTCTACGAGCTGCACGCGGGGACGTTCACGCCCGAGGGGACGTTCGAGGCCATCATCCCGAAGCTCGCGTACCTGAAAAACTTGGGCGTGACGGCGGTCGAGCTGATGCCGGTCGCGGAGTTCCCCGGCGCGCGCAACTGGGGCTACGACGGCGCGCACCTCTACGCGCCGCAGTCCACGTACGGCGGGCCGGAAGGGTTAAAGAAGCTGGTTGACGCCTGCCACCGAGAGGGGCTGGCCTTCGTGCTGGATGTCGTCTACAACCACCTCGGCCCCGAAGGGAACTACGCGGGCGAGTTCATGCCGCTCTACAGCGAGGCGCACAGGTCGCCTTGGGGCGAGGGGCTGAACTTCGACGGCGAGGGCTCGGAGGGCGTGCGCCGCTACTTCGTCGAGAACGCGCTCTACTGGCTGACCGAGTATCACGTGGACGCGCTGCGCCTCGACGCCGTCCACGCCATCGTGGACACGAGCGAGCGGCATTTCCTCGAACAGCTCGCCGAGGAGTTTCACGCGCAGGCACGCGCGCTCGGCCGCCCGGCGTTCCTCATCGCCGAGAGCGACCTGAACGACGTGCGCGTCCTCAACCCCGCGGCCGAGGGCGGCTACGGGATTGACACGCAGTGGAGCGACGACTTTCATCACTCGCTGCACGCCGTCGTGACGAAGGCCGACCGCGGATACTTCGCCGACTTCGGCCGCGTGGAGGATTTGGCAAAGGCCATCTCGGAAGGCTTCGTCTACTGCGGCCAGCACTCCGTGTTCCGCGGGCATTGCCACGGCACGCGTTCGGCCGAACAGCCGGGCGAGCAGTTCGTCGTCTGCATACAGAACCACGACCAGATAGCCAACGGCTACTGGGGCGACCGCCTCGCGCGTCTGGTCAGGCCCGCTCAGCACCGCGTCATGGCCGTGCTGCTGCTCGCCGGTGCGCCGAACGTCCCGATGCTCTTCATGGGCGAGGAGTGGGCCGAGCGCGCGCCGTTCCTCTACTTCACCAGCCACACAGACCCCGAACTCGGCCGCGCCGTGCGAAAGGGGCGCGAGGAGGAGTATCAGTCCTTCGTCCGCGAGGAGGGCGAGACCGAGTCAACCATCGGCGGCTTCTCCGACCCGCAGTCGGAGATAACGTTCGTCCGCTCGAAGCTCGACTGGGAGAGTTTAGAGAAGTCGCCGCACGCCGAGATGCTCGCCTTCTACCGCGACCTGCTCGCGCTCCGCCGCCGGCACGCGCCGCTCTCGAACTGCGACAAGACGCGCACGCGCGTACGCTTCGACGAAACGCGCCGCTGGCTCACCGTCGAGCGCGGCGACGCGTCCGGCGCCCGTGCTATCCTTCTCTGCAACCTCTCATCCGAAGCTCAGCCCGTGCCTTCGACGGACGGCGCATGGCGTCTCGAACTGTGGAGCGACGACCCGCGCTACGGCGGCGACGCTTCGTTGAGTTCACCGCCCGAGCGCGTCGGCGGCGAACAGGCAATCGAACTCGCCGGTTGGAGCGCCGCGCTCTACGTTTCGGAGTCGCCGTCAGAGTAAATCAGAAATTGAACTTTCAAATCTGAAATTTGAAATCATTGGAGAGCAAACGATGAAAGTTTGGCCCGGGCAGCCGTACCCTCTGGGCGCGACGTGGGACGGCGCGGGCGTCAACTTCGCGCTCTTCTCCGAGCACGCGACCGCCGTCGAGCTGTGCCTCTTCGACGCCGGGGACGCGACGCGCGAGTCGGCGCGCGTGCAGTTGACCGAGCGCACAGACCTCGTCTGGCACGCGTACCTGCCCGAGGCGCGGCCCGGCCAGCTCTACGGCTACCGCGTCCACGGCCCCTACGAGCCGCAGGCCGGACACCGCTTCAACCCGCACAAGCTGCTCATAGACCCTTACAGTAAGGCCATCGCCAGCACGATTCGTTGGGACGACGCCGTCTTCGGCTACACCATCGGCTCGCCCGCCGCAGACCTCTCTGTGGACGAGCGCGACAGCGCGCCCTACGTCCCGAAGTGCGTCGTCGTTGACCCCGCCTTCAGTTGGGGCGACGACGCGCGGCCTCGGACGCCTTGGCACAAGACGCTCATCTACGAGCTGCACGTCAAGGGTTTTACGAAGCTTCATCCGGAAGTGCCCGAGGAGCTGCGCGGGACGTACGCGGGGCTCGCGCATCCCGCGTCGGTCGAGTACCTGCGCACGCTTGGCGTGACGGCGGTCGAGCTGATGCCCGTCCACCAGTTCGTCTCCGACAAGTTCATTCAAGACCGCGGACTGACGAACTACTGGGGCTACAACTCCATCGGCTTCTTCGCGCCCGACGTGCGCTACTCGTCTTCGGGGACGATGGGGCAGCAGGTCGCCGAGTTCAAGACGATGGTCAAGACGCTCCACCGCGAGGGCATCGAGGTGATTCTGGATGTCGTCTACAACCACACGGGCGAGGGCAGCCACCTCGGCCCCACGCTCGCCTTCCGCGGGATAGACAACGCCGCCTACTACCGTCTCGTCCACAACCAGCCGCGCTACTACATGGACTACACGGGCTGCGGCAACACGCTCAACATGGTTCACCCGCGCACGCTCCAACTCATCATGGACTCTCTGCGCTACTGGGTGCTTGAGATGCACGTGGACGGCTTCCGCTTCGACCTCGCGTCCGCCTTGGCGCGCGAGCTGCACGAGGTTGACCGCCTCGGCTCCTTCTTCGACATCATCCACCAAGACCCCGTGCTCTCGCAGGTCAAGCTCATCGCCGAGCCTTGGGACTTGGGCGAAGGCGGCTATCAGGTCGGGAACTTCCCAGTCCTCTGGGCCGAGTGGAACGGCGTCTACCGCGACAACGTGCGTAGCTTCTGGCGCGGCGACCCCGGGCAGTTGGACGACTTGGCTTTCAGACTCACGGGCAGCAGCGACCTCTACGAGCGCGGCGGCCGGCGCCCTTACGCCAGCATCAACTTCGTCACCGCGCACGACGGCTTCACCCTGCGCGACCTCGTCAGCTACAACGAGAAGCACAACGAGGCGAACAACGAGGGGAACCGCGACGGCCACGACAACAACATCAGTTGGAACTGTAGCGTCGAAGGCCCGACAGACGACGAGGAGGTGAACGCCATGCGCGCGCGCCAGCAGCGCAACTTCCTCGCCACCCTCCTGCTCTCGCAGGGCGTGCCGATGCTCGTCGCGGGCGACGAGCTGGGCCGCACGCAGAATGGCAACAACAACGCTTGGTGTCAGGACAACGAAATCAGTTGGGTCAATTGGGAACTGGACGAGCAGGGGCGCGACCTGCTTGAGTTCACGCGCCAGCTCATACGACTCTTCCACAACCACCCAGTCCTGCGCCGCCGCAAGTTCTTTCAGGGGCGCCCCGTGCGCGGCGCCGAGATTAAAGACATCGCGTGGTTCCGCCCCGACGGTCAGGAGATGACCGACGAGGACTGGCGCAACGAGCAGGCGCGCTCTCTGGCCGTACGCCTCGCGGGCGACTCGATAGACGAGACGGACGAGCGCGGCCGGCGCGTCACCGACGACACGCTGCTCCTGCTCCTGAACGCGCACCACCGCGCCGTCTCCTTCGTCCTGCCCGCGCACCGACGCGGCGTCAGTTGGGAGCAGATGCTCGACACGCGCGAGAGCTTCGGCCGACGCAAGACGCGCCGCACCGTGCGCGGCGGCGGCACCTACCGCGTCGAGGCGCGCTCACTCGCGCTCTTCCGTCTGGAACAGGCGGGCGAGGCCGAGGCTCATGACGAAACACAGACGCAGGACGAAACTCACGCGCCCGCCGAGCGCGAGGCCGAGCAGCAGCCCGCCGCCGAGACGCACGCGCCGGCGCCCGCCACGCTCGACACCGAAGCGACCAAGGTCGAGTCGGTCTACTGCGCCAACGCCGGCACCATCGTCCCGCTCGACGAAGGCTTCTGCCGCGCGTGCAGCCGGCAGGTCTCCGAAGGTGACGGCATCCACCGCCCCGTCACGCCCGACCTGCTCAAGCGGCTCGACTACGACACGACCGGCACGCCCGAGGCAGAGCCACAGCCCGGCGAGGGGGAAGAAGCGGATGCCATTTCCGCCGAAGAAGAATCGAGCGAAGAAGAATAGCGGTCAGTACCGCCCGCGGTAGCGGGCGGGTGCGTCTTACGCGATAAGCTTCTACTGAGTAAGACTGACCCACCCGCTACCGCGGGCGGTACTGACCTGATTTACGGCAGGCGGCCGTAGATGCGGGTCATCTCGCGGAGGCGCGTGGCGAGTTCGTCGGTCAAGGCTCCTGACTGAAACCTCCAAGCCCAGTTGCCTTCGGTGCTGGCGGGCGTGTTCATGCGTGCTTCGGACGAGAGGCCGAGCACGTCCTGTAGCTGCGCGACGGCGAGGACGGCGACAGACATCTGCACGGCGCGTATGAAGTCCCAGTTAATCTCCGCGCCGTCCGTGCCGAGGTATTTCAGACACAACTCGCGCTCGCGCTTCTCCCATTCGGGCGCGTCCTCGCGCGAGCGTTGGCGGAACCAGCCGACGACGGTGTCGTTGTCGTGCGTGCCCGTGTAGGCGACTGTGTTGTGGACGTACTCGTGCGGGAGGTGCGTGTCGTGCGGGTCGCCGCCGAAGGCGAACTGTAGGACGCGCATGCCGGGGAAGTCGAACTCGTCGCGGAGTTGATGCACGTCGGGCGTGATGGTGCCGAGGTCTTCGGCGACGATGGGCAGCTCGCCGCCCACGGCCGCGCGCATCGCTTGGAAGACTTCGCGCCCGGGGGCTTCGACCCAGCGCCCGTGCTCTGCCGTCTCGTGCTCGGCCGGCACCTCCCAGTAGGCGGCGAAGCCTCGAAAGTGGTCGAGCCGCACCACGTCCACGATCCTCAGAGTCTCGCGCACGCGCGCCGTCCACCACTCGAAGCCGCCCTCGCGCATCCTGTCCCAGTCGTAGATGGGGTTTCCCCATCGCTGGCCGGTCGAGCTGAAGGCGTCGGGCGGGACGCCCGCGACGACCTTCGGCGAGCCGTCCTCGTTCAGCTTGAAAAGCTCGGGCCGCGCCCACACGTCCGAAGAGTTGTGCGCGACGAAGATGGGCATGTCGCCGACGACGCGCACGCCGCGCTCGTTGGCGTACTTCTTTAATATGAGCCACTGCCGGAAGAAGACGTACTGGAAGAACTTGTGCGCCTGCACCGGCTCGGCGTAAGCGACCTGCGCGCCGTCGAGCGCCGACGCCTCGCGCCGCGCGAGCCCCGGCGCCCAAGTGTGCCAAGGCTCGCCCTTGTGCTCGTCCTTCAGCGCGGCGAAGAGCGCGTAGTCTTCGATCCACACGGACGCCCAACCGAGGAAGCCCTCGTAGTCGCCGCGCAGGCCGTCGTCCTCGCGCACCTTCGTCTTGAAGTTCTGGAAAGCCTTTTCGAGCAGCCCGCGCTTGTACTCGATGACCTTGCCGTAGTCCACGCGCTCTGCGGGCAGGTCGGGCGGCGGCTGTATGTCCGAGTCCGCGAGCAGGCCCGACTCGACCAGCTTCTCTGGGCTGACGAGGTTCGTGTTGCCGGCGAAGGCCGAGAAGGAAGAGTAGGGCGAGTCGCCGTAGCCGGTCGGCCCGAGCGGCATGAGCTGCCAGAAGGTCTGACCGGCCGCCGCCAGCCAGTCAACGAACCTGTAAGCCTCGCCGCCAAAATCGCCGACGCCGAAGCGCCCCGGCAGACTCGTCGGGTGAAGCAGAATCCCGCTTGATCTTTTGAGTCGCATTCTTTCCTTATCCTCAATCGTTAAGCCTGCACGGCCTGTGTGTCACCGCCGGATTCTCCTCGCTCGGAAGTCAAAACCCAGCAACGCAAAACCTCCGCGACGCTCCAAGCCTGCGCGACGCAGCCGCGCGCCGTGTAGGGCTCGACGGCGTCGAAGACTTCGCTGATGGAGCCGACGCAGGCTTCGTCCAAGTGTGGCACGAAGCCTTCGAGAAGCTTGCGTGCGCCCGCGCGGTCTTCGGGGTGGACTTTGAGCCACGCGTCTATGAAGGGGCCGATGAGCCAAGCCCAGACGGTGCCCTGATGGTACGCGGCGTCGCGCGTTCTGAGGTCGCCGTGGTAGGTCGGCTTGAAGTCCGGGTGGTCGGGCGAGAGCGAGCGCAGGCCGACGGGCGTCAGAAGCTTCTCGCGCACGACGTTCAGCACGGGCTCCCAACGCGCGCGTTCGAGCACGGGGTTTTCGAGCGAGACGGCGAAGAGTTGATTGGGGCGACACGCCGGGTCGTCGCCGCCCTTCATCTCCTCGCTCTCGACCACGTCGAAGAGGTAGCCGCCCTGCTCGTACCAGAAGCGCTCGTTGAAGGAGCGGCGGCACGCTTCGGCGTGCCGCTTCAACTCGTCGGCGCGCTCTTCGTCTCCGCTCTCGCGCGTCCAGCCTTCCAACAGACACAGAGCGTTGTACCAGAGCGCGTTAATCTCGACGGCCTTGCCTCGCCGCGGCGTGACGACCCAGCCGTCGCACTTCGCGTCCATCCAAGTCAGTTGATAGCCTTCGGCGCCCTGCGCGAGCAGGCCGTCGCGCGGGTCAACGTGGATGCCGAAGCGCGTGCCTTCGAGGTGGCGTTGGACGATCTCTTGCAGCTTCGGCAGCAGCACTTCCATCGTGACGCGGTCGTCCGACGCTTCGAGGTAACGCCCGAGCGCGTGGAAGAACCAGAGCGTCGCGTCGGCCGTGTGGTAGAGCCCTTCGCTGGCGCCGTCGGGGAACATGTTCGGGATGAGGCCGTCGCGCACGTACTGCCCGAAGGTGCGCAGAATCCATCCCGCCTCGCGGTGCCGACCCGTAGTGCAGGTCAAGCCTTCGAGACTGATCATCGTGTCGCGGCCCCAGTCTGTGAACCAGTGGTAGCCTGCGATGACCGAGCGCACCTCTTCGCCCGCGGCGTGCGCGCGCGCGGCGTCCTCCTGTCGGCCCGAAGGCGTGATGACGAACTGGTCTGCGGCGAGTACGAGTTCGGCCGCGACGCCTTTTTGCGCCTCGGGCGCGGCCGCCGCGATGAGCCGTTCGCGCCGTTCGTGCTCGGCCGACTGCGCGTCCTCGGGACAGAGCGCGCGAATCAACTCCCAACTCTCGGTCGAGCCGACGAGCGTCGCCGAGACCTCCTTCGACACGTCAACGCTGAAGTAGCCGGGGCTCCAAAGCTCGCCGACGTGGTCATAGCCGCGCCGCGCCTCAGTCCTGTAGAAGACGTTCTGAAGCTTGCCGCCGTCGAGCGCGAAGGTCGCGCGCAGGCCGTAGATTTTCAGACGCAGCGGCGGATACTTGGTGCCGGTCGAGACTTCCAAGCGGTCTTCAGTCGAGGTGATTGTGTAGGGCTCGTCCGCGCGCGTGTGAACCGCCTCTTCGAGCGGGCGGAACTGAAGCGCGGGCCGCAGCTTCAACCTGAGCGTGCCGTCGCCCTCGGCGAGCCGGTAGTTGACGTGGACGGTGTTCTGGCTGTGAACCATCAGCACGCGCTTCTCGACGGCGGCGCCCTCGAACACGTAGCGCCAGACGGGCAGCCCCTCTTCGAGACGGAACTCACGCAGGTGCTTCGCGCCCGGCCATTCGAGCTGGCCGCCCGCGCGCTCCTGCCCGCCAATCTGGTAGCGCGCGCTCCCGGGCAGCCGCAGCCACTCCGAGAGGTGGTTGAACATGACCGTGCGCCCGAGCGGCGTCGGCAGCGCCGCGACGAGCAGGCCGTGGTAGCGCCGCGTCGGCACGCCAGCCAGCGTCCCCGACGCGAACCCGCCCAACCCGTTCGTCACAAGCCACTCGCGCCCGAGCATCTTCTCCGCGTCGTGCGTGTCGCTCTCGTTGAACTTCAAACTGCGAACCGGTTCGATCATCTCCCCAACACCCTCCTGCCCGACACCCGAGATCAACTCAACCCTCCTCTCCCCACTCGCGCAGGGCTTCGCTGCGCACCTCTTCCTCTTCGCTCGGCCCTTCGAAGCCGCGCGCGGGGTCGCCGACTTCATCCGCGTCGGCCGGGCGAAGGGCGACCGCGGCGCGACCGGGGATGCACCAGCCGTTCTTCGTCTCAAGCGGCGGCGTCCCCGTGCCGCCGTATGCGTAGTCCTCGCTCGACCAGAGCTTCGCCCAGACCTTCCCGGCGGGCGGCGCGAGCAGAGGCTCGGGCGCGGGGTTGAGGTTGAGGTCTGAGCCGAGGTTGACGACGAGCAGGCGGTCGTCCGCTTCCTGCCCGAAGAAGCGCAGGACGAAGGCGTCGGGACTAAGAACAGCGCCGTCCACGCCGCGCGGCTCCTGCGCGTTGAAGACCGCGTCCTCGCGGCGCAGGCGCAGGAGGTCTCGGTGCAGGTCGTAGACTTCGCGGTGCGTCTCGCGCTCCGAAAAGTCGAGCTTGCAGCGCTCGAAAATCGCCGAGTCGCCGGGGTCTGTCAGGTGCGTACGCGTCTCGCGCGTGGCCACGCTGCGGAACTGCGCGAGGAACTCTGCGCGCCCGCGCCGAACCTTCTCGGCCAGCTCCTTCTCGTGATCCGCGAAGTAGTAGAAGGGCGCCGACGACGCGAACTCCTGACCCATAAAGAGCATCGGCGTGCCGGGCGCGAGCAGCAGCAGCGCCGTCAGCGCGCGCAGCCGCGCGGGGCTCGTCAGTTTGTGGACGCGCGCGCCGCGTGCGGAGTTTGCGACTTGGTCGTGGTTCTCTATGAAGTTGACGAACGCCTGCGGCGCGAGGCCGTAGGTCGGCGTGCCGCGACGGTGGCGCTGCCACTTGTAGCGCTGGCCCTGATAGAGGAAGCCGTACTTGGCGGACGAGACGAACTCCTGCGGCGTGCCCTTGTAGTCGGAGTAGTAAGCCTCGGAGCGGCCCGTGAGCGCGACGAGCGCCGTGTGATGAAAGTCGTCGTTCCAGAGCCCGTCCAGCCCGAAGTCGCGGATCATCCAAGTCTCCTGCGGCTCGTTCTCGCCGACGACGATGGTATCGCGCCCCGCGGCGGCCGCGCGCACCTCGCGGCTTAGGGCGGCGAGGAAGTGCTCGGGCGAGTCGTCTTTGATGCTCTGCGTGGCGTCGAGCCGGAGGCCGTCGAAGTGGTACTCCTCGACCCAGTGACGTGCGTTCGAGAGGAAGAACTCGCGCACGGGCGCGGAGTGCCGGCCGTCGAAGTTTATCCCGTCGCCCCACTCGGTCTTGTGGCGGTCTGTGAAGTAGTGCTCGGAGAACTGCGCGAGGTAGTTCCCGTCAGGGCCGAGGTGGTTGTAGACCACGTCGAGGATGACGGCGACTTTGTTCCGGTGAGCCTCGTTTACGAAGCGGCGCAGGTCGTCGGGCTCGCCGTAGAGGTGCGTCGGCGCGTAGAGCGCGACGCCGTCGTAGCCCCAGCCGAAGCGGCCGGGAAACTCCGCGACCGGCATCAACTCGACGCAGGTCACGCCGAGTTCGGACAACTCCTTCAACTGCTCGGCGGCGGCCGCGAGCGTGCCCTCGCGCGTGAAGGCGCCGACGTGCAGCTCGTAGACGACCTGACCCTTGAGAGACGCGCCCCGCCAGCCGTCGTCAGTCCAGCGGAAGGCGTTCGGGTCTACGATGCGCGATGGGCCGTGCGGCCCTTCGGGTTGGAAGCGCGAGGCCGGGTCTGGATAGAGATAGTCGTCGCCGTCTAGGCGGAAGCGGTAGAGCGTGCCCGCGCCAGCGCGTTCGACGAGCGCGGAGAAGTAGCCGTCCTCTTCGCGCTCCAACTCGAAAGCCGGACGCGCGTCGCCGCCTTCGACGGTGTTGCCTTCAAAGACGACTTCGACCCTCTTTCGCCGCGGCGCCCAGACGCGGAAATGCACGCCGCCTTCGGGCAGCGCCTCGGCCCCGACGGGCAGTCTTCTGGCCAGCTTCGTCGCCTCCATCCGTGAACTCATTCCGGTTAGTTGTCTTGCGCGCAATTCTAAACGTGCCGCGCCGGAAAAGGCGAATCCTCACAGGCGCGGCTCGCGTAAGTGTTACGTTTGTCTGTCATCCGGCTCATCCTGTCCATCCATGTGAATTCTTCCCTCCGCCACACAACCCGCTTGCCAAACGCTCTCCCCTTCGGTTACGAACTCACACGTGCAGCCGCTCCCCATTGACGAGATTCTGCCCCGCGCGGTCGAGACGCTGCGACGCGCGCGGAGCCTCGTGGTCGAGGCGCCGCCGGGCGCGGGCAAGACGACGCGCCTGCCGCCGGCCCTTTTGGACGCCGCCGTCGCGGACGGCGACGTGCTCGTGCTCGAACCGCGCCGCATCGCCGCGCGCATGTCGGCGCGGCGCGTGGCGGAGGAGCGCGGCGAGACGGTCGGCGAGACAATCGGCTATCAGGTCAGGTTCGAAGACGTTTCGTCCGGGCGTACGCGCCTGCGGTTTTTGACCGAAGGCGTGCTGACGCGGCGTCTGCTCGCAGACCCGACGTTGAAAGGCGTCGGCTGCGTCGTGCTAGACGAGTTTCACGAGCGACACCTTCAGGCAGACCTCGCGCTCGCGCTGCTCCGGAGGCTTCAACGAACTTCGAGACCAGACCTCAAACTCGTCGCCATGTCCGCGACGCTCGACGCCGCGCCCGTGGCGCGCTATCTGGACGACTGCGCCGTGCTGCGCTCCGAAGGCCGACGCTTCGAGGTCAACGTCGAACACCTCACGCGCCACGACGAGCGGCCGCTTGAGCTTCAGGTCGAAGCGGCCGTCCGCCGTCTCGTCTCGGAAGGCTTGGACGGCCACGTACTCGTCTTCCTGCCCGGCGCGGCCGCGATACGGCGCGCGCAGGAGGCTTGCGCCGGCCTAGCGGCCGAAGCGGGCCTGCTCGTCCTCCCTCTGCACGGTGAGCTGCCCGCCGCCGAGCAGGACGCGGCCGTGCGCCCTTCGAGTCAGACTAAACTCATCCTCTCGACCAACGTCGCCGAGACTTCGGTGACGATTGAGGGCGTCGCGGCCGTCGTGGACTCGGGGCTTGCGCGCGTGGCGAGCCATTCGCCTTGGTCTGGCCTGCCCTTGCTGAAGGTCTCGCGCGTGAGCAGGGCGAGCGCGGTGCAGCGCGCGGGCCGCGCGGGGCGCACGCGCGAGGGGCGCTGCCTTCGTCTCTACACGGCGCAGGACTTCGGAGCGCGGCCCGAGCACGAGACGCCGGAGGTGCGCCGGCTCGACCTCGCCGAGTCGGTGCTTGAGCTGCGCGCGGCGGGCGTCGTTGACCCGGCCGCGTTCGAGTGGTTCGAGGCGCCTTCGGCCGAGTCTTTGGAGGCGGCCGAGACCTTGCTGCGACGCTTGGGTGCGACGGACGCCGCGGGGCGCGTGACCGAAGCGGGCCGCGCGATGCTGCGCCTGCCGCTGCACCCGCGCCTCGCACGCATTGTAGTTGAG
This sequence comes from Pyrinomonadaceae bacterium, assembly GCA_035248785.1. GTDB lineage: Bacteria > Acidobacteriota > Blastocatellia > Pyrinomonadales > Pyrinomonadaceae > QHXN01. Next base: position 22,948 of record DATFHD010000135.1, on the reverse strand, counting down.
GCCGAGCGGCGCGGCGTCGCGCGCGAGGCTTGCGCCGTCGCCGCGCTCATCAGCGAGCGCGACATACGCGCCGGCCGCGTCAGTCTGAGCACCGGCAAGGGTGAGGCCGCGCGCGAACGTCGCCGCACGCCGGAGACGCACGGCGCTTCAGACCTGCTCGAACTCTTAGACCTCTTCGAGGAGGCGTCGGCCGCGGGGTTCGCCGCCGAACGTCTGCGCCGGCTCGACCTTGAGCCGAACGCCGTGCGCGCCGTCGCGCGCGTGACGAGGCAGTTGCGCCGCCTGCTCGGCCGCGTGGCGAAGTCTGAAGTTGAAGATGAGAAGAACGCTGTACGGCACGTCTCTCGTCTTCCCGAAGAGCGCGAGCGTGAGCTTTCTGACGAGCGTGAGCGCGAGCTTTTAATCTCAGTCCTCGCGGGCTACCCCGACCGCGTGGCGCGCAGGCGCGCGGGCGAGGCGAGGCGCGAGGGCTCGGTCGAGCTTCTGCTGTCGGGCGGCGGGACGGCCGAACTCGCGCCGGAGAGCGTCGTGCGCGAGTCGGAGTTCCTCGTCGCGGTGGACGCCGAGGAGCGCGGCGACGCGCAGCGCACGCCCACGCGCGCGGCCAAGACCGTCGTGCGGCTCGCGAGCGCGATCGAGCCCGACTGGCTGCTCGACCTCTTCGCCGACGCGCTCGAAGAGAAGACCGAGGCGCGCTGGAACCCGCAGGCCGAGCGCGTCGAGGTCGTGCGGCGTCTCGTCTACGACCGGCTCGTCGTCGAAGAGTGGCGCGCGCCGAAGGCCGTGGGCGCGGAGGTGACGCGCGCCCTCGCCGAGGCGGCGCTCGAAGCGGGGCCGGAAGTTTTTGACGAGCGCGGGGCAACGCAAGGCTTCCTCGCGCGCGTCGAGTTCGTCGCGCGCACGTTTCCAGAAGCGGCAGTCCCGGCGCTCGGCGACGAGGACTTGCGCGCGGCTCTCGCGGAGATGTGCGAAGGGCGTCGCGGCTTCGCGGAACTGCGCGAGGCGGCGCGCGCGGGCGAGTTGCTTGAGCGTTTGAGGAGCAGGTTGACGCCCGAACAGTCGCGGCTCGTCGCGCAGATGGCGCCCGAGCGCGTGACCTTGGCGCGCGGCCGACAGGCGCGCGTTGAATACGAGCGTGGGCAGGCGCCTTCGGTCGCCTCGCGCTTGCAGGACTTCTTCGGGATGCGCGAGGGGCCGCGCGTGGCGGCGGGCCGAGTCCCTCTGGTACTAAGGCTGCTCGCGCCGAGCCAGCGCCCCGTGCAGGTGACGACCGACCTCGCCGGATTCTGGTCGCGCGAGTACCCGCGCGTCAGGCGCGAGCTGGGCCGTCGCTACCCGCGCCACGCTTGGCCCGAAGACCCCTTGCAAATTTAGGTGGATGTGGTGCCAAGTTCAGAACTACCGCCGTGAAACCGACGGCCGGGCCGGTGCGTATCGGTACAGGCGGCGACGGGTGCATACCTTTCGTCGCAAATGTGGTAGATTGAATCAGGTCTGAAGTACAATCACGGGACAATAAATTCCCCTTTTTTGGAGAACGAGAGCGAATGCCAGAGTTACGCGGCAAGCAGGCGACGGAGGATGTCAAAGAGGAGTGGAAGCGCGCCTACCAGATATACCTCGCCGCCCCCGGCGTCCCGCACAACAAGAAGCTCGACCGCACGGAACGCATCAACTACGTGGCCGACAAGATGCGTCTGACGCGCAAGCAGGCCAAGCGGCGCGTGAAGAACTTCGAGGCATGGCAGCGCAACATTAAGAAGGGACTCGTCACGCCCTAGCGCTACCCGTCAGGCCGCCCGGTTTGAAGGGAACCCCGCGGCCCCGACCCCGCCCGTAAGTCACGCACAACCCGCCCGACCGAACGCCGCGCGACGGCTACGTGCGCCCGCGCGACGCCGGGCGTAGTGTGTTGTATAGTGATGAGTGATAAGTGATAAGAAGGAAGGGCAGGTGTTGTCTTCTTCTCATCACCTATCACTCATCACTCATCACTTTTTAAAGTCATGCACGGCGTTCAACTGCATCAGTCCGCCCGCCCGGAAGGCGCAAGCGACCCGGCGCTCGAAGCCGAGCGCGTGGCGGCGCTCGTCGAGGAGCGCGGCGCGGAGTTGAAGGCTTTGCAGGAGGAGCTGCGCGAGTTCAAGGCGCGCTACGCGCGGACTGTGGGCGCGCGCCTGTCGGAACTGGCCGAAGTCGAGGCCGAGATACGCCGCGCCGAGGCGCGTCTCGCCGGCCTCGAAGAAGAGGAAGACGACCGCGACGCCGAAGCGCGCCCGGACTTCTACGACGCCGCGCCCTCGGCCGCGCCCGCCAAGGGCGGCCTGCGCAAACTCTTCTGGTCGGTCGCGCGCATGTTCCACCCAGACCACGCGGCCGACGAAGACGAAGCCCGCCGCCGCCACGCCGTCATGGCCGAGGCGAGCCGCGCCTACCGCGCCGGCGACGTTGAAAGCCTCTCGGCGCTTCTCGGCGACGAGCAGTTGCAGTCCTACTGCGCCTCTGCGGCGCGCGAGGACGAGCCGGAGGACGCGGCCGCGCGGCTCCTTCGACTGCGCGAAGAACTCATCACCGTCGAATTCGGCATCAAGCGGCTCAAGCAGGACAGGCTCTACCACGTCATGCTCGACGCCGCCGAACAAGAGCGCCAAGGCCGCGACGCCCTCACGCAGATGGCCGACCAGATAGCCCGCAAGATCGTCAAGGCCCGCAACCGCCTCGCACACCTCTCGTAGGCGCCTTAACGGGGGCCGATCTCTTCTTTCGCTTTTCTGATGAACTTGAGGGCGGCGCGGAGGTTGGCGCGCGCGGCCGCGTCGGCGTCGTCGGCGGTGAGGCCGAGGCGCGGGAGCACGCCGGGCTCGGCGAAGGAGTTCGCGTCCACGACGCGTGCGCGTGCGGGCGCGGCTTTCATCTGCCAGTAGAGCCGGTCGCGGAAGGCGTCGCGCGCCTCGCCGAGCAGCCCGCGCGCGCGGTCGCGCGGCAGCGAGGCGAGTATGCGTTCGAGCTGTTCAAGTCGGTCTCTGAAATTCACGGAACGGCCTTCGGCCCGCTCGTCGTCGCGCGCCTCCGCCGCCAACTCTTCGAGGACGTGAAGCGCTTCTTCGGCGAGCGCGCGGTCGGTGGCGCGTTCGGCGCGGATGGCTGAGACGGCTTCGAGCGTCGCGTCGGTGCGGTCGCCGCGCGCGTAGAGGAGTTCGACCCCGGCCCAACGCGCGTGCAGACGCGCCTTCGCACGCAGCAGCGCCGCGCGCCCCGACGCCTCTCGGCACAGACGCACGTAAGCCTCGCGCATCTCGCGCGCGCAGTCGGGCGCGCCGCCTTCTCCTTCAACTTCCGCGCGCGGCACCGCCTCGTAGCTCGCACGCAGCGCCGACTCGTAGAGCGCGACCGCCGTCGCAATGTCGGTCTTCAAATCGCCGTCGCGCAGCCCTGACACCTTCGCGTAAAGGCCGGGGTAGAGCTTCGCCGCTGTCTTCTGAAGTGAACCGGGCGCGTCCGCCGCCTCTTCCAGCCGCCGTAGGTTCGAGAGCAGCGCCTCCGTCTTCTTCAACTCCTTGCCGCCGGGCGCGCGCACCTGCGCAGAGGTGCGCGCGGTGCCTCCCGCAAAGACGAGGAGACACAGAAGGCTGAGTGGGGCCATTCTCCGGGGCATGCGGAAAGTAAAGGCGAAATCGGCCGCGACTTCCCTAATCGAAATTTCAAATTTGAGATTTGAGATCTGAGATTCTTAAGAACGGTAGACCATCTCGTCCGGCGCCTCTCACTTTTTGGTGTGGGCGGCGCGTGGGCTTTTGTTAAGTCTTTCACCGGGGCTGATGGCAACGCCGGTTTGTCGCCGCTGGCACGTGCGTTGTTTCGTCCGAGCGCGGCAAGCAGGGAAAGTTCTTCGGAAGAATCGCACGTGAGGTCTTAAAGATGCCCCGCACATCGCTCCCCAAACGTTTCGCACTCCTCGCTCTCGTCGTCCTTCTCTTCGTGCCCGCGGCCGCGTCTGCGCAGACGCGCGTGAAGGCGCCGCGCAACTTCTTCGGCGTTGACGACGACGTGAAGGCCGGCGAGGAGGCCGCGCGCGAAATCGAGCGCGAGACGAAGCGTTACCACGACCCGGAGGTCGAAGATTACGTCGAGCGCGTCGGGCGCAGGCTCGTCGAGGCGATTCCAGAGCAGTACCGCCGCAGGCAGTTCGAGTACACGTTCCACGTCATCGAGGACAAGGACGCCAACGCCTTCGCGCTGCCGGGCGGGCGCGTCTACGTCAACAGCGGTCTGTTAGAGACCGCGGGCGGCGAGGGCGAGCTGGCGGGCGTGCTCGCGCACGAGATTAGCCACGTCGCGCTCCGCCACGGCACGGCCTCTGCGAGCAAGGCCGTCATCGCGCAACTCGGCGTCGCCATCCTCGGCGAAATCATCGGCGGGAAGAAGGGCGAGGCCATACAGCTCGGCGCGTACGCCGGCTCGATGCTCTACCTGATGAAGTTCAGCCGCGACTACGAGAAGCAGGCCGACATCCTAGGCGCGCAGATCATGTCGCGCGCCGGCTACGACCCGCACGACATGGTTCAACTCTTCCGAAGGCTCGAAGAGGGGGGCGGCAAGGGCTTGCCGCAGTGGCTCAGCGACCACCCAGACCTTGAGAAGCGCGCGCGCAGGATTGAAGAGGAGGCCGCGCTGCTGCCGGCGTCCGACGGGGAAGTGAATTACGTGGCGAGCTTCGAGCGGATAAAGGAGCGCGTGCGGACGATGCCCGACGCGCGTGCGCGCCGTGCGAGGGCCGCGGCCGGCCTGCGGGCTCTGGACAACTGAAGCCCGGCCGGCCGCGAGAAGTTGAAAAGCGTCGAGTGAGGTTAACGGATGACGGGCCGCGGGTAGCTTGCCGTGCGGCCCGTGTCGTTCAAGTCCTGCATCTTCCAGATGCTCGGGACGCCGCGGTGCAGAAGCCGCCCGTCCCTGTCCACCCAGTACTCGGCCGTCCCGAAAGCCTCCCACGCGTGCGGCGAGTAGAGACTGCACCCGTCGTAGTAAATCGTGCTGACGACGAACTCCCTGCCGTCCGGCAGAGCGTAGATACCCAACTCCCTCAGTCTCGGCTTGGGGGCCTTGACTGCCTTTTGTGCCGCGATTGCCTGAACCATTGCCGCCTCCCTCAAGAGAAGAAACTACGTGGTCGAGGGGACTCGAAAGCAACCACGCGAATCAAATTAAGTTGCCGGGAAAAAGTGGCTTGATAATAGCACCAAAGTCGTTCGTTTGGAAGAGGTTTTTTCACAAAACTTAGTTCACAACCTAAACAAAATCAGTACGTTAAGTGACATTCTATCTCAGGCCGCGCGAGCCCTTCACGCCCCGCCGCCATGCGCGCGCCGCGACCCACACGACGCTCAAACTGGCACCATGCTTGCAGCCGCTTGGCGCTGAAAAGCGCAGGCCATAAAATCGCCGGGAAAACGCGGCGGGGACGTGTGCGCGCGTACGGTTTGCGGCGGCGCGCGTCCCGTTACTGAACATCCGTCGGCAGAAGGAGGGGGCGAAGTTGGGCGCAGGTGAAGAGACGAACGGGGGCGGCGCGGCCGCCGCCGAGAGAGACTGGCGCGAGAACCTTGTTACGGATAGAGGGCTGACGGAACTGCTCGCAGGGACGCGCCGCGTCGCGGTGCTCGGGATAAAGACCGAGCGGCAGTCCTTCCAGCCGGCCTTCTACGTCCCGCAGTACCTCGTCGCGGCGGGGCTCGAAGTCATCCCCGTGCCGGTCTACTACCCGGATGTGACCGAGATACTCGGCCTGAAGGTCTACCGCAAACTCGCGGACGTGCCCGGCGAGATAGACATGGTGGATGTCTTCCGACGCTCCGAAGACATCCCGCCGCACCTCGAAGACATACTCGCCGCGCGCCCGCGCTCAGTCTGGTTCCAGTCCGGCATACGCAACGACGCGGCGGCCGAACAGCTCGCGCGCGCCGGCATCAAGGTCGTGCAGGATCGCTGCCTGATGGTCGAGCACCGCTCGCGCGTGGGCAGGCGTTGAGCGCGGAAGACTCTCGGCACTTTTCACAGGGGGAGGCCGAACGATGGGCTTGAAGCTGAAGAAGTTAGGCGAGCAGGTCGTAGTTCTCACCGGCGCGACGTCCGGCATCGGGCTGGTGACGGCGCGCGAGGCGGCGCGGCGGGGCGCGCGACTCGTCCTCGCGGCGCGCTCGGAAGATGCTTTGAGACAACTCGCCGAAGAGATAAACGCCGCGGGCGGCGAGGCCGTTTACGTCGCGGCTGACGTGGGGCGCGAAGAGGACGTGCGGCGCATCGCCGAGACGGCGCTCGCGCGCTTCGGCCGCGTGGACACTTGGGTCAACAACGCGGGCGTCTCCATCTACGGCCGCATCACGGAGACGCCAATCGAGGACATGCGGCGTCTGTTCGAGACGAACTTCTGGGGCGTCGTCTACGGCTCGCGCGTCGCGGCCGAGATACTTCGCCAGCGCGGCGGCGCGCTCATCAACGTCGGCAGCGTCCTCTCCGACCGCGCCATCCCCGTGCAGGGCGTCTACAGCGCCTCGAAGCACGCGGTCAAGGGTTTCACGGACGCGCTCCGGATGGAACTCGAAGAAGAAGGCGCGCCCGTCTCCGTCACGCTGATTAAGCCGAGCACGATAGACACGCCTTACACGAAGCACGCGAAGAACCTGATGGAGAAGGAGCCGTCGCTGCCGCCGCCGGTCTACGCGCCCGAGACCGTCGCCGAGGCGATACTCCACTGCGCCGAGACGCCCGAGCGCGACGTGTACGTCGGCGGCGGCGGAAAGGCTTTGACGGTGTTTGAGAAGTACGCGCCGCGGCTTACGGATAAGGTGATGGAGGCCGTCGCTTTCGACATGCAGCAGCAGGACGGCCCCGCGGGCGCGCGCGGCGACGGCGGACTCTACGAGGCTTCCGGCGAACTCAAAGAGCGCTCGGGCGACGACCGCGTCGTCTTCGAGTCGAGCATCTACACGAAGGCCTCGCTGCATCCGCTCCTGACGGGCGCGCTCTTCGTCGGCGCCGGCTTCGCCGTCGCGGCGCTCCTGCGCCCGCGCCTGACCGCAGCCAGATGAGCGTCACTTTAGTTGACCTGCTGCTGTTGCTGGTCGTCGCCTTCGGCGTGTGGGAGGGCTGGCGGCGCGGGCTTCTGCTGGGGCTGCTCGGGCTGGCGCGCTGGGTCGGCGGGCTGCTGTTCGCGCTGCGTTTTTATCAGGACGTGGCCCGCTGGCTGGGGCCGCGCGTCAGTTGGGACGAGGCTTGGGACGCGCCGGCGGCGTTTCTTCTGACTGCCTTCGCGGCCGGGCTCTTCATTCAACTCGTCGGCCAGTGGCTCCTGCGCAGCGTCTCGGAAGACACGCACCGCGGGGCTGTGAACCGCGCGCTTGGCACGCTACCCGGACTCGCGGGCGGGCTCATCTCGGCGGCCATCCTCGCGTCTCTGCTGCTCGCAACGCCGCTGCCCGAGCGCCTGCGCGACTCGGCGCGCGAGAGCGTCTTCGCAAACCAGCTCGCGGCCTACACCGAACGACTCGAAGAAGAACTCGCGCCCGTCTTCGACGACGCCATACAGCAGACGCTCAACCGCCTCACGATCAAGCCCGAATCGAACGAGCGCGTCGAGCTCGGCTACGAAGTCAAAGGGACGAGCCCGCGCCCGGAACTCGAAGCGCAGATGCTTGAGATGGTCAACGAGGAGCGCCGCGCCGCGGGTCTGAAGCCCGTCGCGCCCGACCCAGAGTTGACCGAAGTCGCGCGCGCTCACTCGGCCGACATGTTCGCGCGCGGCTACTTCGCGCACGTCTCGCCAGAGGGCTTAGACCCCTTCGACCGCATGAAGCGCGCGGGCGTCACCTTCCGCACGGCGGGCGAAAACCTCGCGCTCGCGCCGACGCTCAAGATCGCGCACACCGGCCTGATGAACTCGCCCGGCCACCGCGCCAACATCCTGCGCCCCGAGTTCGGGCGCCTCGGCATCGGCATCATGGACGGCGGCTACCGCGGCATCATGGTCTCGCAGGAGTTCCGCAACTGACGCGCGTCACGGATGGAGCAGAGCAGAAAGTTTGTCGTTGACGAAGAGTCGGCCGGGCGCAGGCTCGACGACTTTCTCGCGGAGCGCGTCGCGGGCTTGAGCCGTATGCACATCGCGGCCCTCATCGCGCGCGGCGCGTGCGCGGTCAACGGCGAGGCGGCGCAGGCGGGGCGACGGCTCGACGAAGGCGACGCTGTCATCTTCGAGTCGGCGGGCGAGGTCTTGAACTCGATGACGCCGGAGGCGTCGCCGCTCGAAGTCGTCTACGAGGACGAGCACATCATCGTCGTCGTCAAGCCCGCCGGCCAGCTCGTCCACCCGACGCTCGGCGTCAAGCGCGGCACGCTCGCCAACGCGCTCGTCTACCACCTGAACCGTAATCAGAAATTGATTCGGCCCGGCCTCGTCCACAGGCTCGACCGAGACACGTCGGGGCTGCTGGTGGTGGCGAAGACGCGGGCGGCGCTCAGCCGTCTGTCGCAGCACTTTCACAGGCGTCTGGTGTCGAAGCGCTACGTGGCGGTCGTCGGCGGAGTCTTGGAAGCGGACGCTTTGACGATTGACGCGCCGGTCGGGCGGGACGAGTCGGCGCGGCCCGCGTGGCGCGTTATGGAGGAGGGCAAGCCGGCCCTGACGCGCCTGCGCGTGTTGGAGCGGCGCGCGCGTCGGACGTTGGTGGAGCTTGAGCCGGTGACGGGGCGCACGAACCAGTTGCGCATACACTGCGCGCACGTCGGGCACGCGGTCGTCGGCGACAGGCTCTACGCGGGCGAAGAGCACACGCGCCTGTGCCTGCACGCGGCTCGGCTCGCGTTCCGCCATCCGGCGACGAACGAGCCGGTCGAGTTCGTCTCGCCGCCGCCGGAGGAGTTGCTTTCGGCGTTCCTCTGAGCGGCGGGGCGCCGCAAATTCGGCGCCCCGTCGAGTTTTCGCCAAAAAAGCGGTGCGGAAGCGTACCCGCTCCGATTTTTTTTCATAAAGGGGTTGATTCGGCGCGCGGAAAGATTTATATTTCAGGCAATCCGGGCATGCGGTGAACCCAAATGCCTAGACGGTTGCTGGGGTGAGGACAGTGACCGTTGCCATGAGTGGGCGCGACGTACCCCAAAGTATGTTGCGCCCGCTTTATTTTTGCCCGCCGCCTTTGTTGGCCCGTCCCGCAAATTTGTACGACAACGGACGGCACGCTTTAGACTTGCGTCGTAAACTCGCCCGAGTAAAACCCCCTTATTTCGCCCGAAGCAGTTTTAGAAACCCTGCCCGCTTGCGAGGAGCAGTGTGGTCAGCCATGTGGCGTGGAGTGTTCTCCTTCTTCGGGGAGTTGCCATGACTCTTGTCCGACGTGTCGCGCCGGCCGGTCGCGTCCTGCTCTCTGCGCTCGCGGCCGTCGTCTTTCTCCTTTCGGCCGCGTGCTCGCCCGTGAGCAAGGACGGCGGCCCTTCGTCCGCGCCGCAGCCTAAATCGCCGCAGGCGAGCAGCCTTCCGACCGGCGCCAGTTCTGCGAACGAGCCGGAGGACGGCCAGTGGCTGATGCCTGCGAAGAACTACGCGAGCACGCGCTTCAGCGGCCTCGACCAGATTAACGCCGACAACGTGAAGACGCTGAAAGTCGCTTGGACTTTCTCGACGGGCGTCAACCGCGGGCACGAGGCCGCGCCGCTCGTCGTCGGCGACACGATGTACGTCGTCACGCCCTACCCGAACATTCTCTACGCGCTCGACCTGAAGAACCCCGGCGCGACCAAGTGGAAGTATGAGCCCGACCCGTCGGCGGCCTCGCAGGGCGTCGCCTGCTGCGACCTCGTCAACCGCGGCGCGGCCTTCTTCGACGGCAAGATTTTCTACAACACGCTCGACGCGCACACCGTCGCCGTTGACGCCGCGACGGGCAAGGAGGTCTGGAAGACGCAGGTCGGCGACATCAACAAGGGCGAGACGGTGACGATGGCGCCGCTCGTCGTCAAGGGCAAGGTGCTCGTCGGAAACAGCGGCGGCGAGTTCGGCGTGCGCGGCTGGCTGACCGCGCTGAACGCCGCCGACGGCAAGGTCGTCTGGAAGGCTTACAACACGGGGCCGGACTCGGACGTTCTCATCGGCCCGGACTTCAAGCCCTTCTACCCGAAGGATCAGGGCAAAGACCTCGGCGTCTCCACTTGGCCGCCCGACGCTTGGAAGATCGGCGGCGGCACGGTCTGGGGCTGGATTTCTTACGACCCCGAACTCAACCTCATCTACCACGGCACGGCGAACCCCGGCCCTTGGAACCCGGACGCTCGGCCGGGCGACAACAAGTGGACGTGCTCGCTGTTCGCGCGCGACGCCGACACGGGCCAAGCGAAGTGGGCTTATCAGGTCGGCCCGCACGACCTCTACGACTGGGACGGCATCAACGAGAGTCTACTCGTAGACCTTCCAATCAACGGCCAGCAGCGCAAGGTGCTCGTCCGCCCCGAGCGCGACGGCTACGTCTACGTCATTGACCGCGCGACGGGGCAGGTCTACTCGGCCGAGCCCTTCGCGCACCTGACGGCGACGAAGGGCGTTGACCTAAATACGGGTGAGATAGCCCACGTCGAGGAGAAGAAGACGGGCATGGGCAAGGTCGTGCGCGACATCTGCCCGGCCGCGCCTGGCGCGAAGGACTGGGAGCCCTCGGCCTTCTCGCCCCGGACGGGCCTCGTCTACATCCCGCACCAGAACCTCTGCATGGACTTTGAGGGCGTCGAGGCCAACTACATCGCGGGCACGCCCTACGTCGGCGCCAACGTCAAGATGTACGCCGGCCCCGGCGACGGCCACCGCGGCGAGTTCACGGCTTGGGATCCCGTAGCGCAACGCGCCGTCTGGAAGATAAACGAGCGCTTCCCCGTGTGGAGCGGCGCGGTCGTGACGGCGGGCGACGTGGTCTTCTACGGGACGATGGACGGCTACTTCAAGGCCGTCAACGCTCGCACGGGAGAGGTCGTCTGGCAGTTCAAGGTCGGGTCGGGAATCATCGGCCAGCCGATTGTCTACAGGGGGCCGGACGGCAAGGAGTACGTCGCAATCTTGTCAGGGGTCGGCGGGTGGCCGGGCGCGATTGTCGCGGGCGGCCTCGACCCGCGCGACCCGACGGCCGCGCTCGGCTACGTCGGCGCGATGGGCGACCTGCCCGACTACACGACGAAGGGGGGCATGCTCTATGTCTTCTCGCTCCCCTAAGAATTTGAAATTTGAAATTTCAAATTTGAAATTGTTGTTGACGTTAGGCGCGCTCTTCATCTTCGGCAGTTGCGGTGGCTCGCGGCCTCAGGCGCAGACGGTCGTTCAGCAACAATCTCAACAGACGCAGGCGCAGGCGGCACAACAGACCGCGACGCAGCCGAAGTTTGAGCGGCCGGCGGGCGTGTTGAGGGTGTGCGCTGACCCGAACAACCTGCCTTTCTCGAACGAGCGGGGCGAGGGATTCGAGAACAAGATTGCCGAGCTGCTGGCCGCAGACCTGCACGAGCGGCTTGAGTACACTTGGTGGGCGCAGCGGCGCGGGTTCTTCCGGAACACCTTGAAGGCGGGCGTGTGCGACGTGGTCGTGGGCGTGCCTTCGAGCTTCGAGCTGGCGGCGACGACGGCGCCTTACTACCGCTCGACCTACGTCTTCGTCTACCCGAAGGGGAAGGGAATCAGCGTCGCCTCCTTCGACGATCCCGCCCTGCACAACTTGAAGGTCGGCGTGCAGCTCGTCGGCGACGACGGCGCGGACACGCCGCCCGTCCACGCCCTGAGCGCGCGCGGCGTCGTGCAGAACGTGCGCGGCTACACGCTCTACGGCGACTACAAACAGCCGAACCCGCCCGCGCGCATCGTGGATGCGGTGGCGAAGGGCGACGTTGACGTGGCGGTCGTCTGGGGGCCGCTCGCCGGCTACTTCGCGCCGCGCGAGCGCGTGCCGCTCGCGGTCGTGCCAGTCTCGCCGCAGTTCGACCTGCCCTTCCTCCCCTTCGTCTACGACATCTCGATGGGCGTGCGCCGCGGCGACGACGACCTGCGCCAGCAGTTGGACGACTTCCTACAGCGCCGTCACCCGGACATCGAGCGCATCCTCGAAGAGTACGGCGTGCCGCGCGCGGGCGCGGCCGGGCAGTTGGCGAACGCCTCTTCGGCGGGGAGGTGAGGAGAGCGATGAGACTCGCGCGCAGAGTTGCAATCGGGGTCTGGCTCGCGGCGTCGGCGCTCGCGCTCGGCGCGTGCATGCGTGAGGAGCGCGGCCTGCGCGTGACGCCGCCGCCTTCGGGGCGCGTGCAGACCGTGCGGCTGACGGAGTTGCAGCCCGGCCCGCCGCAGGCGCCCGACGTGACGAAGAACGAGTACGAGGAGAACGCCTACGCCGTCTCGGAAGGCAAGCGCCTCTACGAGCAGATGAACTGCGTCGGCTGCCACTTCCACGGCGGCGGAGGCATCGGCCCGCCGCTGATGGACGCGCGCTGGATTTACGGCTCAGACCCGTCGCAGATTTTCGCGACCATCGTGCAGGGCCGCCCCAACGGCATGCCCTCGTTCCGCAACAAGCTCAACGACGATCAGGTCTGGAAGATCGCGGCCTACGTCCGAAGCATGAGCGGGCAGGTCTCTTCGGACGTGGCGCCCGCGCGCAGCGACGACATGAGCGGCCCGCCGCCCGAAGCCTCGACGGAGCGTAAGCCGCCCGTCAAGACCGGCGGCATCCCGAAGTCGGCCGAGATGCCGAAGTGAGGGCGGGAAGTAGACAGTAGTCAGTAGACAGTAGGGAAGACAATGCGGGCGATGCGTTTGATTAAGAACAGCGTCTCTCTTGCCCTGACGAAGGCGCGAAGCGTCGCGCGCGGCTCCTCTTCTACTGTCTACTGTCTACTGTCTACTGTCTACTTCTCCCCGTCTGCTGTCTACCTCCTTACCGACCTTCGCTCGCAGTCGGCGCTCGACCCGGCGGGGCCGCAGGCGGGGCGCATCATCAGTCTCTGGTGGCTGATGTTCTACGTGACGGGCACGGTCTTCCTGATTGTGATGGCGTTCCTCGTCGGGGCGCTGGTGCGCTCGCGCCGGCCGCGGCGGGGCGAGACGTTGGACGTGCCGGACGTGAAGCCGGAGCCCGCGCGCGAGCGGCGTATGTCGCACGTCGTGCTGACGGGCATCGCGCTGACGGTCGTTATCCTCTTCGTCTTCCTCGTCAACAGCTTCCTGACGGGGCGCGCGCTCGACTCCGTGTCGGCGAAGGATCACCTGACAATCAAAATCACGGGGCATCAGTGGTGGTGGGAGGTCGAGTACGAGAACTCGACCGCGCAGTACGTCGTGACGACGGCCAACGAGATACACGTCCCGACGGGGCAGCCCGTGCTCTTCAAGCTCACCGCGACCGACGTGATTCACAGCTTCTGGGTGCCGAACCTGCACGGCAAGACCGACCTCATCCCCGGCCACGAGACCGTGACGTGGCTGCGCGCCGACAGCGACGGCGTCTACCGCGGACAGTGCGCCGAGTTCTGCGGCTTCCAGCACGCGCACATGGCCTTCACGGTCGTCGCCGAGCCGCCCGACAAGTTCAAACAGTGGTACGACTCTCAGCTCGCGCCGGCCGTCGAGCCCGCGAACCAGTCGCAGGCGCAGGGGCGTCAAGTCTTCCTCTCCTCGCCCTGCGTGATGTGTCACACCGTCCGCGGCACAGACGCCGGGAGCCGCGTCGGGCCAGACCTGACGCACGTCGCCTCGCGCCAGACGATAGCGGCCGGGACGCTTGAGAACACGCGCGGGCACCTCGCGGGCTGGGTGGTGGACTCGCAGAAGATAAAGCCGGGCAACCGCATGCCCCCGAACAACCTTGAGCCGGGCGACTTGCAGGCGCTGCTCGACTACCTGCAAAGCCTGAAGTGAGCGCGGAGGTGTGAGTGCCGGGACGTAAGAAAGATGAGAGGGCAGAGCGCGCGGCTAATCTCGAAGCCGCGCGCAACGACCCCGAGGCGCTGCGCGCGTACGCCGCGGGCTTCGACGCCGCGCGCACCGACGACGTGCTCGCCGACGACATCGCCGACGAGCACGAGCGGGCGGCGCTCGAAAAGACTTGGGGCGACGAGCCGGGCTTCTGGGGCTGGCTCGCCAGCACCAACCACAAGACCGTGGGCCGGCGCTTCATCTACACGGCCTTCGGCTTCTTCATCCTCGGCGGCATCCTCGCCGTGCTGATGCGCGTGCAGCTCTCGCGCCCCGAGAACAACTTCATCGGCCCAGACCTCTACAACCAGATTTTCACGATGCACGGCACGACGATGATGTTTCTTTTCGCCGTGCCGGTGATGGAGGCCGTCGCCGTCTACGTCCTGCCGCTGATGCTGGGCACGCGCAACATCGCCTTCCCGCGCCTGAACGCCTTCGGCTACTGGATGTACCTCTTCGGCGGCGTGATGCTCTGGATCGCCTTCATCCTCAACGTCGGGCCGGACGCGGGCTGGTTCGCCTACGTACCGCTCTCCGGGCCGGAGTACTCGCCCGGCAAGCGCGTGGACTTCTGGGCGCAGATGATTACGTTCACCGAAGTGTCGGCGCTCGTCGTCTCGACGGAGATCATCACGACCTTCTTCAAGCTGCGCGCGCCGGGGATGAGCCTGAACAGGATTCCGGTCTTCTGCTGGGCGATGCTGGTGACGGCCTTCATGGTCTTCTTCGCGATGCCGACGGTGGCGCTGGCGAGCGCGTGCCTGCTGATGGACAGGACAATCGGCACGCACTTCTACAACCCGGCCGAGGGCGGCGACCCCTTGCTGTGGCAGCACCTCTTCTGGTTCTTCGGACACCCCGAGGTCTACATCATCTTCATCCCGGGCACGGGCTTCGTCTCGACCATCCTCTCGACCTTCTCGCGGCGCCCGCTCTTCGGCTACACGGCGGTCGTGCTGTCGCTCGTCTCAACCGGGTTCATCGGCTTCGGCCTGTGGGTGCACCACATGTTCGCCACGGGGCTGCCGCGGATGGGCGAGAGCTTCTTCACGGGCGCGACCATCATGATCGCCATCCCGAGCGGCGTGCAGATCTTCTGCTGGCTGGCGACGCTGTGGGGCGGGCGGCCGAAGTTTAAATCGCCGATGATGTTCGTGCTCGGCTTCTTCGTCATCTTCGTCGTCGGCGGGATGACGGGCGTGATGCAGGGCGCGGTGCCGGTTGACCTGCAAGTCCACGACACCTACTTCGTCGTCGCGCACTTCCACTACGTGCTCATCGGCGGCGCGGTCTTCCCCCTGTTCGGCGCGTTCCACTACTGGTTCCCGAAGGTGACGGGCCGACTGCTCAACGAGCGGCTCGGGCACGTGACGTTCTGGATAATGTTCGTCGGCTTCAACCTGACCTTCTTCCCGATGCACATACTCGGGCTGCACGGGATGCCTCGGCGCGTCTACACCTACCAGCCGAACCTCGGCTGGGGCGACCTGAACATGCTGGCGACCGCGGGCGGCGTGCTGCTGACGTTGGGCGTGCTCGCCTTCATCGTCAACGCCTTGCGCTCCCTGCGCGCGGGCGCGCTGGCGGGCGCGAGCCCTTGGGACGCGGCGACGCTCGAATGGGCCACGTCGTCGCCGCCGCCCTCGTACAACTTCCTCTACCTGCCGACCGTGGCGGGGCGCGACACGCTCTGGGAGCAGCCCGCAGACCGGCCCGTGGTCACGGGCCTGCGCAGCGACACGCGGCAGGTGCTCGTGACGCGCGTGCTCGACGCCGAGCCAGACCTGAAGGTCGAGTTTCCGGACTCTTCCATCTGGCCGCTGCTCGCGTCGCTGGCGACGACGGCGATGTTCATCGGCTCGATCTTCACGCCGTGGGCGGTGCCGGTGGGGATGTTGCCGATCGCCGTCACGCTCACGGGCTGGTTCTGGCCGAAGAAGAAGCTGGCCGAGGAGCGGCCCTCGCCCGAGATTAAGAAGGAGCACGGCGAGACGTGGATGCGTCTGAAGGAGCAGGAGGGATGAGCGCGCGCCAGACCGTAGACGTGTCGGGCTTGCCGACCTTCGCGTTCGGCCACAGGCAACTGACGTGGTGGTGCACGCTCTCGCTGATTCTGATGGAGGGCGGCATGTTCGTCGTCCTCTTCGGCGCCTACTTCTTCCTGCGCACGCCCGTCCCGCAGTGGCCGCCCGGCGTCGGCTACCCGCAGCCCTTCTGGGGCACGGTCAACCTCGTCCTCATCCTCTTGAGCTGCGTGCCGAACTACTTTCAGAAGAGGGCGGCGGAAAGTCTAGACCTGCGCGGCGTGAGAATCTGGATAGCCGTGCTCATCGTCTTCGCGCTCGTCGCGACGGCCATACGCTTCGTCGAGTTCGGCTACCTCAACTGCCGCTGGGATCAGAACGCCTACGGCTCGGCCGTCTGGGTCATCATGGGGACGCACCTGCTGCACCTCATCACCGACGCGTTGGATTCAATCGTGCTGCTGGCGCTGATGCTCGTCGGCCCCGTCGAGGGCAAGCGCTTCGTGGACGTGAGCGAGAACGCGCTCTACTGGTACTTCGTCGTCGGGCTGTGGGTGCCGACCTACGTCGTCGTCTACTGGGTGCCGCGCTGGATTTGAGAAGGGGGAGGACGCTTGAGCGCAGAGGTGCCGAGAGAGTTCAAGGAGGGCGCGGGGCCGGCGCAGCTCTGGGTGAGCGTGCTCGCGCCGCCGCTGGCCGCGCTCACGCAGTTGCAGACGAACTACGCGCTCGTGCTCTGGGCCTGCGGGCGCGGGCAGACGTGGCCGCTGCACCTCGTCGCCTTGCTCGCGCTGCTCGTCTGTATCGGCTCGGGCCTTCTCGGCTGGCGCAACTGGCAGAAGGCCGGCGCCGAGTGGGAGGACGGCGGCCCCGGCCCGCTCCCGCGCAGCCGCTTCATGGCGGTCGTCGGCATGCTCGTCAGCGCGCACTCCGCCCTCGTCGTCATCGCCCAGTGGATCGCCGTCTTCGTCTTCAACCCGTGCCAGAGGACTTGATGAAGGCAAAAGGCAAAAGGCAAAAGGCAAAGGGCAAAAGTGAAGACGCTCCGCGGCGCCGTGTGCGCCGCCTGACCCTTTTGATTTTTGCCTTTTGCCTTTTGCCTTTTGCTTTCGTGCCCGCCTTGGGGCACGGCGGCGGGCCGCACGACTTCTCGGAACTGCCGTACGCGTGGGGGCGAGACCCTCTGGTGTGGCTCTGCCTCGCGGCGTCGGGTTGGCTGTACGCGCGAGGCGTGCGGAGGCTCTGGCGCGAGTCGGGGCCGGGGCGCGGGATTCGGCGTTGGGAGGCTTGGGCCTTCGCGTGCGGGTGGGCGGCGCTGTTCGTCGCGCTCGCGTCGCCGCTGCACACGTGGGGCGAGGTTCTGTTCTCGGCGCACATGACGCAGCACGAGGTCTTGATGGTGGCGGCCGCGCCGCTCGTCGTGCTGGGGCGCCCCGTCGTCGCATTCCTGTGGGCGGTGCCGACGGACTGGGCGCGCGCGTTGGGCGAGGCGGCGAAGGCCGGTTGGTTCCGGCGCACTTGGCGCGCGCTGACGAACCCTCTGGCGGCGTGGGCGATTCACGCGGCGGCGCTGTGGGTGTGGCACGTGCCGGCGATGTTTCAGGCGACGCTCAGGAGCGACGTTGTTCACACGCTGCAACACGTCTCGTTCCTCGGGTCGGCGCTCCTGTTCTGGTGGGCGCTCGTACACGGGCCGCGCGGCCTGATGGGTTACGGCGCGGCGGTGCTCTACCTGTTCACGACCTCGGTGCACAGCGGCGTGCTCGGCGCTTTTCTCACGTTCTCGGGGCGCGTGCTCTACCCGGCCTACGCGCCGACGACAGGGGCGTGGGGCTTGACGCCTTTGGAAGACCAGCAGCTCGGCGGGCTCATCATGTGGGTGCCGGCCGGGCTCGTCTACGTCGCGGCGGGGCTCGCGCTGCTCGCGGGCTGGATGCGCGAGTCGGAGCGGCGCGTCTCGCGTCGAGAGCGCGTCGCGCTCAGGCCCGCGCGCGCCGCCGAGTTGTCGGAAGGCTGAAGAGTTGTCAGAGAGTTAAAGGGTTATCGGAGACTCCAAGCGGATGCGCGGAAGGTTAAAGGGGCTGAGTGTCGAGAAGCTGAAGCTGCTCGCGGCGTGCGCGCTCGTCGCGCTGCTCTTCGGCGCGTCGGCGGCGTGCAGGGACGTTGACGGCGAGAACGCGGCGGCGGCGATGACCGGCGGCGGAAGTCCCACGCGGGGCCGCGCCGCCATCGAGCATTACGGCTGCGCGACGTGCCACACGATACCGGGCGTGCGCGGCGCCGACGCGCTCGTCGGCCCGCCGCTCACGCAGATCGCCAGCCGCTCATACATCGGCGGCGTCCTCACCAACTCGCCCGAGAACATGATCCGCTGGCTCCGTGACCCGCGCGCCGTAGACCCGCTCACGGCCATGCCCACACTCGGCGTCACGGACAGCGACGCGCGCGACATCGCCAGCTACTTGTACACCCTTAAGTGAAGGCAAAAGGCAAAAGGCAAAAGGCAAAGGGTAAAAGGGAGGACGCGCTGCGCGCGCGGAACTTATTTTTAACTTTTGCCTTTTGCCTTTTGCCTTTTGCCTTTGCGGCTTGTGCAGCAAAGCCGCGCGGGCCGCTCGTCTACGTGACGAACGAGCGCGACGGGACGGTGACGGTGATTGACTCGTCGAGCGACCGAGTGGTCGAGACGTGGAAAATCGGCGGGCGGCTGCGCGGCGTGCGCGTGAGCGGCGACGGCCGCACGGTCTACGTCGCGTCGTCCACGCCCTCGGGGAAGAATTACGACGCGCGCGAGAATCACGCCGCGGCGATTGACGCCGCGTCGGGGCGCGTCGTGGCGACCTACGAGGTTGGCACAGACCCGGAGCAGTTGGAGGTTCTGCCCGACGGCTCGCGCCTCTACGCGTCGAACGAGGACGCGGGCACGGCCTCGGTCGTTGACCTGAAGACGGGGAAGATAAACGCGACGCTCGTCGTCGGCATCGAGCCCGAGGGCGTGCGCGCGAGCCCCGACGGCCGCTGGGTCTACGTCACCTCGGAGACGAGCAACACCGTCTCCGTGATAGACACGAAGACCGACGCCGTGGGCGCGACCTTCATCGTGGACTCGCGGCCCCGGGACGCGGCCTTCTCCCCGGACGGCTCGCGCGCATACGTGACGACCGAGATCGGGCGCACGCTCGTCGTCGTGGACGCGCGCACGCACACGGTTCTGCGCAGCATGCCTTTGGCGAACACGGCGCAGGGCGTCAAGCCGATGGGCGTCGTCGTCTCGCGCGACGGCGCGCGCGTCTACGTCGCGACGGGGCGCGGCGGCACCGTGGACGTGTTCGACGCGCAGACGTTCGCGCTCGTCACGCAAATCCCCGTGGGGCAGAGGCCGTGGGGGCTGGCGATTACGCCCGACGGCCGTAAGGTCTACGCGGCCTGCGGCGGCACGGACGCCGGCCCCGTCGGCGCGAACGAGGTCACGGTCATCGAAACCGCGACGAACAAGGTCGTCGGCCACGTCAAGGCCGGCGACGGCCCTTGGGGCGTGGCGGTGGGGAAGTAGACAGTAGCCAGTAGTCAGTAGAAAAACCTTTGAGCGGAGCCTACAGTCTACTGACTACTGACTACTGTCTACTTCCCGAGAGGTGCGCGTTGGAGTTTCTGAAAATCAAGCTCATCGGGCTGAGCGCCGAGAACGGGAAGAAGCTTCTGGCGACGCTCGTGCTCGTCGCGGTCGTGCTGCTGCTGCGCGCGGGGCTGAACGCGCTGGTGCGTGTGTTGATGCGCGGGCGCGAGGAGCGGCCCCTTCGCTTCTGGTCGCATCAGGGCGTGAGCATCTTCGTGGCGCTGGTGCTCGTCGTCGGGTTCCTCTCGGTCTGGTTCGACAACCCCGAACAGCTCGCGACCGTGATGGGGCTCGTCTCGGCCGGGCTCGCCTTCGCGTTGCAGAAGGTGGTCACGTCGGTCGCGGGCTACTTCGTCATCCTGCGCGGCGGCGTCTTCTCGGTCGGCGACCGGATACTGATGGCGGGCGTGCGCGGCGACGTGATCGCTTTGAACTTCACGCGCACGACCATCATGGAGATGGGGCAGCCGCCCGGCGAGCGCCCCGACGACCCGAACGTCTGGATACGCAGCCGGCAGTTCACTGGCCGCATCGTCACCGTCACCAACGACAAGATTTTCGACGCGGCCGTCTTCAACTACTCGCGCGACTTCCCGTACATCTGGGAGGAGCTGACGATTCCGATCACGTACAAAGACGACCGCCGACGCGCCGAGAAGATCATGCTCGCAGTCGTCGAGCGACACACGGTCGAGATTCACGAGATGAGCCAAGAGGCTCTGGAACGCATGCGCGGGCGTTACTTCGTACACCTCGGCGACTTGAAGCCGCGCGTCTTCATGCGCCTGACGGACAACTGGCTTGAGTTGAGCGTGCGCTTCATCGCGCGCGACCACGGCGTGCGCGAGATGAAGGACGAGATGAGCCGCGAGATTCTCGACGGCTTCGAGGCGGCGGGGATAGGCATCGCTTCGGCGACCTTCGACATCGTCGGCCTGCCGCCGCTCAAGGTCGAGCTGCCGAAGACCGACGCCGGACACGAACAAGGGGGGTGACTGCGAAGATGGAAGAGAACGAGCGAGAGGGCCGACAGCAGCAAGCGGGCAAGCCGAAGCTCACGGAGCAGGAGCAGAAGGACGTAGAGGAGCGCAGCGCGCCGCGCACAGAGGTCGTCTACGAGGCGATACGCGAGGAGGGCGAGGGCGAGCTGAAGCGCTCTTCGGCGGCGCTCGCGTGGGACGGGCTGGCGGCCGGGCTCTCGATGGGCTTCTCGCTCGTCGCCGAAGGGCTTCTGCGCTCGCACCTGCCCGACGCAGGCTGGCGCCCGCTCGTGGCGAAGCTCGGCTACTGCGTCGGCTTCCTCATCATCGTCCTCGGCCGCCACCAGCTCTTCACCGAGAACACGCTGACGGCCGTCCTCCCCTTCCTGCAACGCATGAGCGGGTCGGCGCTCGCGCAGGTCTTGAGGCTCTGGGTCGTGGTGCTCGCCGCGAACTTTGTCGGCGCGCTCCTCTTCGCGCTGGTGCTCGCGCGCACCGAGCTGTTCGAGCCGCACGTGCGAGAGGCTTTCACCGAGATAGGGCGCGAGGCTCTGGCGAGCTGGTGGGGGCTGACGTTTCTGAAGGGCGTCTTCGCCGGGTGGCTCATCGCGATGATGGTGTGGATGCTGCCGGCTTCGGAGTCGGCGCGCTTCTTCGTCGTGGTGGTGATGACGTACGTGGTCGCGCTGGGGAAGTTCGCGCACATCATCGCGGGCTCTGTGGACACGCTCTACCTCGTTTGGGCGGGTGAGGCGGGCGTCGCCGACTACTTGGGCTGGATGCTGCCGACGCTCGCGGGCAACATCGTCGGCGGCACGACGCTCGTCGCCGCGCTCGGCCACGCGCAGGTCGCGCAGGAGGCGCGCAAGTCCGTCTGAGCTTCTTCAAGGCGGCCGCCGACGGCCGCACGGATGCGCCGTGCGACTGACTTCGCGCGCGCGTTGCGTTATATTCTCTTCAGAATCCCCGACAACTTTCCCCTTGTGCCCGGCGTGCCGCCAAAGCACGCGCGCCGGGAGGGCGTTTATCTGTAACCGGCCCGCGCGACTCCGCGTCTTCAATAACGCGGGCCTCGGAGGGAGGTCTGATGGCTGAGAAGGACAGGGCGAACGAGGCCGAGCAGGGCAGCGCCGCGGGCGCGACGCAGGGCGGGAACAGTTCCGGCGGCGGCTCCGCGACTACGGGCGGCGTCGGCGCGGGAGTCGCAGGCCCCGGCCCGCAGTCAATCGAGGCGACCACGGCCGCGCTCGGCGACATGGAGCCTTCGGCCGGCGCGGGCGGCGCGAGCAAAGCCGAGACGGCCGAAGACAAAAGTTAAGAAAGTTAGGTCGGCAAGACGGAAAGTTAAACCAGTAGCACAGAAAGACGAACGGCAAAGAGATGAAAAAGCTTTACCTCTTCTTCGCACTCTCCCTTCTCACGCTTGCGAGCGTCGGCGCGCAGACCCCGCAGGGCGGCGCCGCGCCGAAGCAGCGTCTCGTCGGCGAGGTGACGGCCGTTGACGCCGCCGCGCATCAGGTCACGGTGCGCTCGGACACGGGCGAGACCGTGACGGTCTCGGTCAACGACCAGACGACCTACACGCGCATGCCGCCGGGCGAGACGAACCTACAGAAGGGCGAGGCGGCCACCTTCGCGGACGTACACGTCGGCGAACGCCTGCTCGCGCCCGGCGTCTCGACGGCGGGCGGCACGGCCTCGCGCCTCATCGTGATGGCGCGCGCGGGCGGCGGACAGCGCGACGCGGGCCGGAGGCTCGGCGGGCGCGTCGTCTCGGTGGACGCCGCGAAGAAGCAGATCGTCGTGCAGACGCGCGGCGGCCGCGACGGGCAGGAGACGTTGACGGTTGACGCCTCTTCGGCGCGCGTGCTCCACTTCGCGCCCGACTCGATGCGGCCGGCAGACGCCGTGGCCTCGTCGCTCTCGGACGTGCGCGCAGGGGACAACATACGCGCGACGGGCGAGCGCTCGGCCGACGGCAAGAGCTTCAAGGCCGAGGAGGTTCTGGCGGGCGGGTTCTCGCGCTTCGCCGGCACGGTCGCGAGCGTTGACGCGCAGCGCAACCAGCTCACCGTCAAGAACGACGCGTCGGGCGGCAACGTCACGCTCACGCTCGGCGCGCGCTCCGCCCTGCACCGCATGACGCCCGAGTTCGAGCAGCGTCTGGCGCAGCAGCGCGCCGAGTTCGAGCAGCGACGCGAGCAGCGCCGCGCCGAGCGGCAGCAGCAGGGCGGGCAGAGTGAAGGTCAAGGCGGCGGGCGCGGCGAAAGCGCCGGGCGCGGCGAAGGCGAGGGCAGGCGCCGCGGCGACGGTCAGGGGCGCGGCGAGGGCGGCGGCC
>DATFHD010000134.1:0-14808 GCA_035248785.1 Pyrinomonadaceae bacterium | reverse complement strand
CCCGCGCTGACGGCCGCGGCCATCTTCATCACCTACCTCGTCTTCTACCTGCTCATCATCAAGCGGTGCGACCTGATTAGCGCCGGCTGCCGCCCGCTGGCGATTAAGGACTACCTGAGCGCCAACGAGGCGTGCCCTTCGTTCTCCGACATCCGGATTGACGACGAGGCGAGGCTCTGGCCGGGCCGCATCCTCTGGGCGTTCGTCATGGGCGCCGGCTTCATCGCAAACCTCTTTGCCGTCGGCGTGAGCCTCCGGCTGATATGGAAGACGCGCGTCGGCGATTTCAGGGGCAGGACGCGGCGGCGCGCGCGCAGGGCGGCCTCGCGCGCCGTCGCCTACACGCTCTTAATCTTCCTGTTGATATCAGGCTTCGGGCTCTTTGTAAGGCCGGAGAGCATGGCGTCGCAGATGTACGAGCTGCTGGCGTGCACGGCCGCGGCCGACCTGCCGTTCGTGAACGTGGCGTCCGTCTACGCGAACTTCATAAACATCGGGGCCGCGGCCTGCGTCATCATCGCGAGCTGCGCCCTCATCAGCTCGCCCGGCGGCAGGCGGCGGCAGGACGAGCGTGAGCTCGCCGCGCGCATGGAGAGTCTGCGCGCGCTGCTCTACACGGGGACGGCCGCGCTCGTCCTCGCCGTGCTGCGCGTGAGCGTGCAGGCGAACTGGGCGCTCGCCTACCTCGCGCCGGAGCCGGACAAGAGGAGCGCGGTGGCCGCGGCGATGGCGCGACTCGCCTCGGCGGTCACCTCCGGGCAGTCGGCCTCCAACACGCTCTTCCTCGCGGCCGTCTACGTGCCGGCCTTCCTCGTCCTGCGCGCGCGATGGCGCTGGCCGACCCGCGCCTTACGCCGCCGCAGCGGGAGGAGTGGATGAGGGAGCAAGGACTCTCGGCCTCGTTCTCGCATCACTTGCCGCGCGTCGCGGCCATACTCGGCCCGCTGCTGGCGGGGCCGCTCGGGGACTTGCTCGGGCGTTTAGGAAAATAGCCGGGCGCCGTCTGCGCGTCGCTCGGCCGGGGAGGTGAATCTACGTTGAGCACGGAAGAGAAGGACGCGGCTTTGCGCGAGCACCTGCTCTACCTCCTGCGAGGCGGCGGGGCACATATCAAGTTCGAGGAAGCGATCAAGGACTTCCCCGTCGAACTCGTCAACGCGTATGCGGAGGGCGTGCCGTACACGCCTTGGCAGTTGCTCGAACACATGCGCATAGCGCAATGGGACATACTTGAGTTCAGCCGGTCGGCCGCGCACGTCTCGCCTGAATGGCCCGAGGGCTACTGGCCGGACAAGTCGAAAGAGGCGTCCGAGGAGGACTGGCGGCAAAGCGTCGAGCAGTTCCGCGAAGACCTGCGCGCGATGGAGGCGCTGTTGGAAGACTCTGCCTCAGACCTCTACGCGCGAATCCCGCACGGCGACGGGCAGACGCTCCTGCGCGAGGCGCTGCTCGTCGCCGACCACAACGCATACCATCTGGGCGCGCTCGTCACGCTCCGCCGCGCCCTCGAAGCCGCACGTGCTTCCGACTGAACGGCCAGAGCGCGTCTGAGTGTGTCGCAGCCCGTCTTCAAGATTCCGCGCGCGCTGGTCGAAGAGATGTTCGCGCGCGCCCGCGCCGCGTCGCCCGCCGAGTGTTGCGGGCTTCTGGGCGGAAGCTGTGAACGCGCGCAGTCCGTCTACCCTCTGCGCAACGTCGCGCCGCGTGCGGAGGTCGCGTACGAGGCCGCGCCCGAAGAGCTCTTCGACGCGCAGCGGCGCATGCGCGAGCGCGGCGAACAGCTCGCGGCCGTCTACCATTCGCACCCGCGCTCCGCCGAACCCGAGCCTTCGGCGACGGACGTGCGGCTCGCCTTTTACCCTTCGGCGATTTATCTGATAATCGGCATCGGCGAGGCGGGGTGCGTGCTGCGCGCCTTCCGCATCAAGGAGAGGGAAGGGAGTTGGGAGCGCGCCGGTCTGGAAGTGGAAGGCTGATTCGGGAGAGAACCCGGGCGGCGCGCGCGACGTAAAAAGTTTTATGACCGAGAAGAGGAGCAAGTACGACACAGACCCGCTCGACCCCGACTTCGTGCGGCGGACGGAGGAGAACCTCTGGGGCGCCGCGCGCGCCCCGCGCCCCGATGACACAGAACCCATCCCGCCCGCCTCCGTGACCGAGGAGCAGACGCGCCGCTTCGACCAGCAGCCGCAGGACTCTTACCCGTCCGTCTTCGTCCCGCCCGCGTACCAGCCGCCGCGCCCGCCGTCGCCGCCCTACGCGCAGCCGCCGCGGCCGTTCACGACCTTCGGCGCCGGCCCGCACGAGCCGCCCGCGCCGAACGTGCCGCCGCCGCCCGGCCCGTCTTCGCCCTACAACCCTGCTTACCAGAACTACGCGGCGCCCACTTCGCGCCCCGTCACGCGTCTGGGGCTGCCCGAGAACGTCGCCAACGTGCTGCCCTACATCCCCTTCTACATCGGCTTGGTCGCGTCCATCATCGAGCTGGCCGTCGTGCCGCGCACGGAGACGCGCACGCGCTTCCACGCCGCGCAGGGGCTCGCGCTGCACCTCGCCATCGTCGCCGGCAGCATCCTCTTCCAACTCGTCCGCGCCGTCACGGGCAGCGGGGCCGGCGGCACCATCTTCAGCCTCGCCGCCCTCATCTTCCTCATCGTCTCGGCCGTACGCGTCTGGCAGGGCAAGCCGCACCACATCGCCCCGCTCGAAGAGCCCGCGCGCATGCTCAACGAGCGCATCTCGCCGGTGAAATGAGTAGACAGTAGTCAGTAGACAGTAGCCGGTAGAAGAACAGGCGGCGCGGCCTTCATCCGTTGATGATGAAGGCCGCGCCGCCTTTATCTCTTCCCTACTGACTACTGTCTACTGACTACTGTCTACCATTTATGCTACTCTCACTCCCGGTCTACGGTCTCCCTTCTTCTGACTTATAGCTTTTTCAGTCAGCGCTTATCCGATGGTGTTCCTCTTCATGGGAAGGAAACTCCTTGCGTCTCTCGTCGCGCTCGCCGTCTGCGCCGCGCTGTGGCCGTGCGGCGGGACGGCCGCGCAGCGCAGACGACGACCCGTGCGGCGCGGCGGCGCTTCGGCGTCGGCGTCGGCCAACGTCGCGACCAACCGGCAGGCCGACGCGCGCGTCGCGCAGATCGGCGACGCATACCTGCGCGGCCACTACGCCTTCAACCCTTCCGAGGCGACCGCCGCCGGGCTACACGAGTTCGACACCAAGCTCGAAGAGCGCGGCCCCGAGGCGGTCGCGGCCGAAGTGCGGCGACTGCGCTCGACGCTCGCCGAACTCTCGCGCGTCCCCGAATGGCGCCTGTCGCCAGAGTCGCGCTACGACTACCTCGTCCTTCAGTCGCACGCCCGCGCGTGTCTGCTCGAACTCGAAGACGTGCGTATGTGGCGGCGCGACCCGAACCTCTACAACCGCCTCGTCTCGTCGGGCGTTGACAACATACTCAAGCGCAACTTCGCGCCCATCGAGCAGCGCCTTCAGTCCGTGCTAGCACGCGAGCGGCAGATACCGCGCCTGCTCGCGGAGGCGCGCGCGAATCTCGATAACCCGCCGCGCATCTACACCGAGACTGCCGTCGCGCAGGTCGCAGGCGGCGTCTCGTTCTTCGAGCGCGTCGTGCCGCAGATGTTCGAGCGCGCGGGCGGGAGCGGCCTGAACGCCGCGCGCCGCGCAGAGTTCCACGAGGCGAACGAGCAGGCCGCGGCCGCCATGCGCTCTTTCAGGGATTGGCTTGAGCGCGACCTGCTGCCGCGCTCGAACGGCGACTTCGCGCTCGGCGCGGAGAACTACCGCAAGAAGCTCCTCTACGAGGAGATGGTCGAGACGCCTCTGCCCGCCTTGCTGCGCGAGGGCGAGCGGCAGTTGCGCGAGACGCAGGACGAGATGCGCGCCGTCGCCGACGAGATTGCGCCGGGCCGCGGCGTGCGCGCCGCGCTCCAACTGCTCGCGCGCGAGCACCCGACCTCGGACGGGCTCGTCGGCGAGGCGCGCGCCGCGCTCGACCGCATACGCGCCTTCGTGCGCTCCGAAGAGATCATGACGCCGCCCGCGCGCGAGAACCTCACCGTCGCCGAGACGCCCGAGTACGACCGCTCGCTCTCCTTCGCCTCGCTCGACGCGCCCGGCGCCTTCGAGCGCGTCGCGACCGAGAGTTATTACTACGTCACGCCCGCAGACCCTTCGTGGACGCCGCAGCAGCAGGAGGAACACCTCGGCCACTACAACAGCTACGGCCTCACGGTCACGTCAATTCACGAGGCTTACCCCGGCCACTACTACCAACTGCTCAAGGCGAAGCAGTCGCCCTCGCGCGTGCGCTCGGCCCTCGGCTCGGCGAGCTTCGTCGAAGGCTGGGCGCACTACTGCGAGCAGATGATGCTCGACGAGGGCTTCGGCGGTAACAACCCGAAGCTGCGGCTCGCGCAGTTGGACGCGGCGCTGCTCAGGCTGTGCCGCTACGTCGTGGGCTTGCGTCTGCACACGGCCGGGATGACGTACGAAGAGGCGGTTGACTTCTTTATGCGCGAGGGCTATCAGGCGCGCACCAACGCCGAGCGAGAGGCGAGGCGCGGCACGCTCGACCCGACGTACCTCGTCTACACGCTCGGCAAGATGGAGATACTGAAACTCCGCGACGAGTGGAAGAAGCAGTTGGGCGACTCGTTCCGCATCGGCGACTTCCACGACCGTCTGCTGAGCTACGGGATGCCGCCCGTCAAAATCCTCCGCATGGCGATGCTCGGCGACGAGGCCGGACGCGGCGGCTCGGCCGCCGACGGCGCGGGCAGCCAGACGGAAGAGGCGAAGCCCGTTGACTTCTCTCTGCTCGCCACGGGGCAGATGAGCGCGCGCGAGGGCGGGCGCGCCGTCGAACTGATTACGGACGACGCCGCGTGGCGCCGCGCTTGGGAGACAATCGGCGCGGGCCGGCCCTTACCTGATGTCAGCTTCGATACGCGCGCGGTCGTCGTCGCGTATCAGGGGCAGAAACCGACGGGCGGCTACAGCATCGAAATCACGGACATCAAGCGGACTGGCACCGTGCTTGCAATTACAGTCAACGAGCGGCGGCCCGCGTCCGGAAGTCTTACAACGCAGGTCATCACGTCGCCCTTCGTCGCCGTCTCGATACCGCGCCCGCCCAACGGCGCGAGCGTGCGTTTCGCGGACGAGCGAGGGACGGAGGCGTCGCCGCAACAGGAACGCAACACAAACGTTAGACCTCGGCCGCGCGCGCCGCGCAGGCGCCGAGGCAGGCATTAAACCGCGAGGCCACTGACGGCCCCGCGCGGTTCATCTAAAATAGGTCAGGCCCGGCCGCGAGGCACACGAACCGCGGCGCTCGGCCGACTAAAAAGTTGAAAATTCTCTCCCGCTCCTCGAATCGCCGCTGCGGGCGGCCTTTGACAACGAGCGTTCAGAGGGACTGAAAGGTGAGGCCGACGAGCGGCGCGCCCTCTGGCGAGTTTGAAGAGGGAAGCGCCGCTCGTCTTTTTGCTTAATGATTTCTCGGGCGCGCCCGTTGAGGAAGCGCGAACCGCGGAGGGAGTTAAGATGAATACTATCGTAAGAAGAAATTCGTACGCGGCATCGGCGCTTGCGCTCGTCGCCGTGATGTTTCTCGCGCCGCTGGCGGCACTCGGGCAGACGCAAATCCCGATGCCGAAGAACAAGTATTCGGTCAGTCAGGACGTGCAACTCGGCCAGCAGGCCGCGCAGCAGGTCTACCAGCAGATGCCGATACTGCGCGACGAGACGGTGAGGGCTTACGTGAACAGGGTCGGGCAGAGTCTGGTCGCGGCCATCCCGCCCGAGTACCAGCACCCCGAGTTCCGCTACACGTTCGACGTGGTTGACGCGCGCGACATCAACGCGTTCGCGCTGCCGGGCGGGCCGATGTTCGTCAACCGCGGCATGATCGAGGCCGCGCGCAACGAGGGCGAGATGGCCGGCGTGATGGCGCACGAAATCTCGCACGTCGCGCTGCGCCACGCCACCGCGCAGCAGACGAAGCTCACGAGCCCGAAGAGCACCATCATCGGGCTCGGCGCCATCCTCGGCGGCGCCATCCTCGGCGGCCAGACCGGGGCCGCCGCCGGGCAGACGGTCTTCCAAGTCTACGCCACCAAGTACAGCCGCGAGTACGAGTCGCAGGCCGACATCCTCGGCGCGCAGATCATGGCGCGCGCAGGCTACGACCCGCGCGACCTCGCCAACATGTTCCGCACCATCGCGCAGCAGGGCGGGTCGGGCGGCCCCGAGTGGCTCTCTTCGCACCCGAACCCCGGCAACCGCGAGCAGCGCATCCTGCAAGAAGCGGCGATGCTCCGCGTCGAGGGCGGTCGCTCGGACACGGCCGAGTTCCGCCAGATACAGTCGCGCCTGAGCGGCTACCCGCGCGCGCGCACGATGGAGGAGATCGCGCGCTCGGGCCAGCGCTACCCGAATCAGGGCGGCGGGCAGCAGTACCCGAACGAGAGCTACCCGAGTGACAGCGGCGGCGGCGTCTACGCGCGCGGCGAGCGCGTGGCCTATCCTTCGACGCGCTACTCGACGCAGCGCAACAACCTCTTCAGCGTCGCCATCCCCTCGAACTGGCGCGCGGTCAACGGCGACCAGAATTCGGCGATGTACGCTCCCGAGGGCGCCTACGGCTCGCAGGGCATCACGCACGGCGTAATGTTCAGCGTGGCGCAGTCGAACTACGGCGACCTCCAGCGCGCCTCGCAGGAGGTCGTGCAGGGGCTCCTGTCGCAGGGCGGGAACGACTACCTGCGCCAGCAGTCGGGCTTCACGCGCACGACCGTTGACGGCCGCGCCGCGCTCGCCACGACGCTCGCCGGGCGCTCGCCCATCACTGGGCAGAACGAGCGCGTGACCATCGTCACGACGACGCTCGGCAACGGGCAGGTCTTCTACATGGCCGCCGTCTCGCCGCAGAACGAGTACGCGACCTACCAGCGTGCGTTCAACGACATCCTGCGCTCGCTGCAACTCAACAGCCGTTACTAAAACTTAACCACAGAGGCACAGCTAATTGAATTTAGCTGTGCCTCTGTGTCTCTGCGGTTAATTCCCACTGCCGGGGGTGAAGGCGTTGGCGCGGGGCTGGGAGAGCAAGTCGGTCGAGTCGCAGCAGGAGGAGAGCTTCCGCGACGCGGAGGGGCGCGACCTTCAAGCACTCTCGCCCGAGGAGCGCGCCCGCCACGAACGCCTCGCCTCGCTCGAACTCTCGCGCGCACGCACGCTCGACCAGCTCGAACGCGCCACCAGCCCCGCGCACCGCGCAATGCTCAAGCGCACGCTCCTCGCGCTGGAGCGTGACATCGCCGAACTCGGATAGCGTTCGCAAAAGTTAACCGCAGAGACACAGAGACACAGCTCGGAGTTCATAACTCAACAAGCTGTGTCTCTGTGTCTCTGCGGTTAACTCTTACCCTCTCAACTCGTCACGGACATCTTCCCGCCGCACTCGGGGCAGAACTTCGGGTTGCCCTCGGGCTGGTGGCCGCAGCCGGTGCAGGTCAACTTGGGCGGGGCGGTCGGCGTGCCGCACTCGGGGCAGAACTTCGCCTTGCCGACCTCGACGCCGCACGACGCGCACTTCGACGCGGACGCGGTCGCCTGCTGCTGCGACGGCGTCGGAGCCTTCACGGTCGAGCCCGCGCTCATGTCTACGCCCGAGACGTAGTCGGTCTGCTGCGCCTTCTCGTAGAGCTGCTGGCGCGTGGCCTCTGCCTTGGCGTGCGCGTGGGCGGATGCCATCTCCTCTTGATAGTCGGGCGCGCATTCTTCACATTGGCCCGCCGAGGCGTTCCAGCAGACCTCGGGGCAGACCCACCGCCCGCAGCGCGAGCACTGGTGGAAGTGCGTCTTGCCCTCCTCGACGGCCTTCTGCAAAGCCTCGTCGTGCGCCTTGCCGCCGACGGCGCGCTGAATCTCGTAGGCCGAGTTGCCGGCCGACGAGAGCCACCCGCCGAACAGGTCGCCCGCCGCGCGAAGCAGCGAGCCGCCGGCCCCCGTGATTGAAGTCTGGAAGCGCGACATGTAGCCGTTGCCGCACTTGTCGCAGTAGAACTTGAACTGATAGCCCTTGTCGGTCGAAAGGTCGTCGTAGTTGTTGACGAACTGAATCATCCCCATGAGCGAAAAACCTCCGGAAGCGTTGACGAGCGAAAGTTGAAAGGTTGAAGCTGCGGCGGGCGGTGCCGCGGGAGAGAAGATAACAGCTAGCAAATCTCTTGTCACACGTGACCCGGCGGCGCCGGCCGAGCGCGGGATTTACGTTGACTGCAAATCCGCGCCGGCCATTAGACCGGCGACGGACAGGTCTTCATCAATTTCGGGCCAGTGGAGGCTTCTGCCGCCGCCGCCGATCTCAAAGCGCGCTCGCTGCTGCGGCGTCGCGTTAACCAAGAGGGGGAACCAGATGAGCGGAACGCTGATGACGCGTCCGTCGGTGAGCGACACGCGCATCATCTCGTCGTCGAACTCGACCGCGTTGGCGAGGGCCGAGGTCGGCACGTAAGCCCTCGCCGAGTTACGGTTGTTCTTCGCCAAAGTGCTCATTCCAAGCCTCCAGAAATCGCGCACGGTGCTGCCTGACAAGCTCCGCGATTTCGTTCAGTTCGCGCCCTCGGAAACCGTAATTGAAGGCCAAGGCTACTGGGTCGAGCCAGAACTTAGCCTCGTTCTCAGCCGCCTTGACGTGTATGTGCGGCGGCTACTGACTCTCGTTGCTGAAGAAGTAGAAGCGAAAGCGCCCCACTCGCAGCACGGTCGGCATTCGTCCATCTTAGGCGGCGAGGCGGCCGCACGCAAGAGGGTTCGAGCGAGCGTAGCCGCTGCCACGTTCGACGCCCGCGCGTCTGCCCTACCCGTTCTCTTTTTTTGCTTCCTGCCAGAGTTCTTCCATCTCGTCTAAAGTAGCCTTTCCCAACTCACGGCCGCGGGCTTTGAGGCCGCGTTCGACGTGGCGGAAGCGGCGGCGGAATTTGCGGTTGGTGAGTTTGAGGGCGGCCTCGGGCTCGGCCTGTAGGTGGCGGGCGATGTTGGCGACGGCGAAGAGGAGGTCGCCGATCTCTTCGCGGACGTGCTGGTGTTCGGCCTCGGCGCCGGGGCCGGCTTCCGCGTGCGCGCGGATGGCGGCGCGCAGTTCGTCAATTTCCTCGTGGAGCTTGGCGAAGATGTCCTCGACGTTCTGCCAGTCGAAGCTGACGCGCGCGGCCTTCGTCGCCAACTGATGCGCCTCCATCAGCGCGGGCGCTTTCGAAGAGACGCCGTCGAGCAGCGAGGCGTCCGTCTCATCTTTCTCCTTCCCGGCGGCGCGCTTCTCCTCGGCCTTCAGAGCCTCCCAGTTGCGCAGAAGCTCCTCGTTGTCGCGCACCACCACGTCGCCGAAGACGTGCGGGTGGCGGCGCACCATCTTCGCATGTATCCGGTCGGTCACGTCGTCAATCGTAAACTCGCCGCGCTCCCGTGCGACCTGCGCGTAGAAGACTATCTGGAAGAGGAGGTCGCCCAGCTCCTCGCGCAGGTTCTCGGGGCGTCCCTCGCGCGCGTCCTCGACGGCCTCGAAAGCCTCGTAAGCCTCTTCGAGCAGCATCGGCGCGAGCGTGGCGTAGGATTGCTCGCGATCCCAAGGGCAGCCCTCGGGCGAGCGGAGCCGCGCCATCAGCGCGACGAGGTCTTGGAAGTTTGCGGGCACTCGGTTCACCCCTTGAGCTTTAAAGTTTGAACCCGGATTATGACAGAGAACCGGCGGGCCGACGAAGTGATGACTCAACCCCTTCAACCTTCTTACCGCGGGCGGCTCGCGCCGTCGCCGACGGGCTACCTGCATCTCGGGCACGCGCGCACCTTCTGGACGGCGTACGTGCGCGCGCGTCGTGCGGGCGGTGTGCTCGTGCTGCGCGACGAGGACTTAGACCCGTCGCGCTCGCGCGCGGAGTTCGCCGCGGCGATGGTCGAAGACCTGCGCTGGCTCGGGATTGAGTGGGACGAGGGGCCGGACGTGGGCGGGCCGTTCGCGCCGTACAGGCAGAGCGAACGCCGCCGGCTTTATCTGGAAGCGTGGGCGCAACTCGTCGCGACGGGCCACGTCTACCCCTGCACCTGTTCGCGCAGAGACATCGCGCGCGCGGCCTCGGCGCCGCACGAAGGCGCCGCGCTCACTCAGGCTCATGCGGACGACGAGCCGATGTACCCCGGCACCTGTCGTCCACGCGCGGGCGCCGCGCCGCCAGTAGCGGAAAGCCCCGCGGGCTTGAACTGGCGCTTCCGCGTGGACGAAGGCGAGGAGGTCGTGTTTGAAGACCTGCGGCAGGGGCGGCAGGCTTTCGTCGCCGGGCGCGACTTCGGCGACTTCGCCGTGTGGAGGCGCGACGACGTGCCAGCTTATCAACTCGCCGTCACGGTTGACGACGCGCTGATGCGGATGACGGAGGTGGTGCGCGGCGCAGACCTCCTGAAGTCAACGGCGCGGCAGATTCTCTTGCAGCGCGCGCTCGGCTACCAGACGCCCGCATACTTCCACTGCGACCTCGTCACGGACGAGCGCGGCGAACGCCTCGCCAAGCGTCACGAATCGCTCTCGCTGCGCGCCCTGCGCGCCGCCGGACTCACGCCCGAGCAGGTGCGCGAACGCTTCGACGGCTGAGGCGGAAGCCCGACCGTGAGGAAGGGCGTCAGGGAAGGCAAAAGGCAAAGGGCAAAAGTGAAGGAGGATGGGGGCCGCGCCGACCTTCATCCCCCTTTTGCCTTTTGAAGTTTGCCTTTTGCCTTCACACCCGCGCCCTCCCTCACGGTCGGGCTTCTGCCTTACTTGAGTATCTGCGTGCTGACCGACTTCGTCAGCGGGTTGACGGTGAAGCGGACGCGCAGCGCGGGCGCGCTGACGCCCGTGAGCGGCGTGCCGAAGCCCGCGGAAGAAGTCGAGCCCGTCTGCGAGCCGTCGGCGTTCAGAAGGTACTGGTCACTCTTGATGGTGAACTGCGCCGGGCCGTTGGCGTAGCCGACCACGCGGTAGACGTAGGTTCTGCCCGGCACAATCGAGCTGCCCACAGACTCCTGCGGCCCGAAGTTGCCCGAGGTCGCCAGCACGCGCCCCTGACTGTCGAGAAGCTGGAAGTCGAGGTCTACAGAGCCGCCGACGGCGTCGAGCGAGCCCGTCACGCCGAACGAATTCGGCTTCGCGACGAAGGGCACGTCAACGTAGTCAACGCCGTTCACCTTGTTCGCGCCCGCGAGGCCGACGACGATCAGGCCCGTGTAGGTGTCGCTCACGGTCGAGAGGTTTATCTCGCGGCGGCCGCCGCCGTCGCCGTCGTAGCCTTGGCTGCCGTTGGCGGGCTGCGAGGCGCCGCGCACGCGCGCCGTGACTACGGCGTCGAAGGTGAACATCTGCGCGCCGGGGTCGTTGAACGAGAAGCGGCGCGGGGCGGAAGTCTGACCGGCCGCGAGCGTCTGGTTGAAGATGAAGGACGCGGGCTTCGTTTTGCCGTCGCCGCCGTTGTCGGAGTTGGCGACCGTGACGGTCGGGTTGGAGATGGAGATGATGCGGAAGTCAACGGGCGCGTAGGCGGTCGCGTCCGCGCCCGCGACGCCGTTGTTCTTCAAGGTCTGGTCGAACTCGAACTTGCCGTTTGCGAACGAGGCGTTCGAGAGCGTCGCCTGAATGGCGCTCGTCACGTCGGCGAGGCTGTAGCTGAGAGACGCGCTGCCCGAGAGGTCGCCGAAGCCCATCTGGCGGTTCGCGTTGACGTTGATGGTGCGGACGGCGTACTCGGTGCCGAACATCTCGTTGAACCCGTTGGCGTCGTCCGTTGACCTGATGCCGGCCGGCGCGAAGAACTCCTGCACGACGCCCTTGTCCTCGAAGCTCGTCGCGGTCGTGTAGCCGACGTGGCTCCAACCGGTCGTCTGCATGTCGCCGTCGAAGTACTCGCGATCCTGCACGCCCTTGAACTGTCGCTGGCCCGCGGTGCCGACGCGGCGCTTGAAGACTTCGTAAGCGAACGCGCCCGAGACGGGCTGCCAAGAGACGCGCAGGGTGTTGGACGAAGCGGGCGCGACCGTGACGCCCTGCGGCGCGCCGAGGTGCGGCTGGTCTAGGGCGAGCTGCGGGACGGCGGTCGAGACGGTCTGGCGCCCGCCGAGCGGCGCCTGCGCGTTCGCGCCTATCTCGTGCGAGGCGTAGACCTGCCAGATGAGCGCCTCGTGCTGTCCGGGCGCGTCGAGGTCTGTCGGGTCGGAAGGATAAAGGATGCGGTCGGCCTCGACCATCGCGTCGCGCGCCTTGACGAAGGTGTCGGGCGCGGTCAGGCCGAGGATGTAGAGCGAGCCGAGGAAGTCGCGCTCCCACATCTCCTGCCCGAGAGAAATCTGCCGCGTCGGCTGGCCGTCAATAAAGGCGGGCCGGAGGAACTGCATCTGCGGCCAAGCCTTGATGAAGAGGTCGCGCAAGTCCCACATCGTCGCGACGAAGATTTCGCCGTCGCGGTGCTCCTCGAACGCGTCGCCGCCCTCGGTGCCGAGCTGCGAGTACTTCAAGGTCGAATGCACCGAGCGTATGTAGGCGAGCGATTCGGGGTCGCGGCCGCGTTCGCGCAGTAGCTGGCGGTAGCCCTTGCCCTTGACGGAATACTCGCCGATGGCCTCGGCGTTCGTGATGGTGTAGGCCCAGAGGTCTGCCTGCGCTTCGTTCAAGGCGGAGCCTTCGGGAGCGCCTTCGAGCCCCGCAATCGGGGTCGAGATGGAGTGCATGCCTTCATGGTAGGCGACGGCGCCGTCCTTGCCGAGGTCGTTCAAGAGATAGCCGTGGCCGTACATCGTCGGGTTGACGACGACGGTCTGCGGCCCGGCCGGCGTGTCAACGGTCTCGACGACCGGCAGCGAGAAGGCGTTGTCTAATCCGAGTATGGCGTGGACGGGGTCGTTCTGGTCGTAGCACTGGACGGGCGTGTCTGCGTCCTCGCAGAGGGCCGTGAACACGTCGGGCATGTGCGCGAGGCCGACGAGCGGGCGGTCGCTGTTCGGGTAGGTGTCGGGGAACTTGCCCTGACCCAAGCGGCTGTTTGCGAGGTCGTCGCGGCGGTGTATGTCGTCAACGTATTCGAGAAGGTAGTTGATGAAGAAGAAGATGTTCACCTCGTCAATGTGCTCGGCGGGCTCGGCGAGGTCGTCCGATTCGTTCGGCTGCGCTTCGAGCGGCGCGTTGTTCTGGCGGAAGTGGAAGGTGCCGCCCGCGGCTTGCGCGAAGGGCTGCTGCGTGGCGAGGACGTTCTTGACGAGGGCGTGCGGGCCCGCCATCAGACCGGCGACCTCGGTCGCGTTGGTGCCGGGGTTGTAGTTGCGTAGCTGCACGCGCTGAAGCCCGTCGGGCTCGCCCTTCGAGTCGAGCGCGAGCTCGCCCGTGTCCGGGTTCTTCAGCGTCGGGTGGTTCGGGTAGATGTCGGCCGTGTAGGGCAGCGCGTCGCCGCCCGTCTGCGCGCGCACCAAGTTCTCGCGCGCGATGGTCTCGCCGGTCGCGGCGTCAATCTGCGTGATGAAGAAGCCGAAGGGGTTGCGCGAGAAGGTCTGCACGTTCCAAGCGAGGCGGTAGCCGTCGGCCGTCGGCACGACGTTCAGGCGCGGAGCGCGGAGCGCGGGCGCGAGCTGACGCTGTAGCTCGTCGAGCGCGGGCGTCAGAAGTTGTTCGGCGGAAGCCGGACGCACGGCCGCGTACTGTGACAACGACGAAGTAACCGAGGCGACGGCCGCGGCGGCGTCGAGCGCCGGAGTAGCGGAAGTGATGTTCACGTCGCGGAAGGTCGAGCCCGTTACCATCCGTATGCGCTTGTCGGCCGTCAGCACGAAGCCGAGGCCGCCGCCGGCAACGTCCACGCCGGCCGCGCGCTGCTGGAAGCGAAGGAGGTATCCGCCGAGCGCCTCTTTCTGGCTCGTGAGCACGAGCGAGTCGGCCGTCGTGCCGAAGAGCTGCGCGTTGCCGTTGACGAAGGCGCGGGCCGTGTTCTCGGGCGTGTCGTTGGAGGGCTCGGTGTGGAAGCCGGAGATCACGTCGGGCGTGCCGGCGAACTGGTTCCATCGGACGCTGGCGCGTTGGCCGTAGGCGCCCTTGAAGCGGTCGAGCGCGGCGAGCTGTTCCGCGTTCGGCGGACGCACGGCCCCGGCCAGAAGCGACGGGTCGAGCGTCGGCACGTTCTTCTTATAAATACTGATGTTGGGCGTGCGCGCGGCGGACGCGGCGGCGCGGGGCTCGCGCGCGGCGGAGGCGAGCAAGCAGGCGGCGACCGTCAGGGCGAGGGCGGCTGCGAACCTCGGACGCAATCTCTTCATCTTCATCTCCCTTTTCTCCGTGGCGGGTTTTCGGCGCGGCGGAACTGCCGCCCGCATATCACGTGGGAGAAATTACAGGCCGGGCGTTGAGTAAAACTTGAGCCGGCGCGGCGGCGGGAAAGAGAGCGTTTACGGCCGAAAATAGAGGGTTTTCCGAACTCGCGGGGCGCTTGAGGAATCCTTGAGCGGGCGTCTTGGTTAAAGACGGGGCGCAAGACGGCCTTCAACTCAAGCTCCTTGGGAACCGCTTTCTTGCGACGGCGCGGGCGCAGGTGCTACCATCCGTCTCTAAAGAAAACTGCACAACTCCAAGTCTTTCGCGCGCAACGGGCGAGGGCCACGTGCGCGCATGTGAGCACCAGAGATGAGCGAAGAGAAGCCCACTTTCAAAATCACAGACCGAAGGCTGTTCAACCCCGACGGCACGCCGCGCGAAGTCATACGCGAAGAGGAGC
>DATFHD010000133.1:0-33792 GCA_035248785.1 Pyrinomonadaceae bacterium | reverse complement strand
GCCGTTCTCGCGCAGGGCGCGGATGACGGCGTTGACCTCCGACGCCACCATCACGAAGTCGCCCGTGATCGCCGCCTTGCCGCCGCCGGTCGGCTGGAAGTTGATGGCCGTCGCCAGCCCCATCGAGGGCGGCACCTCCATCCCGCCGTCTGTAATCGCTTCGGCGCGCGGGACGCTGAACTGGTAGACGCCGCCGTTGACTTTACCCGACTGCCCCATGAGCCGGTCGAGTTGCTTCGCGTCCAACCCCAAGTCCTGAGCCCCGCCCGCGGGCGCGGGGGGCGACGCTGTCATCGGCGTCTTGCTCAGGGCTAATGCGTCGTGGATGGCCTTGGCTATCTTGACCGGGTCGCCGTGCGCGGCGATGTGCATGTACATCACGCGGGGCGACTCGTGCAGGACGTGGTTGTGGAGCGCCGTCTGCTCGACGCCTCCCTCCTGAAGCTTGGTCAACACGGGCGTCACCTCGTCCTCTGTGAGCACGAGGTCGCCCATCACCATCGCGGCGTCGCCCATCCGCTTGAACGCCACCCACGAGCCGAGCGCGAGCGCGGGCTTGAGGCGCACGCCGCCGGCCGTGACCTGCAAGTCGCTACGCGGCAGGCTCACCTTGTAAACGTCGCCGGGCTGCATCGAGCCTTCCTTCCCCAGCGCCTGCCCGACCGCCTTCCAGTCCGCCGCGCCCGTCTGCTGCTGTGCGGCGGCATTTGTGTGCTGGTGCTGTCCCTGCCGTGCCGAGACGGCCGCCAACATCAACACGGTCGTCAGGGCCGCGGCCGCCAAGGCCGAGGTGATTTGCTTGATTGCTCTCATAACTATTCTGTGCTCCCCTTATTGACCCGCCACAACACTTCCGGCGTCACCCGCGCCGCCGGATTATCAAAAGCTCGTCCGAGTTCTTCAGGAACTTGAAGCCGATCTTCCTGACCTCGAACTCCAGACCGGAACAGCCCTCGTCTTCCGAGAGCCTGCTGACGAACGGCGACCTGCGCGCCCTGAGATTCGCAAGCGGGTAGATGCGTGTCTCGTCGCGTGTGATGCGTGAAAGTTCCAGAAGACTTCTTCTGTGAAACTCGTAGTCGAGCCTGTCGTCGTAGAGGAACAGGAAGTGCGAGACGAGGCTGACGGTGAACTCTCCGTCGCGGAAAGGCGTCTCCGGCAGCGACGCGTTGACGTAAGCGTCCGGGCGCCGCCCGTAGTCACGCAGGAACAGGCCCGACGCCCTCTCCCTGTAAGACTTGAGGTGAGCGATGTCGCGGTAGAACGTCCAGTCATAGTTGTGCGCGACGCCGGGCAGTTGGGCGAAGACCTCCTCAAGGTCGGCCTCGCATTTCCGCGCGATGAGGTGCGCCGGGAGTCCGTAGACGGGGTCGGCGGCCACTACGTCGTAACCCTTCCGCGACGCCTCGGCGCAGAAGGAGCTGACGCCGGAAGCCATGTCCAGCAGGCGCTCGCTGCCCAGTTCGAAGTCCCGCAGCGAGAAATACTCAGCGTACTCCTCGAACGTCCTGCCAAGGAGGACAACGTCCTCAAGCTCAAGCCCCTCTTTCAACGTGCCCCCCGCCGCGTTTGCCCGCGGCGCGTCTCAATCGTCGCCCGCAGCAGCCTGTCCAGCAGGGGGAACTCGCGGTCGAGGTACGCGTTGCCCTCGGACGGCTCATAGAGTGTTCGCGCAGGCGCACGACCTGACCACGTCTCGTTCGCCCGCCTCCTACGGGAGTATACGCGGCCGACGCCGCGCGCAAAAAAAGCGCGCGGTGACCGGGGCGCTGGCCACCGCGCGGAAGCGCCGAGTCGTCGGAGGAGGTCAGAAGAGAAACTTCAGCGCGAACTGCACCTGCCGCGAAGAACCCGAGTCGCCCGTGGCGAAGCGCGTGCTGTTGATGACGCCGAACGAAGGGCTCCCGAACTGCGCGACGCGGCCGGGCTGCCCGAAGTTGGTGTGGTTGAAGAGGTCGAAGAACTCCGCGCGGAACTCGATGATCTTCTCCTCACTGAGCCGCGTCTTCTTCACGACGGAGAAGTCCGTGTTGTTGAAGGCCGGGCCGATGACGGCGTTGCGGCCGAGGCTCCCGAAGTGGAAGACGCTCGCCCCGTTGATGGGGATGGCGAAGGCCGCGCCCGCGGGGCACGTCGAGGCCGAGCGCGGGTCGCAGACGAGGTTGTTGAACCAGACGGTCGGCTCGCCGGTCGGGTGGAGCGTGACGGGGCCGATGAGGTCGGGCCGCAGGGTGTTGTTGACCCCCGTCAGCGCGTTGCTGGCGACGGCCGGGAACGCGGGCGTGCCGGCGATGGCGAGGGCGTTGCCGGAGAGGATGGTGATGGGGTTGCCGCTCTGCGACTGCGTGATGGTCGTGAGCTGCCAGCCCTCGACCAGTTGGTTGCCGTGGAAGGGCAACTGGTAGAGCGCGCTGACGACGAAGCGGTGGCGCGTGTCGAAGTCGGAGGGCGCGCGGTCGGCGCGCAGGTCGTAGCTGTTCTGCACGACGATGCCTTGGTTGGTGCGCGAGTTGTAGTCAATGGACTTCGAGAGCGTGTAGGAGGCGTTGAGGCGCAGTCCGTTCGACAGGCGCTTGTCTACGGTCGCCCACAGCGCGTTGTAGTTCGAGTTGCCCGTGCTCTCCCTGTACGTGATGTTGGTGAGCGGCGTGTTCGGCAGGATGGGGCTCGACGCCGAGAGGCGCGGGTACGGGCGGACGCCGTTTATGAACTGGTTGAGGTTGCGCGTGATTTGAAGGTGCGTCCCCTTCGACCCGAAGTAGCCGACCATCACGCCGACGCCGCGCCCGACTTGGCGCTGGACGTTGAGGTTGTAAGACTGGACGTAGGCGTTGTCGAAGTCTTGCGCGATGGCGGTGGGCGCGATGGTGCCGCCGGCCCGCACCTGATTGAGCGCGTTGGCGAAGGTGGTCGTCGTGCCCGCGGGCAGCGCGACGGGGACGGCGAGCGGCGGGTTCGCGCTGAGCGCGCTCGACATGTTCGTCACCGGCTGCTCGACGAGCACGGCGTAGGCCGCGCGCACGGAGGTCTTGCCGTCGCCCCACGGATCCCACGCGACGCCGAAGCGCGGCTGAAAGTTCTTGTTGTTCTCGTGGTAAATCCTGTCAATGTCAGTGCCGACGCGGCGGAGCGAGGCCGTGGCGGGGTCGAAGTTGACGAGGCGGTCGAAGCGCTCGGTCGGCGTCTTGTTCCAGTCCCAGCGCAGCCCCATCTCGACGGTGAGGTTCGTCCTGAGCTTGTAGTTGTCCTGCACGAAGAGGCCCATCGCGTCGGACGTGATGCTGTTGGTGCTGCTGCCCTGCGTGATGGCGAACGCGGAGGCCGTGCCGGCGTTGAAGGTGTTGACGTTCGTGAAGGTGAAGGTGCCGGGGTCTACGCTGAAGTTGTTGTTGAGGAAGCGGCGCACCTCGCCGCCGAACTTGAAGGAGTGCTTGCCGCGCAGGTAGTTCAAGGTGTCCGAGAGGACGTAGGTCGTGTCGCCGCGCCCCTGCGGCTCGGCCCCGGGGCCGCCGAAGGTGAGGCCGATGCTGGTGACGTTGATGACGGGCAGGCCGATTGCCTCGTTGATGCCGGTGTTGATGCCGAAGGTCGCGGGGTTCAGGGCCGCGTTCGGGTTGAAGGAGATTTTGATGC
The DNA here is from genome assembly GCA_035248785.1 of Pyrinomonadaceae bacterium. Lineage (GTDB taxonomy): Bacteria > Acidobacteriota > Blastocatellia > Pyrinomonadales > Pyrinomonadaceae > QHXN01. The sequence goes on along the minus strand of DATFHD010000133.1, from coordinate 30,159 downwards.
GGTTCGCGCCGAGCCGCGCCTCGTTGACCGTGTTCGGGCCGAAGGTGTGCGTCTCGTTGAGCGTGAAGAGCTGGCGCCTGCCTTTGCGCGTGTCGCCGAAGCCGGGGATGGTCGTGCCCGAGAGCGACTCGCGCCGCAGGTCGGTCTGGTAGGCGTAGTAGGCGTGCAGCCGGTCGTTCGGCCCTATGTTGTGGCTGATGTCGAGCGTCCACTGGTCGAGGTCAACGGGCGCGGTGGCCGCGCCGACGAAGATCGGGTTGCCGCGCGCGTCCGCCGCGTTCGGCAGCGGGACGAGGTCGTAGAGCTTGCGCGTAGACGGGTCGGTCGCCGCGGCGCGCTGCGCGGCGGTCGGGACTTGGCTGTTGACGGTGAGCCCCTGCCGCTGGCGCAGGCCCTCGAAGCTGAAGAAGAAGAAAGTGCGGTTCTTCCCAGACCAGTGCGTCGGGCCGCCCTCGCCGAAGTGCGGGAGGAGGACGGGGCCGCCGAGCGAGAGGCCGTACTGGTTGCGCTTGAAGGGCGGCTTCCGCAGGTCGAAGAAGTTGCGCGCGTCGAGCGCCTCGTTGCGCAGGAACTCGAACAGCTCGCCGTGGAACTCGTTCGTCCCCGAGCGCGTCGCGACGTTGACGATGGCGCCCGAGTTGCGGCCGTACTCGGCGCTGAAGGTCGAGTTGTCAACCTTGAACTCCTGCAAGGTGCTGATGGACGGCTGGAAGGTGATCTGGTTCTGCACCATGTCGTTGAGGTTGACGCCGTTAATCTGATAGTTGGTCGTGTCCTCGCGCTGGCCGGCGGTGTTGAAGGCCAGAGCGCCCTGCCCGCGTATCGGCGCGGTGAGGAAGCCGGTGGCAGGGTTGGGCGCGACGGTGCCGGGGACGAGCAGGCCGAGGTCAACCATGTGGCGGCCGTTGAGGGGAATCTCCTGCACGGTCTTCTGGTCAATGACCTGACCGACCGAGGTGGTGGCCGTCTCGACGACGGGCGTGTCGGAGACGACCGTCACCGTCTGCGAGACGCTGCCGACCGTGAGCTGGAAGTTCTGCACGACCGTGCGCGCGACCTCGACCGTGAGCCCGCTCGCGGTCTGCGTCTGGAACCCCTGCGCCTGCACCTCCACGTTGTAGGCGCCCGGCGGCAGAGAGGCGATCTGGTAGTTGCCGTCCTCGCCGGTCTGCGCCGTCCGCTCCACGCCCGTCGCCGGGCTGCGCACCGTGACCTTCGCGTCCGGCACGATGGCCCCCTGCGGGTCGGTGACTGTGCCCGTCAGCGTCGCCGTGGACTGCGCGAACGCGCGCGGCCCGCAGGCGAGGCACAGGAACAGGACGAAGACTCCTATCGTAGCTTTGGTTCTGCCGTCGCGCCTCATCTGATACCTCCTTTGCGCAGGAAAGACCGGCCGTGGCGGCCGGTGCCGGGGTCAGGTTTTGACGTTACGAAATGCCGGGGCAGGCTTCCGACCGCACGAATTGCTGAAAGTCGGATAGGGAGGCGGTGAGTGTAAATCGCCGGATTGTTCCAAGTAAATGGAACAATCCGGGGGCGCGCAACAAACCGTTCCACCCGCGCGGACGAGAACGTGGACGTTATCCGCGCGGGCCGAACAGGGCCACGGCTTCGAGCCGTTCCAGCGACTCGTCCGACAGTGTGCCGTCCACCTGTAGCGACTCGACGCCCGCCGGGATAAGCCCGCGTATCCGGGGCTTGCAGATGGGCGACACGTAGACGGCGCGCGCGCGCTCGGCCGCCGCCCGCACCGTTCGCGGGTTGGAGTGATCAACCGCCGCGATGCGCTCGACGACGGCGCGCGGCGTGCCGATCCGGAGCAGGCTCTGGCGGAAGGCCGGGAAGTAGTCGGCGTTCGAGACGACCATCAGGAGCGGGCCGCGCCGCGCCGCCTCGACGAGAGAGGGGACGAACGCCGGGTTCAGCCTCAACTGGACGAGGGGCTTCCCGCGCCCGGCCGTCAGCGCCTTGACCTCCCTGAAGTGGAAGTGCGTCGTGGCGAGGTAGTCCGCCCTCGCCAGTTCCCTCGCGGCGCGCGCGTCGCGTGCTTCGAGCCGGCCCAGCAGCACGGGCGAGACCGCGAGGCCGGTCTTGCTCGAAATCTCGTGCGCGAAGAGGTTGATCTGCTCCTCGTTGCACTCGACGACCGCGACGCGCGCCGCCCCGGCCGCCGGCCTGTTGACCAGCCGCTGCACGAGTTTGAGGTACTCGCGCGGGCCGACCCTGAAACGCTCGGCCTCGGCGAGGTTCGACCTGATCATCCGGAGCATGGTGTGGCAGTAAGCCTCCTCCAAATCCGACTGGGCGATGTCGGAGACGTAGGCGCCCGAGCCTACGCGCAGGGTGACGTAGCCCTCGGCGGCGAGGCGCTGGTAGATGAAGAAGGCCGTCTTCAGGTTGATGCCGTTTCGCTGCGCGACCTGCCTGACGCTCGGCAGGCGGTCGCCCGCCGCGAGCCGCCCCGTGTGGAGCGCGGTCAGCAGTTGCGAACGGGCCTGTTCGAGGAGCGAGCCCTTGCGCCCCTTTTCGAGTACGAACAGCACGCGACCTTTCGCCCCCTCTCTTATTTAGAGTTCCGCGGGAATTATGGTGTTGAAGAACCTTCAGGGCAAAAGGCAGGAGGCAAAAGTGAAAGGCGGCGAGCCCTTGAGGACGAGCCCCGTCTTCCACTTTTGCCTCCTGCCTTTTGCCGCTTACCTTTTACCTTTCCTAGCCCCCGAACCGCTGGTTGTACTCGGACGATGAGATGAACGCCTTGACCATCTCCGCGCCGATGTAGCTGCCCTTGAACTGTTCGAGCTTGGCGAGCCAGAAGTCGAAGCCCTGCTGATCCGGGTCGCGGCGCAGGTATCCGAAGTACTGCATCAAGACGAAGGCCGCGTTGACCTCGCGCTTTACGAACTCGGGGTTCTCGGCCACGCGGCGGACGGCGCCCGCGCGCGTCTCACGCCCGTCGTTCAGGGCGCGCACGAGTTCCGGCCCTTCGGCCCCCTGCTCGACGCCCGCGTTAGCGTAGAGCTTCGCGACGAACTGCTCGTTCGAGAGCGAGTCGAAGGCGGCCTTAAACGCGGGGCGGCTGATCCACTGCTCGACGAAGGCCCGCTTGTTCGCCTCAAGCTTCTCCGCCCAACCTTCCGCGCCGACGACGAGGCCGCGCCCGGCCTCCTGCGTGTCGGGCATGAACTCGGCGAGCGAGGGCCTTCGCCCGTAGGCGGATTTGTAGAGACGCTCGACGAAGTAGCCGGTCTCCTGAAACTCGATGGCGAGGAAGAAGGCGGCCGAGACGTTGACGCGCTTGACCTCGCGGCACTGCGCGTCCGCCCCGCACTTCTCGATCTCGTCCGTCCAGAACTTCAGGCCGGGCGCGTCGGGCTCGCGGTTGAGGAAGTCGTGGTAGTGCTCGCGGACGAAGAAGGCCGCGTCGTCCGCGGGGTTGGCCGTGGATGTCGCCGCGTCGTTGTCAACGACCGTCACGGTCGCCGCGGCCGCCTCGCCGAGCGCGCAGCCCGTCGAAGGGTTGGCGAGCGAGAGGTTGACCTGCTCGTCCCCTTCGGCCGCGGCGTCGTCAGTGACGAGGAGCGTGATGCGCTTGCTCGTCTCGCCCGCCGCGAAGCGCAGCGTCCCGCGCGCGAGCGTGTAGTCGGAGCGCTCCGAGGCCGAGAGGTCGCTCGTCGTGTAATCAACCGCGGCCTCGCGCGACACGTCGCCCGTGCGTACGACTTCGACCTCGCAACTGCCCGCGCCCTCGTCCACGCGCACGTCGGTCAGCGCGAACTGCGCTTTAGCCAGAGTCGTCGTTGAACCTCCCGAGCCGCCCGAGCCGCCGCTTGAGCCCGAAGAGTCATTCAAAGGGCGCGACAGAGAGAGCGAGTCGAGGTACGCCTCAAGCGCGTCCACGTCTTCGGCCGAGAGCTGCGAGGTCTTGCCGTGCGTGTCCTTGATGACGCGCACGCCCGCGGCGGCGAGCTGCGGATTTATCTGCCCGCCCGCGACGAGCGGCGCGAGGTTCGACGTGCCGAGCCTGTCTATCTGCGCGCGCCCGTTCTCTACGACAACGGGGCTGTCGAGGCTCACCATGACCGGGCCGAAGCCGTCGCCCGCGAGCGCGCCCGTGCGGTCGGCGACGGTGATGGGCACTTCGGTCGGCAGGTTGTTCCGCCCGCGCCGGTGATCCGTGCGCACGGTGCGGAAGTTGAAGCCGCGCTCGCCGGGTTTGAGCAGAGGCGAGTCGGGCGGGAGCAGAATCTCACGCACCGTGTGCGCGAAGCCGTGGTGCAGGTAGCGCGGGACGGCGTCCCAGAAGGCGCGCAGGTGTTTCGTGTTGCGCGAAGAGAAATTCTGCGGCGTGCCCACGTCCTGCGGCGGGCCGAAGCGCGTGAAGAAGTAGTCATTCTCGGGGCGGAAGAAGGGGCCTTCGCCGTCCACCGTTGACTCACTGACGACGCCGGGCTCGTGGATGTTGAAGTCTTGAAAGGTGTCGTCGGGCACGCCGTTCGTTAACTTGTTGCCGTTGTGGTGGCACTCGGCGCAGCCGGCGCCGCCCTGCTCGACCGACTTGGTGAAGATGTCCCTGCCTCGTTCGACCTTGGCGGCTTCGGTGTCGGTCTCGGGGAACTGTCCGAGCGGCGAAGGCAGGCGGCGCACCTCGTTCGCAGACCAGAGGATTTGGAGGTAGGCCATGTCGTAGTAGCCGACCTTCTGCGCCTTGCCCGAGAGGTCGGGCCGCCCGATGGCCTTCGAGTTCTCCTCGGTCTTCTTCAGCACGTAATCCTCGCGCGCCTTGAAGCGGTCAACCGCGTTCGCCTGCGGGAAGAGCGGCGTCGGGTTGCGCTCGCCCAGCAGCACCTCGCCGTTGCAGGCCGAGGCGTAAGCCATGAAGTCATTGTTCAGCCCCTCGTACCACTCGGGCCAGTTGTCGGAGATGTCCTTGTTCTGCGGGCAGACCTTAGTGCCGCCGACGGCGTTGGCCGCGACGTTCCACTGGCAGCCGTCCTGCCGCCCGTCCCAGTGGCAGAAGCCGCACGACTTCTGCCCGTCGTCAGAGTAAGCAGATGAGAAGAACCAGCGCAGGCCGACCTCTTCGTCGGTGGCGAAGAGGTTCTGCCCGTGCCCGCCCGTCGTCGGGTCGGGCGTCGAGGGCGTGACGCCGACGGGCGTGTAGCCCTGCTTCGTCAGGTTGCCGTTCGAGTCAACGCCGAGGAACGAAACGTCTTCGGTCTGAAAGTTGGCGACGTAAACGGTCTTCCCGTCCTGCGAGACTTCGACGCCCTGCGGCGTGACGCCGCCGGTGTACTGGACGCCGAGCGGCCGGAGCACCTGCGAAGGATCTGAGGCCGAGAGGTTGATGCGGAACGCCTGCACCTGCTCCGAATGCGCGTAGGTGACGAAGAGCAGGTCGCCGCGGACGAACATCTGCTCGGGGCCGCTGCCCTTGATGATCTTCTGAGCCGCGGTGTGGTCGCCGAGGTCTACGAACTGCCCGGGCGTGACGAGCTGCGACTGGTCGCGCCCCTCGTCCACGTAGCGGAAGACGAAGCGGTCGGTCGTCGTGTCGAAGATGTTCAGCTCGGAGCCTATGTCGTCGAAGGTCGTCGCCTTCGTCGCGTCGGTCATGACGGGCGTGTAGCCGAGCGGCGCGCCCGAGTTCTTAATCGCCACGCCGTCGGCGCGCTTCGTCGGCAGGCCGTGGCCCGACTCGGGCTCGTTCAAGCGCGTGTTCGTCTCCTGCCCCGAGGCGATGCCCCAGCGGCCCGCGATCTTCACGTCGGTCGCGAGACCGCCGAGCGGCAGAACCCTCGTCAGGGTGTTCGCGTCCGCCTCGATGTTGATGGCGGCGATGGCGTGGCCGAGCGTGTTGGCGACGTAGAGCGTGCGGCCGTCGGCCGAGATGTCGAGGTCGCGCGGGTTGGTGCGTTCGAGCTGCGTGTTGCCGGTCGGTATCAACGCTATCTGCGTGAAGACGGGGCCGGGGTCTACGCGGAAGGCGCGCACGGCGTCCTTGTAACGGTCGGTGATGTAGAGGCGCGTGCCCGCCTTGTTGAAGACGAGCTTCTCGCCGTAGAAGCCGGTCTCGAACTCGCCGACGACCGTGTCGGTCGAGGCGTCAATCACGCTCGCGAAGTTGCCGTACTGGTTGAGCACGACGACGTATGGGAACTGACTGATTGAAGTGTTGAGCGGCGCGGCCTTGACGCCGATGGGGCGGAGGCCCTTCGTCTCGCCCGCGGGGCGGAGGTCAATCCAGCGCGCGACCTGTCGGCTGTTGGTGTCCACGACCGCGACGCGCCAGTCCGGATAACCTTCACGGCCCGGCAAAGTCACGTACAACTTCTTCCCGTCCTGCGAGAGGGCGAGCGAGCGCGGCTGGCTGCGGAAGGGCTGCTCGCGGTGCGGCCAGTACTGGCTGCCGCTCTTCACGGCGGGATTGTTCGGGTCAATGCGCGTGCCGGGGTCTGGGCGGCCGTCTATGTAGCTCGCGCCGTACATGATCTTCGTGAAGCGTTCGAGCCCGGCGCGCACGCCCGCCGACTCGGCCCCGACGACGTTCTTGACGGGGTCGCTCGTCGGCCCCGTGATGATCTCGCCTTTGGAGTTGGTCTTGACGGCCGTCTCGAACAGCCGCAGCTCGAAGGGCGCCTCGGGCGCCGTCTCTAAAACTTTGCGCTGGAAGGCGGCGGAGAAGGTCTGGTTGGTGCGTGCGGCCCCGGCGGTCGAGGCGGCCAGAAAAAACCACCCCGCGCCCGCGGCGAGGAAGAAGACCGCGACGAAGAGTTTCAGGTTCCTACTCATGACTTGTTTGCTCCACTGGAAGACACGACGACGAAGCCGCCGTGGGGGGGAAGCGGCCCTGTTTGCGGTGACATTGAGACAGTGCGTCTTCGGGCGGAGAAAATACCGGCGGGGTGAGAAAATTTGTCCGGCCGACAGGTTTCGTTGCGAAAATTGGCGAGCGGCCGGGCGGTTCAGGAAGTGCTCACGGATGGCGAGGCATCCGACAGCGGAAGGTGGGCCCCGCCGCCGTTTTGAAATTGAATCGCCGACTTGACCAAATCAATCGGCGCTAATACTCCCCGCCAAGCCGGCTCACCTGTCTGCGGATTTCACCTCAATCTGCCCTTCGCGCACGCGGGTCTCGAAGCGCGGCTGCGGGAACGTGGCCGGGCCGTCCACGACGCTGCCGTCCCTGACGTTGAAGCGCGAGCCGTGCCAGGGGCACTGCACCACGTCCCCTTCGAGCTTGCCCTCTGACAGCGGGCCGCCGAGGTGTGAGCAGGTGTGTGCGAGCGCGCAGACTTCGCCGCCCGTCCGGACGAGGAGCACGGGCACGCCCTTGGCGTCGGCGCACTTCATCTCGCCCTCTTGAAGCTCCGCGTCGGCCAGCACCGGCACGAACTCCTTCGGCATCTCCTGCGCGGCCGTGTGGTCAACGCCGATCTGCTCGCCGTAGACGAGGTGGCCGCCGAGGTACGCGGCCGCGCTCGAAACGGCGTAGCCGAGCATGGCGAAGCCGAGCCCCGCGCTCCTCTTCTTCCTGCGCCGCATCACGAGCGACGTGGCGTAGAGCGCCGTCGCCCCGACGTTCAGCAGCCCGTGCACCAGCCCGACCTTGCGGCCGCGGCCGTAGGTCTCCGACCAGTCGGTCAACCCCGTGACGGCCGAGCCGACCGCGCCCACAAGCCCGACGGCGATGGCGGCGTCGGCGCCCGCGCCGAGTTCCTTACGCCCGCTGATGCTCTCGACCGCGTCGAGGGCGAGCGCCGCCGTCCAAGCGCCGATGGGTACGTCGGTCAGGGCGGGGTGCAGCGGGTGCCCGAGCCACGTGCCGTGCAGAAAGTTCTTCACCTCCCGGCCCGCCGGCCCTGCCGACTCGAAGGCGCCCGAGACGAGCGGCTGTACCTTGTCGGCGACACGGTCTAGCACCTCCTGCCGTTCGATGCCCTTAACCAACGCTTCTGAAGCCATGACTCCTCCCCCTGCCTGTGTGTTCGAAAAGTTGTGCCCTCATTATATTGCAAGCCCGCGGACATGTTCAGCCGGCGTTCTCGCGCTTCCCGCGCGACGAAGGCCGAGAGCGCGAGGGCCTTTAGCACCTGTAACTCTGCGCGCATGTCCCGTACCTCCTTCCGACGGTTGTTGCCCTGCGCTCCCGGGTAGGGCACGCCTTGGCGACGGTGAGTCGGATGGCGTTGCGCAGCGCGCCGCCGGGTGTTAGCTTCCTGATAGATGCTGACATAGAAACGGCCCCCGCTCAGGCCGCGCGGCCTGAGCAAGGCGGGGAACTTTTTGTGCCGGGGGCAGTGGAGGAATGTACTTTTAGGCATACTCCTAAAAGCAATTTTAGCATAGGCCCTAAAAGTGAAAATGTAAAGGAGTCGTATGGGCGTACCTGAGGGTTTTGAGGGCCTGCGTTTCCCCTGCGAATGCGTCTCTTCGAGGCGCGGCGGCTACAGCGAGCCGTGGGCGGCCGTCGCCAAGCATAAGCTCCTCCCCAACGGCACGAAGGAGGAGATTCTGAACCTCGTCGCGCAGGAGCCGATGACGATCTCCCAACTCGCAGCGGCGCTCGGACTCTCCGCCCCGAGCGTCCACACACACGTCACGGACATGCTCAAGAGCGAGTTGCTGCGCCACGCCGCGGAGTGGGAGAGGGCACACCCGGCCGAGCGTTACTACGAGCCGAACTTCCCCGTCATCAAGGCGGACGAGGCCGCGGAGCTCTGCCAGCTCTGCGACGAGTTGGCCGAGAAGGTGGCGGCCCTCTTCAAGAGACACCGCCGGCGTTTGGAGAAAGTCTTCGGCGAGACGCCGCTGGCCGAGCGCGGCTGGGACTTGGCGGAGGTGGCGCAGTACGTCTTCGCGAGCGTGCAGCGCGGCGCGCGCGAACGGCTCGAACGCGAAGGCGTTTTGTCGCCCCCGAAGGCGCACAGGAACGGGGCCGAATGGGTCTTCTGGGCGGAGCAGCCGAGAGCGGACGAGGACGCATAGAATCTCACACCCGAACATTCCGCGGCTACTTCCGACCCGCGGCCTCCACGCTTCGCGTCGGGTCGGCGCCCTCCCAAGTCACGTCCGCCGTCGGGCCGTAGGTCGGCGGCACTCTCTTCCCGAGCAGGCGCAGGTAGACTGTGAGCTGCGTGCGGTGGTGCGCGGTGTGCAGTACGCGCCGCCAGAAGACCCAGATGCGCTCGCGGCGCACGTCGAAGAAGGGCACGACCTCAAGCCACCAGTCTTCACCCTTCCCGGCGAGCGCGCTCAGGCGCGGCAGCGCGAGCTCGCGCATGCGTGCGACGTACTCTTCCGGCGATTGGCCTATGGGCGGAACCTGCTCGGGCGGCGGCTCCGGCAGCCCGAGGAACTCGCCGAAGAAGCGGCGCTCGGAGAGGAGCTGATGCTTGAAGATGTCCTGCACGGTGGAGGAGCGCGGGTGCGGGCGGAAGGGCAGGTCTGCTGCGGAGAACTCACGCCAGACAGAGACGACCTTGTTCGTCTCGCCGGCGTAGGTGTCGAGGAGGTGCTGGAAGACCGGCGCGGAGGCGCGCGGCACCAACGCGTCGGGGATCGCGACGTAAGGGTAAGTCATCGGCATCGTGTGTCTCCGGCGGGGGCGACCGCGCCGCCCCCGCGCGTACGCCGCCGGCTCAGAAAGTGAAGATGGTCGCGAACTCCGAGCGGATGTTGTGCGTGGTGTAGCTCGGGATGCCGCGGAAGAGCGGCAACGCCCCGAAGCGGTTCGCCGCGCGCGTGCGGTAGTAGCCCTGCTCGTAGGCGAAGGTCGTGAACGAGTTCAGCCTGTACTGGACGTTGCCCGAGAAGAGGTCGCTGCGTGAGCCGCGCGCGCCGAACCGCCGCGCGTCGCGCGCCGTCGCTTGGTCGTAGCCGTAGTAGAGGTAGGCCGTCCAGCCGGCGTTGCGCCCCTTGGGGTCTGCGTCGAAGATGCGCGAGAGCGGGAGGCCGAGCTGTATGAAGCCGCCCTGCGCGCGGACGGGCCGCTGCGGCGCGACGACGGGCACGCCGTTTTGGAGCCCGAAGACGACCGTCGAGGCGCCGTCAATCGAGGCGGCGGAGGCCGTGTTCGTCAGCCCCGCCGTGTCGTTGAAGTTCGAGAGCAGTTGACCGGCGAAGAAGAAGCGCAGGTCGGAGCCGTTGTAGTACTTGCTCACGACGGTCAGGAAGCGCGTCGGCAGTTGAATCTCGGCGGTGAGGCCGTCACTGTCGCTTTCAACTTCGGCTCCGCTCGGGAAGGCCGAGCGGAACGCGGCGGGCACGTTCGCCGCCGTCACAATCGCGCGCCGCGTCTGGTGCTCGAAGCTGACGACGAACTGCGCGGGCACGACGCCCGCCGCCCTGTCGAGCTGCCACTGCGTGACGAAGCGACCCTCGATGCCGGGGCGCTGCGAGTCGGCGCCCTGCCGCTCGCCGAAGCCCTCTTGGTCGGCGACGTTGGCCGGCAGGTCGCCGAAGGCAGGGACGACGACGGCGAACTCGGGCTGGAACTTCCAAGCGCGCGAGCCGCCCGCGCTGTAGTTGAGGCCGAAGCGGGCCTGCGGCGCTCGCGTGTAGGCCGCGCCGTAGCCGAGCCCGCCGAAGTTCGTGTTCTCGATCATGTTCGGCTGCGTCGAAGAGGCGAAGGGCACCCAGTCCTGTCCGAAGAGTGCGAAGCCCGTCGTCTTCTCCGTGAGCCTGCGGTCTATGCGCACCCACGCGAGGCGTATGGAGGGCTGGCTTGAGCGTATGGAAGAGATGTTGCGGTTGTTGGCGCGCGTGAAGTCGCCCTCGAAGTCGAACTCGAAGCGCCCGGTGATGGTCGTCTTCGGCGCGGGGTCGAGCCACTCGAAGTTGGCGCCGAGGCGTAGGCCGCGCGCGCGTATGTGAAACTCGGGCGATGCGTTCGGGCCGGTGTCTGCGGCGAGCAGCGGCAGAGGGAAATCGTTGCCCTGCGGCGAAGAGGTGTCGTGGATGAGGCTCGTCTTGAAGATGCCGTAGAACTTGACGCGCGCGCCCGTGCCGAGTTTGAGGTCGGGGATGAGCCCCTCGCGCTTCGGCGGGTCAACTTGCAGGAGTCTGGTCGGCGCGACGGCAGCGATGACTGCGGGCGTGGGCGCCGCCGAAGGGTTCTGTGCGGGCGGCGCGCCGTCGGGCTTGAGCACGCCCGACGTTGCGGCCACGCGTTCGGCCGTCGGCGACGCGGCGGCGGCTGGCGTGACCGCGCGCACGGCCTCGTACTCGGCGGGCGAGATGAGCCCTTTGTCGCGCAGCAGCGAGGCGAGGCGGTCGCGCTGTTCGGCGGGCGTGGCGGCGGCGCTGACCGAGCGCCCCTCTTCGGCCGTCAGCAAGCCCTTCGCCATCAGCACGCGCACCAACGGGTCTGTGACGCTCGGGCTCGGGTCGGCGGCGGGTGTCTTAACGGAGTCGGAACCGGCTTGCGCGTGCGCGAGCGTCGAGGCCAGCAGCGACAGGGCGAGGGCGAGCGGGAGCCGCAGGTGTTTGTACTTCATGTCCACCTCACTTTGAAGAGGCGTTAACGCTTCGGCGGTCGCTCCGGCACGGACTCGCGTTGGCGCTCACGCTCGTAATCCTCGCGCGGGTCGCGCCCGGTCACCTCCCTGTACCAAGCGGGGTGATGCGTCCACGCCCATTCCTCGGTGACGGTGCCGTCGGTCATCGAGCGGAACGTGCCGGGCTGCGCCGCAGTCCCCTCGTAGACGTGGACGATGAAGCCGGCGAGCATGACGAGCGCCGCGAGGTCGTGGACGACGTAAGAGAGCGCGACGAGCCAGCGCGGCACTACGTCGTCGAACCACATCAGCAGCCCCGTGACGAGGAAGAGCACGCCGCTGATGACGATGGCCCAGAAGTAGAGCTTCTGCCCGCCGTTGAAGAAGCCCACGTCCGCGGCCTCGACCTTCTCCTCGTTCTTCACGTACGCCTTGATGCGGCGCAGCCAGCGGCTGTCGGCCGCCGTCCACAGCATCGGCCCGAACCAGTTGATGAACTGGAAGAAGAAGGCCGCGTCGAACGCGAGGCCGAACCACGGGTGAAGAAAGCGCGCAGTCGGCCCTCCGCCGAAGAGCGGCGCGATCCAGTGGAAGAGCCACGGCGAGTAGATGGCGAAGCCTGTGAGTAAAGAGAGGATGAAGAAGATCGCCACCGTCCAGTGAAGCACGCGCGTGTAGACGGGGTGGCGCAGAATCGTGCCGGGCCGCACGACCGTCCGCCCGTGCTCGGCGAACTCGCGCCGCGCGGCCTCGTCGAACCTTTCGGCCTCGCTGCTCACGGCTCCTCCTTACGCGGCGCCTCGGCGCGCGCCGCGGCTACTTCGTCGGGATGCTCGGTGACTACGGGCTCGGGCTGCGGCAGCTTCGGCCCGTAGACGATGCGGTGGAAGAAGACCGCGAAGACGCCGAGGAAGGCCATGAACAACCCGGCGGGCTTGGCGAACCACTTCCAGTAGGTGTAGCTCGGAGGGATGACAGGGTTCGAGGGCAGGCCGCCGTAGAGTTCCGGCTGCGTGATGTCATGCAGTACGTAGACGACGTGCGTGCCGCCGACCGACTGCGGGTCGTAGACGCCCGCGTTCTGGAAGCCGGAGACTTCGCGCAGTTGCTTGGCGCGCGTGTTGGCGAGCGCGAGCATGTCGTCCTTCGTGCCGAAGTGCAGGCAGCCCGTCGGGCACGCCTTGATGCAGGCCGGCTCAAGCCCCTGCCCGACGCGGTCGGAGCAGAGCGTACACTTGTAGACCTTCTTCGTCGCCTCGTTGAACTTCGGGATGTCGAAGGGGCAGCCCGAGATGCAGTAGCCGCAGCCGATGCAGTTCTCCTGCTGGAAGTCCACGATGCCGTTCGTGTACTGGACGATGGCGCCGTCGGCAGGGCACGCGAGCAGGCAGCCGGGCTCGGCGCAGTGCATGCACTGGTCTTTGCGCATGAGCCACATCAGCGCGCCGCCGTTCTGGTGCTCGACGAACTTGATGAGGTTCCAGTAGTTCCAGTCGGTCGAGGGCATCGTCTGGTACGTGTTCTCGAAGGTCGTCTCGCGGAACGGGTGGTCGTTCCACTCGACGCAGGCCACCTCGCAAGCCTTGCAGCCGATGCAGGTCGTCACGTCTATGTACTTGCAGACCTCGACGGCGCGCTGCGTGCCCCGCCCGGGGACGGGGCCGGGGTGGGCCGAGATGCGCTGTATCTGGTAGAGCCTTACGTCGCTCACGCTCGCCCTCCCTTCAAGCCCTCTCTACCTTCACGAGGAAGCCTTTGAACTCCGGCGTGTAGGCGTTCGGGTCAATCGCCGCGGGCGAGAGCTGGTTCGCGGGGTCGAGCGCCGTTAGCCCCGCGTCCTCCTTGATGCCGCGGTAGCCCCAGTGAATCGGGATGCCGATTTGATAAGTCTTCTTCCCGTCTATCATCATCGGCTTGATGCGCCGCGTCACCAACGCCTTCGCGACGTAGACGCCGCGGGCGCTCGACACCTTCACACGCTCGCCGCCCGCGAGCCCCATCTCGTCGGCCAGCTCGGCAGGGATTTCGACGAAAGGCTCGGGCACGAGTTGGACGTTCATCGGGTTGTTCTTCGTCCAGTAGTGGTAGTGCTCGGTCAGACGGTAGGTCGTGCAGACGACGTTGAAGCCGTCGGCGGGCGTGCCGTACTTGTCCACGTCGGACGTGTACTTCTTGGCGACGGGGTTGTTCGACTGCTGCGGGTGCAGGGGGTTGGCGACGGGGCTCTCGACAGGCTCGTAGTGCTCGGGCAGAGGCCCGTCGGCGAAGGCCGCGAGCGGCGCGAAGATGCGGCCGACGCCCTCCGGGTTCATGATGAACGGCCCCATGTGGTCGGCGGGGTTCGAGTCAACTTTGAAGTCGGGCACGTCGTTGCCGACCCACTTCTTCTGCGCGTCGTCCCACCAGACCTGTCGGCGCTCCATGTCGTAAGGCTTGCCGGACGGGTCGCATGAAGCGCGGTTGTACATCACGCGCCGGTTCGCGGGCCAAGACCACGCCCAGTTCGGATAGACGCCGAGCCCGGAAGGGTCTTCCGTCCCGCGCCGCTGCATCAGCGGGCCGGCCTCCGTCCACGAGCCGGAGTAGAGCCAGTTGCCGCAGGCTGTCGTGCCGTCGTCGCGGAGCCAAGCGAAGCCGGGGAGTTGTTGCCCCGCTTTGATGGTGACGCCGGGCTGCTTCTCGTCCGTGAGGTCTGCTAGCGCGCGGCCGTTTATCTCCTTGGCGACTTCCGCGAGCGAAGGGTTCTCCGGCGTCGTGTAGGCCCAAGAGAGGTTGAGAATCGCGTCGGGGAACTTGCCGCCCTCCTTCCGGTAGAGGTCGCGCACCTTGAGGAAGATGCGCGCGAGAATCTCTTGGTCAACCTTCGCCTGTCCGGGCGGCGGCACGGCGACATACTTCCACTGGAGCCAGCGCGCCGAGTTGACGAAGGTGCCGTCCTTCTCCGCGAAGCCCGCGCCGGGCAGGCGGTAGACGGTCGTCTGAATCTTCGACTGCTCCTCCTTCGTGATGCCGGGCGCTCTCCAAAAGTCGGCCGTCTCTTCAGCGTAGATGTCGCAGACGACGAGCCAGTCGGCCTTCTTCAGCGCCTCGATGTTCTTGCGCGAGTTCGGGCCGATGGCGACGGCGTTCATGCCGAAGGCGAAGAGCCCCTTGACCTTCCCTTGGTACATGTAGTCGAACAGCTCCGTCCACGAATACTTGCGGTCAATCTTCGGCAGGTAGTGGTAGGCGAAGTCGTTCTCCTTCTTCGCGGCGTCGCCGTAGAACGCCTTGAGGAACGAGACCATGAACTTCGGCGTGTTCGACCAGTAGTTGTAAGAGTCCCACTCCGAAGGTTTCGAAGGCGTCGGCGTCGTGCGCTTCAAGAACGTGGCGAGGTCTGTATCCGTGGGGGCGGGAATCTTGAGGTAGCCGGGGAAGATGTCGAAGACGCCGCCCATGTCGGTCGCGCCCTGTATGTTGGAGTGGCCGCGCAGGGCGTTGACGCCGCCGCCCGCGCGCCCGACGTTCCCCAAGAGCAGTTGCAGGATGGCCGCCGTGCGGATGATCTGCGTGCCGAAGGTGTGCTGCGTCCACCCGACGGCGTAGATGATCGTCGCGGCCTTCTTCATGTCGCCGTCCTTGCGGATGGAGGTGAAGAGGTCTGCGGCCTTCAGGAATTGGTCTTTCGGAATTCCGGTGATGCGCTCGACCATCTCGGGCGTGTAGCGCTCGTACTGCTTCTTCAATAACTGGAAGACGCAGCGCTCGTGTTGGAGCGAGAGGTCGTAAGCGGTGTTGGGCGGGAGTTGGGGCGTCGGCGTCGGCCCGCCCTGCGCCGCCGCCCCGACGCCGCCCGCGGCCTGATGGCCGCCGCCCGTCTGCGCGTTCATCTGGCCGCCCGCCGCCGACTGCCCCGTGTCGGGCGATGTCGAAGGCTTCGAAGAGACCTGCGGCGACTTGTTCTCGAAACTCTGCGCGGGCTTCTGCCCGGCCGCGTGCTGCTCGCCGGTCGTCTCGCTCGAAGTTTTGCCCGAGGCGGCGGAGGTCGCGCCGCCGGACGAGCCCGCGCCCGTCGCCTGCGCCTCCTTCGGCCCGACGTTGCCGCCCTCCTCGTAGTTCCACGTCGCCTTGTCGTAGGTCGTGCTCTGCGCGTCAAAGCCGGAGAAGAGTCCGTCGTCGGGCAGCTTGAACCCGTCTTTCACGACGAAGGCCGCGTTGGTGTAGTGCAGCACGTAGTCGCGCGCGATGCGGTTGTTCTGGATGGCGTAGTTGATGAGGCCGCCGAGGAAGGCGATGTCCGCGCCCGCGCGTATCTGAAGGAAGAGGTCGGCCTGCGACGCCGTGCGCGTGAAGCGCGGGTCAACCACTATCATCTTGGCGTTGCGATGGAGCTTGGCCTCGACCGGCCACTTGAAGCCGCAGGGGTGGTTCTCGGCCGGGTTCCCCCCCATGATCAACATCATGTCTGTGTTCTTGATGTCAATCCAGCCATTGGTCATCGCGCCGCGTCCGAAGGTGGGCCCCAAACTGGAGACCGTGGGCCCGTGTCAAACACGGGCCTGCGTCTCGAAGTAGCAGACCCCCATCCCGCGCATCGCCTTGACCGCAAGGTAATTCAACTCGTTCGTGTCGGTGCAGCCGCCCGTCCAGCCTATCCCTTCGCAGCGGTTGACCGTGAAGCCTTTGTCATCCTTCTCGACGAACGTCTGGTCGCGCGTGTCCTTCACCTTGCGCGCGATCTCGTCTAACGCCTGCTCCCAAGAGATGTCCTCCCAGCGGTCTGAGCCGGGCCGTCGCACCTGTGGCTTGAGCAGGCGGCGCTCGTTGAGGATGTCCTGTTCGAGCGAGGCGCCTTTGGGACAGAGCGTGCCGCGGTTGATGGGCGCGTCCGGGTCGCCCTCGACGTGGACGACCTGCGGCGTGGCGTTCTTGGCCTTGTCGCCGAGCGTGTGAATGATGACGCCGCAGCTCACCGAGCAGTAAGGGCAGATGCTACGCGTCTCGGTCGTGCGCGCGATCTTCAAGCCTTGCGTCTGCGCGTAGACGGGCGCGAGGTTGAAGCCGAAGGCCGAGACGGCGGCGCCCCCGGCGATTGTGCTCTTGATGAAGGTTCTGCGATCCATGCCGTTCAACTCCTCCGAAGGCAGGCGTCGTCAGTGGGGGCGGTGTGGTCAGGGGACGGGCTGAAGGGTATGCCTCACGCGTGCGCGTGTCAAGGTCTTATTTTAGGCCGACGGCTAAAAGTAAAACCGCTTAAAGCCCGACGAGGTTCAGCTCGACCTTCGTGTAGCCGTGTTCGTGCGCCCACACGTCGAGCGGGGCGGCGGCGACCTCGTCCACGACGGGGACGGCGAGGCCGAGCCGCGTCAGGTCAACGCCTTTGACGTAGTGCTTGCAGGTGTCGCAGGCTTCTATCCGTATGTGGTCGTATTCGGGCGTGTGGAAGTAGCCGAGCATCGCGGGGCGCTGCTCGCCGCAGTTGGCGCACAGGACTCGCCCGAACGGCCAGACGTTCAGGCACGTCGCGCAGAGCAGTTCGCGTCCGCCGCCGTCCGCCGAAGGCTCTCTCGTACGGAGCACGCTGACCTGCGCTCTGCCGCCGCAGAAAGGACAGCGGCCCCCGCCCCTTTCCAGTTCCCTGTCGAACGGACGGCCGCCCGACTCGGCCAGCCAGCGCGCGTAAGGCTGCAAGAGCGCCTTCGCGAAGAAGCGAGTGCCCGAAGGCGCGCGCCACTCTTCGAGGATGATGCGGCCGACCTCCTCATCGCCCGCACGGGCGAGGGCACGCGCCTCTTCGGCGAGGGCCGCGGGGCCGCTCGCCCCGACGGCCCTGAGCAGCACCGGCAAAGTCCGGCGGACTACGGCCAAGTCGTCCTCAAGCACGCCGGAAGGGAGCCAACCCCCGTGGCCACGCAAGGATTCGTAAATCTCTCTCTGCGCGCGCAACAACTCCGCGTAGAAGGTCAGCAACTCCTTCGTCGCGGCCGCCTTCGCAGCGAGGTGCTCCGCCCTGCGGACGGCCGCGTCCCACTGATAGCCGTCGGTCGCTGAAGTATGCCAAGCCATCAAAGAATGTAGAGCCGTCCCGAAGCCGTTCAGGCTGCGAGCGGCGCGTGAATCGCCCGGATGCTCTCGACTAGAGCCGGCAACTCTTCCCGCGTGTACACAGGGAGGGTTTCGATGAACTCTCTATCGGCGGCGCCCCGCAGCCACGGCGCGAACCGCTCGCGCTCGCCGCCCGATTCCCCCGCGGCGCCGGACAGGTACAGCGCCGAACTCTTCCGCAGGGCTCGCCGCGCCGAAGGCTTAATCTTCCCGCCCGACGCCCGCGCGACCATCAACGCGAAATCAACCTCGACCGACTGTAGGAAGCTGTTACCCTCGACCAACACGCCGGGCGCGTCAACTCTTTCGAGCGCCAGCCGGACTCCCTCGCCCACCTGCGCGTCGGTGGCAATCACCCAGTGGACGTTCGCCGCCCCGGCGTCCCAGTAGCGGCCCGTGTCTTTGCCCGGAGCGTAGGTCTCCCGCCGGCCCGAGCGGACGACCGGCTCGTCGCCGAGGAGGTGGCTGACGCAGCAGGCGTGCGGGTCTCGGCCGCAAGAGCGGTAGTGGCCGCGCGTCACCTTGACCGCCTCCCAGCCGGGCAGCGCGCGCAGCAACTCGCACACGAGCGTCGTCTTGCCGACCTCGGACGAGAATCCGCCGACCGCGACCAACGTGCTTCTCATGGTGAAGAGCTCTCCGTGTGCGGCCATCCTACTCCCTCGCCCGACCCGCATCAAGCACTTCGACTCAAGGCGCACCCCACCGGCCGCCGACGACGTCACGCGCCGGCGCGAACTCGCCCGCGTCTTCCGTTTACTACTTGAGGGCGGGAGGATTGAATTTCGCGTCGTCTACGGGGACGTTGTGCTTTACCTCGTCCACCTTGCGGCCCCAGCTATACCGCGGGTTCGACCAGCGCAGTTGGAAGGGCAGCTTGACGCCGTCCACCTCGCGGTAGTCTTCGTAGTCCACCTGCACGGGCGTCCGGCCCAGCGCCGTCTTAAATTCGACGTACCTGCGGACGAGCAGGCCGGTCTGCGCGTCGAAGTAGAGCTTGTCCGCGCCCGCGTCCGAAGCCGGCCCGCTGACGACGTAAGTCTCGCGCCCGCCCAACACCTCACGGCTGACTGCGGTCATCTGCGGGTACAGCTCTTTAAGCCGCACGCCGTTAAAGAACTCTGCCTCCCGCCTGAGCGCTTCGGCGAACTGATCGTTGAGCTGGTCTGCGCCCCTGCTGTCGCGCGCCCACGCGCGCGCCCCGTCGAACCCCGAACGGAACGTGACGTTCGGGTAGCTCGTCGCGACCGCCAGCTTGTCCGGCGCCTTCTGATATATCTCCTCGGGCACGAGCACGCCGTCAGCGCCGACGCGCGAGCCCTTGACGAAGCGGGTCTTCAGCTTCGCTAGCGCCTCGCGGCCGCCGAGCGCCTGCACATACTTTTCGAGCACCTGCTCGACGGTCGGCAGAGGCGCCTCCGCCGTTGCGGCCTTCGCCTGCGCGTTCGTGTTCGGTTCGCGGCGCGTAATCGCCGGCACCGAGACGGGCCGGGGGCTGCCGCGGTGGCAGGTGTAGCAACTGACCTCGGCGCCGCGGAAGGTGCCGCCGTCGTCCTTGTTGAGGTCGAAGACCATGCGGATCATCCCGCGCGCGGCCTGCTTGGTCGGCTTCTCGTCACTCTCGAAAGACTTCCCGTGGCAGTAGCCGCAGCCGACGCCGAGCGAGTCCGCCATGAAAGACATCGCGCCCTGTAGCTGTGAGGCGGGCAGCCCCTTGAAGACCTGAATGTTCTTGTACACCTGCTCGGCGGTCTTCCCTTGCGGCGGCTGCGCGGAAGCGCCGGCGCCACGCACACCTCGGCCGGTGAAGAGCGAGCAGGCGCAAAGCAGAACGAAGACGATAACGGCGACGAGCTTAAACTTTTTCTTCATCGGTATCCCGCCTTCTGAATTTGATACTCGTTCTGTCACGGGCGCGCCCGCGCCTCACCTCACCTTCTCCGCCCTCGACTCGCGCACGGCGCCGGCCCGGCTCTGCTCGCGCCAGATCAGGTGGGTAACGCCTCCCCCTTCGTCCCGCGCGAAAGTCGCCCGGCCGTAGAACTGTTTGACGAAGAAGCTGGTCTCCGACTCCGGGAACAGTTCGACCTTCTGCCCGACGAATTCCGCGGTCAGGTGCCCCCCCTCGTTCCTGACGTTGATGACGAGGTCGGGGCGAGCCCCCCTATCCCGGTACTCCCCCGCGAAGGCGTCGTAAACGCTCGAATCAACTTCCGCCACCCGCCTCAGACACTTCTCCAGCGTGACGTACTCGGCCCGGCGGCGGAAGCCGAGCTTCTCGTCGAGGGCGATAAGCGCGGCGTGCGCGGTGCGGTTCAAGGCGCGGACGGCCCGGTAGCCCTGCCCGTGCGCGTATTCGACGGCGCGAAGCTTCAACGCGGTCGCGACGCCTTGGCGCCGTTGGTCGCGGCGTACGCCCGTGAAGCCCTGACTGATGCCGCCCGGCACCGCGTCCAGAAGGTTGAGGCCGGTCACGCCGACGTACTCGTCGCGGCGCTTCGCGATGAAGAACGCCTCGTCAATGACGTGGGGTCTGCCGAACCATATCTGCGCCTCCCGCGGGTCGTAAGCGGGCGGCGCGAATCGCGGGCGGGTGGGGTCGTCCTCCCTGAGCGTGTTGAGGAAGCGGTGCAGCTTCTCGACGCACTCCGGGTCACGGCCACGTTCGTTTGCGAGCGTCGTGAGCGAGATGCCCAGCGCCGCGACCCGCCCCGCGGCCGGCGCTTGGTGTGACAGGCTAACCTCGTCGAGCGAGAGACGCATGTCCAACACGCGGCTCGTCTCGGCGAAGCCGCGCGCCGAGAGGAAGCCGACGAGTTCCGCCCGCGACGCGTGCTCACTCACGGACACGGTGACGGCCTCAACCTCCGCGAGGTCGCCCTCCAACCGTTCGAGTAACAGGTCGCCGACCCCTCCCGCCAGCCGCTCGGGGGCGACCGACATGAACAGCCTGTACCTCGGCAGGTAGACGGACTGCTCGACGGAGCCGTAGCCGACGAGCCGCCCGGTCGTCGCGTGCTCGGCCACGTAATGGCGACGAATAAAACGCCCCTCGTCGAAACTTTTTCGGCCGCGCAGCCAGAGGTCATGCCCCTCCCCGTCGCGCGGCTCAAGGGAAGCGCCGAGCGCGGCCACCGTCTCCCAGTCCTGCTCCGACAGGGGGCGCAGGCGGGCACCGACGCGCTCGGCGAAAGCCTCGTCTCTGGACGGGCGCTTCTGTCGGAGGTCGTCTTTAAACATCTCCCACGCGACCCCTTTTAACTTCTGTCGCGCCGTGTAGAGCCGCTTGACGACGGTCGTCAAAGGCACCCCGAGGAACTCCCCGATGTCTGCCTGCGTGTAGCCGGCGACGTAGAAGAGCGTCACGGCCGCGCGCTCGCCCTCCGGCAGAGACCTGACGAGGGAGAACACCTTCTCCCTCAACTCGCTTCTTTCCGCGTCGGCCTGCGGCCCGCGGTCGGCCGAGCTGACACCCGCGGCGTCGTCGAGCGGCACGAACTTGAGCCGCCTGCCGCGCGCCATGCGGCTGCACTCGGTGAGCACGATTCTCTTCAGCCAAGCGGCGAAGGCGGCCGGCTCGCGCAGTTGCCCGAGCTTTCGCCACGCCGTGATGAACGCCTCCTGCGCCGCGTCTTCGGCGAGGTAGAAGTCGCCCAGCACCGAGTAGGCGCAGGCGAAGGCCATGTCCTGATAGCGCGAGACCAGCTCGCCGAACGCCCCGTGCCTCTCGGAGGGCGCGCAGTCAGGATCAACGACTCTGTTAATCAGTAGGCGAGTGTCTTCCACCTCGGAATTCGGGGGCGGCCTGCCCGCGCGGAGCGGCCCGCACAGGATAAGAGCCGAGTTGCGGGAGAAACTTTACCCGCCGGGCGAGATTTTCTTTCCGCGGTTCAGTTCAGTGAGGACGTAACCGTTGCCGCGCCCCTTCGGGTGGAAGAGCCGGCCGGGCGCGGGGCCGCGCTGGGGGGTTTGTACATCGGCACGGCTTCGATACTGATTCCCGCGACCGTCTTCGTCTCGCCGTTGTTACCGATGCGATAACCGACGCCGGGCGTCTAAGTCCCGAACGGCTTCGACCGTCCCTCCAGAATTCCCTACGCCTTCCGGCCGCCTCGATCTTCCCCATACACTCTCCTCCCGATTTACAGTTCGGTGGTAGAAAGTTTACGTGCGACCCGTGCCGATGAAAAGTGTGTGCGGGGCCGAGTGAGCGAAGGATGAGCGAGATAACGCTGCGGTCTATGCGGGTCTCGGCGACAGGGAGCAGACGTTCGCGCGGCTCGAAAAAGGTTTCGAGGAACGAGAAGACATGATGCTTTGAACGAAATTCGACCACCGCTTCGGCGAATTCAGAAAAGGCCCGCGCTTCCTGAACTTGAGGCGCCGCGTCGGCCTGCCCGACTGAGAGGGCGCGTCCGGCCCCGGCGAGTCTGCCTTCAAGCCGGCCCGTCTCTTTAAAGTTCAGCTTCAGTCCGAACTGGAAGCAGTTGCCGGCACGGCTTCACCGACACGCTCGCCATGAGGGCTGCCGTGGACGCGAAAACGGCCGCCCGGAACGCCCAAGCAGCCGTCGCAACCTTTGAAACAGGCTGAGATATGTGATAGCGGGGGGAAGACTTGAACTCCCGACCTTGGGATTATGAATCCCACTCAGCCCGCCGCATAATTCCTACCGCCCCGTAATGCGGGCGGGTCAGGGGGTGACGGCGCCGGCTTCGATGAGGTCTTGCAGCCCGTCCTTGTGGCCGAATTGTAGCCGGTAGAGCCGCCAGTAGAGCCCCCGCTCGGCGAGTAACCGCTGGTGCGTCCCCACCTCGCGGACGCGTCCCTTGTGGATGACGATGATCTTGTCGGCCGACTGGATGGTAGATAAGCGGTGCGCGATGACCAGAGAGGTGCGGCCCTTCATGAGCCTCTCGACGGCGTCACGGATCAGCGTCTCGGTCTCGGTGTCAATCGAACTCGTCGCCTCGTCGAGGATCAGCACGCGCGGGTCGAAGGCGAGCGCGCGCGCGAAGCTGATCAGTTGCTTCTGCCCGACGGAGAGCCCCGCGCCACGCTCGTGCAACCGCGCGGCGTATCCGCCCGGCAGCCTCCTGATGAAATCGTCGGCGTGCACTTCGCGCGCGGCCGCCACCATCCGCTCCTCGCTGACGGCGCCGCCGCCGAGCCTGATGTTGCTCGCGATGTCGCCCGAGTAGAGGCAGATGTCCTGAAGGACGATGCTGAAGTTGGAGCGCAGCTCGGTCAGGTCTAGCTCGCGGATGTCCACGCCGTCGAAGAGAATCTGCCCGCGCTGCACTTCGTAGAACCTGAGCAGGAGGTTGGTGATCGTCGTCTTCCCGCCCCCCGTGTGGCCGACGAGGGCGACGCGCTCGCCCGGCTCGACGACGAAGGAGACGTCCTTCAGAACCCAGTCCTCCGCGTCGTAGGCGAACCACACGTGCCGGAACTCTATCCGGCCGCGCGCCTCGCGCGAGGCGCGCGGCCGTGCGGGGCCCGCGCCCGGGGCGGGCTCGTCGAGCAGCGCGAAGATTCTTTCGGCCGCCGCCAGCGCCGCCTGCACGAGGTTGTACTTGTCGCTGATGTCGCCGACGGGCTCGTAGAAGGAGCGCGCGAGCTGGATGAAGGCGATGACGGTGCCGAGGGTCGTGAGGCCCGCGATGACCTGTAGGCCGCCGCGCCACAGGGCGAGCGCGATGCCGACCACGCTGACGACCTCGACCAGCGGGAGGAAGCTTGAGTAGAAGAGCGAGGCCCTGACGCCCATGCGGCGGTTCGCCTCGTTGATCTCGTCGAAAATCCTCCGCTCGCGCTCCTCGCGGCCGAACAGTTGCACCACCTGCATGCCGCTGATGTGCTCCTGTAGGAAGGCGTTGATGCGCGCGACGAGCAGGCGGATCTCCGCGTTGGCCGCGCGCGCCCCGCCGCGGAACCAGAGCGTCAGCGCGAGGACGAGCGGCAGCATGGTGAAGCTGAGGAGCGTCAGCCTCCAGTCAACGTAGAGCATCCAGCAGACGATGTAGAGGATGGCGACGACGTTCCTGACGACCGACGTGACGCCGACGGTGAACATCTCGTTGACGGCGTCCACGTCGCTCGTCAGGCGCGTCATCAGCCGCCCGACCGGGTTGCGGTCGTGGAACCGCATCGGGAGCCGCTGGAAGTGCTCGAATATCTGCTGGCGCAGGTCGAACATGACGTGCTGGCCGATGGTCTGCATGACGATGCCGTGCAAGTACTGCACGGCGAAGCCCAGCACGTTGGCGAGGAGGAAGATGAGGCCGATGAAGACTAGGCCGCGGTACGGGCTCGACCCCGCGCCGAGGTAGAGGGCCGCGCGCCTGAGGGCGACCTCGTAGCCGGCGAGCGGCTTGGCGGCGTCCGGCGCGATGAAGAGATCTACGGCGGCCTTCGTCAGCGGCGGCCCGACGAGCATCAGCGGCGCGTTCAGCAGCGTCAGCAACACGGCCAGCGCGGCGCGGCGCCGGTACGGGCGCAGGTAGCCCAGCAGGCGGCGCGCGAGCCGCGCGTCGCCCTTCTTCGCGAGCGTCTTCTCTTGCTGTTGGGAAGCAGACATAAGCGGCTCAGCCGGCGACCAGCTCCTCCTCAAGCGCCTGCCGCTCGCAGAGACGCGCGTAGCGGCCGCCCAGCGCGAGCAGCTCCGCGTGCATGCCCCGCTCGACGACGCGGCCGCCCTCAAGAATCAGGATGAGGTCGGCGTGCCTGACGGTGGAGACGCGGTGCGAGGCGACGATGCTGGTGCAGCCGCGCGCGACGCGGCGGAGGTTCTCAAGGATGGCCTCCTCCGTGTAGGTATCAACCGCCGAGAGGGCGTCGTCGAGGAGCAGGATGCGCGGGCGGCGGATGAGGGCGCGCGCGATGGCGAGGCGCTGCTTCTGGCCGCCCGAGAGCGTGAGGCCGCGCTCGCCGAGGACGGTCGCGTACCTCCGTGGGAAGTCCTCGACATCCCCCGCCAGCGCGGCCTCGGCGGCGGCGCGCTCGACCCGCTCGGGCGTGGCGTCCGCGGCGCCGAAGGCGATGTTGTCGGCGACGCTCTCGCTGAAGAGGAAGGATTCCTGCGGGACGTAGCCGATGGCGGCCCGCAGCGCGTCGAGCGGCACCTCCCGCACGGGGCGGCCGTCAATGAGTACCCGCCCGGGCTCCGCCTCCAGCACGCGCGGCACGAGCGCCATCAGCGTAGACTTGCCCGAGCCGACGGCGCCGAGCAGCGCCACCATCTGCCCCGGCTCGATGCGCAGGTTGATGCCTTCGAGCGCCGGCTCGGGCGCGCCGGGGTAGGTGAACGTCAGGTCACGAAATTCGATCGCGCCCTCGATGGCGGCCCGCCCTTCGGCGCCGCCGTCGTCGGCGCGCGTCACCGGCTCGGCCGACATCACCTCGTGGATTCTGTTCATCGAGACCTTCGCCCGCTCGTAGAAGCTGACGACCGAGCCGAGTTCGATCATCGGGTAGACGAGGAAGGCGGTGTAGAGCATGAACTGCACGAACTGCCCGACGCTGATCTGCCCCCTCACGACCAGAACGCCGCCGTAGCACAGAACCAGCAGCGACACCGTCTGCACGATGAGCTGCAAGGTCGGCACGTAGACGCTGGTCAGGCGCGCGAGCCCGAGGTTGCGCTCGACGGCCTCGCGGCTGACCCGCGTGAACCTCTCGACCTCGGCCGCCTCCTGCGCGTAGGCGCGCGTCACGCGGATGTTCGTCAGCGACTCCTGCGCGCGGTTGGCCACCGCCCCGACGTACTCCTGCACCTTCACGGCGCGGTCGTGGATGTGTCTGGAGAAGCCGCGCGTGGCGACGGCCACCAGCGGCAGGAGCAGGAACGTCAGCAGCGCCAGACGCCACTCGATGTAGACCATCAGCGGCGCGATGAGCAGCAGGACGAAGGCGGTGTTGATCATGAACATGATGGCGGCGCTGGCCTGCGTCCGCACGACGTTCACGTCGTTGACGGCGCGCGCCATCAGGTCGCCCGTCCGGTGCCGCTGGTAAAACTCGGCCGGGAGCTTTTGCAGGTGGGCGTAATAGTCGTTGCGCATCCTGCACTCGTAGGAGCGCATGATGTGGATGAAGGCGTACTGTTCGAGGAAGAGGGCCGCGCACTGCCCGAGGGCGACGAGCACCAGCGTCCCGCCGTAGCCGAGGAGCTTCGACTGCGTGACGCCTGCTTGCAGGTCGTCGAGCGCGCGGCCAAGCACCAGAGGGCCGGCCAGCTTGGCGCAGTTGACCAGCGCGATGCAGACGACGCCGCAGGCCAGCCACGGCCGGTAGGGCGTCAGGTAGCTCCAGAATCTCTGGAAGGAAGTCATAAGAGCTGGAGCCCCTCCTCCGCCGCCTCGCGTTCGAGGCGCGAGCCGTATTCCTGCAACCGCGCGGCCAGCGCCCCGGCGTGAGGGTCTCGAACCATCGTGTAGTGCGTCCCCGGCGACTCCCGCACTTCGAGGTCTCCGACCAGCCCGGCCCACCCCCGCGCCTGCTCCGCGCGGAGGGCGCGGTCGCCCTCCGCGGCCCGTATGAGCAGCGCCCTCCCGGCGTAGGCTTCCGGCAGGTAAGCGCGCATGGCGCCGTGGTTGTTCTTGAAGAGTTCGTAGAGGCCGCCGATGACGGAGAGGTCAACGTCCGCCGGCAGCACGCCGCTCGCTCGCGCACGCTCCAAGAGGTGCGCGAGCCGCTGCCGCGGTCCCATGCGCGCCAACTCCTCGGGAGGGAGTGGCGTCTCCTCCGGCGGGATGCCGAGGTCTCGCGCGAAGCTGAGGAGGAGGGGCGCCTCGTCCGCCTCCTCCGCGCCGCCGTCGGCCGCCGGGTCGCCGCCGCCGTAGCGGAAGAGCATCGAGTCTATGAGCGCCAGCATCCTCACCTCCTCGCCGCGCGCCCTGAGTTGCCGCGTCATCTCGAACGCCACGACGCCGCCCATTGACCAGCCGCCGAGGGAGTACGGCCCGCCGCGCTGAACGGCGCGCACCTCTTCGAGGTAAGAGGCGGCCATCGCCTCGACCCGCGCGTGCGCCGGCCTGCCGTCTTCCGTCAACTGCGACTGTAACCCGTAGAGTGTCCGCCCCGGTTCGAGATGGCGGGCCAGTTCCACGTAGCAGAAGACGCGCCCGCCGACCGGGTGGACGAGGAAGAGCGGAGGCCCGTCCCCGCCGCGGCGCAGCGGCACCAGCGAAGGCTCGCGCCCGGCGCCGACCTGCGTCCGCGCGATTCTCGCGAGGTGCCTGACGGTCGGCTCCTCGAAGAGCGCGGCGAGGGGCAGCGGCCGGCCGAGCCGTTGCCGCGCGCGCGCCATCATCCGCACGGCCATCAGGCTGTGGCCGCCGAGGTCGAAGAAGCTGTCGCTCACGCCGACGGGGGCGACGCCCAGAGTCTCTTCCCAGACCTGCGCCAGTTGAAGCTCAGTCCAGTCGCGCGGCGCGACGAAGCCGGCGCCGCCCGCGGCGCGCGTCCAGTCCGGCGCGGGCAGGGCGCGGACATCAACCTTACCGTGCGACGACAGCGGCAGCGCGTCCACGAAGGTGAACGCCGAGGGTACCATGTGTGCGGGCAGGCTCTCGCGCAGGAACTCCTGTAGCTCGCCGCCGCCGACCGCCGCCTCACCGCCGCCTTCGGCCACGACGTAGGCGACGAGCCGCTTGTCGCCCGCGCCGTCCTCAAGACCCAGAACGACCGCGTCGAGCACGGACGGGTGACGACCGAGCGCGGCCTCGACCTCGCCCGGCTCGATGCGGAAGCCGCGCACCTTCACCTGCCTATCCACGCGGCCCGAGAACTCTATCCGGCCGTCGGGCAGGAAGCGGGCCGCGTCGCCCGTCCTGTACATGCGGCCGCCCGGCAGGCCGGAGAACGGCTCGGGGATGAACTTCTCGGCCGTCAGGGCGGGCCGGTTCAGGTAGCCGCGCGCCAGCCCGTCGCCCGCGATGTACAACTCGCCCCGGACGCCGACCGGCACGGGCTGTAGCCCCGCGTCCAGCACGTAGACTCGCACGTTGTCTATGGGCCTGCCTATCACGGGCCGCTCGGGCGACTCGCCCGCGGCGCACGCGGTCGCGTCCACCGTACATTCCGTCGGCCCGTAAACGTTGAAGAAGGTGATGCCGGGTGAGTCGGCCATCTCCTTCCAGAGCCGCTCGCCGATGGGCTCGCCGCCGACGAGCACGACCGCGGACTTCAGGCTCCGCGTCAGCCCGGCCTGCGTCAGCATCTCAAGGTGAGACGGCGTGCAGTCGAAGGCGTCTATCCCCTGAAGTTCGAGATGACGGAGGAAGGCTTCGCCGTCGCCCCTCACCTCCTCGGGGATGAGGTGCAGGCTGTGACCGTTGAGCAGCATGACGAGTTGCTTGACGGAGGCGTCGAAGGTGAGCGGCGCGTTGAGGCCGACGCGGCGCGGGCGGCCGCCCCCGCCGTCGTAGACGAGCCGCTGGAGGGCCGCGGCGAGGTTCAAGGCCGAGCGGTGCTGCACCATCACGCCCTTGGGCAGGCCCGTCGAGCCCGAGGTGTAGATGACGTAGGCGAGGCTGTCAGGCCCGACGAGGTTCGTCGGGTTGTCGCGCGGCCCGCGGCCGATCAGTTCCCACTCGTCATCGAGGCTGACGACGTGCCCCGCGTCGTCGGGCAGTTGAGCGCGAAGCCGCCGCTGGGTCAGCACGAGGGCGGCGCCCGCGTCGCGCAGCATGTAGCCGACTCGCTCCTTCGGGTATGAGGCGTCGAGAGGCACGTACGCGCCGCCGGCCTTGAGGACGGCGAGGACGGCGGTCAGCGCCTCCGGCGAGCGCGCCATGTAGAGGCCGACGCGCGACTCGGGGCCGACGCCGAGCGAGCGCAGGTGGTGTGCGAGCTGGTTGGCCCGCTCGTTCAACTGCGCGAAGGTCAAAGGCCCCTGCGCCGAGCCGAGGGCGACGGCGTCGGGCGTGCGCGCGACCTGCTCCTCGAACTGCCGGTTGATCGTCCGGTCGCGCGCGTAATCGCGCGCCGTCCGGTTCCAGCCGGACAGAAGGGTCTCTCTCTCCGCTTCGGTCAAGATCGGCAGGGCCGAGACGCGTCGGCCGGGGTCGGCGGCGACGCCTTCCAGCAGCACCCTGAAGTGCCCGAGCATCCGCTCGATTGTCTCTCCGTCGAAGAGCGCCGCCTTGTACTTAAGTAAGCAGTGGAGCCCGCCCCTCGTCTCGACCACCGTGAGGAGCAGGTCGAACTTCGCCGCGGCGTCCTCGACCTCGACCGCGCCGAGCGTGAGCCCTTCGAGCTTCAACTGCTCCAGCGGCACGTTCTGCAACACGAACATCACTTGGAAGAGCGGCGTACGGCTCAGGTCGCGCTCGGGCTGCAACTCCTCGACCAGCTTCTCGAAGGGCACGTCCTGATGGTCGTAGGCGCCGAGGCAGACCTCCCTCACCCGCGCCAGAAGCTCGCTGAAGGACGGGTCGCCCGAGAAGTCCGTGCGCAGCACGAGCGTGTTGACGAAGAAGCCGATGAGGCGTTCAAGCTCCGTGTGCGTGCGCCCGGCGATGGGGGTGCCGGTCGTGATGTCGCGCTGCCCCGTGTAGCGGTAGAGGAGGGTCTGGAAGGCGGCCAGCAGCGTCATGAAGAGCGTGGTGCCTTCGCGGCGGCTCAGGGCGTTGAGCGCCTCGCCCAGCTCTCGCGGCAGCATCGCCGAGCGCGAAGCGCCCTTCAGATCGGGCAGCGTCGGCCGCGGCCTGTCCGTGGGCAGTTCCAGCAGCGGCGCGACGCCGGCCAACTGGCGCTTCCAGTAGCCGAGGTCGCGTTCGAGCGCCTCGCCCCCCAGCCGCGCCCTCTGCCACGCGGCGTAGTCGGCGTACTGCACGGGCAGCTCTCCGAGCGGCGACGGACGCCCCTGACGGAAAGCCTCGTAGAGCGCCGTCAGCTCCGCGGTCAGGACTGCGTGCGACCAGCCGTCCGTGACGATGTGGTGCATGACGAGCAGAAGGACGTGGTCGTCATCCGCGAGTCGGAAGAGCGTCGCCCTGAGCAACGGCGCCGTCGAGAGGTCGAAGGGGCGCTGCGCCTCGGCCTGACAGAGCCGCCGCAACTCCCGCTCGCGCTCCGCCCCGGGCCGGTCGTCGAGGTTGACGACGCGCAGGCCGAACGTCGCCGCGGGCGAAATGACCTGTACCGGCTCGCCGTCGCTGGCGACGAAGCTCGTGCGGAGGACTTCGTGCCGCCTGACGATCTCAGACAGCGCCTTCCCCAAAGCGTCGCGGTCGAGCGCGCCCGAGAGCCGCATCGCGTGCGGAAGGTTGTAGGCGCTGCCCCCCGGCTGTAGCTGTTCGAGGAACCAGAGGCGCTGCTGCGCGAACGAGAGCACCGCCGCACCGCCCGCCTCGCGCCCGCCGCGCACCGGCCCCGCATCCGCCGCCACCCCGCCGCGCCTCGCCTCCTCCACCGCCTCGCTCAGCCCCCTCACCGTCGGCCGCTCGAACAAACGCCGCAGCCCCACCTCCGCCCCGCACACCTCCCGCAGCCGCGACACGGCCTGCGTCGCCAGAAGCGAGTGGCCGCCAAGCTCGAAGAAGCTCTCGTCGAGCCCCACACGCTCCACCCC
>DATFHD010000132.1:0-55573 GCA_035248785.1 Pyrinomonadaceae bacterium | reverse complement strand
GGCGGGGTCTTCCGGCCGCGGCGCGGGGGTCGGTTGAGCTTCTCGCTCGTCGTGCTCGTCCGTCGGCATGACTTTTCCGTGGGGTGCCGCCGCGGGGGAGTTCGGCGGCGCAGACCGTGAACCTCTGTTTAAGGAGAGCTGACTGGAATGATGAACGATGAACGATGAACTGAAGACAGGAAGCAGTCAGTTCAGTGTTCAGCGTTCATCGTTTCAACGTTCCTTCACTCCGCGCGGGGCTGCCGAGCGGGACGTTGCCGACGATCTCAAGCTCGAAGCCTTCGAGCGCGGAGACGCGCGGCGGGTGGTTCGTGAGCAGGAGTATGCGCCGCAGGCCCAGCTCGTGGAGTATCTGCGCGCCGACGCCGTAGTCGCGCTCTTTGCCGTAGCCGGTCTGGAGGCTCGCCTCCTCCTTCGAGAGCCCGCTCTCCTGCATCAGCCGGTAGGTGGCGAGCTGGTGGACGAGGTCGAGGTTGTTCTGCCGCTGGCGCAGATACAGGACGACGCCGCGCCCCTCGGCCGCGATGCGCTCTAAGGCCGCGTGGAGCTGGAACCCCGTGTCGTCTATGAGCGAGCCGAACATATCACACGTCACGTTCTCGGTGTGTACGCGGACGAGCACGGGGTCGTCCGTTCGCACGTCGCCCATGACCATCGCGAGGTGGACTTCTTCGCTCAAAGCGTTCTCGAAGGCGATGGCGCGGAAGAGGCCGTAGACCGTCGGCAGGTCTGACTCGACCGCGCGGCGGACGAGCACCTCCTTCTGCATCCGGTAGCGTACGAGGTCTGCGACCGTGATAATCTTCAGCCCGTGGCGCGCGGCGAACTCTTCGAGCTGCGGCATCCGCGCCATCGTGCCGTCCTCGTTCATGATCTCGCAGATGACGGCCGAGGGGTTGAGCCCCGCGATGCGCGCGAGGTCTACGCTGGCCTCGGTCTGGCCGGGGCGGACGAGCACGCCGCCCTTCTTCGCGCGCAGGGGGAAGACGTGGCCGGGGCGCGCGAGGTCTTGCGGGCGCGTCTTGGGGTCTACGGCCGTCAGGATAGTCGTCGCGCGGTCTGCGGCAGAGATGCCGGTCGTCACCCCTTTGCGCGCCTCGATGGAGACGGTGAAGGCCGTGCCAAGGAACGAGGTGTTGTCGGCGACCTGCATCGTCAGGTGCAGCTCGTCGCAGCGCTCCTCTGTGAGCGGCATGCACACCAAGCCGCGCGCGTGCGTCGCCATGAAGTTGATTTTCTCGGGCGTGACCAGCTCGGCGGCGCAGACGAGGTCGCCCTCGTTCTCGCGATCCTCGTCGTCCACGATGATGATCATGCGGCCTTCGCGCAGGTCAGCGGCGGCCTCTTCGATGGAAGCAAAAGGCATCGTGTTTTTGACCTAAAGCAACTGTGGAGAGCTTTCAGAAGTCGCCGGTTATGTTACCCGAAACGGGCGGTTTTGGCGAATGAAACGTGCGGGAGAGGGACTTTCCCTGACGGCGCGCGGGCGGGAGAGGCGGCGCGCTCTGACGGACGCCGGCCGCAGACGCTCCGGTCAGTGCGGCAGGCGCGTAATCTCCTTGCTGGTGAAGACGTGGACGCCGTTGCCGTTGCGCGTGAAGGCGTCGTCTTCGGCGACGATGCCGACCGTGACCGTCACTTCGAGCCCGACGATCAGGTCGAGCCGCACAGACTCGTCCGCCCCGACGGCGAGTTGCTTCACCTTGAACGTGCGGAAGCCGGGCGCCATGACTTCGAGCCTGTAGATGCCGGGCGGGAGCGCGTCGAACTCGAACGCGCCTTCCGCGGACGTGAACGCCGTGTACTTCTGCTTCGAGCCTTTGCCGACGAGCAGCACGTGCGCGCGCGGGACTGCGCCCTGCGCCGGGTCAATGATGGTGCCCTTCAGCGACGAGCCCTTGCCGGGCGCGGCGACGCGCCCGACCTTCAACGCGTCCGACTCGCACGTCTGCGCGCCCTTCCCCTTGTCCTGTCCGAAGGCGCCGCCGAAGAGGCTCAGGACGGCGGCGAGTGCGGCGCCGGCAGAGCGCGCGACGCGGCGGCGGGCGGCGGCCAAGCCCCGCGGGCAGTCGCTCGTCAGCACCGTGCCGTCTGCGCGCCGGTAGAGGCGCGCGC
Organism: Pyrinomonadaceae bacterium; assembly: GCA_035248785.1. Taxonomy (GTDB): domain Bacteria; phylum Acidobacteriota; class Blastocatellia; order Pyrinomonadales; family Pyrinomonadaceae; genus QHXN01. The sequence continues at coordinate 53,458 of DATFHD010000132.1, read as the reverse complement.
AGAGACGCCCCTCCGTGCGCGCGACGAGCGACTCGGCCTCGGCCCTCGTCATCGCCGAGAGGTTGTAGACGTGCAGCTCGCACTGGCGGCAGAAGCGCACGCGCTCGTCGCCCTCCATCGCCTCCCAACTGGCCGGGCACGGCGAGGCGACGCGCAGGCGTTCCAGAAGGTCTGCTCCCTCTCTCATCTCAACTGTTCCTCGCGGGCGGCACGGCGGCCGTGACTGGACGGACGGCTGTGAGATGCGCGGGATGGGTGTGCGGGGTTGCCCCTGACGGAAAGCGGGTCGGAGGGGGATGAGAGACACGCTGTCTCTCATCCCCCTCCGACCCACAATCAGAAGCCCGCGTCCCGCAGTCCGGCGTTACTGTCCGCAGAAGCGCGCGCGGTACTCGTCGGACTCGATGAAGGCTTTGACCATCTCGGCGCGGACGTGGTCGCCGCCGAACTGGTTGAGCTTCGAGAGCCAGTAGTTGTAGCCGTCCCAGTTCGTGTCGCGCCCCTCGTCCGGGTTGCGCTGGAGGTAGCCGAAGTACTGCATCAGGACGAAGGCCGGCGCGACTTCTTTGCGGCTGAACTCGGCGTCCTCGGCGACGGCGCGCAGGACTTGCGCGCGCGTCAAACGCCGCTCGGCGAGCGCGGAGACGAGCGCACTGCGCGTCCCGTCAGGGATTTCGGCGCCCGTGTTCTGTACCAGCTTCTCGACGTACTGCGCGTCGTTCAACTGGTCTAACTCGAAGCGGAACTGCGGGCGCGTGACCCATTCGTCGAGGAAGGCTTGCGTGTTCGACTCAAGCAGCGCCTCCCAGCCCAAGGAATTGACGACGACACCGCGCGCCATCTGCCGCTGGTCGGTCAAAAACTCCGCGCGGCGCGGCATGCGCGCGAAGGAGGCGCGGTAGAGCTTGTGTACGAAGAAGCCCGTGCGCTGGAACTCGATGGAGAGGAAGAAGGCGGCCGAAGTGTCCACGCGCTTGCGCTCGGCGCAAGCCGCGTCGTTGCCGCAGGTCATAGACATGTTCCGCTGCCAGAAGCTCAGGCCCGAAGCGTCCGGGTCGCGCGCGAGGAAGTCGAGGTAGTGCTGCCAGACGAAGACGGTCACGTCGTCCGCCGGGTTCGAAACGGAAGGGCCCGCGTCGAACGAGACGCTCTTAACAGTCGCGCCCCGCGAGGTGAGCGTGAAGGTGTAGCTGCCGGGCGCGAGCACGCCGAGGTCGTAGACCTTCTCGGCGAAGGTGATGGCCTGAATCGTCCCGCCCGTCCAGTGCTCTGCCTTCACGTCCGACGTGAGGCTGTTGCCGGACTTCTGCGCCGCCCCCCAATCGGTCACGCGGTAGCCGCCGTCGTTGAAGGTGAACTTGACCTTGACGAAGGTGCGCCCGCCGCAACTGAGCGGCGTGAGCTCGGTCTGCGCGGCCGTCGGCGTGTAGGGCACCCAAGTCTCGTCCGAGCCGCCGGGCGGCGTCGGAGTCGGTGTGGGCGTCGGAGTCGCCGTGCCGGAGAGCGGCTCGGAGAGCTTCTGCCAACTGGGATCCATGTCGAAGAAGTCCGCGTTGGTGAGGTTGACGGGGTTCGAGCCGTCCGGGTTCATCGTGTAGATTTCGCCCGCCGGGCCGTTGCGGCTTGACGTGAAGGCGATGCGGCCGTTGAAGGCGCCCGCGCGGGCCGAAGCGCGCCGCACGCCCACGCCGGCCGAAGCGCAGAGCGCGCACGCGATGATTAGACAGATGATGACGAAGAACGAGCGTGGGATGATACGAGGTCTGCTTTCCATGAGGCGTCTCCCTTCAGTGCGGGCATTATTCTCCACCTGAGAGACGCTGTAAAGCGACCCGAACCCACGGGCGGGAAACTTTTTTCGACGGCCGACGGCACAGTTCTCCGCGCCGCGCGGCGGCTACTTGTAGCCGAGTTCGGCCAGACGCTCGACGGTCAACCCGCCCTCGCCCACGCCCTGACGCGCGCCGACCGAGAGGATGCGCTCGACGTACTTGGCGATGATGTCGGCTTCGAGATTGACGGGGTCGCCGGGGTGAAGGTGCGAGAGGTTAGTCAGGCCCCAAGTCTTCGGGATGACGGCGACCTCGAAGTGTTCTTCCGCGAGCGCCGCCACCGTCAGGCTGATGCCCTCGACCGCGACCGAGCCTTTGAAGACGAGGTAGCGCGCGAGTTCCGGCGGGAAGCCGATGCGCACAGTCCAAGAGCCGCCGTGCTCGTCTGCCGAGAGGAAGCGCCCGCGCGCGTCCACGTGCCCCTGTACGATGTGGCCGCCGAGCCGCGTCGAGGGAGTGACGGCCCGCTCAAGATTCACCGCCGACCCGGCGCGCAGGTTCCCCAGCGTCGAGCGCTGCAAGGTCTCGCGCGAGCCGTCGGCCGCGAACGAGTCGGCGCGCACGTCCAGCGCCGTCAGGCACACACCGTTGACCGAGATGGAATCGCCCTCGCGCGTCCCCTCCGTCACGGCGCGCGCCTCCACCGTCATCCGCACGCCCTCGCCCCGCCGCTCCAAAGAACGCACGCGCCCCAACTCTTCGATGATTCCCGTGAACATAAACTCGCCTGATAAAAGTTGAGTCCGCCCGCGAGTTCGTCACGGGCGGACTCTGCCGCATCTTGACGGCGTCTAACGTGTGGACTGCGATTCGAGTTTCTCGACCCGCTCGTCTACTTCCTCGATTCGCTCCTCCAGTTCTGCCTTTTCAACCCGGACTTTAAAAATGTCTTGGTGGATGAGCTTCACGCTGTGGTTGATATCTTTGACTGTGCGCTTTACGTCGGCCAAGTCTGCCTGCATCGCCTCCCAGATGGGATGCGTCTCGCGCAGGCGCGAATCAACTTTGTCTTCGAGCGCGGTCAGGCGCCCGTCGAATGCGTCGAAGCGTGCGAAGATTCGCTCCTCGAAGGAGCGGGAGTCTGGAGTTTCTTGGGTTGGGTTGTCGCTCATCGGCGTCGTCCTTCCTCTGGCGGGCGATTATGGAGCCTTCCGCGGAGAAGGCTCAAGCCTCTGCCTCACCCCTTCTGGCACCGCCGGGTTGTCGGTCGCGGACGGTTCGGAGCATTTTGTCGAAGACCTCCTCGACGGAGAGTTCGGTGGTGTCTATGACGACGGCGTCGTCGGCTATGGCGAGCGGCGAGTCGGCGCGCGTGGCGTCGCGCAGGTCGCGCTCGTTGATGTCGGCGAGCGTCTCCTCGAAGTCGCGCCCGGCGTCGCGCGCGCGCTCCTCTTCGAGCCGGCGGCGGGCGCGCGCCTCGGGCACGGCCGTCAGGAAGAACTTCACGTCGGCCGAGGGGAAGACGACCGTCCCGATGTCTCGGCCGTCGAGCACGCAGCCCGCGCCCGTCTCGCCCAGCTCGCGCTGCCTGCGCACAAGCTCGCGCCGCACGCCGGGGACGGCCGAGACGACCGACGCCCCGCGCCCCGCCGATTCGCCGCGTATCTCCTCCGACACGTCGCGGCCGTTGAGGAAGACGCGTAGCGAGTCGGGGTCGCCTTCGAGGTGGATGCGCGCGTGGTGCGCGACGCACTCAAGCCCTTTTGCGTCCGTGTCGCGCACGCCCTCGGCGGCGGCCGCGAGCGCCACCGCGCGGTACATCGCGCCCGTGTCTATGTAGAGCAGCCCCAGCTCGCGCGCGAGTCTGCGTCCCAGCGTTGACTTGCCCGCGCCCGAAGGCCCGTCAATGGCGATGATGAAAGGTTTGGACATTATAAGAAATTCAATAAGCGTTCAGTTGTTCCGGTAGAAGTTGTTCGGCTCGGGCGGCTCGATCTTCTCCACGTCGCAGAACATCAGTTCGAGCGGCGTCGCGCGGCCGAAGACTTCGACCGACGCGGTCAGCAGCAGCCCGTCCTCCGACACTCTCTCCACCGTCGCCGGGAAAGAGGCGAACGGCCCCGACTTGATTCGCACGGTGTCGCCGGCCTTGAGCTTCTCTTCCGTCATACGAATGCCGCGAAGACCTCGTTCGAGAGCAGCGCGCCCGCGGGCGTGAGGCGGAGCGTGTCGCCGCTCATCTCAATCAGCCCGGCCTCGCCGAAGCGCGCGAGGTCTTCGGCGAAGTCTGCGCGCACGTCGCGGCGGTAGCGCGCTCGGTGCTCCGAGAGGTTGACGCCGCGGCCGAGCAGGCGCAGGCTGAGGAAGAGCGCTTCGGCGCTCGCGCCGCGCTCGTCGAGCTCGTCGCGCGTGACGACGGCCGCCCCCTTCCCTTCGATTAACTTGACGTAAGCGAGCGCGTCGCGCTCGTTCGACCAGCGCGTGCATCGGCCGTCGAAGGAGTGCGCCGAGTTGCCGAAGCCGAAGTATGGCGTGCCAGTCCAGTACTTCATGTTGTGGCGCGACTCTCGGCCCGGCAGGCAGAAGTTGGAGATTTCGTACTGCTCGTAGCCGGCCTCGCGCGTCAGCTCGACCATCAGACGGTACATCTCCGCGGCGAGGTCTGGGTCGGGGTCTTTGTAGCGACCGGCGCGAATCTGTTCGGCGAGCGGCGTGCCCTCGTGGACTTCGAGCAGGTAGAGCGAAAGGTGTTCGGGCCTTAACGGCAAAGCCTCTTCGAGGTTGCGGCGCCAGCCGTCGAGCGTCTGCGCGGGCAGGCCGGCGATGAGGTCGAAGCTGACGTTGTCGAAACACGCCTCGCGCAGCAGCTCGAACGTGCGGCGTGTGTCGTCGGCCGTGTGCGTGCGGCCGAGCCGCTTCAACTCGCGCTCGTCGAAGGTCTGCGCGCCGAAGCTCGCGCGGTTGACGCCCGCCGCGCGCAAGGCTTTCAAGTTTTCTGCGGTGACGGTGCCGGGGTTCATCTCAAGCGTGACCTCGGCGCCTTCGAGAACGCGGAAGCGTCGGCCGACCGAGTCGAGCACGCGCGCGACCTGTTCAGGAGTTAAGAGCGAAGGCGTGCCGCCGCCGAAGTAGACCGTGTCAACTTCGTCACTCAGCTCGCCCACGTCGAACGACTCTATCTCGCGCGCGAGCGCGCGGACGTAGCGTTCGGCGAGCGCCCCTTCGTAAGCGCCTGTGGCGAAGTCGCAGTAGGAGCAGCGCGAGCGGCAGAAGGGGACGTGTATGTAGATTCCGGCCCGTCTCATCTTTGATAGTTCTGAAAGTATAGCACGCGGCGGCGCGTCGAATCCTTGTCCGCTATCCGACAGAAGCGGCCGCGCGCATGTATGCTTTTCACGAAGGGCGTGTATGACTTTGCGTGGTATTCGATAGTACCAATCGTCGCGCGTGCGAAACGTCGCGCGACGGGGGCCGCGCAAAGAGAGAAACTTTATTTTCTAAAATTCGCGGCCGTCGGGAGGCCCGGACGTGGCATGAGTTTTGTTGTGTGAAGGAACAAAATTCGTAACACGGCGGACGACTGCGCGAGACAGGGCTCACCGTCTCAAGCCATTTGAATAGTCTCGGTGACGAGTCTCGGCAGTTTCGTCTGAGGGCTTAACCGACAACACCAACATTGGAGGAAGTTCGTATGGCAGACAACATGGAAGGAACTGGCGGCGGTAGCACCGGCGGTGGTAGCAGCAGCGGCGGTGGTGGCGGCACGGGCGGCGGCAGCAGCAGTGGTGGCGGCGGCGGCTCGTCCAGCGGCGGCGGCGGTGGCAGCTCGTCCGGTGGTGGTGGCGGCTCGTCCAGCGGTGGCTCCTCGGGTGGCGGCGGCAGCACCTCCGGCGCTGGTGGTGGCGGCGGCAGTTCGTCGGGCGGCAGTTCGTCCGGCGGTGGCGCGGGCGGCGGCGGCTCGACCGGCGGCTCTTCGTCGGGCGGCGGCGGCGGTTCGTCCAGCGGCGGTAGCGGCGGCAGCGGCGGCAGCGGCGGCAGTTCGTCGGGCGGTGGCTCGTCGAGCGGCGGCGGTGGCGGCAGCTCCTCCGGCGGCGGCGGCGGCAATCCGTAAAGCCTGACCGTGCTCGCGCCGTTCGGCCTTTGCATGGCCGCGGCGCGGGCATGACAAGGGGTCAAAAGTCTGAGGCGCGCGAGCGACGGCCCGTGCGCCTCAGTTTTTTTCTTTGACTCAGTTTTGTTCTCTGCCTTCGGCTTCTCCGCGCCGTCACCGGCCGTCTTCATTCACGAGCTTTCGCCTTCTTACTTCGCGGCCGAGTCGAGCCGGCGCAGGCTGCCCTCGCCGCTAACGCTCCGGCCCGAGGCGCGCGCGACGCGCTCGACTTCGGCGAAGGCGCGCATGAAGTTGCCGCCGAGTATCTTCAAAACGTCGGCGTCCGAATAGCCGCGGCGCAGAAGCTCGTAGGTGATGTTCGGCAGGTCTGAAACGTCGCGTATGCCCTCGGGCAGGTTGGGCACGCCGTCGAAGTCCGAGCCGATTCCGACGTGGTCAACGCCCGCCACCTTCACGATGTGGTCTATGTGGTCAACGAGCATGCTGAGCGTCGTGTTCGGGATGGGGTTCGCGTCGCTGAGCTTCTTCAACTCCTCGTCCAGACGCTTCGGGTCGTCCTTGAACTGCTCGCGGAGCGCGTCGCGCTGCGCCTTCAACTTCTCGTCGCGCTCCAAGCCGGCGACGCGCACCTTCTCGTCGAGGAAGGCCGGGTAGAAGTTGACCATGACGACGCCGCCGTTCTGCGCGATGCGCTTCAGGAGTTCATCGGGGACGTTCCGCTTGTGGTTCGAGAAGACACGCGCCGAGGAGTGCGAGGCGATGACCGGCGCCTTCGACACGTCGAGCACGTCCGACATCGTCTTGTCTGAGACGTGCGAGACGTCCACGAACATGCCGAGCCGGTTCATCTCGCGCACGACCTCCTTGCCGAAGTCCGAAAGCCCGTTGTGCCGCGCGTCGTCGCAGCATGCGTCGGCCCACTCGTTCGTGTTGTTGTGCGTCAGGGTCATGTAGCGCACGCCGAGCCGGTAGAACTCTCTCAGCGCCGACAGAGAGTTTTCGATGGCGTGCCCGCCCTCGATGCCCATCAGCACGCCGACCTTCCCCAGCCGCTTCGCGCGCCTGATGTCTTCGGTCGAGGTCGCGAGCATCAGCTCGTTCGGGTACTTCTCGACCATCCGGTAACTGACATCAATCAGGTCTAAAGCGCGCCGCGCCGACCCGCCCTCCTTCACGTAGTTCTTCGAGACCCAGTCGGGCGTCGCGTACTGCCTGTCCACGTAGATAGAAAAAAACTCGCCGGTCATCCCGCCCTGCTTCAAACGCGCGATGTCCGTGTGATACCTCCCGACCGACGACACGCCGATGTCGTAATCCTCGTCCACCATGATTGAAGGAATATCATTGTGCCCGTCAATCACGATGGCCTTTTTATGAAGCGCCAGCGCCCTCTTCCAAAGCTTCTCATCCCGCTGCGGCGTCGCCGAAGCCTGCGGCGTCGGTGCGGCCGCGGGAGTCTGTGCGCGCGCGGCGCCGCCCGTGCGCGCGTGCGGCGCGGACGCGGCGAGCGCGAGGGCGGCGAGGGAAGACAGAAGGGTGACGCGGAGGCTTCGGTTCATCTTCGGCTCCTGATTTTCTTAAAGGCTTCGGGGCGGAATGCGTGCGGGATTATAAGCCGCGGCTCACGCGTTTGTCCCGCGTGCGCGGAGGCGTTCGACGGCGCAGGCGATGCCGTCGTGGAGGGTCTTGCGGGTGTTGACGGAGCCGAGCTCGACGCCGAGGCGGATGAGTGTGTGCGCGACTCTGGCGCGGATGCCGGTCAGCACCACCTCTGTGCCGAGCAGGCGCGCGGCCTGCGCGGCCTGTACGAGCGTGTTGGCGACGTGCTCGTCCACGACCGAGACGCCGGTGATGTCTATGATGGCGACGGGCGCGCGCGTGCGTTCGAGCCCCGTGAGCAGCGCCGTCAAAACGCGGCGCGCGCGCTTCGAGTCCACGGCGCCGACGAGCGGCATGACGACGATCTGGCGGTTGAGCGGGATGAGCGGCGTCGAGAGTTCGGCCAGCAGCTCGTCCTGCACGCGTATGATCTCTTCGCGCAGTCGCGCCTGCTCCGATTCGGCGCGCTGGCGCTCGACGACCTGCCCGATCTGGCTGCCGACGTGCGACATCATCGCCAGCAGCGCCTCGTCGGGCGTGCGCACTTCGCGGCTGAAGAATTCGAGGACGGCGATTGCCTCGCCGCGCAGGAGCGCCGGGAAGGCGAAGGCCCCGTGCAGCCCTTCGCGCGACGCGACGGCCGAGCGCGGGAAGTTGCCGTTGACCGTCACGTCCTCGATCCAAGCGGGCTCGCCCGTCTCCCAGACGCGGCCGGGCAGCCCCTCGCCGCGCGCGAAAGTCCTGCGGCTCGAAAGGCGCTCGAACTCGCGCACGTCCAAGCCCGGCGCGTGCCAAGCTTCGACGAAGCTCAGCGCCTCCGCCGCCCGGTCGAGCGCCCACTGAACCCCGACCTCCCAGCCCAGAGCCTCGCAGACCGCGCGCAGCACGCGCGGCACGGCCTCGCGGAACTCGCCCGTCTCTGCGAGCGCGCGCGTCACCTCGTACTGCGCAGCGAGCCGCGCCTCGAAGCGCTTACGTGCAGACACATCGCGCGCGACGCCCGTGAAGTAGCGCCGGCCTTGATGCGCGAACTCGCCGAAAGAGATTTCGAGCGGAATCTCGCGGCCCGTCTTGTGCAGGCCGGGCAGCTCCACGCCCTCCCAAGAGATGTGTTTGACGCCGGTCTCCATGTAGCGCCGCAGCCCCTCGTCGTGCAGGCGTCGGAGGTAGTCGGGCATCAGCATCTTCATGTCGGCGCCGAGCATCTCTTCGGCCGCGTAGCCGAAGATGCGCTCGGCCGCGGGGTTGACGAAGAGGATGGTGCTCGACTCGTCTATGGTGACGACGGCGTCGGCCACCGTCTCCATCACGATGCGGCTGCGCGCCTCAGACTCGCGCAGTTCCTCAAGCTCTTTTTCGGTGAGAGACACCGGCCCTCTTCCCCCGCCCGTTCGTGTGTGTCGTGTTTGTGAGACTATGCGGCAGGAGTCTCGAAAAGACAAGGTGCTGCCCCGCGGCCTTCGGCGTAAGGAGCGACCCGCGGCCTTCAGCGTATGGACGAGACGTAGTCGGCGGGCAGCCCCGTGCGCGCGGCGAGTTCCCTGAGCTTCGAGACGTACTGCGGGTTGCGCTCGTCCGCGTCGGGCGGCGCGGGCAGGTTGTAACAGAGCGCGCTCGTGCTCCGGCCGTCTGACAGACGCGCCGTCACGGTCTCCGGCCTGTAGGCGCTGACCGACTCTTCCGAATAGAGCGCGTCCAAATCGGCGCGCGTCAGCGAGAAGAGCACGCCGTAAACGACGGCGCCCGCCGACGGCGCCAGAGTCGCGCGCTCGCCTATCGCCAGACGAAAGTTCTCGACCGACGCCACGCGCCGGTCTGAAGGGTTCAACCCCTTCCCGCGCAGCAGCGCCTCGTCCATGAAAAGGCCGTAGAAGAAAACGTCCGCCCTTCCCTCCGACTCTTCCGCCATGCCTTTACTTGAAGCCCCAGCGCTTCAGCGCGCGGTCGCGGCGGCAGGCCGAGAGTGGGCGCGCCCTCGCGCTCTCGATCTTCAACACGTGGTGAGTCTCGCGGTCAACCTCAAGCTTCATGCACGCGCAGCCGTAGCCGTAATGCCCGTTCGTCTCGACCCACTGCTTCGGCCCGAACTCGGGCCAGTCGCCCTCCGCCTGATGCCCGCCCTGCACGCCGATGACCCACTCCCCCTCCCGGTCGTGCAGCGAAGCGTTAGCCGGCGTCGGATTATCGAACCACCCGCACCGCGTCTCCGCCTCCACGACCATGGGCGCAGACGTTCCCGCCCGCACGCCCGCAAACGCGACGACGCTCAACGCAACCAACACCGCGCCCCCGAAAGCCACCGCGCGAACTCTCACCCGAAGTTTCACGAATCCCTTCTCCATCATCCCTCCGTATTAACCGCACGCCCCCGCGCAGATGGTTCGGCAACACAGCTAGCCCCGCGCGCCGCCGCACACGACGCCCACGTGTCGCGTCACGGCCCCTTTATACCACCCGCCGAAACCAAAGCAACTTAAAAGTGACCCAGCCGCGGTTTCACCGCCGTGTAGGCCACCACCGGTTCTTCGCCCATTAGACGGCCTCCTTGCTAAGCCTGCCCGCGCCACTTCGCAAGTGCCGCGCTCGCCCTTTCGGCGTACGGCGACTCAATCCGCTTCAAAATCTTAAGCGCCGTTTCAACGTAGGCGATAGCTTGAGTGCGGTCGTCGAGTTCATAGAGTATGAGCCCCTTGTTAAAAAGCATACACGCCTCTCCAAAGTAGTCTCCGATTTCGCGAGCTATAATTAAATCCTGTTCATAAAATTCGAGGGCGCGACGCGGCTCGCCTAAACTTTCGTGGGTCACCCCCAAGTTGCCTAATACCGCCGCCTCCGCCCGGCGGTCGCCGATCTCTCGTAAAACGACTAACGCCTGTTCGTGGAACTCGACGGCGTGACGGTGTTCGCCCAGTTCCCCGTAGGCGATGCCCAAGTTTCCCAATGCTTGCCCCTCCCTGCGGCGGTCGCCGATCTCGCGGGCGATGACGAGCCACTGCTCGTATAACTCGATCGCACGACGCGTCTCGCCTAAATCGGCGTAAGCGCTACCCAGATTGCCCAGCGTTGTGCCCTCGCCATCTCGATCGCCTATCTCGCGTGCAATTACAAACGCTTGCTCGTAGAGTTCAATAGCGCGGCGCACCTCGCCCACGTTTCTGTAGACATTTCCTAAATTGATCGAGTGGCCTTCTTCGGAGGCGCGGTCGCTAAGCCGACGTGCAGACGCCAACGCGGCTTCGAGCCAAGAGATTAACTCGCGCGGATGCTGGCGCAGGTTGAGTATATGTATCCCGACACTGGGGTACCCATCACACAACTGAGCGGCCGCCTCATCTTCGCTCGAATGCTGACACGCCCACTCCTGCCCGGCCTCTACGTTTCGCCGCTCGATGTCGAAGAGCGCAAGCCCGCTTTTGATAGCGTCACCGCCTTTTAAGTAGAGAGCACCACATTCTCCCAACACTATCAGGTAATACCCGGCGTGGCGCAGATGGGTCGCGTGGCGTTCGTCGTCGGTCATGCGGGAGTCGGCGAAGAGGCGCGCGAGGTCGTGGAGGCTGTAGCGTTGGGTCTCTGGGTTGAAGCGGACGAGGTTGCGGCGGAGGAGGTCGGAGAGGTGTCTGTGGCCGGGGTCTTCGCAGATCGTCTCTTCGGCGCGGGCGTCGAAGGTGGCGGGGAAGACGGAGAGTTGGCGGAAGACGCGGGCGGCGTCGGACGAAAGGCGCGCGTAGCTGAGGCCGAAGGAGGCTTCGACGCCGAGGTCAACGTTCTCCGCGCCGATGAGTTCGAGGCGGCGGCGTTCGTCTCGCAGTTGTTCGGCGTAGACGTTCGGGTCGAGGTCGAGCGTCACGTCGAGCAGGCTTCCCGCGGCGCGTATGGCGAGCGGGAGGTAGCCGCAGAGGTAGCAGATGCGGTCGGCCGTGTCGGCGTGGACGCGCTCAGCGATGCCTTGCAGCAGTTCGCGCGCCTCCGTCTGGCTTAGCTGTTCGAGCATGACGCGACGCATGCCGGGAAGCGCAATCGTCTCGCGCGAAGTGACGAGCAGTGCCGAGCCCGCGGGCGGAAGCAGCGGGCGAGCCTGCGCGCTGTCGCGGGCGTTGTCGAGCAGTATCAGCGCGCGCTTGCCGTCGAGGACGTTGCGATAGATTTGTGTCAGTCCCGGCAGGTCGTCGGGCAAGCGCTGCTCGGGGCCGAGGAAGGCGCGTATGCAGGAGGCGAGCGCGTCCGAAGGGTCGCGCGGCGGGTCGTCGGTGCCGCGCATGTCGAGGACGAGTTGCGCGTTCGGGTACGCGTCGCGCAGTTCGTTGGCGACGTAGAAGGCGAGTTCGGTCTTGCCGATGCCGCCCATGCCGCTGATGCCGCTGATGGCAGCGCTCGTGCCGCCGCGCAGCGCCGCGAGGAGTTCACCAATCTCCTTCTCGCGCCCGACGAAGTCGCCGACCGGCGCGCGCAGTTGGTGCGGCGTCGGGATGATCGGCCGGGGCGCTTCCTGTACGTACTTGTCGCCGTGTACCACGTCCCCGGCGACCTTCTCCGCGACGATGTTAGCGTCACCCGTGAAGACGCGGTTCTTGTCCCCGCTGACGGCGGCCGAGCGTTCGCCCGAAGCGACGTTGAAGCCCGCGCCCCGGAGCGAGTCGAGCAAGTCCTGCTTCAGACTCCGTAAATCCTTAACCGCGTCGAGCAGCGCCTGCGCGTCGTCGTGAGGGACTTCGCCGCGGAGCGCGCCTTCAAGCTTCGGCGTTATGTACTCGTCGAAGAGCCAGCGGTGGAGGTCGGCGGTGACGAGGGCTGCGAGGTCTTCGGGGGATTTGAAGTCGAAGGCTTCGAGGTGGTTCTCGCGGAGCTTCTTCTTGAAGGCGTCGAGCTTCGCGGCCTGCGCCGCGTCCGTCTCGCGCCACTTGTCGGGGACGGTCGCGTCGTCTTTGAAGTAGACGAAGCGGGGCAGGCCGCGCTCGCCCGCGCGCTCGTACTCGGCTTCGGTGATGCCTGAGCCGTAGCGGCCTGCGACGAGGAGGACGTAGGCGCGGCTGCGGTCAATGTCGTCGAGCGAAGCCTGATGTGTCGTCTCGTCGCGGCTGCCGAAGTATTCCATGCCGACGAACTTCGTCTCGCGCAAACGTTGGATGGCCTGTTCGACGGCGCGACGCTCAGGCCCGAGGTCGAGCCACGTCGAGCTGACGTAGACGGGGAGGATCGGCAGAGACATCTGTTCGCTCCTCTGGCGAAGGCGTTGAGGGTTCGTGTTCCGCTTGGCAACAATACACTCGGCGAGCGCGCGGTGTAAACGGGTTGACGACCCGGCTTGCCGCGCGGGCGGGTTTCTGGTACACAAGGCAGCCAAGCCGCTACAGAGTGGCGCGGGCGCGCGTTGAGAGGGGAGCGCGTCCGGCGCCGACACGAACGAACAAGCCGAGAGCCGAGGTGTGAGCAGGGTTATGTCTTCCGCCACGACCAACATCGAATCCGTCCTGCACGAGGAGCGCGTCTTCCCGCCGCCCGCGGCGTTCGCCGAGCACGCGCACGTCAAATCTCTCGAAGACCTTGAGGCGCTCAGGCGCGAGGCCGAGCAGTCGCCCGAACAGTTCTGGGCGCGCATGGCCGAAGCAGAGCTGCACTGGTTCAGGAAGTGGGACACCGTCTTGAAGTGGGAGCCGCCGCACGCCGAGTGGTTCGTCGGCGGGCGCATCAACATCTCTTACAACTGCCTCGACCGTCACCTACAGACTTGGCGGCGCAACAAGGCCGCCATCATCTGGGAGGGCGAGCCGGGCGAGCAGCGCACGCTCACCTACGGCCAACTCCACCGAGAGGTCTCGCGCTTCGCCAACGTCCTGCGCCGCGCGGGCGTCGAGAAGGGCGACCGCGTCGCGCTCTACATGCCGCTCGTGCCGGAACTCGCCGTCTCGATGCTCGCGTGCGCGCGCATCGGCGCCGTCCACTCGGTCATCTTCGGCGGCTTCGCTTCGAGCGCGCTCGTTGACCGCATCAACGACGCCGGCTGCAAGCTCGTCGTCACCGCCGACGGCGGCTACCGGCGCGGCAAAGAGGTGCGGCTCAAGGAGACGGTGGATGAGGCTCTGAAGTCCACGCCGACCGTGAAGACCTGCATCGTCTTCAAGCGCACGGGCTCCAAAGTCCACATGGAGATGGGGCGCGACTACTGGTGGGACGAACTCATGCAGTCAGTCTCGGACGACTGCCCCGCGAGGGAACTCGACAGCGAGCACCCGCTCTACATCCTCTACACTTCGGGCACGACGGGTAAGCCCAAAGGCATCCTGCACACGACGGCAGGCTACCTCTTGCAGTGCCACCTGACGACGAAGTGGGTCTTCGACCTCAAGGACGATGACACGTACTGGTGCACGGCCGACATCGGCTGGGTGACGGGGCACTCTTACGTCGTCTACGGCCCGCTCTCGAACGGCGCGACGGTTTTGATGTACGAGGGCGCGCCCAACCACCCCGAGCCGGATCGCTTCTGGGACATCATCCAGCGCCACCGCGTCAACATCTTCTACACCGCGCCCACGGCCATACGCGCCTTCATCAAGTGGGGCGACCGCTGGCCCCTGCGCCACGACATCTCTTCTTTAAGACTGCTCGGCACAGTCGGCGAGCCCATCAACCCCGAGGCTTGGATGTGGTATCGCGAGGTCATAGGCAAGGGGCGCTGCCCCATCGTGGACACCTTCTGGCAGACGGAGACCGGCGCCATCATGATTAGCCCTCTGCCCGGCGCGACGCCGACGAAGCCCGGCTCGGCCACGCGGCCGCTGCCCGGTATCGAGGCCGCAGTCATGTCGAAGGAGGGGCAAGAGGCCGGGCCGAACGAGGGCGGCTACCTCGTCGTCAAGCGGCCTTGGCCTTCGATGCTCAGAACCATCTGGGGTGACGACGAGCGCTATAAGAAGCAGTACTTCTCCGAGATAGACGGCGTCTACTTCGCTGGCGACGGCGCGCGGCGCGATCAGGACGGCTACTTCTGGATCATGGGTCGCGTGGACGACGTGATAAACGTCTCTGGCCACCGTCTGGGGACGATGGAGGTCGAGAGCGCTCTGGTCTCTCACGAAGCGGTCGCCGAGGCGGCGGTCGTCGGACGCCCCGACGATTTGAAGGGTCAGGGCATCGTCGCCTTCGTCACGCTCGAAGGCGAGCGCAAGGCGACCGACGAGCTGAAGGAAGAGCTGCGCCGCCACGTCACGAAGGAGATCGGCGCGCTCGCGCGGCCCGACGAGATACGCTTCACCGACGCGCTCCCCAAAACGCGCTCGGGCAAGATCATGCGACGGCTGCTGCGCGAGATAGCCACCTCCGGCACGGCGCACGGCGACACGACCACGCTCGAAGACTTCTCCGTGCTCGAAAAGCTGCGCGCGCACGACGACGAGTAGACAGTAGTCAGTAGTCAGTAGTCAGTAGCGCTCCGCGTCGCGCGCGTGTCCGATTGCGGACGATGACATTTGGACTGTTCACAAATAAAGATATTCCTACTGACTACTGTCTACTCTTTTCCAAATTCCGCCCCCCTTTAGGAGTTTATTCTTAGGCGGAGAGATTTCCGCTTCTGGAACGGAGGATGCCCCGAATGTCCACGAGTTTTGTAGAGCAGCGCACAGGCCCCCGCTACATGGTTCGCGTCAACGTGCGCGCCGAGTGGGACGACGAGCGGTCGGGCGAGCACGTCGTCGTCGAAGGCGAGACCGAGAACATCGGGCCGCAGGGCGCGCTCGTACACCTTGAGCGCCTGCCGGACGTGGGCAGCCGCGTCCACCTGATCGTGCCCGACGCCGAAGGGGGGCGCACGCTCGAAACCGTCGCAGAGGTCTTAAGGCTTGAGCGCAACCCAGTCCAGCCGCTCGCCGCGCTCCAACTGCTCGGCGAGACCGACGAGTGGCGCGGGCTCGTCTGGGAGCCGGCGGGCATCAAAGAGCGCGAGGCCG
This sequence comes from Pyrinomonadaceae bacterium, assembly GCA_035248785.1. Taxonomy (GTDB): domain Bacteria; phylum Acidobacteriota; class Blastocatellia; order Pyrinomonadales; family Pyrinomonadaceae; genus QHXN01. The sequence continues at coordinate 38,027 of DATFHD010000132.1, read as the reverse complement.
ACGAGGACTATTCCGAGTACGAGAACTGACGGGCGGCGTCCGCCCCTTGAATGTGCAAACCGGCCCGGCCCGCGCGTGCGACCGAAAACGCGCGCGGCCGGGCGTTGTTTTCGCGCGCGAGTTTGTTGCATCATGTCCGCGCCCCCTCGTACCCCACAGGCGGAAGTTTTTTTAGACCCGGCGGAGCGAAGCTTTGACTAAACACAGAGAGCGCGTCAGGCACACAGAGGAGCACGACGAGGCGACGGCCGACGCGCTGGCCCTGACCGAGCAGCGCACGCGCCTCGTGCTGCGGCTCGCCTCGCGCTCGCTGCTGTGGGTCGCGGTGCTCGTCCTCGTCATCTACTACCTCTTCGAGGCCGTCCGCTGGGTCTTCTACGCGCTGACGGGCGTGCTGCTCGTCGTCGTCCTCGCAATCTTCTTCGCCTACCTCATCGCGCCGCTGGTCGAGCTGGTGAGAAAGGGGCTCGCCACGCGCGACCGCAAGGGCGAGCCGCGGCTGCTGCCGCGCACGGCCGCCATCGCCGTCGTCTACGCCGCCATCTTCGGCTCGCTGGGCTTGGGCGCGTGGGTCATCACGCCGCGTCTGGGGACGCAGATGGCCGAGATCACGCAGCAGGCGCCCGACTACCTGACGAACGCGCGCAAGCGGGCCGACCGGCTCAACACCGTTCTGAAGGACTTGAACATCCCGCAGTCGGTGCGCGACACGGCGAACAAGACCGTCTCGGACGCCATCGGCGACGTGGGCCGCTACATCACGGGCGAGGGCTTTTCGAGCGCCATCAACGTGCTCAGCTACCTCCCATACCTCGTCCTCATCCCCATACTCGCCTTCTTCTTCCTGAAGGACGCCGACAGCTTCCGCCGCTCGGCGCTGATGATGCTGCCGCAGGGGCGCATACGCTGGCGCGGCGACGAGTTCTTTCAGGACATCAACTCGACGCTCGCCGCATACATACGCGCGCAGCTCATCTCCTGCCTCCTCATCGGCAGCGTCTGCACCGCGGCCTTCGCCATCTTCGGCGTGCGCTACGCGCTCGTGCTCGGCGTCGTGGCCGGGATGCTTGAGTTCATCCCGCTGCTCGGCCCCGTGGTCGTGGCCGTGCTCGCGGGCACCGTCGCCGGGTTCGACTCGGGGACGAAGGCGCTCGGCGTGCTTCTCTTCCTCGGCGTGCTGCGCATCGTGCAGGACTACGTGCTCTACCCGCGCATCATCGGCTCCGGCATTCACCTGCACCCGCTCGCCGTCATCCTCGCCATCCTCGCCGGGCACGAGCTGGCGGGCGTGGCCGGAATCTTCCTCGCCATCCCCGTCATCGCCGTCATGACCGTCACCTACCGCCACTGGCTCGAACACCGCGGCAGCTCCGGCATCGTCGCCGAGCTTCTGAAGCCGGCCGAGACGCCCACGGTCGAGACGCAGGCGGCCGTCGAGTCTCTGCCCGATGCGCCCGCGCCCACGCCGCCCGCGCCCACGCCCGACGCCACGCGCGCCGAGCCCGCTCGATAACTAGAGCGGTTTGCGCTCGGACGCGACCTTTAGCCGGGAGCTCGGGCCTGTCTACTCACTCCCGCCGAGCGAGATGCCGAGCACCTTCGGCTCGCGCGCGAAACGCGCGAGGGCTTCCGGGTTCACCTTGGCGCGTATGACCGTCGCCTGCTCGCCGTCGAGCGTCACGATCATCAGCTTGAGGTCGCGGCCCGCTTCGCGTATGTAGACGTGCGTCTGCTCGGCCCCGTGCCCCGAGCGCACGCGCACGAGCTGCCGCCACTCAGGCCCGAGCGACTGCCCTATCGCCGCGCCCAGACCCGACACGTCGCCCGCCTTCGTCACGTCTTCGAAGACGGCCAGCTTAAAATTCTTCACCCCGGCCGGGCGCACGAACTTCGTCGCGAAATTCGCCAGCCCGAGGAAGGGGATGCGGACGCGCTTGCCGCCGCACGCCGCGCTCACGTTCCGCACGACGGCGTCGAACTCGTCCGCCCTCGCGGTCGTCGGCGGCGCGAACACGAAAACCAGAAGGAGGGCGGCCAAGGCCGCCCACGGTCTCTTCCCTTTCATGCCGTTCACTCCTTCCCTTCCCTGTAGAGTTCGAGCCGGGGCACGCTGAAGTGCCCTTCGAGGTCTCGCAGGCGGTCGAGGTCTATGACGCCTGAGACGTTGACGTAGACGAGTTGGCGCGGCGCGGCGATGACCACCGCCAGCCCCTTCAACTGCTCGCCCGAGCCCGAGAGGAAGACATCCACGTTGTCGCCGTACTTCCTGCTCCTCACGCCGACGACCCTCGACCACTCGGGGCCGTTGAAGCGCGCCCGCAGCGCCTCGACCTCCGCCGCCTGATAGACGCCTTCGCGGTCGAACTCGAAGGCGCGCACGTAGACGCCCTTCAGGCCGGCGACGAGCGCCTTGACGGCCTTCTCTTCGGGCTTGCGGTCGGAGAGCGCCCCGGCGGCCATCCGCAGCACGCGCTCGTCTATCGTCACCTCGACCGAGTCCGACGCCTCGGCCTCGTACTTGTCGAGCCCGGCCGGGCGCTGCGGGCCGGAGCCCTGTCCGTCCGCCGCGGTCGGCGGGAAGAGGAAGAGCGTGAGCGCGGCGCACGTCAACGCGCGGGTCAGTAGTTTCATAAGGTTCTCACTTTCCGACGGGTGGGATGTCTTCGCAGGAGTTTCGTCAGCCCTGCGCTTTCGGTTCTTAATGACGCGCGGGCGCTGGCGTGCGTTAACGACCCGCCGACCCGCCGCTTCCTGAAAGTGAATCCGGGCGGACGCCGCTTTAATAAATCGGTTGACTAATTTTCCTTTTTTGAGGCTTAATGTTTGCCGTCGCGAAGACGGCCCCGGCGCGTGCGTCCCCTAAATAGTCCGCCCCCGGACAGACAGGGCGCGGGGCCGCGTTTAAGTTATCCGCTTCTTTGTCATGTTTCAGCTTCCCGACGGCCCCACACCGCCGAGCGCAGTCAAACGAACAAAGAATTAGTAAGGAGTTCCCCCCGATGGCCTTCCCCCGCAGGCGCGTCCTTTGCGCAGAGCCGCACGAAGACACGTGTCGGCTCATCACGATGCTGCTCGAACGGCAGGGGCACGCGGTCGTCTCGGCCAGCACGGTCGCCGAGTGCGTCGCGCTGGTGGACGCCGGGCGTTTCGACCTCTACATGGTGGACGACGACTACATAGACGGGACGGCCATACAGCTCTGCAAGCGGCTGCGCCAGTTGACGCCCGAGACCCCCATCCTCTTCTTCTCGGCGCAGGCGTTCCGGCGCGACCGCGAGCTGGCGCTCGAAGCCGGCGCCAGCGCCTACCTCGTCAAGCCCGACGACCTCTTCGAGATCGTCTCGACCGTCAACTCGATACTGCTCGGCAACCACACGCGCCGCCACGCGCACGACGGCGATAAGCCTTGACGCGCGCCCCCTTCGCGTTTACATTTATCCTTCCCTCGTAATCCCCCCGTATTGATACTCGTTCCCAAGCTCTCTCTCTAGTCGGGGTGTGTCCGAATGCCGGAACGAAAGAGGCGTATTCTGTGCGCCGAGTCTAACAAGGACGTGGGCGACCTGATTGCGCTCATGCTCACGCGCAAGGGCTACGAGGTGGAGTCGGTGCAGACGGCCGCCGACTGCATGAAGCTGGCCGCGACCGACCGCTTCGACCTCTACATCCTCAACGACAACTACATAGACGCCGACAGCCTCGAACTCTGCCGGCAGCTGCGCGAGATAGACCCGGCCACGCCCGTCCTCCTCTTCTCGCTCGAAAGCTCCGGCCCGCCCAAGCACCGGGCACCGGAGGCCGGCGTCAAAGTCTACCGGAGCAAGACCTCCGACTTCGTCTCGCTCGTCCAGACGATAGACAATCTCTTGCAGAGCTAAGTAGTCAGTAGTCAGTAGAAAAGACAGGCGGCGCGTTCGGCCCGAAGGCTGAGACGCGCCGCCTCTGTTCTTCTACTGTCTACTGACTACCGTCTACTGACTACTGCGTTCCGCTCCATCATCTCGACGAAGCGGCGGAAGTGGTGCTCGGCGTCGTGGGGGCCGGGCGCGGCCTCCGGGTGGTACTGGACGGAGAGGATGGGGAGCGTCTTGTGGCGCATGCCCTCGACGCAGTCGTCGTTGAGGTTGACGTGCGTGACCTCGACCTCGGCGGGGAGGCTCCGGGCGCTGACGGCGAAGCCGTGGTTGTGCGAAGTTATCTCGACCTTGCCCGTCAGCAAATCTTTGACGGGCTGGTTGCCGCCGCGGTGGCCGAACCTGAGCTTGTAGGTCTCGCCGCCGAAAGCGCGGCCGAGCAGTTGGTGGCCGAAGCAGATGCCGAAGGTCGGCACTCCTTCCTGAACTAAGTTCCGAATCTCGCTCACGACCTCCGTCATCGAGGCCGGGTCGCCCGGCCCGTTCGAGAGGTAGACGCCGTCGGGCCGCATCGCTACGACTTCGCGTGCCGGCGTCGAGGCCGGCACGACCGTCACGCGGCAGCCCAAGGCGGCCAGTTCGTTCAGCGAGTTCCGCTTCACGCCGAAGTCGTAGCAGACGACGTGGAAGCGCTCACGCCCGCGCGCCGCGACTTCGTAAGGACGCGCGGTCGTCACCACGCTCGCCAGCTCCCTGTTCTCCATCGGCGCAGAGTTCAGCGCCTTCTCAAGCAGGCTCTTCTCGTCGAGGTCTACGGAAGAGATGCAGGCGCGCATCGCGCCCTTGTCGCGTATGTGGCGGACGAGGGCGCGCGTGTCCACGCGCTCGATGCCGGGGACGTTCCAGCGCTTGAGGTATGCGTCCAAGGTCTCCTCCGAGCGCCAGCTCGAAGCCACCGTGCTCGCCTCGCGCACGACGAAGCCCTCGACCCAAGGCCGCGCTGACTCCTCGTCGGCGCGGTTCACGCCGTAGTTGCCGATGAGCGGGTAGGTCATGCAGACGATCTGCCCCGCGTACGACGGGTCGGTCAGCACTTCCTGATAGCCCGACATCGAGGTGTTGAAGACCATCTCGCCGCACGCCTCCGCGTCGGCGCCCCACGCGCGCCCGCGGAAGGCGCGCCCGTCTTCGAGGACTAACAAAGCGGGTCTGTTTTCGTTCATCCTATTTCGGCATCTCCGGTCGCCAGATAAGCGTCGTCAGAATCTCCGTGAAGGTCACGTAATACTCCGCCGCATGCGGGTTCGCGCTGGCGATCATCACCCGCCGCACCTTACGCACGAGCGGCACGTCCTCGGCCTTGAGCACGGCCACCACGTCCTTCTCGCCGTCGGGCACTTCCGAGACGAGCCCCATGAAGCTCTCCCATTTGCCCGCCGCCGCCTCGCCGAAAGCCTTGACGAACTGCTCGCGGCTCGTCTTCGGCTTCTCGCGCGGCGTTATCGTCTTCGGGCGTTCGAGCTGCACGCGCAGACTCGCGCGCGCCCCTTCCGAAAGGCCCGCCGGGTTCAACTCCTTCAGGCCGCGGAAAGCCTCGGGCGTGGCCTGCGCCAGCAGCAGCGTGATGGCGATGGCACGCGCCGGGTGGTCGGTCGCGTTGGCTATCTTCAGGAGCGCGGGCGTAGCCTGCGCCTCGTCCATGCTGCCGTAGATGAAGAGCGCGCCGAGCGGCTTGTCCACCTTGAAAGCGCCGTGCTGCGGCAGGTAGTACTCGGCCCTCGGCAGCGCGAGCCAGCGCGCGCCGGCCTCGGACACGTCGAAGCCTTCGGCGCCGAGCCGCGCGAGCGTCGAGACCCAGACCTGCAAGTTCGCGTCGTCGAGGTCAACGGCCGTGTACTGCCGGAGCAGCTCGGCCTTCGACTCAGGCGAGGGGTCGAGCGAGACGAGGAGGTTGCTGCCGTCGAAGCGGAACCACGCGTCCGCCTGCGGGTCTCGGAGCGCGGCGCGCAGGCAGGGCAGGAGCTTTCCCTTGTCCGCCTCCACCTTCTGCCAGAAGCGATCCATCGCGGCCGACTTGGCGTTGCGCTCGGCCTCGTCCTTCAGGCGCGAGGGCTTGAAGTCGTAGGTCGCTTTGACGGCGCGGTCGAACTCCTCGCAAGGGTTCTGCGCGGCGCGCGACGGCGACGAGCAGGAGAGGGCGACGGCGGCGAGGGCGAGAAGGCCGAACGCCGTCGCGGCGCGTCCCCTCGGAAGTCGCCCGGGCGTGCGAGGGAGTGTCGTCGTCGTCATGCCTGCGTTCTCAAGAACTGCTGCGCCTCGTTGAGCCAGCGCTTGTCGGCGCGGTACTTGTAGGCGGGCGCGGTGCGTACGGCCTCGACGCAGCGCTGCATCCACTCGCGCGCGCCGCCCGCGTCGCCCAAGCCCGCGGCGACGCGCCCCATCAGGTAAAGCGCCTCGGGGTCTGAAGGCCGGCGCGCGAGGAAGCGCTCAAGCGCGTCGCGCGCGTCGTTGAACTGCCCCGCCGCCAGATACGTCGCGCCGACCTCGCGCCAGACCTCGTGCTGCGCGTGCGAGTCGTCGCGCACGACGACCTCGCCGAAGTGCCCTATGGCCTCGGGCAGCTTACCTTCGGCGCGCGCGATGCGGCCGAGCTGGTAGTGCGCGTCCGTCTCTTCGGGGTCTATCTCGACGGCGCGCATGAAGCGGGCGCGCGCCTCTTCGTACTCCTTGCGCTGCTGGTGGAGAAGGCCGAGGTTGTAGTGCGCCGAGGCGTCGGCCGGGTTGAGCGTCGCGGCTTCGAGGTTCTGTCGGAACGCCGCACGCGCACGCTGCGCGCGGCTCGCCTCGCCGATGTAGGAGCGCAGCAGGAAGAAGACGAGCAGCAGCAGGAACGGCGACGCCAGCAGCGTGCTGAAGACGTAGAGCAAAGGCGACGCCAGAAACATCAGCGCCGTCGAGAGCGCGGCGACCGCGATTGCCTTCCACCAAGCGACGCGGAAGACCTCGCGCACAGCCGCCACCGCCCACAGGCCGAAGAGCGTCAGCGGCTGTATGACGAGCGCCAGCGCCACGCGCGGCACGACGGAGAGGAGCCCCGCCCACAGCGCCTCGGTCTCGGCGTCGGTCGGCCCCTGCGGCGAGACGCGCGCTAGCATCGCGTTGAGCGCCAACAGCGAGTCGCGCACCGACGCGCTCAATCCCGCCGACTGGTCTAGGTACGCGAGCGGCAGCGCGATCAGACTCGCCGCCGCCAGCGCGTACAGCGTCGTCGAGGCCGTCGCGCTGTACTCCTGCCTCAGCACGAGCCCGAAGCCGCCCCGGCGCTCGAACAGATTCGCCAGAAGCACCGCCAGCGGCGCGTAGACCAGCCCGACCAGAAGCACCGCGCCCGCCGAAGAGAACAACACGCCGACGGCCGCCCACGCGCCGTAACGCGCCGCGAGGCCCGCCATCTCGCGCCACTGCCCCGTGAGCGCGTGCGCCACCTGCAAAAGCACCGCCAGCAGCGCCGCCTGCCCCAGCGGCGCGCGGTCGCGTACCTCCGCCATCCCGCGCGCGGGCGCGTAGAACATCATCAAAAGCGGGCGCAGCCAGTCCATAAAGAAGTAGACAGTAGACAGTAGTCAGCAGTCAGTAGAAAGTTAGTTTGCAATCTCGGGCGGCAAATATCAAATCCGTCCGGCGCGCGGCGCGACTCGACGCGGACACGCCGCAGAACGGCCGCCGCGGTCGTCCGCTTCCTACAGTCTACTGGCTACTGGCTACTGGCTACTTATTCCTATTCCGGATCAACCAATTGTTCGGCGTGGCGGGAGGGGACGCCGGGGTAGTCCGTCTCGTGGCGGATGACGCTGGCCCGCGAGATGGGCCAGTAGCGGAAGAGCGCCTTGCCGTAGATGTACTTCTCTGGGACGAGCCCCCACGAGCGCGAGTCGGAGGAGTTGTCGCGGTTGTCGCCCATGACGAAGTAGTAGTGCGGCTTGACGTAGGTGGGCGGCTCGTCACCCCCGGCGACGTTGAGCGAGTGTTCGAGGTAGGGCTCGGGCAGCTCCTTGCCGTTGACGAAGATGCGGCCCGCCCTCATCTGCACGGTCTCGCCGGGCAGGCCGATGACGCGCTTGATGTAGCTCTTGGTCGGGTCGTTCGGGAACCAGAAGACGACGATGTCGCCGCGCTCGATGTCGGGCAGGCCGTAGTAGATGAGCTTGTTGACGAAGATGCGCTCGCCGTCGTGCAGCCGCGGCAGCATCGAAGTCCCCTCGACCTTGACGGGCTGCGCGACGAAGACGAGGATGAGCGCCATAATCATCAGCGCGAAGACGAGGTCGCGGAACAGAAGACGCGCCTCGCCCCAGAAGTGCGTCCGCGACTCGTCGCGCAGGCGCCGCACCTCGATGCCGTGGTCGTCGTCCGCCTGCACGTCGCCGAACGCGGGCACGCGCCGGTTCTTGTTGCCGAAAAGGAGCATAAGGCTGTCCGTCTTTAAAGGGCGCGGGGCGGCACCCGCAGCGAGGTTAGCCGCCGCCCTCCGGCGTTGTCAAAGGGGGAAGTAGACAGTAGTCAGTAGTCAGTAGTCAGTAGGAAATCTTTTTCGCCCGAACCCGCCGGTTGTCATCCTCAACGGCCGCGACGCGGAGCGCTACTGAGTACTGTCTACTGACTACTGTCTACTCCACAAATGCTTGACAGCCCCGCCGACGCGTCTCTATTATCCAGACGTAAAGTGTTGCCACCCTTAGACAAATCCTCTCCCGAGATTTGGCGGAGCGCGGAAGCGGAGGCCGAAGCGAAGTGATCAAACTCGACATTGTAAATCGCGTGGCGGAGCGGACGGGCGTGCCGAAGATGAAGGCCGAGCAGGCCGTGGACGCCCTCTTCCATTCGATGAAGGAAGCCCTCGCCCGCGGCGAGCGCATTGAGCTGCGCGGCTTCGGCGTCTTCGTCGTCAAGCCGCGCAAGCGCGGCGTGGGCCGAAACCCGCGCACCGGCGAGGAGGTAGCCATCCCCTCGGGCAAGACCATCCGCTTCAAGCCCGGCAAGGAGCTACAGGCGCACGGCTTCGACTCGGAGCACGACGACGACATCCACGACACAGACACGCCCGACGGCGACGCCTCCTGAGTTCTGAAACAGAGGTCAGAGGTCAGAGGTTAGAGGTTAGTGAAATGCCTTTACAACTAACCTCTAACCTCTGACCTCTAACCTCTGCCTTTATGTCCGAATCCATCCGGGAAATTCCGACCTTCGCGGCGCAGGGCGCGTGGCCCGCGCGGCGCGCGGCGCGGCCGACCGCGCGCGAGTGGGCGCGGCACACGGCGCTGTTTCTGCTGACGGGGTTGACGATGACGTGGGCGGGCGTGGGCTTCATGCTCCCCTTCGACATGGCGGAGCCGTCGCTCGCCGCGCCCGCGACGCCGCTCGACTACCTGCTCTACGTCCCGAAGTATTTCGTGCTGGCGCTGGCGGCCGAGGCGTCTTTCGCGCTCGCACACAAACAACTCATCGCCGAGGGGCTGAAGTTCGCGGGGGCGCTGCTCTCGATTCTGCTCGCGCACGAGTCGGGGCACTACGTCGCGTGCAGGCTCTACGGCGTGGACGCGACGCTCCCGTTCTTCATCCCGATGCCGCCGCCCTTCATGGCGGGCACGCTCGGCGCGTTCATCAAGATCAAGTCGCCCATCCCTTCGCGCCGCGCGCTCTTCGACATCGGCGTGGCGGGCCCGCTCGCGGGCTTCCTCGTCATCATCCCGGTCGCGTGCCTCGCGATGCTGACGGCGGCCCCGCCGCTCCACCTGCCCGAAGGCGCGTCCGTCATCATCTTCAACGACCCGCCGCTGCTGCGACTCCTCGCCGTCCCGTTCGGCGTCAACAACCTCGAAACGCTCGGGCCGAACCCCTTCTACTTCGCGGCGTGGATAGGGCTTTTGGTGACGAGCCTGAACCTCCTGCCCGTCGGCCAGCTCGACGGAGGGCACGCCGTCTACGCAGTCTTGGGAAAGAGCGTGCACAAGCACGCCGGCCGCGTCGCCTTTCTTTTAATGCTCCTGCTGGCGCCGCTCGGCTGGCTCTGGCACGGCGTCCCGAGCGGCTTCCTCTACGTCGTCCTGCTCTTCATCATGCTGCGCCTGCCGCACACGCAGCCGCTCGACGAACGCGAAGCGCTCGGCGCGGCGCGCTTGACGGTCGCGCTCGCCACGCTCGCGGTCTTCCTTCTTTCGTTTATTCCGTTCCCGCTGACTATACGGTAGGCGCCGGCCTTCGACCCTCTTCAGAAATTCAGGCGCAGGCCGAGTTGAATCTGGCGCGGGTTGTCGGCGGCGTTCGGGCGGCCGAAGCTCGCGGGCGGCGTCGCGCCCGTGCCGAAGGTGTTGTTCGGCAGTTGCAGGTTCGCGCGGTTGAGGACGTTGAAGCCTTCGGCCAAAGCTTCGATTGAGACGTGCTCGTTGAAGCCGAAGCTGCGCGAGAGGCGCAGGTCTAGAGAAGCGTAGTCGAACCCTCGGCCCGTGTTTCTCCCGACGCCCGCGGGGCGGTCGTTCGCGTTGGTGTCGAAGTTCCTGTCCGTCCCCGTCTGGACGTTGAAGGGCAGGCGCGAGCCGTAAGAAAAGATGTAGCTGAACTCGAAGCCTTCCAAGCCGCGCCTGAAGGCCGACGCGCCGCGCGACTCGGGGACGTTGAAGGTGCCGCTGAGCGTCAGACGGTGTCGCTGGTCGTTGTCCGAAAGTCCGCGCTCGTCGCGTAGGTTCGCGTTGTCCTGCGGCGTGAAGAAGAAGAAGTTGCCGGCGTCGTCAATCGTCTTCGAGAGCGTGTAGGAGACGCGCACGCCGGCCCAACGGTCGGCGCGCTTGGTTAGCGAGACGGTGAGCCCGTCGAAGTACGAATCGCCGGAGGATTCATAACGGCCGACGTTGGCGAAGCGCGGGTCGGGCCGCCCGAGGTTGAAGACGCCAGCGGAGGCCGGCGCGGTCGGCACGTTCACGTTGCGCTGCACGATGAGATGTAGCGCGCGCAGGTGCGTGTAGGCGACCGAGAGCGAAGTTGAGTCGGGCAGTTCCCTCTCCAACTGCAAGCTCGCCTGCTCGGCGTAGCTGTTACGGATGTCCGGGTCAATCGTCGTCACGCTCGCCAACAGACCTGACGGAAAGGCTTCGAGCGTGTTCGGGAACGCGGGCGCGCCCGCCTGCCCGAACGAGAGCACGGCCACGCGGTACTTCGTCCCGTCGCGCTGCAAGGCGTTCGAGACGGCGCGCAGGGGGATGCGGTCGAAGTAGAGGCCGAAGCCCGCGCGTATGACCGTCTTCCCATTCGGCGCGTACGCGACGCCGAGCCGCGGCGCGAAGTTGTTCGCGTCCGTCCGCACGGGCTCGGGCAAAAACTGCGCGTCGTAGCGAAGGCCCGCGTTGACGGTCAACCTCGATGACGCGCGCCACTCGTCCTGCACGAAGAGGCCGACGTTCGGGTTCGACTGAGACTGCGAAGGCTCGCCGAAAGCCTGCTGGAAGGTCGTGTAGCGCCCCGCGAGGAAATTATCCAGCGACGAGAACGTGTAGACGCCTTGCAGCGCGCCGGGGAAGACGATTTCGACGCGGTTGAGGATGAAGTCCGCGCCGACCTTCAACGCATGCGCGCGGCGCTGCGCCGTCAGGCTGTCGGCCAACTCGTACACGTCGAGGTCGCGCGCCGTCGGCGAAGTGGTCGCCGTGCCGAAGCTCGCCACGCCCGAGATGTTGACGGCCGGGCCGGTCGTGTCGTTGACGGGCGCTGCGAGGCGGCCGCGCGTCAACTGCCAGCGCGCCTCGTTAATCGTCCCGGCGTCGAGCGTCGAGACGAGGTTGCCGGTAAAGGTCTGGTCGCGGTTCTCAAGCCCCGCGCCGCGGCTGACGGCGCTGAGGCCGCCGACGTTGCGCGAGTTCGGCGAGGAGATGTCGTAAAGGCTGTAGCGCGCGGTGAGCAGGTTTGCGTCGTTGATTCTGTGGTCAACGCGCGCGAAGAGGTTCGTCGAGTCGTATCCCGAAGGGAAGACGCCGGTCTGTATCAGCGGCGCGCCGAAGTTAGTCTGCAAGAGCCGCGCGTTGATTGAGCGGACGGCGGCGGGCGCGATTGTTATCACGCCCGCGTCGTTGCGGCGCGTCTGCTCGAAGTTCGTGAAGAAGAAAGCGCGGTCGCGCCTTAGCGGGCCGCCGAGCGAGGCGCCGTACTGCGCCTGCGTCAGAGGGTCTTTACTGCTTGCGAGCGGGTTGCGCGCGTCGAGGCGCTGGTTGCGCAGGAAGCCGTAGAGCCGCCCGCGCCAGTCGTTCGTCCCGGACTTCGTGATGACGTTGACGAAGCCGCCCGACGCGCGCCCGAACTCGGCGATGCCGCCCGAGGTGACGACCTGAAACTCGCGTATCACGTCCTGACTGTAGAACGTGCCCGCTAGTCCCGCCGCGTCGTCGTTCGCCGAGACGCCGTCCACGACGAAGCCGTTGTTCAGGTTGCGCTGGCCCGCGATGGAAACACCTGTGCCCGGCACGGCCGAAGTCTCTGCGAAGCGCTGGCTGGCGCCCGTGTTCGTGCGCGAGACGCCGGGGACGAGCAGCGCGAGGTCTAGGTAGTTGCGGCCGTTGAGAGGCAGGCGGTCAACCTCCTGCGGCAGGACTGTCTCGGAGAGTTGCGTCCGCGCGGCCTCGACGACGGCGGCGTCCGCCGCGACGACGTTGACGCTCTCGCTCGGCCCCGCCGCGCTCAGCTCGACTGTGAGGACGGGCGCCTGCCCGAGCGTCAACGTCAACAGCGTCGTCCGCGCGGCGAACCCCGGTCGTTCTACTTTAACTTGATAAGCGCCCGCGGGCAGGTATGCGAAGCGGAAGCGCCCCTCTTCGTCGGCCGAGGCGACGCGGCTCTGGTTAGTGGCGAGTTCCGTGGCCGTGACAATCGCGCCGCCGACGGCCGCGCCCGCCGCGTCCGCGACGCGCCCGCTGAGCGTGGCCGTCGTCAAGGACTGCTGCACGCGCGCCGCGTGCGCGACACCGAAGAGCGCCACGAACAGGGAGAGTGTGACGAAGGCTCTGAACAGGAGGGGTCGGGCAGTCACGAGACTTTCCCCTTGTTCGTTCCCGAGAGGCGCCCGCCGTGTTTCGTCAGGCCGTCGCGGCAGCGGGCAGCAGACCCTTAATCTCGCGGACGATGCGCTCGGCGGCCTCCACGTCCTTCAGCGCGATCATGAAGAACTTGTAGCCCTGCTGGATGCAGACGACGCCGTTGGCGAAGAGCCAGACGCCGGAGAGCAAGGGGTTGCCGCCGATGAGCCAGCTGACGGGCGCGCCGACGACCGTGCCGGGCTGGAAGATTTGCGCCATCATCGTCACGCCCGCGGCGCAGCTGAAGGCCCCGAGCAAGGGCGCGCCGACGTAGCGAACCATCTTGCGCTCGAACTCGACGCGGCGGCGTTCGGCCTCGTCCAGCTCGCCCGCGGCGACCAGACGCTCGCGCTCGCGCAAATAATCGTCAAACTTCTTGCCGGCCTTGCGCACGGCCCAGACGGGCAACGCCGAGTGCGTGAGCCAGTGCGGGTGCGCGCCGAGCAGCACGCCGTCGAGTGACGGGAAGAGGCCGCCGGCCTGCACGCCGGCCGCGAGCGAGATCGTGACGAAGATGGCCTGCTTCGGGTTCTGCTTCGCCCAGTCGTAAGCGCGGTTGAGCCCCGCGGACGAGGCGGCCGTCAGGCGCGTCGCGCGCGCGCCGAGCCCCGCGAACTTCGCGCCGAGCGTGGCCGCGCGGGCCGCGCCCTTGTAATACTTCTTCGCGCCGCCCAAGACTTCGCCCGCGCGCTCGCCCGCCTTCTGCCCCGCCTCGCGCATGCGCCCGCCGACCTCGCGCGCGAGCCTCGCAGCCTCTTCGGCCGCGCGCCCGGCCTGCTCGCGCGCCTCCTTCGTCGCCTCCTTCGTCTTCTCGCGCGCGTCTCCGGCGCGCTCGTCGAGGTCGAAGTCTTCGGTCACGCGCTCGGCCTCGGCGCGTGCGCGCTCGGCGCCGGTCTTGACGGCGTCGGCGCCGCGCTTCGCGGCCTCACCCGCCGCGCGCGCGCCCTCTTCCACGCGCTCGCGTATGTTGTACTTCTCGTCGAGGTCGCGCGCCTTGCGCCGCGCCGCCTCGCGCCACTCCTCAAGCTTGTCTCGGTAGTCGGCCATAGTAAATTCCTTCGGAATTTAGAGGTCAGAGGTTGGAGGTTAGTAGTTGCGTTGTCGCGGGCGCCGAAATGTTAACCGCCGCGTATTCTTCACCAACCTCTAACCTCTGACCTCTAACCTCTGCCTTTCAAGATACGCCGAGCGCGGGCGTGGGGTTCTCGGCGGGGCGCGCGGGGGCTGCGCGGTCGCGGCCCGAGCGCTTGGCCTCGTAGAGCGCGGCGTCGGCGGAGGCGCGCAACTCTTCGCCGGTGCGGGCGCTGCCCGGCAGCTCCGCGACGCCGAGGCTGGCGGTGACCCGGCCCGCCGCGCCCGTGTCGAACGCGGCGACGGCCGCGCGCAGGCGCTCGGCGACTTCGAGGCCGCGAGCGAGGTTCGTCTCGGGCAGGATGACTGCGAACTCGTCGCCGCCGATGCGCGCGCCCGTGTCTATGCCGCGCGTGCCCGACTGGATGACGTTCGCCACGCCGCGCAGAACCTCGTCGCCCGCTTCGTGGCCGAAGGTGTCGTTCACCTCCTTGAAGTTGTCTATGTCCATCAGCAGGAGGCAGAACGGGTGGCCGTAGCGCTCGGTGCGCGCGACCTCGCGCTCAAGCTGTCGCTCGAAGCGGCGGCGGTTGGCCAAGTTCGTCAGGTGGTCTGTGAAGGCCGCCTCCTGACACGAGTCGAGGTACTGCTTGAACTCAAGAAGAGTGCGCGCGCGCGACCTCAGCAGGTCGAGGTCGGTCGGGTCTGTCAAATATCCGAGCGCGCCCAGCTCCGAGCCGAGCCGCACGTCGCGCCCCTCCCGCCGCGCGGCCGACTGGATGATGACGGGGATGAACTTGGTCTGCGGGTTGGCGCGCACGCGGCGAACCATCTCGTAGCCGTCCATGCGCGGCATCATCACGTCCGTGACGATGAGGTCGGGCTGGCGCAGCTCGACCTCGGCGAGCCCCTCGACGCCGTCCTCGGCCGTGAAGACCTCGTAGCCGTCGCTCTCCAGCGCGTAGGCGAGCAGGAGGCGCTTATCTATCTCGTCGTCAACGACGAGGACGCTGAGTTTGGTCGTCATAAAGTCTCGAAAAAGATGTCTTGCACCCCCGGGTTCTTCGTGCTATTGTGCCGCCTAACTCAAGGGACGGTTACCTGACTTTGTTGTCGCGGTTAACTTTTCCTCATCATAACGAGTTAGATATTATCGTCACCTCGCAGCTTTTGCGGCTCCGCGTCCGCTTAATTTCCCTTTCCGGTCAAGAAGAAGGTCTGAGGGACGTTTAGCCCCACTCACGTCGCCGACGCGTGCCGCCAACGCCGCACACGCGCTCTTGCTGAATCCGACTCCCACAAAAGAGGTTCCCCCTCCATGTCACACCGACGCGCAAGCGACCTGACGGCGGCCGAGCGGGCCCAAATCCTGCGCCAGTCCGATGCCGGCGCCGTCCTCGACGAAGAGACGCTCGCCTTCATCGCCGCGGGCTCGCAGGCCGTGGACTTCCGCCGCCGCCGCTTCATCTACCGCACCGGCGAGACGGCCGACGCTCTGTACTGCATCGCACGCGGCCGCGTCAAAATCTGCCTCTTCGACTCGGTGACGGCCCGCGAGGCCGTCATTGACATCGTCGGCCCCGGCGCCATCTTCGGCGAGTCGTCGCTCTACTCGGCCGGGGTGCGCGAAAAATGCGCCATCGCCTACGAGCAGGCGCGCCTGCTGCGGATTCCTGCGGGGGTGTACAGGGAGGGGATGGCGGCTAGCCGCGAGCTTTATGATTACACCTTCCGGATGGTTGGTCAACGACTATCTCGGGCCGAGCGGCGCGTGGCCGACTTCGCGCTCGACGCCATCCCCGCTCGACTCGACAAGTTACTCGCAGACCTCTCCGAGCGCTACGGCCGCCCCGGCGACGGCGGCGTCCTCATTGACCTCCCGCTCCCGCACCGCGAAATCGCCTCAATCGTCGGCTCGACGCGCGAGAGCGTCACCGTCCGCTTGAACGCGCTGCGCCGCGCCGGTATCATTGATTTCGTAGACCGAAAAATCTTAATCAAGACTCCCGCGGCCCCCGCGACGTTTTAGAAGCTGTCAGCAGTCAGCTTTCAGCCCGAGAGGGCGCCGGACGGGATGCTTTCTGTTCCGGCTGACCGCTGAACGCTGACGGCTTTATGAAGTGCCCCATCTGCCACCGCCCCACGACCTTCGAGGGCAACCCGCACCGCCCCTTCTGCTCCGAGCGCTGCAAGCTTCTCGACTTCGGCGCGTGGGCCAACGAAGAGTACACAGTCCCCGCCGAAGAGACGGCGCCCTCGCTCGAAGAGGGCGAGCACGTGCCCGCCGGCTCGCCCGAAGATGATTCCCGCCGCACGCCCGACTCCTGAGCGATTGAACGCTGCCCCCGCGTCTTGCCATCGTGTAGAATACCTGCGCCCTCACGCGGAGGAGTTGACCGATGAGTTTTAAGTTCCCCGAAAGTTTTGACGTTCGTCGCTTCGCGGCCGCGGCGCTGGTCTTCGCGCTGCTGTCGTTGGCCGTCGCTTGCGAACTCGACGGCGCGTCGAAGAAGCGCGCCGAGGAGGCGAGCAAGGGCGCGGGCTCGAAGCAGCCGCAGACGAACCTGC
Organism: Pyrinomonadaceae bacterium; assembly: GCA_035248785.1. GTDB lineage: Bacteria > Acidobacteriota > Blastocatellia > Pyrinomonadales > Pyrinomonadaceae > QHXN01. The sequence goes on along the minus strand of DATFHD010000132.1, from coordinate 21,418 downwards.
CGATGCCGCCCGTCGCCTCTTCGCACTCGGCCGGGGCGGAGACGGCGCGCGGCGCTTGGACTCAGCTCGACGGCCGCCGCGCGGGACTCGAAGAGTTGCGCGGACAGGTCGTCGTGCTCGACTTCTGGGCGACCTACTGCCCGCCCTGCCGCGAAGAGATTCCGCACCTCGTGCGCCTACAGAAGCAGTTCGGGCCGAAGGGCCTGAAGGTCGTCGGCCTCAACGTCGGCGGCGACGAAGACCGGCCGAAGGTGCCCGACTTCGTCAAACAGTACGGCATCCAGTATCAACTCGCAGACCCGGACGACGACACCGTCCGCCTCTTCCTCGCCGACAACGACGCCATCCCGCAGACCTTCGTCCTCGACCGCCGCGGCCGCCTCGTCCGCCACTTCGTCGGCTACGACGGCGACGTGGCCGCCGAGTTGGAACAGGCGATTAACGACGCGCTCGCCGAGAAGGCAGATTGAAAGGTCAGTAGGCATCCAGCCGCCTCCGGCGGCTTATTGCCCGTCGCCTTCCACCTACTTGCGTTTCCGCGCCCGCGGGTTTACAACCAATCTATCCAATCAAAAAAGAACAGAGGGTTTTCGAGTTGAGGAGAGCCAAGATACTTGCCACGCTCGGCCCGGCTTCGCGCGAGCCGGCCGTTTTGGAAGCGCTGCTCGCGGCCGGGGCCAACGCCGCGCGCATCAACATGTCGCACGGCTCGCAGGAGGAGCACGCCGAGACCATCGCCCGCGCACGCGCCGCCGCCGAGCGCCTCAAGCGCCCGCTCTCCATCCTCGTTGACCTCTCGGGGCCGAAGATTCGGACGGGGATGTTGAAGGATGGCCGTCCCGTCCAGCTCGACAGCAACGCCGTCTTCACGCTCACGACGCGCTCGGTCGTCGGCGACGCGCGCGAGGTCTCGACCAACTACGCGGGCCTCGCACGCGACGTGAGGCCCGGCGCGCGCATACTGCTCGACGACGGCGCCATCGAGCTCGTCGTCGAGTCAACCACGGAGACCGACGTGGTGACGCGCGTCATCAACGGCGGCACGCTCTCCGAGCGCAAAGGCATCAACCTGCCCGGCGCCTCGCTCCCGATACCTTCACTGACCGACAAAGACCGGCGCGACCTGCAATGGGCCGTGCGCGAGGGCGCCGACTACATCGCGCTCTCGTTCGTGCGCCGCGCCGACGACTGCCGCGAGGCCAAGGCGCTCATCAAGGCCGCGGGCGGCAACCAGCCGCTCGTCGCCAAGATCGAGAAGGCGGAGGCCATTGATAACCTCGAAGAGATCGTGGACGCAGCCGACGGCCTGATGGTCGCGCGCGGCGACCTCGGCGTCGAGACGAGCGTCGAGTTAGTTCCCGTCTACCAGAAGCGCATCATCGAGGCGGCCAACAAGAAGGAGAAGGTCGTCATCACCGCGACGCAGATGCTTCAGTCCATGATCTCGGAGCCGCGCCCGACGCGCGCCGAAGCCTCGGACGTGGCCAACGCCGTCTGGGACGGCACGGACGCCGTGATGCTCTCGGCCGAGACGGCTTCGGGCAAGTACCCCGTGCTCGCCGTGGCGACGATGGCGCGCATCATCGAGTCGGCCGAGTCGGGGCGCCCGGCCACGACGCAGGACGCCATCGCGCGCTTCGCCGGGCGCCAGTCGGGCCGGGTCAGCCGCGCGCTGTGCGAGGCCGCCGTCTTCGCGGGCGAGGAGATTGACGCGCGCACCATCGCCGTCATCACGGCCTCGGGGTTGATGGCGCGGCGGCTCTCATCCCTGCGGCCCGAGCAGCGCATCATCGCCTTCACGCCCGACCCGCGCGTCCGCTGCGAGCTGTCGCTCATCTGGGGCGTCGAGACGCACGTCCACCCGCCCTGCGACAACACCGAGGGCATGCTCAAGCTTTGCGAGCAGATGCTCGTCGAGTCGGGCGTCGCGCAGCAGAAGGAGACCATCGTGCTCATGGCCGGCCGCCTCTCTGGGCTCGGCCTCTCAAGCTCCGTCACCCTCTACACCATCGGCGGCCCGCTGCCCCGCCAGCTATGAAGAGTAGTCAGTAGTCAGTAGTCAGTAGGGAAAGACCGGGCGGCGCGTCAACGATATCGTTGACGCGCCGCCTGATGTATTTCTACTGACTACTGACTACTGACTACTGTCTACTATCTACTATCCCTTCACCCCGTACTTCTTGAACCACGCCTGCAAGCGCTGCCAGCCGTCGGTGGCGGCCTCCTTGTTGTAGGAGGGGCGGTAGTCTGCGTGGAAGCCGTGGCCGGCTTCGGGGTAGACGATGATCTCTGACGCCTGCGCGTCCTTAGACTTCGACTTCTTCAGAGCCTCGCGCATCCGCTCGACCGACTCGACGGGGATGCCCGTGTCCTTGCCGCCGTAGAGGCCGAGCACGGGCGCCTTCAACTCGTCCACGAGGTCAATCGGCTGGCGCGGCGTCAGGGGGTTCGGGTTCGGGCCGGGGACGAGGCGGCCGTACCAAGCGACGCCCGCGTCGAGGTCTTTGTTGTGCGCCGCGTAGAGCCAGACGATGCGGCCGCCCCAGCAGAAGCCCGTGATGCCGAGGCGCTTCGCGTCCGTCTTCTTCGTCGAGCGCGCCCACGCCACCGTCGAGTCGAGGTCGGCCATCACCTGCTCGTCTGGGACGCGGTTGACGACCTTCATCACGTCCTCCATCTTCAACTGCGTCGTGTCGCCCTGCCGGAAGTAGAGCGACGGCGCGACGGCCAGATAGCCGAGCTTGGCGAAGCGGCGGCAGATGTCCTTGATGTGCTCGTGGACGCCGAAAATCTCCTGCACGACGAGCGCGACGGGAAAGTTCTTCCCCTTGGCCGGCAGCGCGCGGTAGCCCGGCATCTCGCCGTCGCGCACGGGAATTTTCACCTCGCCCGCCTCCAAGCCTTCCGCGTCGGTCGTGATTACGGTCTGCGCCGCGATGGGCTGCACCGCCAGCGCGAAGCCCGCGGCCAGCGACGCGCCGATGAAGCCGCGCCGCGACACCTCTTCGGGCAGCAGTCCGACAAGTTCTTCGTGCATCTTCGATGAGTTCCTTTCGGGAATCGGGATGGCGACACTTTAGCGCAGGGCGCGCGTCGGCCGAAAGACCCCGCCGGACTTTTTTCGCGCGCCCCGGCGGCGGGCCTTGAAAAGGTTTTACGGGCGGCGTAGATTGGCAGCGCTTTCTCTAACACCCCCGATTAACGGAAGGAAAATTCTTATGAGCATATGCGAGTCGCTTGCGGCCGAGCTGCGGCAGGAGGCGAAGACGACGCGTCGGATACTTGAGCGCGTGCCGGAAGGCTCTTTCGACTGGAAGCCGCACGAGAAGTCTATGTCGCTCGGGCGCCTCGCCGGCCACGTCGCCGAGCTGCCGTCGCTCATCGCCCCCGCGCTGACGCAGGACGAGCTGAACTTCGCGTCCGGCGCTTACAAACCGTTCGTCCCGACGAGCACCGCCGAGCTGTTGGAGAGGTTCGACCAGACAGTCAACGCCGCCGTCGAGCTTCTGGACGGCCAGACGGACGAGCGCATGAGCGAGCAGTGGCGTTTGGGCAGCGGCGACCAGACATTCTTCACGGGGCCGCGCGTGGCGGCCGTGCGCGTGCTGGCGCTCAACCACGTCGTACACCACCGCGGGCAGCTCTCGGTCTACCTGCGCCTGCTCGACGTGCCGGTGCCGTCCATCTACGGCCCCTCGGCCGACGAGATGCCGTAGGCGACCTTTAATTTACCGGGCGTCACTCACAAGGGCTTAGCTTATGGCTTCGGGCAAGGGGCGGGTGCGCGTGGGCTGCTGCGGCTTCCGCTCGTCGCGCGAGAGCTATTACGAGCTGCTCGACTCGGTCGAGGTGCAGCACACCTTCTACCAGCCGCCGCAGGTCTCGACGCTCAGGCGTTGGAAGGAGGAGGCGCCCGCCGGCTTCGAGTTCACGCTCAAGGCTTGGCAGCTCATCACGCACCTCCCTTCGAGCCCGACCTACAGGCGCCTGAAGCGCCCGCTTACCGCAGAGCAGACGGAGGGCGCGGGCTTCTTCCGCCCGACCGAGGCGGTGGACGCCGCGTGGGCTCTGACGCGCGAGTGCGCCGCGGCGCTGAAGGCGCGCGCAGTCCTCTTCCAGTGTCCCGCGAGCTTCAAGCCGACGGCCGAGAACGTCGAGAACCTGCGCAGCTTCTTCCTGCGCGCCGAGCGCGGGCGGCTCGTCTTCGCTTGGGAGCCGCGCGGCGGCTGGCCGCGCGAGCTTGTGAAGGAGCTGTGCGACGAGCTGAAGCTCTGGCACGCCGTTGACCCCTTCGCCGAGCGGACTGTGACGCCCGGCAAGTGCTACTTCCGCCTGCACGGCCGACGCGGCTGGCGCTACAAGTACGAGGACGCCGAGCTTGAGGAGCTTTCCGCGATGCTCCCGAAGCGGGCGACCTCCTACGTCTTCTTCAACAACGTCGAGATGCGCGACGACGCGCGCCGCTTCCGTCAAATCGTCGAGTCCGGCGATTGAGCGCGACACATCCGCCCGCGCGCGAAGCCTCGTATGTAATGTTGCGAGCGAGCCGGGGCGGGTTTTGACGAAGACACCAAGACGGAGAGGAGCGCGAAGATGAGTGCAACGATGAGTGAGCAAGACACGGTAGGCGTGGTGCGCCGCGCCTACGAGAACTTTAAGACGGGTAACATCGCGGGGATACTCGACTCGGTGACGGACGACGTGGACTGGCGCCTGCCGGAGATTGAGGGCGCGGGCTTCGCGGGGCAGCGCAGGGGCCGCGACTCGGTCGCGGGCTTCTTCTCAAGCCTCGCGGACGAGCAGGACACCGTCAGCTTCGAGCCGCGCGAGTTCGTCGCGCAGGGCGAGAAGGTGGTGGCGCTCGGCAGCTACCGCTGGCGCGTGAAGAAGAACGGGCGCGAGTACGGCGGCGAGTGGGCGCACGTCTTCACCGTCCGCGACGGCCGGATCGCGGCCTTCCACGAATACATGGACTCGGCCGCGGCCGCCGCCGCCTACGCGTAGGACAGGAAACGATGAACTAGGAACGACGGACGACGAACTGAAAGCCCGAAGCCTTCAGTTCATCGTCCGTCGTTCCTAGTTCATACTTTTATTGAAGCACGCGCAGGTCGCGCTCGCTGACGATCTTCCAGCCTTTGGGCGTGCGGCGCCAGCGGAGTTCCTGTAGGACTTCGCCGCTGCGCTCGCCCGCGCCGCCCGTAATCTGGTAGCGCTTGCGGAAGCGCATGACGGCCGTGCGGCCGTCGCGGCTGAGGCGTATCTCGGGCGGCGCGGCCTGCACGTTCACGTCGCGGGCAGAGGCGAAGACGCGCGACTTCTCTGCGCGCACGGCGTCGCGCGAGGCGTTGCGCGAGAGGTAGAAGGCGTCCACGGTCGGCGCGTAGAAATTCATCTGACGCCCCACGTCGCGCGCGTTCGTCGCCGCGACCCACTCGCCGAGCGCGGCGCGCAACTCGCCCTGCGTCGTGGCGTCGGCCTCAACTGCGCCACTCCCGTCCGACCCCGCCGAATCTTTCGAAGCGCTGGCGTTCTCCGCCGCGGCGGCGCGCTCGCCCTGTGCGCCTGCGTCGGCCGAAGCGGGCTGGACGGCGGCGGGCGGCGTACCCGCCTGTGTAGACGAAGGCGCCGCCGTGCCCGCGTCCGCCGTCGTGCCTGTCGTCGCGTTCGGCGCGTTCGTGGCCGTCGTCGAGGTGTTCGACTGCGACGTGGGCGCGTCCGCCGTCACAGGCGGGGCGTTCGGCTCCTGCCTCGCCTGCGCGGACTCGGCAGCGCGCGGGCCGTGCTGGAAGTAGTTGATGGCGAGGCCGCCGAGCGCGCCGCCCGCCACGCCGCCGAGCACGCAGAGCACTACGGCCGCCGCCGACCAAGAGCCCAGCCGGCCCCGCAGATTCAGAGGCACCGCGGGCCGTGCGCGCTGTATGGATTTCTCGTCGAAGCTCGGCGGCGCAATCGGCCTCTCCGCTTCGAGCGGAACCGTCTCATCCGTTGGACTTACCAAAGCCTCCCGCTCCCTACGCTCCATCTCGCACACCACCCCCTTTGAACGCAACCCGTACACGCGTCTGCCTGCCCGTCCAACAAAATGCAATCAACAGTCCAAAGCCCGCGGCGCGTTTGACTCTCCGCATTTTTTGGCGTAGATACGTTCGAGGCCCCAACCTTCCGAGTTAAAATAGAGACCATGAAAGCGCTCCGCACAACGCTCGCCGCCCTCCTCGTCTTCGCGCTCGCGCAGGCCGGCTGCCGCGGCAGGCAGGCCGCGCAGAACTCCAACGCCGCGCCCGCGAACGAGAACGGCGCGCAGCAGCAGGCCGCCGTCCAACTGCCCGAAGGCGACGCGCACACGCTCTTCGACTACGGCATGGACGCCTACCGCCACGACCGCGACGAGGTGGCGGTCGCCGCCTTCAGGCGTGCCGTCGAGCTCGACCCAGACTTGGCCGAAGGCTACTACCGGCTCGGCCTCGCGCTCAGCGTGACGAAGCAGGACGAGGAGTCGGAAAAGGCTTTTCAGGAGTGCGTCAAGGCTTACGAGAAGCGCACGAAGAAAGACCCGAAAGACTCGGACTCTTACTATCTCCTCGGCATCTGTCAGGAGCGTCTCGGCAAGTACGACGACGCGGTCAAGTCGCTCAAGGAGGCGGTGAAGAGCTCGCCGACCGAGAACGACGACAAGTATTACGAGCTGGCCTCGGCGCACTACAAGCTCGCGCAGTACGACGAGTCTGTGAGGGCGCTCAACAAGACCCTTGAGATTAACCCCGACAACTTCCCCGCGCAGGAGCTTCTTGAGCAGGCCAAGTCCGGCGCCCAGCGCGTCGAGGAGTTCCGCAAGCGGCAGCAGGAGCAGATGCGCAAGCAGACGAACTCCAACTCGAACTCGAACGCGAACGCCAACAACGCCAACGCGGGCGCCAACACGAACTCCGCGCCCCGCGCGAACTCGAACGCCGCCGTCCCGCCGTCCTAAAAATTTCGACCGCCGAGCCCCCGCATGATGAACTCGAAGAAAAGACAGACGACGAACAAGCTAAACCGGGCGGCGACGACCGCCGCCGCCCTCCTCTTTCTCCTCCTGCTCTCGGCGCCCGCGCGGGCGCAGCGCCCGGCCTCGCCGGACGCCGCCGAGACAGAGGCCGCGCTGCGCAAGCTGACCGTGGCGGCGAGCGTGCTCTACGTCGGCGCGCACCCTGACGACGAGAACACGGCGCTGCTCGCCTACCTCGCGCGCGGCCGTCGCGTGCGCACCGCGTACCTCTCGCTGACGCGCGGCGACGGCGGGCAGAACCTTCTGGGCACGGAGAAGGGCGAGATGCTCGGCGTCGTGCGCACGCAGGAATTACTCGCCGCGCGGCGCGTTGACGGCGCAGAGCAGTTCTTCACGCGCGCGATTGATTTCGGCTTCACCAAGTCGCCCGAGGAGACCTTCCGCTTCTGGGATCACGACGCGGTGCTCGCGGATGTCGTCTGGGTGATACGCCGCTTCCGCCCGGACGTTATCATCACGCGCTTCCCGACGACGGGCGAGGGCGGGCACGGGCAGCACACGGCCTCGGCCATCCTCGCGGGCGAGGCGTTCGACGCGGCGGGCGACCCCTCGCGCTTCCCCGAACAACTCAGGCAGGGCGTCACACCTTGGAAGCCGAAGCGTCTGCTCTGGAACGTCTTCAACTTCGGGGGCGCGACGCCGAAGGACGCCGACAGGCTTTTGAAGGCGGACGTGGGCGGCTACGACCCTCTGCTCGGCAAGTCTTACACGGAGATCGCGGCCGAGAGCCGCACGCAGCACAAGAGTCAGGGGCAGGGCACGCCCGAGCGGCGCGGCGCGGCGCCGAACTTTTTCTCGCTCATCAAGGGCGAGCCCGCGTCGAAAGACATCTTCGACGGCGTTGACATGACTTGGCGGCGCTTCGCGGGCGGCGAGGCCGTCGGGCAGTTGCTCGAAGAGGCCGCGAGCAAGTACGACGCGGCGAACCCCGCGGCGAGCCTGCCTTTGCTGCTGCGCGCGCGGCGCGAGTTGGACAAGCTGCCGAAGGACGAGCCGCTGCTCGAAGCCAAACGCGCGGCGCTCGCGGAGGTGATACGCGACGCGGCCGGGCTGTGGGTCGAGGCCGTGGCCGCGGAGCCTTACGTAACGCCGGGCGGCGAGGTCAAAGTCACGACGACAATCGTCAACCGCTCGGGCACGCCGTTGCGGCTTGAGACTGTCGGCGCTTCGTCGGCGGGCGTGGACGTGCTGCGCGCCGAGTTGAAGTCGAACGAGCCGCTCTCGCGCGAGACGACGCTGCGCGTGCCCGTCGGCGCAGAGTACAGCCAGCCCTACTGGCTGCGCGAGACGCCCGTCAATAATCTCTTCCGCATAGAAGACCACTCGCTGCTCGGCGCGCCCGAAGGCCCGCCCGCGCTGTCGGTGCCCGTCAACGTCATCTTCGGCGAGGATGCGGAAGCGGTCAGATTCCAAGTGCCCGTCCAGTACCGCTGGACTGACCGCGTGAACGGCGACATGTACCGGCCCGTCGTCGTCGTCCCCGAAGTCGCCGTCAGTCTGGAAGAGAAGACGCTCGTCTTCCCCGACCGACAGCCCAAACAGGTGCGCGTGATATTGAGGGACAACACGGCCGCGGACGCTTCCGGCAACGTTCGTCTCCGCTTGCCCGCGGGTTGGACTTCCTCGCCCGCGGAAGCGTCCGTCACGCTCAAGGGCAGGGGCGAAGAGTTGCGCGCGTCTTTCAACGTCACGCCGCCCGCGGGCGCCTCCGTGGCCGCGCTCGACGCGGAGTTCGTGTCCGGCGGCAAGACCTTCACGCAGGGCGTCACGGAGATTGACTACCCGCACATCCCCCGGCAGACGCTCTTCCCCGAGGCCGAGGCCAAGCTCGTCCGCGTTGACTTGCAGAGGAAGGGCCAACACATCGGCTACGTGATGGGCTCGGGCGACGAGGTGCCCGAGGCGCTGCGGCAGGTGGGCTACGACGTGACTTTGCTTTCTGACGAAGACTTGGAAGCGGCCGACCTCTCGCGCTTCGACGCCGTGGTGACGGGCGTGCGCGCCTACAACACGCGCGCGGCGCTCAGGCGCCAGCAGGCGCGACTCCTCCAATACGTCGAGCGCGGCGGCACGCTCGTCGTCCAGTACAACACGCCCGACCGCACGCTCGAAGGCGCGCAGCTCGGCCCCTTCCCTTTCAAGCTCACGCAGGACAGGGTGACGGACGAGACGGCGCCGCTGACAATGCTCGCGCCCGCGGACGCGCTGCTGAACGCGCCGAACAAAATCACGCCCGCGGACTTCCAAGGATGGGTGCAGGAGCGCGGGCTCTACTTCGCCTCGGACTGGGACGCGCGCTACACGCCGCTTTTCGAGAGCCACGACCCCGGCTCGGCGGAGCTTCGTGGCTCGACGCTCGTCGCGCGACAGGGCAAGGGGACGTACGTCTTCACCGCGCTCGCCTTCTTCCGCCAACTGCCCGCGGGCGTGCCCGGCGCGTACCGACTGTTTGCGAACATGATTTCTGCCGGCAAGTAATAGCGGTCAGAACCGCCCGCGGTAGCGGGTGGGTCGCCCCTGACTGTTGAGGGCTGGTTGGAGTATCACGCACCCACCCGCTACCGCGGGTGGTACTGACCTGGGTTGCGGCGGTCGCGCCGGATTGCGCACCGGTCAGGCCGCAGAGATACACGGATGACGGGCGAGACGCGAAAGCATTCTCGGGAAGAGGAGCCGCCGCCGTTCGGCGGTAGCTGGCGGACGCTCTACGCGGTCGTGCTGGCGAACCTCGCCGTGCTGGTGGCGCTCTTTTACGTCTTCACGAGGGCTTTCCGGTGAGGCCGCTCGACTGGGTTGTGCTCTTCGCGGCGCTCGCGGGCATCGTGGCCTACGGGCTCTGGAAGGGGCGCCGCACGCGCGACCTCGACGACTTCCTCGTCGCAGACCGCGGGCAGCGCTGGCACCGCGTCGCGCTCTCGATCATGGCGACGCAGGCGAGCGCGGTCACGTTCCTCGCCACGCCCGGTCAGGCTTTCGCCGACGGGATGCGCTTCGTGCAGGTCTACTTCGGGCTGCCCGTGGCGATGGTGATTCTGTCGGCGACGGCCGTCCCCATCTACCGCAGGCTGAAAGTCTACACGGCCTACGAATACCTCGAAGGGCGCTTCGACTTGAAGACGCGGACGCTGGCGGCGCTCCTCTTCCTCGCGCTGCGCGGGCTCTCGACGGGGGTGTCGCTGTACGCGCCCTCGCTCATACTGTCGGTGATTATGGGTTGGGACATACGCGTCGTGATTTTCATCATCGGCGGCGCGGTGATGCTCTACGCCTCGACGGGCGGCGCGCGCGCCGTGGACAACACGAACTTCCTACAGTTCCTCATCATCATGGGCGGGATGGTCGTCGCCTTCGTCACCATCGTCAGACTGCTCCCGCCGGACGTGTCGTTCCTCGAAGCCGCGCACGTCGCGGGCAAGCTCGGGCGCCTGAACGCGGTAGACTTCTCGTTCGACGTTAAGAACCAGTACAACTTCTGGTCGGGACTCCTCGGCGGCTGCTTCCTCGCGCTCGCGTACTTCGGCACAGACCAGTCGCAGGTGCAGCGCTACCTCTCGGGCCAATCGGTCGCGCAGAGCCGTCTCGGACTGCTCTTTAACGGGATGGTCAAAGTCCCGATGCAGTTCTTCATCCTCTTTTTGGGCGCGACGGTCTTCGCGTTCTACCAGTTCACGCAGCCGCCCGTCTTCTTCAACCCCGTGCAGGCCGAGCGCGCTCGCGCGGGCGCACGCGGCGCGGAGTTTCGCGCGCTCGAAACCGAATACGCGGCGGCGTTCGACGAGAAGCAGAAGGCGGCGCGTGAATACATCAACGCGCTGCGCGCGGGTGACGACGCGGCGGCGGAGTCGGCGTCCGCGGGTTTGAAGGCGGCGCAGGATAAGGCGAACGGCGTGCGCGGCGGCGCGTTGGAGGTGCTGAAGGAGTTCGACGCGAAGCCGAACGACACGAACTACGTCTTCCTGAGTTTCGTGACGCGATACATGCCTGCGGGCTTGGTGGGGCTGGTGTTGGCGGCGGTCTTCTTCGCGTCCATGTCTTCGACCGCTTCGGAGTGGAGCGCGCTGGCGGCGACGACGGTCGTAGACATACAGCGCCGCCTTTTGAAGCGCGACGCCTCGGAGCGTTACTACTTCGTCTCGTCAAAACTCGCCACCGTCTTCTGGGGCTGCTTCGCCATCGCGTTCGCGCAGTACGCGGGCCAACTCGGCTCGCTGGTGGAGGCCGTCAACCGCCTCGGCTCGCTCTTCTACGGGACGCTGCTCGGCATCTTCCTGCTCGGCTTCTACTTCCGGCGCGTGACGGGCACGGCCGCCTTCCTCGGCGCGCTGGCGGGCGAGGCGGCGGTGCTCTACTGCTTCTTCTACACCTCCATCGCCTTCCTCTGGTTCAACGTCGTCGGCGCGCTCGTCGTCGTCCTCGCCGCCCTCGCCCTCAACCCGCTCACCCGCGCCAAACCCGACACGTCCGAAGCCTGACCCGCACGCCCCCGCGCCTTACCGGAACACGCGCGCGCCGTGTCGGAACATTCGCGCGCCGTGTCGGCGCACTTGCGCGCCGTGTCGGAACGACGCCGCGCCTTGTCAGAACATCGCCGCGCCTGACCGGAACAACGCCGCGCCATCCCGGAACGACGCCGCGCCATCCCGGAACGACGCCGCGCCGCGTCGGAAACTCGCCGCGCCGCGTCGGAAACTCGCCGCGCGGCTCCGGAACACCGCCGCGCGGCTCCGGAACGCCGCCGCGTGGCTCCGGAACATCGCCGCGTGGCTCCGGAACATCGCCGCGTGGCGTCGGAACGACGCCGCGCCATGTCGGAACAAGGGCGCGCGGGGGCGGGACGGCCGCGCACGGCGTTGAAAATGTTGGATTTAGCGTCGGGCGGGGCGCGGGCGGGGGCGAAACGGGGGCGCGTGCGGTCAGAATGATGCGGGGCGGCGTCGGGACGGCTGTGCGCGGCGTCGGGAAGGGCGCGGGTGGCGTCGGTGCGACCCGGCGCGGCTTCGGAAAAGGCGTAGGCGGAGGGGGAGACGGCGCGCTCCCCCTCCGCGCCCGGATTTGTCTATTGCGCGGCCTGCGCCTTCGCCTTCCAGTCGGCTATCTGCTTCTCGAAACCGGCGAGGGCCGTGGCGTCTATGCCGGAGTCGGGCGCCTTGCCCAGTTGCAGCGCCTTCTCGCCCACGGCGACCGCGTCGGCCGTCTTGCCCTGCCCGGCGAGCACGCGCGCCTTCGCCGAGAGGTTCTGGAAGGTCTCCTTGGTCTTGACCGACTTCTCAAGCCACTGCCAAGCCTCTTCGTTGTTGGCCGTCAGGTTGCTGTTGTAGACGTAGGCGGCCGCCTGCAAAGGCGTGCGCCAGTCGTCCGGCTTGGCGGCCGCCACTGCCGCGCGCGCCTTCTCCAGAGCGACCGCCTTCACGTCCTTGACCTCGACCGTGAACGGCACGCGCAACTTCTCCCAGCGGAGGTTGACCTGCGCCGAGTTCTCGGTGACGGGGTCGAACGTGTAGAGCAGCCACTCCTGATTCTCGGCGACCGCCTGCGGCTTCGCCTTCACGCGCAGCGCGTCCTTCTTCTCGTCGTAGGTGAAGCTGCCCCACTGGCCCGAGTCCGAGTTGAAGATAATCGTCCACTCGTCGCGGCCCGGGATGGCGTGAAGGCTGTAGCTGCCCGCCTTCAAGGGCTGGCCGTTAATCAGCACGTCGTCCGTCACGGTGAACAGCGTCGCCTCGTTCGCCCCCGCGCGCCAGACGTGGCCGTAAGGGACGATGACCTGATCCTTCGGGCGCGAGCGCGCGTCGTCGAGCGTCGCGGTGCCCGCCGCGGCGCCCGCGGGCGGGTCGCCCCAGATGGCCCGGCCCTTCACGCCGGGGCGGCTGTAGGTGATGGTGATGTCCGTGACGCCGATGGTCTGCATCACGCTCGCCTTCTGGCTCGGGCGCGGCGTCCGCACCTGCGCGCCCGCAACGCCCGCCAGCGCCAACAGCGCCAGCGCCAACGCGGGGAACAACCTTCTCGTTGACTTCATCTCTACTTCTCCTCGTTAAGTAAATTTCATAGCGACGCGCGGGGCCGGGTCAGTACCGCCCGCGGTAGCGGGTGGGTGCGTGTTGCTCTTGTTCGCCGCGCACGATGTTACTCCGACCCACCCGCTACCGCGGGCGGTACTGACCGCTACGGCAGTCACCCCTCCTCACATCTTCCCGGCCTTGAGGTCGGCCAGACGCTTCTCGAAGCGCGTCGTGTCCTCGCCGTCGGCCTTGCCGCGCGCGACGGCGCGCTCGGCGACGGCGATGGCCTCGTCCTTCTTCTTCATGCTGAACAGCAGCGCGGACTTCAGCCGGAGGTTCTGGAAAGTCTCCTTGACCTTGATGGAGCGGTCGGCCCAGACAATCGCCTCGTCCAGCTTGTCGTCGTTGAAGTAAGCCTCGGAGACGGCGGCCGGCACGCGCCAGTCGTCGGGCGAGCCCGCGACCATCGCGTCAATCTTCGAGCGGACGAGCGCGTCCTGATTCGGCACCTCGACCGTGAAGGGCACGGCGATCTTCTCCCAGCGCAAGACGACGCGCGCCGAGTTCGCGGTCGCCGCCTCGACGTTGTAACCGAGCAGTTCCTGCGCGTCCGCGCGCCACTCGGGCTTCGTCTTCACGCGCAGCGCGTCCTGCTTCGCGTCGTAGCCGTAGCTGCCCCACTGGTCTGCCGTCTTGTTGAAGACGACCGTCCACTCGTCCTTGCCCGGAATCATGTGGAGGCTGTACGAGCCGGCCTTCAAGGGCTGGCCGTTGACGAGCACGTCGTCGCTGACGGTGAACTTCGTCGCCTCGTTCGCCCCCGCGCGCCAGACGTGGCCGTTGGGAACCATCGGGAAGTCCTTGCCCGAGCCCGCCCCGCCGTCGAGCGTCCCCTCGGGCGCCGACTGCGGCAGGAACGCGTTGGCCTTCACGATCTCGGCGGCCTTCTCCGCGGTCACGTCGCCCCAGAGCGTGCGGCCGCGCACCGAGGGGCGGTGGTATGTGATGGTGATGTCGGTGACGCCGACGGTCTCGGCGAGCGTCGCCTGCGGGCTCGCCTGCGGGAGCCGCACCTTCGGCGCGGGCGTCTGCTGCCGCGCGTGTGCGAAGGTGGCCGCGGCCAGAAGCACGAGCGCGGGCGCGGCGGCGCGCGGGAGGAATCTCAGCAAGTTCTTCATCTAAACTTCTCCTCTTTCGGGGTTGGTGCCGGGGCCTTCGGGAATCGGCGTCTGCGGCGCGTGTGCCGCGCATGGTAACAAAAAACCGTGGACAAGTCCCACGCCCCGCGCGGCCCCGGCCGTCTGAAGTGTCTGCGACAAAGGTACGGATGAGCGCGCGCGTAAGATTCAGAATTTGCGCCCCGGCCTTGGGATTTCAGGAAGTTTCAGGAGATTTCAGCCCTGAGAATTTGAAATCTCAAGTTTGAGCTTTCAAATTCTTAACGCCCCCGCGCCGCCGCGGGTTTAAATCCAGAGATTCGTACGCCGCCCCGGAGCGGAAGGTCGTCGGGCACGCCCCGCGCGCGAAAGTTTGTGGACGAACCGGCGCGCGCCTGAATATGATGTCGCCATGACAAACGTCCCGCCGCAGGCGGTCGCGGCCAACCCGCTGCGCGGCGCGCAGCTCTCGTTCGTCGGCGTCGGCGTGATGGCCGAGGCGATGATCGCGGGGCTCCTGCGCCGGCAGCTCGTCGCGCGCTCGCAGATCGTCGGCAGCCACCCGCGCCCCGCGCGCCGCGAAGAGTTGCAGACGCAGTACGGCATACGCGTCTTCGAGTCGAACCGCGAGGCGGCGGCGCCCGCCGACGGCACGCGGCCGGGGGACGGCGCGTCAGCCTCAATCGTCGTCGTCGCCGTCAAGCCGCAGCGCATCGCGCGCGTCCTGCAAGAGCTGAAGGGCGCGCTCTCGCCCGAACAGCTCGTCCTCTCCATCGTCGCGGGCGCGCGGATGGAGACGATCACGGACGCGCTCAATCACCCTTCCGTCGTGCGCGCGATGCCGAACACGCCCGCGCAGATAGGTCAGGGCATGACCGCTTGGACGGCCGCGCCGCACATCAACGAGCGGCAGCTCGAAGCCGTGCGCGCGCTGCTCGGCGCTCTCGGGCGCGAGATGTACGTCGAGAACGAGAACATGATAGACATGGCGACGGCGCTCTCGGCCACGGGCCCGACCTACATCTTCATGATGATGGAGGCGCTCGTGGACGCGGGCGTCCACATGGGCTTCTCGCGCCACGTCGCCGAAGAGCTGGTCACGCAGACGATGCTCGGCTCCGTCCTCTTCGCGCGCGAGACGCACAAGCACCCGGCAGAGCTTCGCAACATGGTCACCTCGCCCGGCGGCACCTCCGCCGAGGCAATCTACCAGATGGAGAAGGGCTCGCTCCGCACAGTCCTCTCCAAAGCCGTCTACGCCGCCTACCAGCGCGCCGTCGCGCTCGGGAAGAAGTGAAGGACTGAAACGCTCACGAAGGAGTCGAAAGTTATGAGAAGGACATTCGCCGCGCTCGCGCTCGTCGTCGCCGCCGCGGCCGCCGCCTTCGGCCAGACGAACGCGGGGGACGCGCGCCGTGAGTTGGACGAGGGCGCGCGCGCCTACCGCTACGGCAAGTTCGAGGAGGCCGAGCAGCACTTCCGGCGCGCGCTCGAACTCGACCCCGAGGGGAAGAACACGCGCGTCTTCATCGCGCGCGCCGCGCAGCAGCAGTACAAGCCCGGCGTGGAGACGCCCGAGAACGTCGCCGCCGGAGAGCGCGCCGTCGCCGCCTATCAGGAAGTGTTGGCGAGAGAGCCCGCGAACGAGGACGCGTACAAGGCCGTCGCCTTCCTCTACGGCCAGATGAAGCAGGACGACAAGCTGCGCGAGCTTCTGCTGTCGCGCGCCAACGACTTCAACGTGCCCGACGAGAAGCGCAGCGAGGCTTTCACCCTCCTCGCCTCCAAGCAGTGGCAGTGCTCCTACGACGTGACCGAGCGGAAGGAGAACAAGGCGACCGAGACTCAGCCGGACAAGGTCGTCATCCGTTACAAGATGCCGGCCGACTCGGGCGACTTCATGCGCGCGCGCGAGTGCGTGAGCCTCGGGCTGCAATTCGCGGAGCAGGCCGTCTCGCTCGCGCCGAAGAACCCGAACGCTCTGTCGTACAAGGCGAACCTGCTGCGCGAGGCCGCGAAGCTGGCCGAGATGGAGGGCGACGCCGGGCAGTCCGCCGAGTACAACCGGCAGTACGGGGAGGCGCTCGAAACGCAGAAGCGTCTGGCGGACGAGGTCTATCAGGTGGCCGGGACGGGGACGCGTCCCGACTCCGCGCCGGGCGAGCCGAAGCCGATTCAGGGCGGCGTCCTCAACGGCAAGGCCGTCAGCAAGCCGCAGCCCGCCTACCCGCCCGTCGCGAAGGCCGCCCGCGCCTCGGGCACGGTCACGGTGCGAATACTCGTTGACGAAGACGGCAGGGTGATAGAGGCCGAGGCCGTCGGCGGGCACCCGCTCTTGCAGCAGGCGGCGGTCGCGGCCGCGCGGCAGGCGCGCTTCTCGCCGACGCTCCTCTCAGGGCAGCGCGTCAAGGTCGCGGGCGTCGTCACATATAACTTCGTGCTTCAGTGAGGATCGGGGCATGCTCAGTAGCAAGTAGTCAGTAGTCAGTAGTCAGTAGAAGAAACATCTATGGCGAAACGTCCGACTGTCATGGTCAACTTCCGCGACCCGGAGCGCTACTGTCTACTGTCTACTGACTGCTGTCCTATCGTACTCGTCGCCGAGCGCGAGGATTTCGGCGCGGATGCGGCGCCGCTCTTCGAGCAGGCGTCGGAAGAAGCTGCGCTGGCGCAGGAAGAAGAGCGCGGCGCGCGTGCCCGCGGCGAAGCGCCCGAACTCCTCGCGCGTGCGCAGCGCGACGAGCCCCGAGAGCGGCGCGCACACGAGCGCCGCGAACAATCCCCACCAGCCCGCCACGCGGTAAAGCACGAAGGCCAGCACGCCCCACGTCAGAGGGAAGAACAGGAGCGCGGCGGCTATCTTGAAGGTCGAGAGCACGTCGTCGTACTCGCGCGCGAAGCGCGTCGCGAGCACGCCCGCGAGTTTGTAGGCCGGGTAGTGAAGCACCGCGCCCGCGAGCGCCGCCGGCAGCAGCAGGACGAAGACGGCGACGCGCGCGACGAGCGTCAGCGGTCGCGCGTACTCAGAGACGGTGGAGGGCGAGAGCTGCCGCGGGTCTTCGAGCCCCGCCTGCCTGAGCGACTCTTCGTAACGCGTGATGCGTTGTTCCAGTTCTTCCAAACGCGCGGGCGAGTGCAGGCGGTGGAAGGCGTAGGCTTCGACGAAGCGTCGGCGGCGGTGCAGCTCACGTTCGAGGCTCGGGCGCTCTTCCTCTTCGTCGCCGGAGGAGAAGATGCGCTCGGCGCGCGCCACGACGGCCAGCGCCTCGTGTCGGTCGGCGCCCAGCGTCAGCGCGCGCAAAGCCTCGGCGATGCGGTCGGAGAGGGCGCGCACGGCCTCGCGCGGCGGCTCGCCGTCCGCGTCCGGCTCGGCCGCCTCGACCGCGATGGGCTCGCCGAAGTAGAGCAGCGCCCCGCTGCGGAAAGTCGTCTTCGCAGTGTAGTAGAGCCCGACCGGCACGATCTTCAAATCGAGCGCGCGCCCGCCGTTAACCGAGACGGCGCCGAGGGCGATGCGCGCGGCGCCGCTCTTGAGAGGGAGCAGGTAGGGCTCGCTGTGCGAGGCGCCTTCGGGGCAGATGGCGATGGTGCCGCCGCGGTGGAGCAGCGCCGCCGAGCGCTCGAACGTCTCGCGGTTGCGCGAGGAGGCGCCCGCGCCCTCATCCTGCTTGCGGTAGACGGGGATGGAGTCGAGCGCGCGTACGAAGAGGCCGATGACCGGTATCCGGAAGAGCGGCGACTTGGCGAGGAACGAGACGCGGCGCGGCGCGAAGCAGAGCAGGAAGGCAGGGTCAACGAGGCCGTTCGGGTGGTTGAGGACGAACAGGCACGCGCCGTCGCGCGGCACGCGCCTCCGGCCCACCACCTCTATCCGGCGGAAGAAGACGCGCAGCGCGAAGAGCAGCACGACCTTGATGGCACGCCTCAGCAAGAAGCTTCCGAACCCCTCCGCCGGAAATGAAAAGCCCGGCCGGGCGGCGCCGAAGCGCGACCCGCACCGGGCCCCATTGTACTAAAAGCCGTGCGGCTACTGGTGGCTCATGATGCCGGCCTGATTCGGGCCGAACCAGTCGCGGCTGGTGTAGTCGGTCATTGTCAAAAGCAGCAGGATGAGCAGCCAGAAGAACATCGAGGCGACGATGACCCAGATGAGCCGCGAGCTGTAGCGGACGTGCATGAAGAAGAGGAGCACGAGCATCATCTTCGTCACGGCGATGGTTATCGCGATCACGTCGTTCATCTTGCCGAAGTTGATGTTGGCGGCGATGACCGTCAGCGCCGTCAGCACGAGCAGCGCGCCGAAGACGCCGTAGTAAGTTGTGCGCGGGACGATGTGTTCCGACATAAAGACCTCGGTAGTCAGTAGACAGTAGTCAGTAGTCAGTAGAAAGACTTCTCATAACGAACCGCCCGTTTGTCAGAGTCAGCGCCGGAGAGGCGGAGCCCTACTGGCTACTGTCTACTGACTACTGTCTACTTCCCCTTCCTAGTGCCCGGCCGAGAAGTGCGCGCCGAGGAGGTAGAGCAGCGGGAAGAGGAAAATCCAGATGATGTCAACGAAGTGCCAGTAGAGGCCGAAGTTCTCGACGGGCGCGTGGTACTCGGGCGAGAAGCGGCCGCGCCAAGCCATCCACATGATCGGCGCGATGATGCCGATGCCGATGATCATGTGCAGCGCGTGCAGCCCCGTCATCGCGAAGTAGAGCCAGAAGAACATCTGATACTGGCCCACCGTCACGTCGTGCGGCAGGTGCGCCAGAATCTCCGCCTTCGGGTGGAACCAGCCCGCGATTGGTATCAGCCCGTCCACGTACTTCTCGTTGTACTCGTACGCCTTCACCCCGAGGAAGACGAGGCCGAGCAGGACTGTGGCCGCCATGAAGGCGACCTGCGTCCGGCGCGCGCGCCCCGTCTGCGCGGCCCAGACCGCGAGCGCCATCGTCAAGCTCGACGTAATGAGGACGGCCGTGTTGAAGGTGCCGATCCGCCAGTTGAGGTGGTTGCTCGCCGCCAGAAAGGCGTTCGGGTACTTCATCCGGTAGACGAGGTAGGCGAGGAAGAGCCCGCCGAAGAACATCACCTCCTGCGCGATGAAGACCCACATGCCCAAAGCGCCGGCCTCGCGCTGCTGTTCGAGGTTGTCGAAGTGGTGCGCCAGCGCCTCGTGCGCCGCCTCCGGCGCGTGCCCGTGCTCCACTGCCTCCGCGTGTGTTGACACTCTCCGTACTCCTCAAAAGTCAGTGAATGGTGAATGGCGAATGATGAATGGTGGCTTCAACTATTCACCATTCACCGTCCACCATTTACCTCTCTTCCGTCTCTACCCCGCGGTTGATGGGGTGGCGGCCGGAGACGGGCTGGTCGGGGGCGCCGGGGCCGATGACCTTCATCTCCTCGATGGGGCGGTACTCGTAAGCCTCCCACGTGACGACCGGCGTCACGGTGAAGTTCTCGGTCGGCGGCGGGCTGGGCGTGCGCCATTCGAGCCCCGTCCCCGGCCAAGGGTTGGCCGGCGCGAACCGCCCGTAGCGCATAGACCAGACGAAGTAGACGCCCGGGATGAGCAGCCCTATGCCGAGGATCGAGGCGCCGCCCGTGCTCATCACGTGCAAGACCTGCCACATCGGCTCGCCGACGGGGTAGGCGTGGTAGCGCCGCGGCATCCCCATGTAGCCCAGAAGGAACTGCGGGAAGAACGTCAGGTTGAACCCGACGAAGATGACGAGCGCCGCGAAGCGCGCCCACCCCTCGGGGTACATGCGCCCCGTGATCTTCGGCCACCAGTTGTGCAGCCCGCCGAGGTAGCCCATCACGGTGCCGCCCACCATCACGTAGTGGAAGTGCGCGACGACGAAGTAGGTGTCGTGGACGTGTATGTCGAAGCCGAGCGCGGCGAGGAACATCCCCGTCATCCCGCCGATTAGAAAGAGCCCGATGAAGGCGAAGGCGTAGAGCATCGGCGTGTCGTACGAGATCGAGCCCTTGTACATCGTCGCCGTCCAGTTGAAGACCTTCACCGCCGAGGGTATCGCCACCACGAACGAGATCATCGAGAAGATCATCCCGGCGTAGACCGACTGGCTCGACACGAACAGGTGGTGCCCCCAGACCAGAAAGCCGAAGACCGCGATGGCCAGAGACGAGAACGCGACGAACGAGTAGCCGAAGATGGGCTTTCTGGTGTGCGTGGCGACCAGTTCGGAGATGACGGCCATCGAGGGCAGAATCATGATGTAGACGGCCGGGTGCGAGTAGAACCAGAACATGTGCTGGAAGAGCACGGGGTCGCCGCCCATGGCCGGGTCGAAGATGCCGATGTGCGCGAGCCTTTCAAGCGCGAGGAGCAGCACCGTGATGGCGATGACCGGCGTCCCCAGAATCATGATGAGGGCCGTCGCGTACTGCGACCAGACGAAGAGCGGCAGCCGGAACCAAGTCATCCCCGGCGCGCGCATCGTGTGCGTGGTGACGATGAAGTTCAGGCCCGTCAGGATGGACGAGAAGCCGTTGATGAAGATGCCGAGGCCGGCGAGCGTGACGTAGGTGTTCGAGAAGTTGGTCGAGTAGGGGACGTAGAACGTCCAGCCCGTGTCCACGCCGCCGAAGAGGAGCGCGGCGAAGGTGATGGCGCCGCCGGCCATGAAGATGTACCAGCTCAGCAGGTTTATCTTCGGGAAGGCCATGTCCTTCGCGCCGATCATCAGCGGGATGAGGAAGTTCCCCAGCACGCCGGGGATGGCCGGGATCAGGAAGAAGAAGACCATCATGATCCCGTGGTGCGTGAAGACCTTGTTGTAGGTGTGCGACTGCATCAGGTCGCCGGCCGGCGTCAAAAGCTCAAGCCGGATGGCCATCGCGTACGCCCCGCCGATGGCGAAGAAGAAGGTCACGGAGAGCAGGTAGAGGATGCCGATCCTCTTGTGATCCTTCGTCAGCAGCCACGACTTGATGCCGTAGTCGGCGTTCAGGTAGTTGACCGTGGGGAAGCGGCTGCGCCACTCCTGCGGCCGGGCCTCCGGTGTCGTTTGATTGCTCATAATTCTAAGTCTTCCCTGAGACTCCTGCCCCTTGTTTACCGCTACCGGTTCGCGTTGCCGGTGCTGCCGCCGCCGGGCGCCTGCGGCGAGGGGTTGCCCTGCCGCTGGTCGCTCGGGTGCAGCGGGTTCGAGCGCGTCTGCTGCGGCGCGACTCCGCCGGTCGTCGGGCCC
>DATFHD010000131.1:0-3606 GCA_035248785.1 Pyrinomonadaceae bacterium | reverse complement strand
GCGCGCACGACCCTTATACCTACCGCCATTCCCTGCGCACCGTACGCCTGAGCCTGCTGCTCGGCCGCGCCTGCGGCGTCTCGTCCGCGGCGCTGCGCGTCATAGGCTTCGGCGCGGTGGTTCACGACCTTGGGAAGGTCTTCATCCCCGGCGAGGTCTTGCACAAAGATGGGAGGCTCAGCGACGAGGAGTGGGACGCCATCCGGCGCCATCCCGCGGACGGCGCGCGGCTGCTGGCGGGCGCCTCCGCCCCGCCGGAGGTGTGCCGCGTGGCGGCCGAACATCACGAGCGTTGGGACGGGCGTGGCTACCCTTCGGGGCTCCGCGGCGAAGGGATAGACTTTCACGCCCGGGTCGTCGCCGTCGCGGACGCCTTCGACGCGATGACGAACGAGCGCGCGTACCGACGGGCGGCGGGTTTCGACGCGGCGTCGGCCGAGTTGGAGCGCTGCGCCGGCACGCAGTTCGACCCGGCGGTGGCCCTCGCCTTCCTGCGCGAGCCGCGCGCGCGGGTGGAGGCTGTCATCGGATTCGGCGCGCGGTCGTGACAGGGGCGCCATCTAAGCGCACTCATTGTGCGGGGGCGGGAGTTGATTTAAAAGGTTCAAACATTTCATATGGGGAGGTGATGCGCCCCCGGCAGAGTTGTTGCCGGACGGCCGGTTCGTATACGATACGGCCGTCCCTTTGAACGTTTTTACTCCAAGATCACGTAGGTAACCTCGCCATGAAAAGAATCAAACTCCTTCTCGCGCTCCTCCTCGCGACGGCGGTGCTGTCGCAGACCTCGGCCGCACGGCAGACGGCCCCGACGCAGCAGCAGCCGCCGGCGCAGGCGGACGACGACGAAGTCATCCGCATCAGCTCCGACCTCGTCCAGACGAGCGTCGTCGTCACGGACAAGAACGACCGGATCGTCAACGACCTCAAGCTCGACGACTTCGAGGTCTACGAGAACGGCAAGAAGCAGGACTTGAAGTTCATGGAGTTCGTCAGCGTCGAGGGAGAGCGCCGGACGGAAGGGTCGCGCGAGGGGCTGGGCGGGCGGCTCCCGGAGAGCGCGAGAATCGAGCGCGAGCTGACGGCGCGCGACGTGAGGCGCGTCGTCGCCTTCGTCGTGGACGACCTCTCCATCTCTCACAACGACATGGTGACGGTGCGGCAGACGCTCGGCGACTTCATTGACAACAAGATGCAGCGGGGCGACCTCGTCGCCATCATCCGCACGGCCGGCGGCAAGGGGCTGCTAGAACAACTCACCTCCGACAAGGAGACGCTGCGCCGCGCCGTCAGGCAGCTCCGCTCGATCGCGGCCGCGAACCCCTTCGCCAGCGTCGCCGAGAACTCGACCGGCGTGAGCCTTGCGGATTTGATCGGGAGCAGCGGCTTGGGGGCGAACGCGGAGAACATCGGCGACATCGGCGTCGAGTCGGCCACGAGCGCCGTCGAAGAGTCCACGCGCATCAGCCGCACCCTCGTCAGCCTCTCGGTCACGCAGAACGTCGTCGAGAGCCTGCGCGACATCCCGGGCCGCAAGTCGCTCGTGCTGCTGTCGGGCGGCCTGCCCGGCTTCGGCGGCGCGGGCGGGAGGAACGCCATCAGCGCGGACGGCGCGCCGATCATGCTGCCGAGCGGCGGCGGCGCCGGCCTCGGCTCCTACCTCAACACCGTGCTCAAGCTCCTCGCCGACGACGCCGTCCGCGCGGGCGTGGTCATCAACACGATGGATCCGCGCGGGCTGAACGCCGCGCGGGGCGTGGCCGGCTTCGAGGAGACGCCGGCCCGCAGCGGCCTGATGGGCGGAGACCCGAACTTCGCGCGCGGCGGCTCGGAGATGGACACGCTCGGCTACCCCCTCGACGGCGCGGCCGAGCACCTCAGCCTGCGGCTCCTCTCGGACACGACCGGCGGCGTCGCCGTCGTCAACACCAACGACATGAAGCTCGGGCTCGACAAGGTTCTCGCGCGCAGCCGCGGCTACTACGTCCTCGCCTACTCGCCCGCGGAGAGGTTCGACAACAAGTTCCGCAAGCTCGACATCAAGGTCAAGCGCGACGGCCTGCGGCTCTACAAGTATTCGGGCTATCTGGCGCGCGAGGAGAAGCCGGCCGCGCCGCGCACGAAGGAGCAGGAGATCATGGCCGCGGCCCGCGCGCCGCTCGCGCGCCGCGACGTGGACGTGACGGCCAACCTCTCGATGAGGATGACGCCGCCCAAGGGCGCGGCGCTCGACATCAACCTTTTGATAGACCCGAAGACGCTCGGCATCGAGGAGTCGGGCGGCAAGTACCCCTTCTCGTTCGACGTGGTCGGCTTCGTCATAGACGAGCGCGGCAAGACGCGCGGCGGCTTCAGCCAGACCGTCAGCGGCGCGCTCACCCCGGAGTCGTACCGCAAGGCCGAAGACACGGGGCTGACCTACTCGACGAACACGCAGCTCCCGCCGGGCTACTACCAGCTGCGCGTCGTCGTGCGCGAGGCCGCGGGCGGCCGGCTCGGCACGGTCTCGCGCTATGTCGAGGTGCCGGATCTGTCGAAGGGGCGGCTGGCCCTGAGCAGCATCTTCCTCCACGCGGTTGATTTGAGCGGCGCCGCGCAGCCCGTCCCGCTGGCGGCCGTGCGCCAGCTCTCGCGCAAGCAGGACTTGCGCTACTCGGCAATCGTCTACAACGCGAAGCTCGAAGCCGGCAAGCCGCGGCTGCTCACGCAGACCATCGTCAGCCGCGACGAACGCATCATCTACCGCAGCCCCGAGCGGCCGGCCACGCCGCGCGGCAACGACCCTTCGCAGCTCGTCGTGGTCGAGCAGATAGGGCTCGGAAAGCTCTCGCCCGGCCACTACCTCCTGACCTTCATGGTCACAGACGCTCTGTCCGACAAGAAGGAGCCGCTCACGCGCAGCATAGACTTCACGGTCGTTGACTGAGGACTCAAGCGCCGCGCGTCGGCCCTTTCCCTTTCGCGGCAGCCGGCGGGCTAAGGCTCGGCCCGGTCATGCCGGCCCCGACTCCACGCGCCGCGGGCTCCGGCCCGCGGCGCCCCCGTGCTGATTCCGGCGGGGACGAAGCGCCACGCCGGCCCGAGGTGCTTTATGAAAAGACCGCCCCCCCTGCTCCTCCTCATCGTCACGGCATCCCTGCTGGCCTTCCTCCTCTACGCCGGGGGCACGAGCGCGCAGTCGTCGCGCGAGCCGAAAAGGCTCTTCGACCCCGTCGCCACCGCCATAGACAAGTCCGTGGAGAGGACGCCCGAGGCCTTCGGTGCTCAGGCGCGCGTCTCCGTCGCCGCCGTGCGCGAGCAGGAGATTAACGTCAACTTCGCTTCGATTGACTTCGCCGAGGCGCGCGAGTTGAGCCTGCCGCTCCTCGGCGGCCTCTCCTACACGGCCGTCCGCGGCGAGTCGGAAGGCTTCGCGGCGTCGCCCGGCGGCGGCTTCGTCTGGCGCGGGAAGATTTCGGCCGAGGGCGGCTGGACGGGCGACGTGACATTGAGCGCGGAGGGGGGCGCGCTCTCCGGCCTCATCTACTCGCCCGAGGGCGTCTACGAGATAGTCCCGCAGGAGGGCTTCACGCACCTCCTCGTGCAGATTGACCAGAGCCGCTTCCC
>DATFHD010000130.1:0-29195 GCA_035248785.1 Pyrinomonadaceae bacterium | reverse complement strand
TGCGGCCGCGCGCCCCACGCCGGCCGAAGCCCCCGTGATGACGACGACCTCCGCCCTCTTCGTCGGGTTCCCCATCTGACTACCTTTCCCCCGTCCTGATTCTTTGGAGCCATTGTAACCCGCGTTTGTTTCAAATCGGATACAAATTGTAAGAAGAAGTAGACAGTAGTCAGTAGTCAGTAGCGCTCCGCGTCGCGGTCGCTGACGATGAGATTCGGGCGGTTCGACTGAAGAAGCTTTTCTACTGACTATTGACTACTGTCTACTGTCTACTTCTTCATCTCCCCGGCAGGAGGCTCGTCAGCGCGTCCTTGATGCGCTCGGCCCAGCCCGCCGTGAGCGACCAAGGGCTCGGCTGGCGTACGACGTGGAGCGTGCCCTGCTTCTCAAGCACCTCGTAGTCGCTCGCGCCCGAGTCGTCGCGGAAGAACCTGATGCTCACCGCCGCGCGGCCGACGCGCAGCCCGCGTAGCGTGATTTCGGGGAGCCACTCGGGCAGGTGCGGGTCAACGAGCAGGAGGTCGAGCGGCGCGTAAGGGTAGAGGCCGACGAGCGACTGTAGGAGCGTGAAGACGGCCGAGGCCGACCAAGCCTGCGGCGTGTTGGCCTGCGGGTAGAGCGCGGGGAAGGGGTGCGAGTGGTCGCGCTGGTGGCCGCTGAAGAGCTCGGGTAGGCGGTAGAAGTCGAAGAGCGTTGCGGCCTCGAACTGCGCGCGGGCTATCTGCTCGACGCGTTCGTGCAGCCCGTAGCGCAGGAAGGCGAGCGCGAACGTGCCGTTCTCGACCGGCCAGACCGAGCCGCGGTGGTAGCTGTAAGGGTTGAACGCCGGGTTCTCCGAAGAGAGCGTGCGCACGCCCCAGCCCGTGAAGAGGTCTGGTTGCATCAGCCGCTCGGCCGTGCGCTCGACCAGCGAGTCGTCCACGACGGCCGTCGCGAGGCAGTGGCCGGGGTTCGAGTTGATGGACTTAATCTGTCGGCCCTCGCCGTCGAGGCCCAGCGCGAAGAAGCCCAAGTCCTCCATCCAGAAGCGCTCGTTGAAACGCTTCTTCAGCTCGCCGGCTTCGTGAAAGAGCCGACGCGCCGTCTCCTTCTCGCCGAGCCACCAGAGCACCTCCGACATGTGCAGCTTCGCGAGGTAGGCGAAGCCCTGCTCCTCGCACGTCGCCACCGGCGGCTCGACCGGCGTGCCGTCCTCGTAGACTACCGCGTCGGGCGAGTCCTTCCACGCCTGATGCTTCACGCCCTGCTCGGAGCGCGTCTTGTACTCATAGAACCCGTCGCCGTCGCGGTCACAATACTCGTCGAGCCAGCGCAGCGCCTTGAGCGCCGACGGGACGAGCGGGCGCACCGCCGCCTCGTCGCCCGTCCAGTGCCAGAGTTCGGAGAGGATGACGGGGAAGAAGCCCGAGGTCGTTATCGAGCCGTAGTAGCGTGCGCGCGGCGTGTGGCCGAGTACGGAGAGCGGGCCGGCGTGCGCCTCGTGAATCATCCTGCCCGGCTGCTCGTCGCGCCAGTCGTTCGCCTCGCGCCCCTGCAAGGAGGCGATGACGGGCAGCGTGCCCTTCATCAAGTCCGTGCTCGCCAGCGCCGCCTGCCAAGAGGAGGTGAGCGCGTCGCGGCCGTAGACGGACGTGTAGATGGGCAGCCCGGCGGCCGCCACCCACGCGCGCGGGCCGAGGTCGAGGTCGTGGAGCCGCAGCGAGGCGAGGTCGCGCTTGGCCTGCTCCAAGGTGTTGGCGACCGCCTGCGAGAGCGTGTCGGCGCCCGGCGTCTCGAAGCGCGTCGCCTCCTCTATGAAAATCTGCTTGCGTCGGTCTAGCTCGTTGTGGTCGCCGCGGAACTGTCGGCAGTCGTACTCCGGCTCCATCCGGTCGCCGTCTATGAGGGGCACGATGTTGACGCAGGCGTGCCAAGTGGCTTGCGGCGCGAGTTCGACGTGGAAGCGGACGCGCCCGCGCTCGCGCTCGAAGGCGGGCGGCGAGGTGAAATTCTCGAAGCGCAGCGTGACGCCGCGGTGAAGTAGGGCTGTGCCCGCCTCGCCGCGGTGCGCGTAGGTGTGGGCGGCGCGGTAGTCGAACGACAACTCCCAAGCACGCCCGCGCGCACGCCAAGCGCGCTCTATCGTCCCGTGCTGGAAGCGGCCGCGTGCGGTCTCCTCCTGATCGGCGAAGTCGGCCTCGGCCTCGACCTCGAAGCGAAAACTTATCGGCTGTCGCGTGAAGTTCGTGAGGTCTAAGTCTTCGTGGACGCCCGCGCCGACGTAGCGCGAGACGCGCAGCTCAAGGCTATGTTCGGTGTCGGGCTTCATCAGCCCGCTGCCCTCGTCGGGCGGGCCGGGGTCTACGCCCGGCGCGAGCCTGATGTAGTAGCCGAGCCAAGAGTTCTGCTCGATGTTCGAGAGGGCCACGGGGTGCGGCTCGGCCCCCTCGACGAGGTATCGGTAGCGCGACAGCAGGCGGGTCTGGTACGCGAACAGCCCGTGATCCGCGCCCTCCCTGACGAGGCCGTCGCGCCCCGTGGCGAGCACGGTGCGCCCCTCACTCACGTACCGCGTGTCGTCGCGCGGCCGCAGCCGCACGAGGTAGTCGCGTCTCGACATCAGTAGACAGTAGACGGTAGACAGTAGACAGTAGAAAGAGCATCGGAGTGGAAACGTCCGAATCTCATCGTCAGCGGCCGCAGCGCGGAGCGCTACTGACTACTGTCTACTGTCTACTTCCTTCACAACACACTCCCGTGCGCGTCCGAGTGCGCCGAGCTGGTCGTGAGCGAGTTGGGCGCGTCGAGGTGCGCGCCGTCGTCCACGCCGACGCCGAGCCGGTCTACGAGTTCGCCGCCGAGCCAGCCCGTCGCGCCCGCGAGCGCGAAGGCGACGAGCGAGGCGACTATCGCGGCGGTCGTCGGCCGGTGCGACGTGGCCGTCACCGGCGAGTTGTAGCGCATCCACCAACTCAGCGCGAACAGGATGAGCACGAAGACGTTGCCGACGCCGTGCAGCAGCCCGACCGACTTCGCTCGCGTCCCATTCGGGATGGCGAGGTAGTCAATCAGTCCGAACGGCGCGGCGACGAGCCCGCCGACGATCCCCGCCGCCATCATCCAGAAGGCGACGGTCGAGATGGTGTTCGCCGTCGCCGGGTCGCTGACGAACAGGTAGATGATGTCGAAGAGGGCCGCCGTCCCCAGCAGCCCAAACGGGAACGGGATGAGCATCTGGTGAATCGGGTGTCCGAGTGCCTTGGCTCTTGACTCCATAGTTTTCTCCCCTTTCTGTCCGTTTGCGTCCCTAATTTAATCGCAAAGATTTGTCCGCGAGTTCGCGTAAGTTTAAAGGCGAGGTGGCGGCGCGCGGAAAAATTTGGTGCCCCGCGCGGGGCGCGTTTATGGTCTAATGTCCCGCAACGAACGGTTTCCCGAAAAGCGACCAATCGAGAGGAACGAACCCGATGACCAAGAGGCGAGACGCGCCGACCCCGGTGTCAGGCAAAGCGTCAGGCAAAGCGTCGGACGAAACGCCGAATGGCGTGCCGGCCGAGCCCGAGAGCAAGGCGTCCCTGCGCCGCCAGATGGAGGAGACGCGCGAGTCCATCAGCGAGACGGTCGCCGAGATCAAGTCGGTCGTCACGCACCAGTACGAGGAGGTGCGCGGGACGGTCGAGGACGTGAAGGAGAGCGTCGGCGAGGTGCTCGACTGGCGCGCGGAGTTCGAGCGCAACCCGCTCGTCTGGGGCGCGGGCGCCGTCTCCGTCGGCATCCTCGTCGGTTTCGGCATCGCGCGCGCCTTCGACGACGAGGAGAAGCCCGCCCGCCGCTCGAAGAAGAAGGTGACGACCGGCGAGCACGTCGTCGCCGAGCTTTCCGGCTTCGCCGAGGTCGTGCTCCCGACCATCTCCGCGAAGGTCAAGGAACTCTTCGGCCTCGACCTCGACGCCTACCTCCGCGCCGCCCACGAGCGCCGCCCCGAGCCGAAGCGCCTCGCCTCTAAACGTGCCTCAAAAAAAGGTGGGGCGAAAAAAGGCTCCGCGAAGAAGAGGGCGAAAAGGTGAGCCGGCCGGCGATAAGAAGTGTGAGGCCGACTCTTCCCTCAAAGGGATTGACAGGTGTACAAAGAAGAAGACAGAGCAACAGCCCTTTGCGATGTCCGCTGCCCGATGACCGATGAAGCAGTAACCAACTTCGACGAAGGAAGGACGGGACGGACATGACCTTTGAAGAGATGGAACGCACCATGCAGTTCATCCTCGAACAGCAGGCGCAGCTCACCGCAAAACAATCAATGGCCGAGGAGCGCTCGGCCCAATCTCAGGAGCGCGCGGCTCGGCTCGAAGAAGCGCAGGCGGCGGCCGAACGGCAGATCGAGCGACTCGGCGAGAGGATGGAACAGCTCGGCGAGAGGATGGAGCGGCTGGCCGCCGACACCGACGCGCGGATTGAGAACTTGGCCGCTACGACCGCACGGCAGATTGAGCATTTGGGCGCCGCACTCGTCGCACTAACCGAAGCGCATACCCGGGCGGAGGCAGAAGTCTCCGCAGCGCACATCCGGACGGAGGCAAAATTCGCCCGGCTCGCCGAGGCTCAGGCTCAGAGCGACCAGAAGTGGAACGCGCTGATTGACTTCATGCGCGGCTTGAAAGAGAACGGGAGCTAATCGTCAACTTGATGATTGATGACACTGTCCCGAAGTCGCCCTGCAAAAGCTGCCCTGCCCAACTACCCTGAAGACCTTTCGAGGAGGGAAATTCATGAGAACAGTCGGAGCCGTCCTGCTCCTGCTCTGCGCCGCGACCGCCGCGCTGGCCGATTTGAAGGTGACGCGCAAGACGGGCGCGGGCGGGCACTCTTCGGAGACGACCGTCTACGTCAAGGGCTCGCGCCAGCGCACCGAGACGCCCGCGCTGACGACCATCGAGCAGTGTGACCTGCGCCGCACGATTCAGATCAGCGAGCGCTCACACAAGTACGTCATCATCCCCGACCAGCCCGCAGAGGGCGAGGCGACGCCCGCGCCCGCGCCGACGACGCCGCAAACGTCGCGCCCGACGCGCCGCGGCGGAGTCGTCACGCACACCGTCACCATCACGGACACGGGCGAGCGCAAGCAGGTGTTCGGCTTCAACGCGCGCCACATCAAATCCACGACCGTCATGGACGCGCCGCAGGGCACGTGCAACCCCGGCCACTTCGAGATAGAGACGGACGGCTGGTACATAGACGCGCCCGCGGGCTTCAGTTGCGACGTGACGCGCGCGCCCTCCCCGCCGCCGATGCGCGGCGGGCGCCCCGACTGTCAGGATCAGGTTCGCACGAAGCTGGTCGGCTCGGCTCGCTTGGGCCTCCCCGTCTCGATGACGACGAGGATGAAGACGGGCGGCGAGGAGGACGCGGAGGCGTCGGCGATGGCCGGCGCGATGACGATGACGCTCGAAGTCACGGACATCTCGAACGTCACGCTCGACCCCGCGCTCTTCGAAATCCCCGCGGGCTACACCGAGGTCGCGAGCATGCAGGAACTCTTCGGCGCGCCCTCCTCGGCCGACATGATGCGGCAGGCAGTCGGGGGCAACCGCACGGAGGGCGGCGATGAAGGCACGGAGAGGGGCGGGATGTCAACGCCCTCCGCGATGTCGAACGCTGCGGCTGCGGCCGTCGCGCCGAAGAGGCCGGGCGTGGTGCGCGTGGGCGTTGTTCCCATCAACAACCGCTCGGGGCGCGAGGTCTCGGCCGAGAGCATGAGCGTGCAGCTCGTCAACGGCATCACGGGCTCCGGCGTCGAGGCCGTCCCGCTCGCGGCCTCAGAACAGGCGGCCGCGGAGGCGGAGGCG
The DNA here is from genome assembly GCA_035248785.1 of Pyrinomonadaceae bacterium. Taxonomy (GTDB): domain Bacteria; phylum Acidobacteriota; class Blastocatellia; order Pyrinomonadales; family Pyrinomonadaceae; genus QHXN01. The sequence continues at coordinate 23,370 of DATFHD010000130.1, read as the reverse complement.
CGGCAGAAGGAGTGCGACTTCATCCTCTACACAGAGCTCGCCGCGTTGAAGCCTTCGGCGGGCAAAGTCGGCGGCATGTTCGGCCGCGCGGTCGGCGCCGTGACCGGCTCGGAACGCTACGAGTCGCGCGTCGAGTTCCGCCTCGTGCCGACGGCGGGCGACGGGACTCGGATCGAGCTGAACGCGACGGCGAAGCAGGAGGGCGCGGAGGCGAGCGTCGGCGCGGCCCTCGACAGCGAAGCCAAGACCGTCGTCGCGGCCGTCCGGAAGAAGAAGTAGGCGGAAGCCCGACCGTGAGGGAGGGCGTCAGAGAAGGCAAAAGGCAAGAGGCAAAAATCAAAAGGCAAAAGTGAAGGAGGATGAAGGTCGGCGCGACTCTAATCCTCCTTTTAACTTTTGCCCTTTGCCTTTTGCCTTTTGCCTTCCCGAAGGGCCGGGCTTCCGCTTTGCAATATTGCGCGCGCCGCGGGCCGGTGCTAACTTCTGTCCAAACCCAAAACCGCGGCCACACTTTCGAGGGGGAAAGACTATGGAGACAGATTCGGGTAAGACCACATCCGTCTGGATGGCGACGGGCGACGTGCCCGCGGGCGAGCCCCTGAACGCGGACGCGGACGCGGGCGTGTGCGTCGTCGGCGCAGGCATCGCGGGGCTGACGACCGCCTACCTGCTCGCGCGCGAAGGGCGCAGCGTCGTCGTCATTGACGACGGCCCGGTCGCGGGCGGCGAGACCGCGCGCACGACCGCGCACCTCTCGAACGCGCTCGACGACGGTTACCACAAGCTCGAACGCCTGCACGGCGAGAAGGGCTCGCGCCTCGCCGCAGAGAGCCACACGGCCGCCATTGACTTCATCGAAGAGACCGTCGAGGCCGAAGGGATTGACTGCGACTTCCGGCGTCTCGACGGCTACCTCTTCGCCGCGCCGGGACAGTCCACCGAACAGCTCGGCGAGGAGCTACGCGCCGCGCACCGCGCCGGACTGACGGAGGTCGAGTACGTCGAGCGCGTACCCTACGAAGCTTACGACTTCGGCAACGCGCTCCGCTTCCCCTATCAGGGACAGTTCCACATCCTCAAATACATGTCCGGCCTCGCGCGCGCCTTCACGCGCCTCGGCGGGCGGCTCCACACGCAGACGCACGCCGACAAGATCGAAGGCGGGGACAGGCCGCGCGTCAACACCGCCGCGGGACACAACATCACGGCGGGCGCGGTCGTCGTCGCCACCAACTCGCCCGTCAGCGACCTCGTCTCCATCCACACCAAGCAGGCGCCCTACCGCACCTACGTCGTCGGCGCGCGCGTGACGCACGATTCGATACCGGCGATGCTTCTGTGGGACACGGAAGACCCTTACCACTACGTCAGACTTCAGACAGTGAGGGACGACGCCGGGGCGCCGACGCACGACGTGCTCATCGTCGGCGGCGAGGATCACAAGACGGGTCAGGCCGAAGACTTCGAGGAGCGCTTCCGGCGACTGCGCGAGTGGACGCGCGAGCGCTTCCCGGCGGTCGAAGAGTTCGAGTACCAGTGGTCGGGTCAGGTGATGGAGCCTTCCGACGGCCTCGCCTTCATCGGCCCAGACCCCTCGGGCGCCGAGAACGTCTACGTCGCCACGGGCGACTCGGGCCACGGGATGACGCACGGCACCATCGCCGGCCTGCTCCTGCGCGACCTGATACTCGGCCGCCAGAACAAGTGGGCCACTCTGTACAACCCCTCGCGCCTGCGGCCGGCGGCCACGCGCGACTTCGTCGCCGAGAACCTGAACGTCGCCGCGCAATACGCAGACCTGCTCACGGGCGGCGAGGTCTCTTCGCCCGAGGAGGTCGCGGCCGGCTCGGGCGCCATCCTCCGCCGCGGCCTGACGAAGCTCGCCGTCTACCGCGACGACACGGGCGCGCTCCACGAGTTCTCCGCCATCTGCAAACACCTCGGCTGCGTCGTCGCGTGGAACGACCGCGAGAAGAGCTGGGACTGCCCCTGCCACGGCTCGCGCTACGACGCCACCGACGGCCACGTCCTCAACGGCCCGGCCATCGAAGGCTTGTCGCCGGCCGGCGAGTAGCCGCCGCGAGTGAGCCCGTCGAGTTCGATGAGGTCGAGTTTGTTCGACGGGGTTGCTCTGAAGGAGCCGATGTCCACTTACTGCGAAGTCGCCGCGAACGACCCGCTGCACAAGCCCTACCACGACCGAGAGTACGGCTTCCCCGCCGTCGAAGACGAGGCACTGTTCGAGAGGCTCGTCTTGGAGATAAACCAAGCGGGCCTCTCTTGGTCTACGGTCTTGAGGAAGCGCGCGGCGCTGCGCCGTGCTTACGGCGGGTTCGACGTTGACGCGGTCGCCGCCTACGGCGAGGCCGACCGCCAAAGGCTCCTCAACGACCCCGGCGTCGTACGCAACCGCCTCAAGGTCAACGCCGCCATCGAGAACGCACGCCGCGTCCTACGCCTGCGCGAAGAGTTCGGCTCGTTCGCCGGCTGGCTCAATCAACACCACCCTCTGCCGAAAGAAGACTGGGTGAAACTCTTCAAGCAGACCTTCCTCTTCACCGGCGGCGAGATCGTCGGCGAGTTCCTCATGAGCACCGGCTACCTGCCGGGCGCGCACCAAACGGACTGCCCCGTCTACGAAAGGGTTCTGGCTTCTCGTCCGCCGTGGCTGCTCGGGAATAAGTCGTAGGTGACATGGGGGCAAACGGGAAGGTCGCCCGGCGTCAGTTTGTTTGACAACCAACTGCGTTGCGCATACCATCCGCTCGCCGTCCCGCGTAATTCGCCTCGGCGAGTAGTCTCACTCGTTCACCTTATTCCAACGCCCGGCGCTCGCCTCAGAGCTGAAAGGTGCCTCTATGAAGAAGCTCATCCCGCTTGTGCTCCTGACCTTCATTTCAGTCTCGCTCCCGCCCGCGGCGGCCGTGCAGAAGAAGCAGGCCGAATGCACTCAAGCCCCTAAGACGGAGAGGAATTGGGATCTGCTCGGGCAGGAATACGTCTACTGGGATTACGTCCTGTGCCCGGCCGACATTGATCCCCCGAGCCCGCTCGTCAGGGTGTGGCTGACGACGAGCGGCGATGGGTTCGCCGTGGAGAAGTGGACGCAGACGCGCGACGGCGCCGACAGCGTGTCGGTGTTTCACGGTAAGAAGAAGGCTTTCACACTCTACCACGACCTCGCCGCCGTCCCCTTGAAGGTGTTCAAGGCCGAGCGCAGGTCGGCCGTCCCCACCGAGATGGCGGCGCAGCCCTTCATGCTCGAAGGCACCACCCTCGTCCCTCTGGAAAATCTTGAGCATGAGTCCGCCGAGAAGGCTAAGAAGGTGTTCGAGAGCGCGGACGTTCTGGTAAGGCAGGCCGAGCGGAAGATGTCACTGCTCCGCGAGAGCTCGCGGGTCGCGGCCGTCGTAGATTCCCTTAAGAACCCGCTCAAGGTGCAGAAGTGAGCGGCGGGCCGGGGTTACGAGACAGAGCCTTCTTCCCGTAACCCCGCCGCCGGCAGTCCCGTTCATTGCTTCGTGCCCTTGAAGTCGTAGGTGACGTAGAGGCGGAGCTTATTGTATTCTCTCGCCACTCGCCGACGGACAGCCACGTCCTCAACGGCCCCGCCATCGAAGGGCTTTCTCCTGCGGATGAATGATCACCCAAGACAGCTAAGAACGCGCCGAACATATTCGGTGCGCTAGTCTGCCGAGGAGTTATATTATAAGTGGGAATAAAAATTAAGACTTAGATGCCGCCACCTCTCTTATACTCGACAAATGTGTTTTTGAAGCTGCTCATACAGGAGCGGTTTAGAGGCGACGTCCATTACGCTTGGTGTAGTGAATCTTTCGACTCTTCAGCACTCTCTCGTTACTCTTTAAGCTCACAGGTCGCTCCTAGTTCTAATCCAGCAGACATATACCGTGAATTAAAACTTGCAGTACAGAAGAAAGATCAACATAGCTATAAGATCAATGAGCAAAAACTGTCGCTAAAGAAATTAGCGGTCGATTGGGAGGCGGCTGGAGAAATCACTTCGGACGACAAGGAGGAGATTATTTATCGGGTAGATAATGCTGCCTTTGATGATTGGCGCCCATTGATCTATATCGTCCCAAGGGCGGCAGTGCAATCACGTATTCAGGCTGTACCACCGATTAAGAGGGCAAGCTTTGGTCCTGAATATATCATTGCTGACTTGCGACGTAGTGAATTTGATGTGATTGAGCTGTAAAGCCATGACTAGACTAACTACGCTTAGAGACAAAGACCCTAAAGAGGTCGCTAGGCTGCTTTCTTTGGTCTCCAGGTCTCTTCTGCCTAATCCAGGGATTGGAGATGTTATTCAGCAAACCGGGGCGGACTCTGCGTTTGTTAAAGCAGTCCTCTCGGAAATCCGGGGCTATTTGAGAGTCCCTGAGAGTGACCAATCAATCAAGACACACTCACAAATCTACGCTTTCCTATCTGAGGAAATTAGCAAGGCTACACTAACAAATGTAGCCCTGAGCAACATCGAAGTTCGCCTCGGTAATAGAGGTGAATTGCATCCGAGCCAATATGAAGTAAGGTTTCCTGAGAATATTTTGGAACAGCTAGAGGCTATGGGCAATAGAAAGAACTACATTGTAGAAGCCGTTACACAGCCTGATAAAGTGCTACATCTCAAAGCAAAATATCTATCAGAAGATAGGGATCCGCGTCTTACTATTTCTATTAAGCTGGTTGCCGCCAAGCGGGTTGAGGATAGATTTATTTTGTTCGTATTAAGTACCCGAACAGGACACTTTCACACTGTGCTGGTGGCTTTGCGTGTGTATTTCACGGAAGTTAATTTATATGAAGCAAATGATCCAATAGACATAGTTAAATCTTTTGCCGGACACTTTGGCCTAACCTTTCGTTTAGGTGACAGGACATCCAAGTTTATGCTCCATGAGGCTATTAGATTTGAGCGGCCTCTCTCACCTTTAAATCCGGTGGAAGATGTAAGACCTATTGACATGCCTGTAGGACACACATACGCAGCAGCACTCTACGGCGGCGAAACTGAAGTAAAAGGTTCGGGAGGAGAGTATATAGGAGAAGTAGTTCTCGGTTTCGTGGTTGATCTGACGGAGTATTTAAACATGCTTCGTAGGCACCATGTTCATCTGAGACAGGATATTGAAGAGTATCTTCGCCATCTAAAAATCCCCAATATTAGCCGGAATGACACAGATTATCAGTGAGAAGGCAAAAGGCGACACTAAAGATATAGGATATACTGCCTGCCCTTACTGTTACCTTTTGCCTTCTTAGTTTTCCTTCACTGCCCGCCCTTCATGCCGCGGAAGTCGTAGGTGACGTAGAGGCGGAGCTTGTTGTCTTTGGCTTCGGCGCGCACGTCTTTGGCCTGCGCGTGGAGCGTGCCGCCCGCGGCCTGCACGGAGACGTTCATGGTGAGCTGCTGGCCGCGCAGGAGCGTGATGGGGTTGACGCGCTGGTTGATGGCGCCCTGCACGAAGGCCGTGGCGAAGCCGCTCACGACGGGCGGCATCCCTTCGACGTTGACGCCCGCGACGTTCAACTGCCCGTAGAGCGTCTGCTCGTCGGGCGCGAAGCGGAAGTCGAGGCCGGCCTCGGCCGTCCCGCGCACGTTCTGGCAGCCCATGAAGTCGTACGTGCCGCTGAAGGCGAGCGGGACGACGACCTTGCCGTCGCGCATCAGCACGCCGGTCTTCACGTCGCCCGCCGAAGGCTCGATGACGACGCGGTTCTGGCAGCCCTCGTTCCCGCCCGGCGGGAACGAGGGCTTGTTCAGGTCGCGGAAGATCGAGTCGAGCAGAGCGCCGAAGAACTGCTCGTTCAGCTCGACGACGGCCGTGCCCGGCGGCGGCCCGCCCGCGTCGGGCGCGCGCACCAGCTCGCCCTTCGGCAGTTGCGCGTGCGGCGCGCCGACAAAGAGGAAGTACGCGCCCGCGCCGCCGACGAGGACGCCGACGAGCAGCGTCAGGATGAGTTTCATCTGGCCTCTCCCCCTCGTCCTTCAGCGCGGCGTGACGGTCGGGGCGGGCGTGGCCGCGCCCGTGCCGGTGCCGGCGCCCGTCGCCTGCTGCTGCTGGTTGATGAAGGCCATCGCCGCCTGCGCTAGCTGCACGAGCTGGTTGACGCGCTGCTTCACCTCCTCGGGCGAGAGCTGGCGGTAGCCCTGCGGTATCTCGAAGTCCGCGGGGTTAACGTCGGTCTTCAGGTCGCGCGTCTCGATGACGACGTTGCCGCCCGAGATGCCCTGCACGTTGCCCGACGACTGGCCGAAGCCCTCGATGCGCAGCGGCAGCCCCGTGTCCCTGTCCACGTAGATGAAGGTCTCGCCCTGCACCTGCCCGGCCGTGGTCTGCGTCTGTGCGCGGCCGGCGGCGCGGTACTTGACTGCCTGACGGCCGTTGAAGGTCTCCTCGCCGACTTTCTCGACGCCCTGCTGCTTCGAGACGACGGCTACCAGTTGCGCGGGCGTCATCGCGCGCACGCGATCCATGTCAACGCCCGTCATCTCCTGCGTAAGCTCGGCGTACTCCTTGCGCCCCGTCATGATGACGTAGCGCTTGTCGGCCTTGTCGAGAAATATCAGCTCGCCGACGGCCGGCAGGTTGACAGAGTAGCGTCGGTCGGCGCCGTTGCGCTCGACCTTGATCTCGAACTGGCCCTTCGCCTGCTGGTTGCCCGAGGCGGCGAGCGTGGCGACCATCGTCGCGCTGTACTTCTCGGGCTCGCGCACTTCAATCGTCTGGCCCGTGTTCGTGGTCACGGTCGAGGTCGAGACGTTCGTGTTCGAGTTGCTGTTGATGTTGACCGTCGAGTTCGCGTTGTTGGCGTTCGAGGCCGTGTTCGTCGTCTCGGTCGCCGACTGGCAGGACGCGGCCGCCAGCGCCGCGGCCGCCAGCGCGACGGCCGCGAAAAGTCCCTTACCTTCGTTCACAAAACGCATGCAGATGTTCTCCTCCCTCACCGGCAGAGATATGCGAGGACAGCTTGTTAGGGGACGTTTAGCGGCAAGAGAATACCACAAAACGTCTCAGAAGAGTGACGGCTGATTCTCTAAGTCTTCGGGGCCGACGACCGTTTCGCCGAGGAGGCGCTTGAGCTTGTTGGCGCTGGCGGGGGCGTGGCCTTCGTAGAAGTTGCTGAAGTAGGCGAAGACCGTCGGGACGCGCGCGCGCAGGCGTTCGAGGGCGGCGCCCCAGCGTTCGAGGTTGAGGTCGCGCGTGCGCTGCACCTCATCGAAGCGCGTGAGGTCGCGCTCGCCCATCCAGCGGACGTAGACGAAGTCGGTCGTGTCCAGAAGCGTCGCGGCCGCGCGCCAGACGCGCTCGCGCGTCGCCCACTGGCCTTCGACGAGCGCGAGCGAGACGTTCGCGCGGAGCGAGAGCGGGACTAGCAGCTCCTCTTCAAACCAGAACGGGTCGCGGAACTCGACGGCGAAGCGCATGTCCGAGGGCAGCAGCGGCAGGAACTCGGAGAGGGCGCGAAGGTTGTCGCGCGTGGCCTCGAACTGCGGCGGCAGTTGGATGAGCACGGCCGCTAGCTTCGGCCCGAGACGGCGCGCACCGCGGCAGAACTCTTCGAGCGCGCGCACGGCCCCGTCGCCGCGCAGTGCCTCTTCGTGCGTGATGCGGCGCGGGAGCTTCAGCGCGAAGGTGAAGCCGTCGGGCGTCCGCTTGGCCCACGTGTCGTAGGTCGAGTCACTCGGCGCGGCGTAGAAGGTCGAGTCAACTTCGACGGTGTCGAAGGCGCGCGCGTAGATGTCGAGCATGTGCTCGGCGCGCGTGCCCGTCGGGTAGAAGACCGGCCGCGCCGAACCCTTCGGCGTCACCCAGTCGTCGTAGTTCCAGCCCTGACAGCCGACCCGCACGCGCGGCGTCGAGGGCGTTTTAGAGTCTGTCATTCGGATAGCAATTTAAGATTTGAAATTTGAAATTTCAAATCCGGGATTCAGACGCGGCAGACGATGAGCTGGACGATGCCGAGGAGGTGTTCGTCAACCCTTACGACTTCGAGGCCGGCGCGGCGCGCGAGGTCGGCGGTGCGGCGGTTGAAGTGGTCTTCGATGAGCGGGACGGTAATGAGGCTCAGCGCGTCGAAGGCGTAGCCGAGAGGGTTCGGCGGCCGGACGTGCTCGACGAGCGCGAGGCGTCCGCCGCGGCGCACGACGCGGCGCAGTTCCGCGAACGCGCGCTCGGGCGAGGCGACCGAGCAGAAGACGAGCGTGGCGAAGGCCGCGTCGAACGTCTCGTCGGCGAAGGGTAACTGTTCGGCCGTTGATTGGAAGAGCGCGGCGCCCGCGGGCCGCTCGGGTTTGAGTTGCGCGCGCAGGAGCATCTCGCGGCTCGGCTCGACGCAGGCCGCGCGAGCGCCGCGCGGGTAGAAGGCGAAGTTGCCGCCCGTGCCCGCGCCGACTTCGAGCAGGCGCCCGCCCTCCGGCATCAACGCGAGCGCCGCCGCGCGCAGGCGCGCGAGCCCGACCCTCTCAAGCGGTCGCATACAACGGTCGTAGCGCGGCGCCACGCGGTCGTAGACGCGTGTCCTGTTCGGCATCGAGCATCATCTTACAACGGCCCGTGCCGGAAGCAGGCCCGCCGCGCCCTCCATAAAAATGAAGCCCCATCCAAAAACTCATACGAAAAAGACTTCACGCGCGGGCGCGGGCGTGACTATAATGCGCGCCGCCCGCGGTTTGCGCGTGTCGGCCTCAAGGGGCATGACGGTTGCGTGACGCTTCCGCATCAAGGCCGAGGGACTTCCAGCCCCGACGCGGGCGTTTAATTCTTAAGACTCCTTTAATTCCTTCTCTTCTTCGCACGGCTTTCTCCGGGTCGCTCCTTCTGTACTGCGACTCTTCCGACAAGCAAGGTCATCCAGCCGCGGAAACACCGCGACCGCACGCAACCTCGCAGCGGCCGCGGCCCAACTCTTTTCCCGCGCGCGTCTTCGTCCGTAAGACAATCGCCCCGGCCGTGCTTCCCCCCGCGGTCGCCCGCCGGGACTTTCCGAAGGAGTCCAACAACCGTTTCAGAGGAGGGATGATTTTATGCGAAGCGTTTTAAGGCTACTGGCCGGCGGGCTACTCGTCACACTGCTCTGCGCCTCGGCCCTCGCCCAAGGGTCGCAGACGGGCGGCATCACGGGCGTCGTCACAGACCCGCAGGGCGCGGTCGTCCCCGGCGCCACCGTGGACATCATCAGCGACGCCACGGGCAGGTCTGAGCGGCGCGTGACGACGGGCGGCGACGGCAGCTACACGGTCACGCTGCTCCCGCCCGGCACCTACAAGGTCGAGGTCACGGCCAAGAACTTCAAGAAGACTGTGGTCAACGACGCGGTCGTCCGCATCACCGAGACGACGCGGCAGGACGTGACGCTCACGGTCGGCGGCGTCACAGAGACGGTCGAGGTGCAGGCCACCGAGACGCTCATCAACACGGCCAGCCCAGTCACGGGCACGGCCATCAGCGCGCAGACGATGGAGAAGCTGCCGCTGGCGAACCCGAACGTCCTCTTCCTGCTCTCGCTCTCGGCCGGCACGGCGAGTGAGCCTACGGACGTGCGCACCGCGGGCCGCGGCAGCGTGGACGTGAACGTCAACGGCGGCCGCACCTCGAACAACAGCGTCTCGCTCGAAGGCGTCAACGTCAACGACTTCAACCTCGCGCACTTCGACACGGTGCCTTTGCCGAACCCGAACGTGCTTCAGGAGTTCAAGGTCGCGACCTCGCTCTACGACGCGACGCAGGGGAGCAAGGGCGGCGGCGCGCTCGGGCTCGTCATCAAGACCGGCTCGAAGGACTTCCACTACGACCTCTACTGGCAGCACCGCAACGACGCCCTGAACGCCAACGACTTCTTCTTCAACCGCGACGGCAAGAAGCGGCCGAAGTTTTTGCAGAACGTCTTCGGCGGCTCCGGCTCGGGGCCCGTGCCCGGCGCGGGCGGCTACTGGTTCTTCAACTATCAGGGCGTGCGCGCGCGCAACGGCGTAGACCCGAACGGCTCGACGACCTCCCCCATCGTGCAGAACTTCGCGACCAACGCCGACGGCACCACCTCGGCCGCGCTCTTGGCCGCGCAGTTCAACCTGAACGCCGCGCAGATTGACCCCGTCGCCATCAACATCCTGAACGTCCGCGACGCGCGCTACGGCGGCACGTTCCTCGTCCCGCGCCGCGGGCAGTCGGGCTGCAACAACGCCCTGACCGGCGCGAGCGCGACCGACCCCGGCAACTTCACCTGCCAGTTCGCGGCCGTCGCGCCCGTCACCGACAACCAGTACACCATCTCTTACGACCGCCTCTGGCGCGGCGGCAACGAGAAGCTGACGGGGCGCTGGTTCTGGGACAACGGCTCCATCGCCAAGCCCTACGGCACCGACACGTCCATCACCTTCCCCCGCAACGACGTGCAGAAGAACCGCTTCCTCTCTTTGAACTTCACGCACATCTTCAGCCCGACGGTCGTCAACGAGCTGCGCGCCGGCTACAGCCGCTACATCGCCGCGCAGATTCCCTCCGACCCCGTCTCGCTCGCCGACATCGGCGCCGTGCGCGGCAACTCCGACCAGTTCCCCGGCATGTACCGCGTCTCCGTCACCGGCCTCTTCTCCATCGGCACGGGCGTCAACGACGACCGCGCCACGACCTCGAACCAGTACAACATGGTCGAGACCTTCTCTTGGATTAAGGGCAAGCACAGCATGCGCATGGGCGGCGAGGGCGTGCAGTACCAGCTCAACCGCTTCAACAACTTCTCCGTTCGCGGCTCGCTCACCTTCGGCGGGACGGGCACGCAGGCCAGCGCGTTCGCCAACTGCAAGAACGACACGAACGACTGCACGGCCTTCCAGAACTTCCTGCGCGGGCGCATCACGGCCATCCAGTCGGCCTTCGGCGACCCGGCGCGCAACTTCATCGCCACCGACTGGGCGGGCTTCTTTCAGGACGACTGGAAGTTCAGCCAGCGGCTCACGCTCAACCTCGGCGTGCGCTGGGAGGGGATGAGCTTCGGCCACGACAAGCTCTACCGCGCGGGCATCTTCGACCCGCGGCTCGCGGCCGCCGGCAAGAACCCCTTCCTCATCCCCGAGAAGGTTGACCTCGCCGGCTTCAAGGGCACGCCCGGCGTCTCCGACTGCGCGCTCACCGACTGCTTCGACGGCAACAACTGGGCGCCGCGCGTCGGCCTCGCGTGGGACGTGAACGGCGACCAGCGGACGGTGCTGCGCGCCGGCTACGGCCTCTACTACCAGCGCCTGTCGAACCAGAACATCCTTCAGAACTCTCTGGCCGCGCCCTTCACGGTGCAGCCGCTCGACAGCCGCGCCAACCCGACGGGGCTGCAACTGGCGAACCCGCTCGCCTCGATACCGCCGCCCTCAATCGTCGCCACGGCCTACATCCCTTCGGCGACCTTCTTCGCGGGGCTGCGCCGCACGGCCGGCTCGGGGCCGCTCGACGTGAACGACCCGAACGTCGCCCCGATTTTCGTCAACGCCGCGGGCGAGCGCTGCCTCAACTACGGCGGGACGGCGACCAACTGCTCGATCAACCTCGCCTCGTTCACCTCGGCGCCGCTCGACGCCTACACGCCCTACACGCAGCAGTGGAACTTCACGCTGCAACGTGAGCTGTGGAAGGGCTGGGCGGCCGAGATCGGCTACGTCGGCACGCACTACATCGGCGGCATCGGCATCTGGGATCCGTACATGGCCAAGGTCGCCAGCCCGTCGAACCCGATCACGGTGCGCGACAACACCGGCAACAGCTACACCATCGTCAACAACACCGTAGCCAACGAGGAGCTGCGCCACCAGATCATCGGCCTCTCGCGCAAGCGCGGCTCGCGCTACTCGGGCAACATCGGTCAGGCGAAGTACGAGTCGCTGCAACTGACGGCGCTCCACCGCCTGCAACGCGGCATCTACTTCCAAGCCGCCTACACCTACTCGCGCACGCGCGACAACGTCTCGGGCTCGCTCTCGACCGACGAGCTGAACGCGACGCGCAACGGCCAGAACGGCGCCAACATCTACAACGACCAGACGAACCCGCAGCAGAACTTCGCCCGCGGCGACTTCGACCGGCCGCACCGCCTCGTCGTCAGCTACTCCTACGACATCCCCGTGCCGAAGGACAGCTTCCTCGACAACCAGTTCTTCAACGGCTGGTCGGTGAGCGGGATTACGACCTACCAGAAGGGGCTGCCCTTCTCCGTGGTGGACAGCACGGCGGGCGGCATCTACGGCGTCGGCAACCCGCTCAGCACGGCACAGTTCGTCTGCTCAAGCATCGCCGAGGCGTACACGACGGGCACGACCGAGCAGCGCCTCGCGCACTACCTGCGGCCGGAGTGCTTCACGACGGCGCCGATCATCCCGCTCAACGTCATCCCGCCGAGCGGGATTACGACGAACGCGGGCGCGACCGGCTTCGGCACGACGCCGCGCAACGCCTTCCGCGGCCCGCGCCAGTCCAACTGGGACTTGTCGCTCATCAAGAGCTTCCACATCGGCGAGCGGCACCAGTTCCAGTTCCGCTCCGACTTCTTCAACCTCTTCAACCACCCCGTCTTCCGCTTCCCGTCGTCGGTCAACATCGGGACGCCCTCGTCCTTCGCGCTGATTAACTCGACGGCCGTCCCGGCGCGTCTCATACAGTTCGGGCTGAGGTACAGCTTCTAAGCCCGCGCCTGTCCGTCGCGCGCCGCGCGACGCACGAACCGAGGGGAGGGCGGCTTTCCGGGCCGCCCTCCCCTTGCCTTTTAGGGCGCGCGGCGGGATATTGTCGCCGTCCCTCGCCGCAGCCCCTTCTGCACCAACCCGACGGGCAAGGAGAACGGGAGATGTCACGCCGCCTCTTTCGCACGACGCTGCTCGCGCTCCTCGCCGCGCTCCCTGCGGCCGCCGCCTCGGCGCAGACCAGCGAGCGCGACCGCGACACGTATAACCCCGCGTCCACCGCGGCCGACATCACGGGCGAGGTGCGCTTCGCAGGCGCGCACACGCCCGCGCAGAACGTGCGCGTCGTGCTCGAAAGAGTCGGCGGCGGGACGGTTGACCAGATGGCGACCGACCACCGCGGCCGCTTCCGATTCGCGCAACTCCCGCGCGGCCAGTTCGTCGTCAACGTCACCGCGCCCTGCTTCGTCGCCGAGCGCCGGCAGGTCGAGCTGCTCATCCTCCCGCGCGCCTACCTCGACGTGGAGCTCAGGCCCGACACGACCTCGCCCAACTGCGCCCCGGCCGCGCGCGTCGGCACCGCGCCTGCCTCGTCCGTTGACGCGCGCGTGCCCGAGGAGGCGCGCAAGGAGTACGAGCGCGCGGGCGCCTCGCTGGCAAAGGGTAAAGATGAAGAGGGCGTGCGCGGGCTGCGCCACGCCGTAGAGCTTTACCCGGACTTCTTCGCCGCGCACATGCTGCTCGCCGCCGCGCACACGAAGGCCGGTCGTCTCGAAGAGGCCGAAGGCGAACTCGCGCGCGCCTCGGCCATTGACCCGACTTCGGCGCCCGCGCTCGTCTCGCTCGGCGAAGTCCGCCGCCGGCTGAAGAAGTACGACGAGGCCGAGGCGGCTCTGGCCTCCGCGCTCAAGCTCGACGAGACTTCGTGGCAGGCGCACCTCTCGCTCGGCCGCCTCTACCTCGACACCGACCGCGCGATGCCGGCCGCGCCACACATCGGCCGCGCCCTCCAACTCAAGCCCGACTTCGCCGAAGCGCACCTGCACGCCGGCAACCTCCTGCTCAAACTGAACGAGCCCGCACGCGCCCTCGCCGAATACGAAGAGTACCTGCGCCTCGCCCCCAACGGCGACTACGCCGACGCCACGCGCGAGCTGATACGCAAACTCAAAAAGTCGCTGGCCGAAAAGAAGGACTGACGCCCGCGGCCGTGCTCCCCGCTTGACCCGGCCGCGGCCCGGTGCTAGCGTGTCCGCACTCGGCGCCCGACAAATCATGCAACGAGCGACGCGGGCGCCAAGCTCTTTCAACTTTCAGAAGTTCATCGCTGATTCCGTCCCGCCAGATAGCGGGACGGCCGTCGCAGGTTCAAAGGGAAGCCGGGTGAAAAGCCCGCACGGTTCCCGCCACTGTAGACCGGCGATTGTGTCGCGCCCTTCTCTGCTCAGCCAGAGGTCACTCGAACACGTTCGGGGAAGGCAAACGGGTGCGCCGCGTCCGAGCCGGAAGTCAGGAAACCTTGCCTGCTGGTTAGAGGTCAGAGGTCAGTGGTTAGAGGTTAGTTGAAGCTTATTCTTCACTGACCTCTGACCTCTGGCCTCCAACCTCTACTTCCGACGGAGGCGACCGCTCCAGTGCCCCGGGAAAGGGCGAGTGGCGTCGGGCGTGAAGCGCGGGCGCGGCCGGCCTTAACGGTCTGAGTCGCCGCCGCGCCGCACGCGAGTTTCAACCGGCAAGCCCTCGGTCTTCCCAACAGGAAGACCGAGGGCTTTCTCGTTTGCGGCCGTGTCTCTTGCCGTGACGCGGCCCGCGACTCTTCCACCACCGCTTTCTCTCTTCCTCGCACGCGCGCGGCCGCCCGCCGTCCGCCGCGGGAGGTAATAGAGTTATGAGGAGAGAGACTTTCATCCGCACGACCGTCATCACCTGTGCGCTGCTGCTCGCGGCGTTCGCCCCTGCTTATGCTCAAGGGCAGGGCGCCACGATTTCGGGCCGCGTGACAGACCCGCAGGGCGCCGTGCTCAAGGGCGCGTCGGTCACGCTACAGGCGCGCGCGCGCACGCAGGTCAGGCTTTCGACCGTGACCGACGCGTCCGGCGTCTACCGCTTCGAGCGACTCGCGCCGGGCGAGTATCTGGTCGAAGCTTCGGCGGAAGGCTTCGCGCCCGCGTCCGCGCGCGCCGTCTCGGTCGGACGTGAAGCACAAACGACGCTCGACTTCCGACTCGAAGTCACCGCCGTCTCGGCCGAGGTCGTCGTCACCGCGGCCGACGCGCCGCAGACCGTGGACGAAGTCTCAAAGGCCGTCAACGTCGTCAACGCGCGCGAGGCGGACGAGCGCGACGAGGCGACCGTGGCCGAAGCGCTGCGCACGGTGCCCGGCCTGCGCGTGCAGCAACTCGGCGGCCCCGGCTCGCTCGTCTCGATTAAGACGCGCGGGCTCCGCAATCAGGACACGTCTCTCCTCATAGACGGCCTGCGCTTCCGCGACCCGGCGGCGGCGCAGGGCGACGCGACGAGCTTCCTCTCGGACTTCGACATAACCGGCGCCTCGCGCGTCGAGGTCGTGCGCGGCTCTGGCTCATCGCTATACGGTACGAACGCGGTGGGCGGCGTCGTCAACGTCGTTACCGAAGAGGGCGGCGGCCCCTTCCGCGGCCAACTCTTCGCAGAGGGCGGCGGGCTCGGCTTCGCGCGCGGCCGCGCGCAGTTCTCCGGCTCGGCGGGCGAGGCCGAGCGCGTCGTTTGGAGCGCGGCCGTCTCGCACCTCAACGTCTCGAAGGGCGTTGACGGCGACGACGCCACGCGCACGACGAACGCGCAGGGGCGCGCGCTCTTCCGACTCTCGCCGACGGCGACACTCACGGCGCGCGTCTACGCCTCGGACGCCTTCGCGCAGCTCAACGAAGAGCCGCAGGCCGTCGGTAACCTCCCTGCGTCCGGCGTCATAGAAGCGCGCCCCGTCTCACGCGCCGAAGTTAGGCGCTACGAGTCGGGCACGCCCCTGAGCCAACTCGACATCGGCAACGCGACCTTCCTCCCCGGCGCGAACGACCCCGACTTCTCGCGCGCCGGACACTTCTTCTCGGGCGCGCTCACCTTCGCGCAACGCCCGTCGGAGACGTTCGGCTACTCCGTCACCTATCACGGCCTCGCGACGCGCAACTCCTTCCGCGACGGCCCGGCCGCGCCCGGCGGCCCCTTCGACACCTTCGAGCCGGCCGGCCCCACGCGCAACAACTTCGAAGGCACGCTCAACACGCTCAACGCGCGCGCTGACTTCCGACTCGGCGGGCACAACACGTTGGGCGCCGGCTACGAGTTCGAGCGCGAGACCTATCTCAACCGCTTCTTCGACGTGACGGCGGCCGGCAACTCTTCGGCCGAGGTGAGCGAGCGCAGCCACAGCTTCTTCGCGCAGGATCAACTGCGCCTGCTCGGAGACCGCCTGCAACTCTCGGCCGCCTTCCGCGCGCAGACCTTCTCTCTGAGCACGCCGCGCTTCACGCCCACGACGGGCGCGCCCTACGCGGGGCTCACGTTCGACGCGCCGCCGAACGCCTACACGGGCGACGGCTCAATCGCTTATCTCTTCCGCACGTCCGGAACTAAGCTGCGCGCGCACGTCGGCAACGCGTACCGCAAGCCTTCACTCTACGAACGCTTCGGAACTTTCTTCAGCAGCTTCTTCGGCTACAGCGCGCTCGGCGACCCGCGGCTCGCGCCCGACCGCTCTATCGCCTTCGACGCCGGAGTTGACCAGACGCTCGCCTCGAACCGCGTGCGCCTGTCGGCCACATACTTCTACACGCGGCTGCAAGAGGTCGTCGGCTTCGACAACATTTCGGGCGACCCGTTCGGCCGCTTCAGCGGCTTCGTCAACATGGGCGGCGAGTCCGCGCGCGGGGTCGAGTTGAGCGCAGACCTCGCGCCCGCGCGCTCGTTCGACCTCTTCGCCTCCTACACGTTCACGAACAGCGTCCAGCGCATGCCCTCGGGCGCGGGAGGCCCGCGCAACTTCGCCACGCCCGAGCACCAGTTCACGCTCGTCGCCAACACGCGGCTCGGCCGGCGCGTCGCCGTCAACTTCGACCTCGTCGCGTCGTCCGACTACCTCGCCCCCGTCTTCGACCCCGTCAACTTCGCCAGCCGCGCCTTCCGCTTCGACGGAATCTTTAAAGGCGACGTGACGGCGAGCTACACGCTGCCGCTCTCCGACACGCGGCGGCTGCGCCTCTTCGGCAAGGTCGAGAACGTCTTCGACCGCGAGTACTACGAGAACGGCTTCCGCACGCCCGGCGTGAACGGCCGCGCGGGCGCCGCGCTCAGCTTTTAGTTCGGGTGTAACGTGGAGAGCTTGGAACAGAGGCCCGCGCTCGTCGAGGGCGAAGACTTCTACCGCGAGGGCGCGTACGTCGTCTTTACCGCGCGCTACCACCTTCGGCGCGGCTACTGCTGCGAGAGCGGCTGCCGACACTGCCCGTACCGCGGCGGGCGCGAAGGCGCGTCCGGCGTCGAGAGGGAGACGGAACTGAATGATGAAAGCTCGCGCTGAAAAAACTCGTCGCGCCTGCGCGTTCGCGTTCGGCGCGCTGCTCGTCGCGCTGGCCGTCCTGAACTCCTGCGGCGGAATCAGCGGGCGCTTCGGCCCGCCGAGGCCGGAAGGCAGGGAAGGCCAGACACGGCCGTCAAGCCCGTCGAGTCCAGCGAAGCCCGCGCGCATCATCTCGCTGACGCCGAGCACGACGGAGATTCTGTACGGCGTCGGCGCCTTCGACCGCGTCGTGGCCGTGTCGGACTACTGCACGTACCCGCCGGAGGTGAAGAACCTCCCGCGCGTCGGCGGTTGGAACAATCCGAACATGGAGCAGATCGCCAGCCTTCGTCCAGACCTCGTCGTCTTCTCCGACGCGCAGGCGCAGTTCGTCAAGGACAAGGTCGAGGCCGCGGGCATAAGGACGCTCGCCGTCCCGAGCCAGACGCTCGAAGACGCCTACACGTCAATCGAGCTGGTGGGCCGTGCGACCGGCGACGAGGAGGCCGCGGCGAAGCTCTTAGAGCAGACGCGCGCGAGCGTCGAGAGCATCCGTGTCGCGGCCGAGCGTCTGCCGAAGCGGCGCGTGCTCTGCGTAGTTGACCGCGTGCCCGGCACGCTCCGCGACCTATACACCGCGGGCGAGGACAGCTTCATCGCGCAACTGATACGCATCGCGGGCGGAGAGCCCGTCGCGCCGCCGGGCGCCGAGCGCTGGGGCAAGATACAGAAGGAGGCGGTCGTCGCGCTCGACCCCGACGTGGTGCTCGACCTGATGATGCACAAGGAGCAGGGCGGCGGCTTCGACGAGGACACGCTCTCAGTCTGGAAGGAGCTGCCGACGCTGCGCGCCGTGCGCGAGGCACGCGTCTACCCCGTCCGCGACGAGACGGTGCTGCACCCCTCGCAGCTCGTCGCCGACTCCGCGCGCAAGTTCGCGGAGTTGATACACCCCGAGGCTTTCGCAAAGAAGTGATGACGGGAACCGCGAGTGAGGCAAAGGACGGCGCGCTGGTCGAGGCGCGCGGGGTGCGTTTCGCTTACGCGCAGGGCGGGGCCGAGGTCGTGCGCGGAGTTTCGCTCGGCGTCGCGCGCGGGCGTCTGTCGGCGCTGGTGGGCGCGAACGGCTCGGGGAAGTCTACGCTGATACGCCTGCTCGCGGGGCTGCTCAAACCGTCAGCGGGCGAGGTGCTGTTCGGCGGCGTGCCGCTCGCGCGCATCGAGCCGCGCGAGCGCGCGCGCCGCTTCGCGTACGTGCCGCAGACGGTCTCCACAGTCTTCCCCTTCACCGCGCTCGAAGTGGTGCTCACGGGACGGAGCCCTTACACGACGCGCTTCCGCTTCGAGTCGGGGCGCGACGTGGAGGCGGCGCGCGCGGCGCTCGCGGCCGTGGACGCGTCGCACCTCGAAGCGAGGCCCGTGACCGAGCTTTCGGGCGGCGAGCGCCAGTCGGTCGCGCTCGCGCGCGCGCTGGCGCAGGAGCCCGAGTGCCTCCTGCTCGACGAGCCTTCGGCCGCGCTCGACCTCAAGCACCGCGCCGGGCTCATTCGACACCTGCGCCGCCTGCGCGACGAACGCGGCATGACCGCGCTCGTCGTCACGCACGACCTGATGCTCTTAGACCCTGCCTTCGACCGCGTCCACGCGCTCGGCTGCGGCGAGCTCGTCGCCGAAGGCCCGCCCGCGGAAGTGCTCCGCGAAGATATTCTGACTGAAGTCTACGGCGACGAGCACGTCCGCGCGCGACAGGCTTTCGGCCGCACGTTCGTCTGGTCGGAACTGTGAGCATTTGCGATTTTTGATTTTTGATTTGCGATTTAGAATGAGGTGCGTCAGATGGAAGGCACGCGCGAGTTGTCTTTAAATCAAAAATCAAAAATCATAAATCATAAATCCGCTCCCGCGGGCTTGCGCCTGCGAAGCGCGCTGCTGTGGCTGTCGCTGCTGCTCGTCGGCGCGACGCTGCTGTCGCTGTGGGTCGGGTATCAACGTCTAGACCTTCTGGAACTGCAAAGGGACGAGCGAGCGCGTCTCATCTTCTTCGGGCTGCGTCTGCCGCGCGTGGTGATGGCGGGCGTGGTCGGGGCTTCGCTCGGAGCGGTCGGGGCGGCTTTGCAGGCGATGTTCCGAAACCCTCTGGCAGAGCCCTTGACGCTCGGCGTCTCGGGCGGAGGCGCCCTTGGCGCGAGCGTGGCCATCGCGTTCGGCGCGGGCTCGCGCGTGGCGGGGCTGCCGGTCGTCTTCGTCGCGGCCTTTATCGGCGCGTGCCTGAGCGTGGCGGTCGTCTACAGGCTGGCGCGGTCGGGCGCGACCGTGCTGCCGGGCGCGCTGCTGCTGGCGGGCGTGGTGACAAACACGGTGGCGGCGGCAGGCGTCGTCGTCATACAGTACTTCGCAGACTACTCGCGCGCGCTGCAAATACTGCGCTGGATGATCGGCAGCCTCGACGTGGTCGGCTTCGACCTTGTCTGGCGCATGCTCGTCTTCCTCTTGCCCGGCTGGTTGGTGCTGCTCTGGGTCGCGCGCGATCTGCACCTGCTGGCCGTGGACGAGGAGACGGCGCAGAGCCTCGGGGTTGACGTGCGGCGAACCGAGCGACTCGTCTACGTCGCCTCGTCTCTGATAGTCGGCGTGACGGTCGCGGTCGGCGGCACCATCGGCTTCGTGGGGTTGATTGTGCCGCACGCCGTGCGGCTACTGTTCGGCGAGGACGTGCGCGTCGTGCTGCCCTGCTCGTTCGTGACGGGCGCGGCCTTCCTGATGCTCGCGGACGCCGCAGCGCGCACGGCCTTCGGCGCGGGCGAACTGCCCGTCGGCGCCATCACCGCGCTCGCGGGCGGCCCAGTCTTCCTCTGGCTCTTGAGAAGGCAGCAGCGTTACACGCAGATGTGAGGCAGAGGTTAGAGGTTAGAGGGTAGAGGTTAGTAGAAACGATGTCGGCAGTCGTCATTTGACGCGGGCGGCGCGCTAAGCGCAACTACTAACCTCCAACCTCTAACCTCTAACCTCTGCACTCCGAAGGAGTGCTCAATGAGTATCGCGACGAAGCACGGCGACAAGGGAGACACGGGGCTGATCGGCGGGGCGCGCGTGTCGAAGGCGGACGTGCGGGTGGAGGCTTACGGGACTGTGGACGAGTTGGGCGCGGCGATGGGGTTCGCGCGCTCGATCTGCGGCGACGCGGAGGTGAACGAACTGACGAAGGGCGTGCAGCGCGAGCTGTTCGTCGTCGCCGGGGCAATCGCCAGCCCGGCCGGCGGGCAGGAAGCGACGACGACCTACGTCACGCCCGAGATGGTCGAAGCGCTCACCGAACACGTCACGCGCATCGAGGCCACCGAAGGCATACTCTCCGACTGGTCTCTGCCCGGCGACCACCCGGCCGCGGCAGCCTTCGACGTGGCGCGCACCGTCTGCCGCCGCGCCGAGCGCGCCGTCGTACGTCTCGCGGAGACCGGCGCCGAACTCAACGCGCACGTCGTTCCCTACCTTAACCGCCTCTCCGACCTGCTCTGGCTCATGGGCCGCCTGCTGGAACTGCGCGCCGGCCTCGACACGCGTCTGCGCGACGACTCGCACGAAGGCCCGCGCTGGTCGCGCGCGTGGTGAGGCTTGAGTAGAGCGCACACGTCACTCGCCCTGTCTGCGCGGCGCGTCGAGCGAATTGAGGAAGGCCATCAACTGCTGCTCGGGACTGCTCTGGGCCGCCCTCGGGACGCCGTCGTCCCTGACCTCGACCGGCATGGCGTTAATCAGTTGCCATATCTCCGCGCGGCCGTGAATCATGGGCGCGATGATGAGCTTGCCGCCCTCGAAGACCAGTTCGAGCTGGTTGTCTTTGACCTTTCGGGTCACGCGGCCCGCCCTCGTGTACTTCGAGACGTGGTCAACGTAGTAGAGCTTCCCCCAGAGGAACCTCTGCCCGAAAGACCCGCTGACGCCCTCGGCGTCGAGCGACTTGGCCAAACCCCGCCGCACGTACGCGCCGAGCAGCACGATGACGACGCAGGGTATCGAGATGAGGAACCCGAAGAAGAACGCCGCGCCGACGCCGTCCTTGGCCTTCGCACCCAGCGCGAGCAGGACGAGGCCGAGGACGAGGAAGAACCCCGGCACGCAGAACAGGAGCGCGTAGATGAAGATTCGACCCGCCGTGGAGCTGAAGAGCAGCTTCACCTCCACGCGGCCCGTGATGTTGTGCCTCGCCCAGTCGGCGGCAGGCCGGTTGTAGTATTCTCCCGTGCTCATCCGTAACACCTCCGCGTTTACGCTAGTCTGCTTTATTCGTCGGCTCTGCTTTACTCGTCGGCTCCGCCGGCCCGACGTTCGGGCGGGAGCAGCTCCCACAGTTCGGGGTGCTCCTTCGCCACCATAGCTATTCTGCCGTACGCGATCTCGGCGTTCTCCTCCGGCTCGGCGCGCTGCGCGAACGACTCGTGGTCAATGCACAGGACTTGGCCGTCCGTCCGCAGCGCCCACAGATATATCTCCGTGCAGTCGAGCGGGATGGCGTCGTTCTCTTTGCAGAGGCGGTTGATGTAGTTCCCCGGCCATCCTTCCGTCGGCAGCTCGTCAACCCAGCGGCGTAGGAGCGCGGCCAACTCGGGCGAGGGCGCGCGCGGCTCGAACGGCGCGGCCGGGGCTCTGGCGGTTGAAGGCGCGGGAGGCTTCGACGGCGGCCCGACGGCCCGCGCGACGTTCGGCTTGGCGGTCGGCGTGACAGCCGGCTTTGAAGATGTGACAGGCGGCTTGGGAGAAGGTTCGGCCGCTTCGGCGTCAGACGCTCGCGGCCGTTCGGGCGGCTTCGGCGGTTGCGTAGGAGTCGGCGGCGGGCTCAGCTTCCAACCGCGCCCGAAGTCGAGGTCGCCGTCGCGCACGACCGCGCTCACCTCTCCGCCCAGCACCCAAGGGAAATATATCGGGTCGTATATCCGCTCGGTGAGGAAGACGATGCCCCCCTCGTCCCGCCGCCAAGTGCCACCGGCCCCGCCCGAGAGGCTGGCGCTGGTGTAGTCCGTCCACCCTTCCGAGTAGGAGAACCGTCCGTCGTCTTCCAGCTCCAAGGTTGAAGAGACGTTCCACCCGTCGGGCGAAGACGAGTAGCCTTCGTAAACCTTCACGCAGCGCACCTCACCGGTTCGATGTTCGGCGGAGTATAAGGCACGCGCGCGTGGCGAATCCATCGCGGCGGCAAGGTCTATTCATTCTTGAAAGCGATTTGCGGTCGGATGCGGGCTATTGATCGGCTGTGAAATGCTCAACGCCCGGCGGACATTATCGTCATGACCACTTCGCGCTCGCGCGGGCCGTCGAACTCGCAGAGGAAAATTCCCTGCCAGCGGCCGAGGAGCAGTTCGCCGTCGGCGAAGGGGACGTTGACGGAGGGGCCCGTGAGCGTGGCCTTGATGTGCGCGTCGGAGTTCTCTTCGCCGTGGCGGAAGCCCATGCCGTGCTGCGGGATGAGCGTGCGAAGGCAGTGGAGCATGTCGCGCGGGACATCCGGGTCGGCGTTCTCGTTGACCGTCAGGCCGGCGGTCGTGTGGCGCACGAAGAGCACGCAGACGCCCTCGCGCGCGCCCGACTCGCGCAGCGCGCGCCGGACTTCGTCGGTGAACTCGACCAGCTCCTCGCGCCCGCGCGAGCGCACCCTCAGCCTGTGCGTGGACATGGCGCCATTCTACACGCGGCCGGGTTCGGTAAAAACAGTTCACCACAGAGACTCAGCTAATTTGAAATCTCAAATTTGAAATCTCAAATTCTTAAAGCCGTGTCTCTGTGGTGAACTTCCTTCCGGCGTGCCTACTTGTCGAGCTTGAAGGTGTAGGAGATGACGCCTTCGACTCTCACCGGCTTGCCGTTAACGACGGTCGGCTTGAACTTCGCCGCGCGCGCGGCGTCCACCGCGGCCGATTGCAGCAGCGGGTGGCCCGAGACGGCGCGCGCCGCGATGACGTTCCCATCCTCGTCCACCTCGATCTTCACGCTGACCGTGCCTTCGGCGTGCGCGGCCTTCGCAATCTCCGGGTAGACCGGCTGCGGCGCGTAGAGTTGCTGGCCGCCGAGGCCGCGCCCCTTCCCCGTACCGCCGCCTGCGGCCGTGCCCGCGCCGACGCCTTCGCCCGAACTCACGCCTTCGCCCGAG
>DATFHD010000129.1:0-4387 GCA_035248785.1 Pyrinomonadaceae bacterium | reverse complement strand
GACATAGACGCCCGCCGGGATTTAATGCGCGACGAGCCCGCGGAGCGGGCGGGCAGCATAAAGCCCGGCGTGGAGCGCAGCGCAACGCCGGGTAACGAGCGGCATAGAAACGACGGAGCCCCGGAGGGGCGACAGAGGTCGAGCATGAGAGCCGTGCTCACGCAACGTCTGTCGCCCCTCCGGGGCTCCGTCTTCATTTATCAACGCGCTGACCCGGGGTTAACCCCCGGGCTTTATTCTGCCGCCCCTGTCGGGGCTCCGCGCCCGCCGAATCCTCACGCCCCTCCAATGTCTGACTGCCTGCTGCCTACTATTCCTCGCTTGACCGTGCGGGGCGGCGGGTGCGACCCTTTGTGCAAAAGCACGATGGGTGAAAAGGGGAACTCAGCATGGGCGCCGCTGCGGCGTCCGCTCTTCCGCGCGCTGTGGGTGGCGGCGGTGGCGTCGAACGTCGGGACGTGGATGCACAACGTCGGCGCCGAGTGGCTGATGACCACACTGGCGCCGACGCCCATCATGGTCGCGCTGATGCAGACGGCCGAGACCTCGCCGACCTTCCTGCTCGCGCTCCCCGCGGGCGCTCTCGCCGACATCGTTGACCGGCGGCGACTCCTTATCTTCTCTCAAACGTGGATGCTCGTCGCGGCGGTCGGCCTCGCCGTCTCGACCATCGCCGGGATAACGACGCCGACAGTCCTGCTGCTGCTCACCTTCGCGCTCGGACTCGGCGCCGCGATGAACGCGCCCGCGTGGCAGGCCATCGTGCCCGAGCTGGTCGGGCGTGAAGAACTCCCTCACGCAGTCTCGCTCAACAGCGTCGCCTTTAACATCGCTCGCGCCGTCGGCCCCGCGCTCGGCGGGGTGGTCGTCGCGGCGCTTGGCTCGTGGGCGGTCTTCCTGCTCAACTCGTTCTCGTTCGTCGGCATCATCATCGTCCTCTACCGCTGGCGGCGCGAGCGGGCCGAAAGCATCTCGCCGACCGAGCGCGTGCTCGGCGCGATGCGTGCGGGGCTGCGCTACACGCGCCACGCGCCCGAGCTTCGCAACGTGCTCGTGCGGACGGGCGTCTTCGCGCTCTGCGCGAGCGCGCTGTGGGCGATGCTGCCGCTGGTGGCGCGGACGCAGATGGGGCTCGGCGCCTTCGGCTACGGCGTCATGTTGGGCGGACTGGGCGCCGGCGCGATTGTCGGCGCCGTGGTGCTGCCGCGCGCGCGTGCGTCGGTCTCGGTGAATCTGCTGGTCGTGCTGGGGACGGTCGTCTTCGCGGGCGCGACGTTGGCGCTGGCGTACGTGCGCGTCTACTGGCTGCTCTGCGCGGCGATGCTGGCGGGCGGGGTGGCTTGGATGACTACGATGTCGAGCTTCAACATCAGCGTGCAGACGGTCGTGCCCGAGTGGGTGCGCGCACGCGCGCTGGCTTTATACCTGCTCGTCTTCTTCGGCTCGCTCGCCGCGGGCAGCGCCGCGTGGGGGACTGTGGCCGAGCACGTCGGCATCGCGACGGCACTGCTCGCCGCGGCGTCGGCGCTCGTCGTCGGGCTCGCGGCCACGCCGCTCTTCCCTTTGCGCGGCGGCGAAGGGCTCGACCTCAACCCGTCGCTGCACTGGTCTGAGCCGACGTTCGTCTACGAGCCGCACCCGGATCGCGGCCCCGTGCTGGTGACGGTCGAATACCTGATCAACCCGGCGCGCGCCGAAGAGTTCGCGCGCGCGATGCAGGAGATGAAGCGGATACTTCGGCGCGACGGCGCGTTGCGGTGGGGACTCTTCGCCGACACTGCGCGCCCCGGCCGCTACCTCGAAACCTTCCTCGTCGAATCTTGGGCCGAGCACATGCGCCAGCACGCGCGCGTCACGAAGGAAGACCTCGCCGTCAACGAGCACGTACGCTCCTTCCACCTCGGCGACGCCCCGCCCGTCGTCACGCACTTGGTTGCTGACCATTAGGGAGTAGACAGTAGTCAGTAGACAGTAGCCAGTAGGAAAACAAATTCGGCGGGCGTCGGATTTTAAATCCGCAATACCCGCCGAGGCTTTTCTACTGACTACTGACTACTGTCTACTGTCTACTTTTCCTCTTCGGCGCGGCGGGCGTCGAGTTCGGCGACTTTGGCGTCGAAGCGTTGCTGCTGTTCGGGGGTGAGGAGGGCGCGTATGCGCGTGCGCGCCGACTGTCGTATGGAGTCGAAGCGCGGGCGGGCCTCGGCGCGGAGCGCGCGGTAGTCGCCGCGCGTCTGTTCCAGAATCTTGCGCACCTCGGCCGCTTGGCTGTCTGTCAGTTGAAGGTCGCGGCGCATGCGCTCGAAGACCTCTTCGGGGTTGCGTCGTCCGCGCGATTCGGTGCGCGCGGCGCCCGCGCGCAGGCGGTACGCGCTGTCGAGCAGTGCGCCGGTCACGCCGCCGAGCGCGAAGACGGCGACGACCGCGAGCCAGAGCTTCAGACGTGCGGAGCCCGTGGGCCTCATCGCGCGGCCTCCCTTCCGGCGGGGCGCTCGTCCGTCCTTTCGTCAATCCCGACGATGTTCGAGAGCACTTCGTCGCTCGAAGGCGCGCGCGTTTCGGCGAAGACGACCTGCTCGATGTCGGCCTCGCGGTCGCCTATCAGCGCCTCGTCGGCCGTGGCCGCGCCCGCCTCGCCCGCGCCCGCCGAGAGGAAGAGCGCCAGCGCGAAGACGGCCACCAGCGCGAGCGCCGGCACCGCGCGCCAAGCCACCGCGAAGAGCGCGAGCCAGCCTTCGCCCTCCTCGCGCCGACGCCGCTCGGCCTCAATCGAGGCGCGCACGCGCGCGTAGAGGAAGGGCGACGCGGCGGCCGCCGAAGCCTCCTGCTCCTCCGCCCCGGAGGCGCGGACGACCTCGCGCGCCAGCCTTTCGAGCCGCGCGTCGCGTGCGTCCGCCTGTTTTTCGCCTGCCATTTCCTTCACCTGCTTTCCGGTGAGCGGCCGCCCGGAATCGCCGCCCCTGTGGGCTTAAAAAAACTTCCCGCGGCCTCAACCTTATAAACGCAACCGCCCGCGCGACGGTTACAGGAACCTCTCCAAGACGCGGCGCAAGGAGGCCCGCGCGCGGTGGGCGCGGACTTTGACTTTCGACTCAGACCAGCCCAGAAGCCCCGCGATTTCGGCGACCGAAAGTCCCTCGGCGTCGAGCATGACGAGGACGAGGCGGTCTTCCGGGCTCAGGCGCGCGAGCAGTTTCGAGGCCAAGTCGCGCGTGACGGCGGCCGACTCCGCCCCGCCCTCTTCGCGCAGACGCTCGCGCAGGCGCGAAGCCTCCTCCTCGGTCACCTCGCTCAGCGACGCGGGCTCGGGCCGGCGCTTCTGACGCCGCAGCTCGTCGTAGCAGGCGTTGAAGGCGATGCGCGCCAGCCAAGCGGCGAACGAGCCGCCCTGCCGGTTCGAGAACTCGCCGAGCGCGAAGAAGGCTTTCGTGAAGGTCTCCTGCACGACCTCCTCGATCTGCTCGCGGCGGCGGAAGAAGCGCGAGGCGATGAGCGCGACGCGGCGGCGGTGGCGCAGGAAAAGCTCCTCGAAGGCGCGCTCGTCGCCCGCGCGCGCGGCGTCGGCGAGCGCCGCGTCCTCGCGCCCCTCCGCCGCGCCCGGCGGCGCGTGTTCGAGTTTGTCCGCCGTCACGTCCATACGCCGCGCAAGAGAAACAGGGGAAGGCGATAACTATCCCATCTGAGCCTTGAAAAAGAAAGTGGCAGCCCTGTCGAAACAGGACTGCCACCCCGTCGGCTCGGGTTGAAGCCCGCCGTCCTACTGAAGCTGCGTCCCCTGTCCCGCGCCGCGGCGCGTGCGGAACTCCTGACGGCGCTGCTGAAACTCGTCGCGGCGCTGCTGGCGGAGCGTCTGAAGCTGCGCCTTCTGCTCGGCCGTCAGCACGTTGTACATCTCGTACATCATACGCGCCCGCGCCACCTCGCGCTCGACCTCGGCGTTGGCGCGCGCCTGCGCGGCCGCGCGGACGGCCGCCTCGTCGAACGCCCCGCCCGCGAGCGGGTCGTAGCCGCCGCCGCGGCGCTCGCCGCGCTGCCCGCGCTGCGCCGCGAAGGTCTGGCGGTAGCGCTCGGCGATCTGGCGCATCTGCTCCTTCTGCGCGTCGGTCAGGTTCAACTGCCCGAACGGGCCGTCGAACTCGCCGCCGCCGCGGCGCCCCATGCGCCCGCCACCGTGACCCCACTGGCCTTCGGCGCGCGGCGCGTCTCCCTGCCCCGCGCCCGTCTGCTGCGCGAGCGCGGCCGTGCCCGCCAGCGCGAACGTGGCGGCCAAAGCAAGGCCGCACGCAAACTTCCTCGTACCCTTAATTCTCATCTCTCTTTTTTCTCCGTGCTTTAATGAATTACGGCGGCCGCCGAACGGGCGCGCGGGGGAGAATGAACCCTTAAA
>DATFHD010000128.1:0-4593 GCA_035248785.1 Pyrinomonadaceae bacterium | reverse complement strand
GACATAGACGCCCGCCGGGATTTAATGCGCGACGAGCCCGCGGAGCGGGCGGGCAGCATAAAGCCCGGCGTGGAGCGCAGCGCAACGCCGGGTAACGAGCGGCATAGAAACGACGGAGCCCCGGAGGGGCGACAGAGGTCGGGCATGAGAGCCGTGCTCACGCAACGTCTGTCGCCCCTCCGGGGCTCCGTCTTCTTTATCAACGCTGACCCGGGGTTAACATCCCGTAACCCGGGGTTAACACCCCGGGCTTTATTCTGCCGCCGCCTCCGGCGGCTGCTTAACGTCCCACCGTCGCCTTGCCTCGGAGCACGATCTCGTCCGAGGAGCGGCCGACGAGGATGTCGAAGTCGCCGGGGTCTGTGCGCCAGCGCTTGGCTTCGACATCGTAGTAGGAGAAGGAGCGGCCGCCGAGGCGTACGGTGACGTGCTGCGTCTCGCCGGGGCGCAGGTGAACTTTCGTAAAACCCTTCAACTCCTTCAGAGGGCGCGGCACCTTCGAGTGCGTGTCGCCGACGTAGACCTGCGCCACGTCCGAGCCCTCGCGCGCGCCTGTGTTCTTCACGTCAAAGGAGACATCGAAGAACTGCCCGCCCGTCTCGTCCCTCACGGGCGCGGGCGTCACCTTCAGGTTGTCGTACTTGAAGGTCGTGTACGAGAGCCCGTAGCCGAAGGGGAAGAGCGGCTTCGTGCCCGCCTTCTCGTACCCGCGATAGCCGACGAAGACGCCCTCCTTGTACTCGACCCGCTTGTTCTCGTCGGACGCGGGGTAGTAGCTCGCGTGGACGGGGTTGTCCTCCCATCGCCGCTCGAACGTGACGGGCAGGCGCCCCGAAGGGTTCACGTCGCCGAGCAGAATCTCGGCCAGCGCCGTCCCGCCCTCCTGCCCCGGATACCAAGCCTGAACTAACGCGGGCACGCGGTCTACCCAGCCCGTCATGTCCACGCCGCCGCCAGAGGTGACGACGACGATGGTGTTCTTGTTCGCCGCGGCCATCTCGCGTATCAGGTCGTCCTGCCCGGGCGGGAGCGCAAAGCTTCGGTCGGCGCCCTCGCTCTCGGTCTCGGCGTCGAAGCCGACGGCGACGACCACGGCGTCCGCCTTCGACGCCATCTGCTTCAGGCCGTCGGGGACGGCCGCGCCGGGCCGAAGGATGCCGAGCCGCAGCTTCGCGCCGAGCCAGCCCGAGCGGCCGTGCTGTTCGAGCACGACCTTGTGCGGGCGCGCGTCGAGCGGGAGCGTCGCCGACGCGGCGAGCGCGTGCGTCGTCTTCCAGTTGTCGAAGACGAGTTTGTCGTCAACGTAGAGACGGTAGAAGCCGCCGTCCTCGCCCGTTGACTGGACGAAGACGTTGAAGTCGCCGGCCGCCTCGGGCGTGTAGTAGCCCGTCCAGCGGCTCGAAAGCGTCCCCTCCGGAAATCCAGCCGGCGCGCCCCACGCGCGCTCGCCGTAACTGATGCTCGGCTCCGTGCGCGTGACGACGGGCGTGCCTTGCAGGTCTTCGGTCTTGAAGAACTCGGCGTTGAGCCCGGGCTTACCTTCGGTCGCGGCGGTCGTGAACCTCGTCGCCTGCGCCATCTCGGAGAGCGTCGGGATGCCGCGCTGGTAGAGCACAGAGGCCGTCGAGCCGAGCGCGTCGCTCAAGCCCTCCATGAAGCTGACGGCGACGAACGGCTCGACGCGCGCGCTGCCGCCACCGACCGGCACGGCCGGGTATGCGTCCGGGCCGACGACGAGGACGGACTTCAATCTCTTCTTATCGAGGGGAAGCAGGCCGCCGTCGTTCTTCAACAGCACGGCGCCCTCTCGCGCGGCCTGAAGCGCGGCCTGCCGGCCCTGCTGGTTGAAGCGCGGGATGGTCGTGTCCAACTGTTCGCGGTCGAGCCAGCCGAAGCGCGCGGCCGTGCGCAGGATGCGGCGGACGTGCTCGTCAATCGTCGCGACCGAGACCTTGCCCTGCTCGATGGCGGGCAAGAGCGTCTTGCGGTTCATGAACGCGGGGCCGGGCATCTCCAAGTCCTGCCCGGCGTTGACGGCCGCGACGCCGTCGTAGGTCGCGAACCAGTCGGACATCATCAGCCCGTCGAAGCCCCAGTCTGTGCGCGCGATGTCGGTGAGCAGATGATGATTCTGCGAAGCGTGCTCGCCGTTGAGAAGGTTGTACGAGTCCATCATCGCGCCGACGCGCGCCTCGCGCACGGCCGCCTCGAAGGCGGGCAGGTAGATTTCGCGCAGCGTACGCTCGTCAACGACCGAGTCCGTGTTGTGGCGGTCGAACTCCGAGTTGTTCGCCGCGTAGTGCTTGACGGTGGCCGAGACGCCCTGACTCTGAACCCCTCTGACGTAGCCGACCACGATGCGCGAGGCGAGGAAGGGGTCTTCGCCGAAGTACTCGAAGTTGCGGCCGTTCGTGGGCGAGCGGTAGATGTTGACGCCGGGGCCGAGGAGGAAGTGTACGCCCTTGGCGCGCGCGTCGCGGCCGATCTCTGTGCCGACGCGCTCGGCGAGCTGCGGGTTCCAAGTCGCGGCGAGCCCGACGCCGCCGGCCATCGCCGTCGCGGGGCCGAAGTTGCGCACGCCCATCGGCCCGTCCGCCATCTTCAGGCGCGGGAGCTTCAAACGCTCGATGCCGCGGACGAAGAAGCCGTCCGTCCCGCCGAGCAGGTCTATCTTCTCTTCGAGCGTCATCTGCTTGAGCAGCGCCTCGACGCGCGCGTCCGTGTCCGGCGGCGCCGTATTGGTCTGCGCGCGCGCGGCGGGAACGAAGTTGAGTAGGAGTGAGACGAAGACGACTGTCGTGCACAGGAGCTTTCTCATGGCTTGTTCCTTATGACTTCGGCTTTGTGTAGAACGGAGGATGTCTCTGCGTTGAAGTTCTATCAGCATTACTCTCAAGATGCTTGTTACTGTCCGCCCCCGCCCGGCTTCGGCGGCGCGGCGAGCTCGCGGACGCGTTTGCGCCAGTCGGCCGGCGCGGAGGTTTTAAGCTGCGGCTGTTCGTAGGCGGCGACGACCAGCTCGCGCAGGCTCTGGACGAAGGGGAATTCGAGCGCGGCCTTCGGCTTCGCGATCTCGTCAAGCGAGGCCAGCGACTTGTCGCGCCACTCGGCTGTGGGCGCGACGCCCTGCTGTATGTAGGAGAGCGCTTCGAGCCCTATCGTCCCGGCCGATGACAGGTCGCGCGCGAGCGGCCGCGCCTCTGCGAGCGCGGGCGAGCGGTCTATCAAGGCTTCGAGCACCGGCCCGGCGTCGCGCCAAGACGTGAGCGTGTCGCGCAGCGTACTGAAGTGCAGCGCGAAGCGCGGCGCGTCGGAGAGGATGAGGTTGACCCTGCGCGTGAAGCTGCGCGCGCCTTCGGCGTCGGGCCGCGCCGCGTCAATCAATCCCGTCAAAGGCGAGAGCATCGTCTGCGGGCGCTGCTGGTAACGCCTGTACTCCTTGACGGGTTCGACCACCTGCGCGAGCGTCTCCAACGCGGGCGGGTACGCGCCGCCCGCCAGACGCCGCAGCATCATCGCCTGATTCTTCTCGTGCGTGAGCCCGAGTTCTTCAAGCCTGACGCTGATGACGGCGAGGCGGCGGTACATGTCGTCTACGTCCCTCACGTCACGCGGCGACCAGAGACGTTCGGCGATGGCGGCCGTGCGCGGCCAGATGCGCGAGTCAATCGTCTCGGGCGTCACCCACTCGCCCCACATCGTCGCCTCGCCGCCGAGGACGTGCGCCGCCTCCGTGTCGCTCAAACCGTTCCCTTCGGGCAGGGGGTCGTTGAGGTAGTGGTCAGACGCGGGGAAGGAGAGGTCTATGTAGAAGCCGTTCGAGAGCACGCCGTCGTAGCCCTTGCGCGCCGCCTCCGCCAGCGCCTTCTGCCCGCGCCAAGAGTGGATGACGACATCTTTGGGAAGGTCGGGCTGGAAGATTTCGTCCCACCCCATCATCCGCTTGCCGTGCTTCTGTAGGATTTTGAGGAGCCGCTGGTTGAAGTAAGTTTGAAGGGCGTGGTTGTCCTTGATGCCTTTCTCTTTCATGAAGGCTTGTATCTTCGGGTTGGCGTCCCACTGCTTGCCCGTGTTCTCGTCGCCGCCGATGTGCATGTACGCGTCCGGAAAGAGCGCGGCCATCTCGCCTAAGAAAGCGTCGAGGAACTTGTACGTCTCCTCGCGCGTCGGGTCGAGCGACGGGTCGAAGATGCCGGGCCGGCGCTCAATCGCGTACGGCCCCGGCTGGCTGCCGAGTTCCGGGTGCCCGACGAGCCACGAGGTCGCGTGGCCCGGCATGTCGAACTCCGGCACGACCCGTATCCCGCGCTCGGCCGCGTAAGCGATCACCTCGCGCGCCTGCTCCTGCGTGTAGAAGTTGCCGTCCGAGCCCATCTGGTGGAGACGCGGGAACTTCTTGCTCTCAATTCTAAAACCTTGGTCTTCGGTGAGGTGCCAGTGCAGGACGTTCAACTTGACTGAGGCCATCGCGTCGAGGTTGCGCTTGATGACCTCCATCGGCTCGAAGTGGCGGCCGATGTCTATGAGCAGGCCGCGCCACGGGAAGCGGGGCCGGTCTTGAATCGAGACGGCGGGGAGGTAGAAGCCGTCGCG
>DATFHD010000127.1:0-24758 GCA_035248785.1 Pyrinomonadaceae bacterium | reverse complement strand
TATTCGCCACCCGCTTGCAGCCGGTTCCGGAAACTGTCGCGCCCCCACCGGTACACGCGCGGAAGCACGTCGAAGTTCCGTGAAGCGGCTTAAAAAAGAAACACCGCCCCGGAACTGTTTATGGCAAAAAACGCGTTCGGGTTTCAGAAAATTCGGATGGAGCCGGGAAATTCAGTCGGCCGCCTCCGCGCGGGCCGGGATGATCAGGGTCACGAGCAGCCCGCCGTCGGCCGCGTCCGACATCTCGAAGCGGTGCGACTCGCCGTAGAGCTGTTCGAGGCGCGCCCGCGTGTTCGAGAGCCCGACACCCCCCTTGAAAACTTCCCGTGACGCTGTGACGCCGTTTAGGCCCGGCCCGTTGTCCCGCACCTCTATACGAAGTGAGCCGTTCTCGCGTTTCGCCGAAATCTCGACGCGGCCGGGGGCCGAAGACTGCGCGACGCCGTGGCGCAGGGCGTTCTCGACGATGGGCTGAAGGATGAGGTTGGGGACGGGGGAGTCGAGGGTGTTGGGCTCGACTTCGAGGCTGGTGGTGAGTCTATCCTGAAAGCGCACGCGCTCGATTTCGAGGTAACAGGTCAGGAACTCAAGCTCTTTTTGGAGCGAGACTTCCGCCGCGCCTGAGTTTTCGAGCGTCAGGCGGAGGAAGTCTCCGAGCCGCGCGATCATCTTGTCGGCCGCGTCCGGGTTCGAGTGGACGAGCGCCGAGATGGAGTGGAGCGTGTTGAAGAGGAAGTGCGGGTGGAGCTGCATCTTGAGGGCTTCGAGCTGCGCCTGCGTCAACTGCGTCTGAAGCCTTGAGGCGCGCAGCTCGCCCTCGCGGAAGCGCCGGTAGTAGCGGAAGACCTGATTGAGCAGCAGCACGAGGCCGTAAATGCCGTAGTTCTCCGAAGAGTTGTAAATAATCCACTGAAGCGTAGACCACGGCTCGTAGTGCTTGCCGGGGCCGTTGAGGAAGATGAAGTAGTAGATAATCTGGAAAGAGCCGGTGATGACGACGACGAAGGCCGTGGCGAAGATGATGTGCAGGAGGAGGTGGCGCAGCCACGGCGCCCCCTCCTCCACCGGAAAACGGTTGGCGAGCCAGAGCACCAAGACTGTCCCGAGCGCCCAGAGGTACGGGTAGATGAACTGCGAGGAGGCGGCCTCGCGCCACGTCAGCGGCCTCTCGCTGAGGAGCCTTGAGTAGTAGAGCTGTCCCGTGAAGAAGAACGCGAGGGCCGTCCAGACGGCGAAGATGATCGCCACGCGCGCCCAAGGCCGCTGCCAGAGCCGCGGGCTGCCGGGCTCGCCGGCCGGCAGCCGCACGCCTTCCAGAATCGTCGCGTCAGTCATCGGGGGGTTCCTTACACGCCCTTCTTCGTCGAAAACCCTGCGCGCCCTTCTCCCGTCGAGAACCCTCGCGCCGGGGGCGGGCCGACCCGGCGACCCGACCAGACCACACACCTGCGCCCGCCGCCGTCTCCGCCCGAGACGGCGCGGTCGGGGCGCTTGGCTGTCGGTGAGTCGTTAGCGGCGCGGGGGCGCCGCGGGGCGCAAGGCGGGAGAATAAGCGCGCCCCGCCGGGTTGGAAAGCGTTGTGTGACGAAGCGGACTCGGCGCGGGACGAGATGGCGCGGGCGCCTGACGGCAAAGGGGCTCGGTCTGTGGCACAATCACACGCATGACGCGCAAGCTCAGGTTCGTCGTGCAGGAGCATCACGCAAGTCGCCTGCACTGGGACTTCCGGCTCGAAATCGGCGGGACTTTAAAATCGTGGGCCGTGCCCAAAGGGCCTTCGCTCGACCCGTCCGCGAAACGGCTCGCGGTGCAGGTTCCAGACCACGCGCTCTCCTACATGATGTTCGAGGGCGTTTTGCCCGAGGGCACGTACGGCGCGGGCCGAGTCTACCGCTGGGACATCGGCGCGTTCCTGCCCGACGAAGACCCTGCCGAAGGCTGGCGCAAGGGCGCGCTCCGCTTCCATCTGGAAGGCACGCGCCTGCGCGGCGGCTGGCGACTCTTCAAGATGAAGGGGCGCGAGGAGGAGGGCCGCCCGCTCTGGCTCCTCCAGAAACTCGCCGACGACTTCGCCGCCCACGGCCACACGGCCGAGGTGATAGGCGAAGACGACAGGCCGAAGCCTTCGGCGAAGAAGCGTGCGGCGAAGAAACGGAAGGCGAAGTAGACTGTTAATTCTCTTGAACGCTTAGCCGCTCGACGCCGAGCTTGCGGGCGATGCCTTCGGCGCCCCAGTTCATCACCACGTCGTGATTCCACTTGAAGACGGGACGCGCGACGGGCGCGAGCAGGTTCATCCAAGGCTTCGTCGTCCGCACGTTCCAATCGTACTGGACGCGCGTCACGCCGCCCTCCTCGGTGAAGCGCCAGAGCCCGCGGCCGGTCAGCTCGCCGACGGCCTCGCCCTCGATGAGCGCGTGCGGCTCGACGCGCGTCAGACGCATGTCGAAGGCGAGGCGGTAGGGAAGCTTGCTCTTCCAAGTGTAGCGCTGGAGCGCGCCGACGCCGTCCGCGTCGCCCGGCTCAAGACGCTCGACGCGCTCGACGCCGTGCCACCAAGCGGGCCACTCCTCCGAGCGGTAGACCAACTCCCACACGGGCTTGAGCGGCGAGCGGAAACGCCAGAGCGTGATGAAACTGTAGTCTGCCATGACACTCTCTTATACGCGCGCGCGGCCGGCGGCAGATTCCGAAAGGGTGAAAGCGTGAGCACCGGATTCAGAAAGGGCCGAGCGTGAGCCCCGACAGACGACGACACCGCGGCGCGCACCCCGAGGACGCGCGTCTGTTCGACGAGTCGTGGCTCGCGGCGCTGCGCACGGCGACGAGCGAGCTGTCTTGGCTCCTCACACGCGGCTACCAGCCGAAGTCCGCGCTCAAGCTCGTCGGCGACCGCCACAACCTGCGCGAGCGCCAGCGCCTCGCCGTCGCGCGCGCCGCCTGCTCCGACGAGGGCCGCGGGCGGCGTCTGAAGAGTCGCGTCGAAGCAGACACGGTCAAAGGCGCGTCGCTCGTCGTGGACGGCTTCAACCTCGTCATCACACTCGAAGCGGCGCTCTCGGGCGGCGTCCTCGTACGCGGGCGCGACGGCTGCGTGCGCGACCTCTCGTCCGTCCACGGCTCCTACCGCGCCGTCGAAGAGACCGACCGCGCCGTGACGCTCGCGGGCGAAACCCTCGCCGCGCTCGGCCCCGCGTCGGTGCTCTGGCTCTTCGACAGCCCCGTCTCCAACAGCGGCCGCCTCGCCGCGCGCGTCCGCGAACTGGCCGCCGAACGCGGCTGGCCGTGGTCGGTCGAGACACAGTTCAACCCTGACAGGAGCATCGTCAACTCGGACGCCGTCGCCGTCACCTCCGACTCCAACGTCCTCGACGGCGTCGCGCGCTGGCTCAACCTCAGCCGCCTCGTCGTCGAGCATCACGTCCACGATTCATGGCTGATAGATTTAGGCGAAGACTGAGCGCCCGTCAGTGCATCTGCTTGTAGAGCCGCTTGAGGCGGGCGAGGTCGTCGGCCTCGCGCGTGCTCTTGTCGTCGCGGACGCGCTTGAAGCGGGGGATGCGCAGGGCGTAGCCGGCGCGGTAGCGTGCGGTCTTCTGTATGTCCTGAAAGTCAACCTCGATGACGAGCGAGGGCTCGATCTCCACGTCGCGGCCGCGCGTGGCGATGATGCTGGGTTCGAGCCGCGCGGTCAGCTCGCGCAAAGCATCTTCCGAAAAGCCCGTGCCGACCTTGCCGACCGTCTTGAACTCCTCGCGGTCGCGCACGGCGACGATGAGGCTTGAGAGCAATCCTTTCCTCCGGCCCGAGCCCCAGATGCCGCCGGTGATGACCACGTCGAGAGTCTCGAACGCGGGCTTGAGCTTCATCCAGTTCTCGGCGCGGCGGCCGGGCGTGTAGGTGGCGTCGGGGTCTTTCGCCATCAGCCCTTCGTGACCCTCTTCAATCGCGCGGCGGAAGAAGGCGGCCTGCTCTTCCATTGAGTCGGTCACGATTGACTCGGTCATCTTCACGCGGTCGGTCGGGCGGAAGAGTTTGGCGAGGCGCGCGCGGCGCTCCGACTGCGGGACGTTCATCAAATCCTCGCCGTCGTGGTAGACGCACTCGAAGAGGTAGAGGACGAGCGGAATCTCGCGCGCCTTCTCTTCAATCCCGTGGACGCGGCCGAGGCGCATGAGGACTGACTGGAAAGGCTGCTTCTCTTTAAGCTCGGGGTCGAAGGCGACGGCTTCGCCCTCGACGATGGCGTCGCCGCCCTTCCAAGCACGGCCTAACGCGGCGACGATGTCAGGCATCGCGGCCGTGTCGTCGTTCAGGCGTCGCGAGTACATGCGAACTTCGGGCGGCCGCCCCCTCTTCAAGTGAATCTGCAAGCGCGCGCCGTCGTACTTCACCTCGAAGATAATCCGCTTGCCCTTCAGCTTCTCGAAAATCTCTTCGGGCCGGTCAACCTTCTGCGCGTTCATGAACTGGTAGGGGCGGAAGAGCGTGAGCCCGGCGCGGGCCAGAGCCTTCTGCCCTTTGCGCGCCTGCGCGGCGGCGAGGCCGATGTCGTTCGTCATCGCGTAGAGGTGTTCGACCGCCGACGCCTCGACGCCGAAGGCCGCGGCCAGCGCGCGCGCGATGGTGCCGAGCCCGGCGCCGATGCGCATCTGGTTGAGAACCATTCGGGTGAAGTACTTCGCGCCGAGCGCGGTCGTGTTGCCGAAGACGTGCTCGACCAAACCTTCCCTGTCCTCGTCGCGGACGATGGCGCGGTTCGTACGCCGCCAGAGCTTGTCCACTTCGAGCGTGTCCGCGCCGCCGACGTGCGCGGCGACGACCTCGCTCATGTCGCCCGTGCGCTTGACCTCGTCGTCAATCTCCGCGGGCTCAAGGTCGAACATGCGCGCGAGCACGGAGCGAAGTGTGCCGGGGCCGATGCCGAGCCGGTCGGAGAGCTGCGGGTCAACGACCTCGCTCAGGGTGAAGTGCGAGGCGGCTTCGAGCGTGCGCGCGTCTGCGTCGCGGAAGAGTCCGGCGAGCAGGGAGACGCGCGCGGGGTCGCCCTTCGCACGGCCGATGCTTTCGTAGGTCTCTGCGAGTTCGGAGAATTTCACTGCCTGTACGCCACCTGACAAACGGAGTGCCTTCGAGAGCTTCGTCGTTTGAGCATGCAAGTTGCAAGCCTGTAAGCGAGAGATTGGTGCCATCGAGGTGTGGGCTTGGCGAAGTCGAAAAAAGCTCGCAGATTGGACGAGCTGGCGGCGCAGATACGCGTCTGCACGCGCTGCCCCCTGCACGAGTCGCGTACACACGCTGTACCGGGAGACGGCAAGTACACTTCGCGCGTGATGATTATCGGCGAGGCGCCGGGCAAGGAGGAGGACGAGTCGGGGCATCCGTTCGTCGGCAGCGCCGGACGTTATCTTGACCACGTGCTCGAAGGGACGGGGCTCGACCGCGCGGACTTCTTCATCACGAACACGGTCAAGTGCCGCCCGCCGAAGAATCGCACGCCGAAATCAATCGAGGTTGGCACGTGCACTTCAAACTATCTGTTCGAGCAGATCGAGTTGATAAACCCGCGGCTCGTGATGCTGCTCGGCGGCGTCTCGGCGAAGGCCGTGCTCGGCGCGAAGAGCGTGGGCGAGCTTCGCGGCAGGGCGATTGAACGTGACGGCCGTCGCTACATCGTCGGCTACCACCCGGCCGTGCGTTTCTACAGGGAAGATTTGGGCGAGAAGGTGAGGGAAGACTTCGCGCTCTTGAAGCGCGAGCTGAAGAAGCTTTGAGCCGTTATGGGTCTTGAGACATACAGGAAGATGCGCGACTTCCGCCGGACGCCGGAGCCGCGCGGGAGCGTGTCGAAGACGAACCGGCACCGATTCGTCGTGCAGGAGCACCACGCGTCGAAGCTGCACTTCGACTTCCGGCTCGAAGTCGGCGGCGTGCTGAAGTCTTGGTCTGTCCCGCGCGGGCCTTCGCTAGACCCGAGCGAGAAGAGGCTCGCCGTCGAGACGGAAGACCACCCCGTCGAGTATCTGAAGTTCGAGGGTTTGATACCCGAGGGCGAGTACGGCGCGGGCGAGCACATGAAGTGGGACGGCGGCACCTACCGCGCGCTCGGCGAAGGGACGGCGGAAGAGCAGTTGAAGAAGGGGCGCCTCGACTTCGAGCTGAAGGGCGAGAAGCTGCGCGGGGCGTTTACGCTCGTCAAGATGAAGCGGCGCGAAGGCGAGTGGCTGCTCTTCAAGCGCACGGACGAGTTTGCCGAAGCCGGCTGGGAGCTTCGCCTGCGAAAGCCCTTGGACGGGCAGGAGACGATAAAGGGAAAGGCAAAAGGCAAAGGGCAAAAGGCAAAAGGCAAAAGTGAAGGCGGGGGTGCGCTGAAGGTCGCGGGCAAAGGGCACGTGCGGAAGTTCGACACGGCGAAGGGCGGCGGGAAGGCCGTGGCCGTGGGGCGCGCGCTGAAGGCGAAGAAGCTGGAAGGCGACTTGAACGTGCGCGTCGCGGGCGAGGTCGTGCACCTGACGAATCTCGACCGCGTCTACTGGCCGGACGAGGGCTACACGAAGGGCGACCTCGTGCGTTACTACCACGAGATTGCCAAGTACATCCTGCCTTATCTGAAAGACCGGCCGCTGATAATGAAGCGCTACCCTTCCGGCATCCGCGGCCCCTTCTTCCACCAGCACGACGTGAACGAGGCGCCCGCGTTCGCGCGCACCGTCGCGCTCGAAGTCGAGGACGGCGGCGGGCACGAGGTTGACTACCTCGTCGGCACGGGCGAGCCGACGCTGCTCTACATGGCGAACCTCGGCGCCATCGAGCGCCACCCGTGGCACTCGCGCGTGGAAGATTTGGAGCATCCGGACTGGTTCGTCTTCGACATGGATCCCGGCGAGGGCGTCGAGTTCGAGACCATCTGCGACGTGGCGCTGGCCACGCGCGACGTGCTCGAACGGCTCGGCCTTGAGTCGTACCCGAAGACTTCGGGCTCGCGCGGCATACACGTCTACGTGCCCGTCGAGCCTAAATACACTTACGAGCAGATTGCGGAGCTGGCCGAACAGGTGGCGACCGTCGTCGCGCGTGAACACAGGGACGTGGCGACGGTCGAGCGCTCGAAGCGCAAACGCGGCGCACGCGTGATCTACGTTGACCACATGCAGAACGCGCGCGGCAAGTCGGTCGTCGCGCCCTACTCTGTGCGGCCGAAGCCGGGCGCGACCGTCTCGGCGCCGCTCGAATGGAAGGAGGTCGAGCGCATGAAGATAAAGACCGCCGACTTCCACATCAAAAACATGCGCGCGCGCGTCGAGCGCAAGGGCGACCTCTTCGCGCCTGTGCTGAAGAAGCGCCAGAAACTCGAAGGCGTCTTCGACAGGGCGCGCGAGCTTTTCGAGGAGGGAAGGCGGACGCGCCGCGCGCGAGCCTGAAGCGCGGGCGGCCGTTCGTCAGTCATAAATAACGAGGGGAACAAGGAGGGAAGAGATGAGCGAGAAGAAACGCGAGTTGATAGACACGGGCACGGACAAGCGTTACGTGCGGCGCGACGAGAAGGGCCGCTTCGACGAGTCGGACGACGTGGGGCGCTCGCTCTCGCAGGACGTGAAGAAGCACGCCAAGACCGAGGTCAAAGCGGGCCAAGGCGACCGCGGCGACCAGAAGAGGGATTAAGACTGCGCGAGCAGTAGCAAGAGTAAGTGAACGGCTACGGGCTCTCCTCTCAACAGACTTGAGAGGAAGCCCGCCGCCGTCGGAAGGAGGAGGGTTTAATGTCTACACGTTATGGTGACCGCGGCTTCGGGCGCTACGGCGATTCGGACGAAGACCGCACCGAAGATTTCGAGCGCGAGGGCGGGCGCGGCTACGACGAATACGGCGGCCGCGCAGACTACGGCACACAGCCGCGCGGTTACGCGCGCGGGCGCGGCGAGTACGGCCGCGGCGACCAGTACGGCCGCGGAAATGAACGGGGCCGCGACTACTCGGCGCGCGACTACGGCTCCCGCGACAGTTCTCGTGACTACAGTTCGCGCGACTACTCTTCGCCGTACGGCGGCTCGCGCTACGGCCGCGAAGGCGGCGGCGGCGGTTATTACTCTCCGCGCCGACGCGCGGGCGAAGACTACGGGCGCGACTACGGCACGCGCGATTACGGTTCGCGCGACTACTCGGCGCGCGAGTACGGTCGCGCCTACGGCCGTGACGAGGGGCGCGGCTACCGGCGCGACGCGGACGACGAGCGCGCGCGCGGACGTGAAAGTGACGAGGTGCGCTCCTTCGACACCGACTACGGCCGCACGACGAGCCGCTTCTACGGGAGCAGCGG
This sequence comes from Pyrinomonadaceae bacterium, assembly GCA_035248785.1. Taxonomy (GTDB): domain Bacteria; phylum Acidobacteriota; class Blastocatellia; order Pyrinomonadales; family Pyrinomonadaceae; genus QHXN01. The sequence continues at coordinate 16,441 of DATFHD010000127.1, read as the reverse complement.
CTACGAGTACGGGCGCGACGACTACGACCCGCGCGACCTGCGCGGCGACTACCGCGGGCGCGAGTACGATCGGCGCGACGAGCGCCGCGAAGAGGGCGGCGGCTGGTGGGATCGCGCCGCCGAAGAGTTGCGTTCGTGGTTCGGTGGGGATAGCGGCGGCCGTCGCCGCCACGAAGACGAACGGCACGCGTCGCGCGGCGGGGGCGGCCAGCGCGGACGCGGCCCGCGCAACTACCAGCGCTCCGACGACCGCATACGCGAAGACGTGAGCGAGCGTCTCGCCGACAACGACTGGCTCGACGCCTCGGACATAGAGGTCAGCGTCGTTGCACGCGAAGTCATCCTCGACGGCACCGTTGACAGCCGCTACGCCAAGCGTCTCGCAGAGGAGATTTGCGAGTCGTGCTCGGGCGTCAACCACGTCCAGAACAACCTGCGCGTGCGCGCACGTCAGGCCGACTTCGACACGGCCGCCGTCGCCGGGGCCAATGCCGCGATGGGCGGCACGACCGGCTCGCTCAGCGACGTGCCGCTGCCGACGCCCGCGCCCGACATCACGGCCACAAGCGACCCGTCCGCGTCGCCGCGGCCCGACTCGCCCGACACGCCCACGCCCACCCGTTCTTCGAGGGCCGCGGGCAGGAGTTAAAGGGGAAGTGATGAGTGATGAGTGATAAGTGATAAGTGAAGACAAGCCCCGCGCTTCCTTCTTATCACTCATCGCTCATCACTCATCACTTATTAACAATGGCAGAGGCGAAGGCGACAAGGCTGGCGGAGGTTGTGCGCTCGGCGGCGCGGCCTCTGGATGGCGCGCCCGACGATTACGACGCGCTGTTGGAGATGGTGGGCGGCGCGCGTTTCGTGCTGCTCGGCGAGGCTTCGCACGGGACGCACGAGTTCTACCGCGAGCGCGCGGAGATTACCAAACGGCTCATCGCGGAGAAGGGCTTCACGGCCGTCGCCGTCGAGGCCGACTGGCCCGACGCGTACCGCGTCAACCGCTACGTGCGCGGGCGCTCGGACGACGCGGACGCGCGCGCGGCGCTCGGCGGCTTCAAACGTTTCCCCACGTGGATGTGGCGCAACACGGTCGTCGTCGAGTTCGTCGAGTGGCTGCGCGCCTACAACGAGGCGCTACCCGCGTCGGCGCCGCGCGTGGGCTTCTACGGCTTAGACCTCTACAGCCTCTACACTTCGATCGAGGCCGTGCTCGGCTACCTCGAACGCGTTGACCCTGACGCCGCGCGGCGCGCGCGCCATCGTTATTCGTGCTTCGAGCACTTCGGCGAGGACACGACCTCTTACGCATACGCCACGGCCTACGGCGCGGCAGAGTCTTGCGAGCAGGGCGTAGTCGCGCAGTTGGTCGAGCTGCGCCGACGCGCTGCCGAGCTGGCAAACCGCGACGGGCAAGTCGCGCGCGACGAGTTCTTCTTCGCCGAGCAGAACGCGCGGCTGGTGAAGAACGCCGAGGAGTATTACCGCTCGATGTTCCGCGGGCGCGTCGAGTCTTGGAACATGCGGGACGGCCACATGGCCGAGACTCTGGACGCGCTCGACGCGCACCTTTCGTCGGAAGGCACGGCGGCGCGCATCGCCGTCTGGGAGCACAACTCGCACCTCGGCGACGCGCGCGCGACCGAGCTGGGCCAGTCGGGCGAGTGGAACGTCGGGCAGTTGGTGCGCGAGCGGCACGCGCGCGAGAGTCTGCTCGTCGGGTTTACGACGCACCGCGGGTCTGTGACGGCTTCGTCGGATTGGGACGAGCCCGGCCGGCGCAAGCGCGTGCGGCCCGCGCTCGAAGGCAGCTACGAGGCGCTCTTCCACGAGGCGGGCGTCGGGCGCTTCATGCTCGACCTGCGCGAAGAGGGACAGACGAGAAACCTTCTCAGGCTGCCGCGGCTTGAGCGCGCCATCGGCGTCATCTACAGGCCCGAGACAGAGCGCCTGAGCCACTACTTCCACGCGCGCCTCGCCGAACAGTTCGACGCCGTGCTGCACTTCGACGAGACGACGGCCGTCGAGCCGCTCGAACCGGGCGCACACTGGGACTCGGAAGAGCCACCCGAAACTTACCCGACAGGGTTCTAAAAGGGTGCCGGGTGTCAGGTGCCGGGTGCCGGGAAACGAGTTCTTAAACCGGCACCCGGCACCCGAGACCCGTCACCCGTCACGAGCAAGGGGGAAACATGCCTGACTTGAACATACACATCCGCGCCGGGTCGGACGAGACGAAGACGCAGCAGATTTTCAACCAGATAGCGAGCGCCATCCTCGCGGGCAAGTTCACGCGCGGCGACGCCATCACTTCCGAGCGCGCGTTGGCAGAACAACTCGGCGTCAGCCGCAACATCGTGCGCAACGCCTACCGCCGCCTCGAAGAGCACGGGCTCGTCGAGACGGTCAGCACCTCTGGCCGACGCGTCCGCGCGCCGAAGAAGAACCGTTCGGCCGCGGGCACACACGGCGTCCAGCACGGCGACCGCCTCGCCATGCAGGGCGCGGGCGGAAACAACTCCGCCGGGAAGAGGGAGGGCGCGGCGTCGAAGAAGGCGGCGGTCAGTCGCCGCGGCTAAGACGGTGAACGTCAGGAGGAGCGAGAGATGCCGAAGAAGAAGGACACGGCCGGCAAGGGCGACGAGCGGCAGGTGCGCGTGCGGCCCGGCCCGCCGAGTCAGGCGCGGAGCGAGAAGAACCGACGCACGGGCAAAGACAACTCCGCGCGCAGCGTCCCCAAGCTCGGCAAGCACGACGCCTCGCGCGGCGGCCCCTCCGGCGACGGACTACACTGACGTGAAGGCAAAAGGCAAAAGGCAACCTTCTAAAGGCAAAGGTGAAAGGTGAGGAGCGTGCTCCCCGTCTTCACTTTTGCCTTTTGCCTTTTGAAGTTTGCCTTTTGCCTTCCGGCTCTGAGCGCGGCCGCGCGAAGAGTCGGTAGATGGTGAAGGCGCTGCCCGCGACGGCGACGAGCGTGAGGGCGTAGATGACGTAGGAGAAGGCGTCGGAGTTCATAAAGTCGAGGAAGCGCCGGCCGAAGTAGAGTATGAGCAGCGCCTCTGCGGCGAAGCGCACCGCGCGCCCGGCGAAGACCGCCGCGAGCATCCGCGGCCGCGCGCACTGCAAGGCCGACGCCGTCATCATCGTGAAGCGGAAGGGGAACGGCGGCGGCAGCATCGAGGCGACGAAGACCACACGCCCCGTGTGCCGTTCGAGCTTCTGCTTCAACTTCTCGAAACGCCTCTTCCCCGCCACGCGCTCGACGCCCGACGCGCCCACGCGCCGCATCACGAGGTCGAGCATCGCGACGCCCGCCACCGTGCCGGCCGCGCCCGCCAGCGCGTAGACGACCCACATCCAGCGCGCGGATTCGCCGCCGCCGTGGATGAGCGCGAAGAGGAGCAGCTCGTTCGCCAGCGGGATGTAGAAGAAGGACGAGTCGAGTGCTTCGAGCAGGAACGGGCCGAAGAGCCCGAGCGTGATGAAGAAGCCGATGAGCGAGCGCGCCCAAGCTGAGGACGCGAAGAGGGCGTAAGCCGTGAGAAGCGTTGTCGTGTTCGGGCGCACGCGCGCGATGCTAACGAAACTCTTTACGCTCTTTGCGGAGTCTCTGTGCGTTTTGCGTTACGAAGGCCGGAGGGCTCTGCGCTACGAAGGGCGGATAATCTCCACCTCTTCTTCCGTGGCGACGACGGCGAGGTCGGCCATGCCGACGAAGAGTCCGCACTCGACGACTCCGGTCAGCGCCTTCAGCTCGCGCTCGGTGCGCGCGGGGTCATGTATCTCGCCGCAGCGGCAGTCGAGGATGAAGTTGCCGTTGTCGGTGATGTAAGGCTCGCCCCGCTCGTCGCGCCTGAGCGCGGGCTCCACGTTCACTACAGGCGCGACGCGGCGCGCAGTCAACTCCCACGCGAAGGGCACGACCTCGACGGGCAGCGGGAAGCGCCCGAGCAGCTCGACGCGCTTCGACGCGTCGGCGATGACGACAAAGCGGCGGGCGGCCGAGGCGACGAGCTTCTCGCGCAGCAGCGCGCCGCCGCCGCCCTTGATGAGCGCGAGGCCGGGGCCGATCTCGTCGGCGCCGTCGAGGGCGATGTCCAGTTCTATAACTTCGCCGAGCCCGACGAGCGGGATGCCGAGCGCGCGCGCCTGCTCCTCAGTCCGCCGCGAGGTCGGCACGCAGCGCACGCGCAGGCCCGCGCGCACGCGCTCGCCCAGACGCGCCACCGCCCAGTAAGCGGTCGTGCCCGTCCCGAGCCCGACCGCCATCCCGTCCTCTATGAACTCGACAGCCCTCTCGCCCGCGCGCCTCTTCGCGTCCACTCGGCCACGCCCTCCCGAAACGTTTTCGCGCATTATGCACGCGGCCCGGCCGCTTTGACAGCGAAAGTGTTGCCACCCGCCGCGCCCGCGTGTATCTTAACGCCGCTACACGCAGAACAACGCACTTCGGAAACTCACACACAGACAGCAGCGGAGGAGTCAGAAGATGACCCAAGCGAGCAAGAAGCGCCGAAACGGCAAGGCGCCCGCGAAGGCGTCCGCCACGAAGACATCTGCCACTAAGGCATCTGCCACGAAGGTTTCTGCGAAGCCACTCGCGAAAGCCGACGAGCCCGGCCCGCCCTTCTTCGTCACGAAGGAGGAGGAGCTTGAGCTGCGCATCGCGGCGAGCCGCGGCGTCGTGATGAACGGCACGCCCACGTCGCTCGTCATCGGCCAGCCGACCTCCTTCGACGACTACGTGCGGCAGTTGATGATACCGACGCGCGTGCTGGAACTGGCGCGCAAGGCTTCGGCCATACGCTTCTCTGCGTGGGAGGCCGAGGCCATCCGCGCCAGCATCGCGCCCGGCGACGGACTGCTGCGGCGCATCCTCGAACTCAAGGCGGCCGCAGACGACTCGCACCCGCCCTACATACGCGTCGCCTGCACGGGCAACGGCGACTACGACAAGCTCGCCGCCGAGTACGGCTACGAGGTCAAGGCGGAGCCCGAGTCGAAACACGAAGGCGACTTCGGCTCGCCCGTCGTGCTCGAACTCTGGCCGGCGCAGCACTACTCGCCCATGCACTCACACGGCGACACCACCGGCATCATCTACAGCCTCTTCGGGCAGATAGACGTGATGGCCTACGCGAATCCGCTCGCGTGGGACGCCGAGAAGGTCGCGCTGGTCACGATGACGCCGGGGCAGTGCGCTTGGCTCGACGGCGACCGCTTCGCCGTCCACAAGGTCTTCTGCCCGATGGACGGCGGCCCGCGACCGGTCGGCCCCGGCAACCTGCTCAACGACAGCAGCAACTACGCCGCGACCTTCCACGTCTACCTCAACCCCGACGAGCTGCCGCTCGTCCGCGCCGTGCCGGAGCCGAAGCCGGACACGCGCGACATCTTCGAGTACATAGACGAGAAGCCGCCGCACGAGCTGAAGAAGTTCGACACTTACTCGGACGTTTCGTGGCGCGTCCTGCGCAAGGTGATGGCCGGCTACGCCGACAAGATAGGGATGTGACGGGCGCGGGAAAGTGAAACGTCCGGCGAAACGCGCTATCATGAGGCCCTCTCCCGTCGTCCTCGCAACAGATTTGTTTGCTCGCGGACACAGAAGTCCGAAGCCTCGGCGGTTAAGATGTAGGCTGGATGACGACCGAGCTGCAACAGGAGGAGAGGGCCGAAGAGGTCGAGACGACGGGCGGCTGGCCCGTGCGCCGCGTGCTTGAGCGCGCGCACACGCGCGCCACCGGCTCGCCCCTCATCCGCGGCAACGGCGTGCGGCTGCTCAAGGACGCCGCCGAGAACTACCCCGCATGGCTCGAAGCCATCAAGGGCGCTCGCCGCACCATACACTTCGAGAGCTTCATCATCCACGAGGACGACGTGGGCCGCGAGTTCGCCGCGGCGCTCTGCGCCAAGGCGAAGGAGGGCGTGCGCGTCCGCGTCGTCTACGACTGGCTCGGCGCGGTCGGCAAGACCTCGCGCCGCTTCTGGCGGAACTTGCGCGACGCGGGCGTCGAGGTCAAGGGCTTCAACCCGCCGCGCTACGACGAGCCCTTCGGCTGGCTCAACCGCGACCACCGGAAGATGATCTCGGTGGACGGCACGCTCGGGTACGTCATGGGCCTGTGCGTCGGGCAGGACTGGCTCGGCCGTCCTGAAAAGAACATCGAGCCGTGGCGCGACACCGGCGTCGAAATCAGAGGCCCGGCCGTCGCCGAGATGGACGCGGCCTTCGCCAGCGTCTGGCAGAGGGCGTGCGGCGAGCGCATACCTAAAGAGGACTTGCCCGAACGCGACTCCATCGAGCCGCAGGGCGAAGTGCCGGTGCGCGTCATCGCGACCGAGCCGAACACGGTCGGGCTCTACCGTCTGGAACAACTCGTCGCCGCGGGCGCGCGCGAATACCTCTGGCTGACGGACGCCTACTTCGTCGGGACGACGATGTACGTGCAGGCGCTTCGCGCGGCGGCGCAGGACGGCGTGGACGTGCGGCTCTTGGTGCCGAGCGCGAGTGACATCCCCGTCGTCAGCGCTCTCTCTCGCGCCAACTACCGCGCGCTCTTGGAAGCGGGCGTGCGCGTCTTCGAGTGGAACGGGCCGATGATTCACGCGAAGACCTCCGTGGTTGACGGCAAGTGGGCGCGCGTCGGCTCGACGAATCTGAACGTCGCGAGCTGGATGGGTAACTGGGAGCTGGACGTGACGGTCGAGGACGAGGCGTTCGCGAAGCAGATGGAGGAGATGTACTGCCGCGACCTCGAAAACGCGACCGAGATCGTCATCAGCGAGCGCCGGCGCGTGCGCCCCATCGGCCCGCCGCGTCCGCGCCGACGCCAACGCACCAGCCGGAAGGGGAGCACTTCGCGCGCGGCCGCGGGCGCCATCGGCATCGGCAGCGCCGTCGGCGCGGCCATCACCAACCGGCGCGAGCTGGGGCCGGCCGAGGCGCGCATCATGGCGATGGCCGCCGGGTTGCTGCTCGCGCTCTCGATCGTCGCGGTCAAGTGGCCGCGCGGGGTGACCTACCCGCTCGCCTTCGTCGGCACGTGGGTCTCGCTCGCGCTCTTCATACGCGCGTACAAGCTGAAGAAAGGCCCCGGCGGGCTGAAGGTGCCGGTGAAGTCCGAGCCGGCATCGCCGCCCGCGCCCGCGCGCGAAGAAAGATGAAGGCCGCGCCGTAGGAAGTATTATCACCCCCTCGCAGAATCTTCTCCCATCCCCCGTCAGTTTCTTCCACGCAGTTTGTGAAGTGTCATTAAATGCGGAGGTGATTTAACGAGATGAGATTAGGCGGCTTGCGTGAGAGCGGAAACGTAGAAGACCGGCGGGGCATCGGGCGCGGCGGCATCGCCATCGGCGGAGGGCTCGGCACCATCGCGCTCGTCGTGCTCGGGCTCCTGTTCGGCGTAGACCCGAGTTCGATACTCAACGGCGGCGGGGAGGTGCAGAACCCCGCGCAACAGACTTCGCGGCCGGGCGCGCCGCCGCAGAACGACGAAGAGTCGCGCTTCGTCCGGCAGGTCTTGGGGACGACCGAGGACATCTGGGGCGACATCTTCAAGCGCAACGGCGAGACGTACCGCCAGCCGACGCTACAACTCTTCAACGGGCAGACGCCGACGGCCTGCGGTCAGGGCAGCGCCGCCGTCGGCCCGTTCTACTGCCCGGCGGACGAGAAGGTCTACATTGACCTCTCGTTCTACGACGAGCTGCGCTCGCGCTTCCGCGCGCCCGGCGACTTCGCGCAGGCTTACGTCATCGCGCACGAGGTCGGCCACCACGTACAGAACCTGCTCGGGACTTCGGAGAAGGTGACGCGTCTACAGCGGCGCTCGTCCGAGGCGCAGGCGAATCAACTGTCGGTGCGGCTTGAGCTACAGGCCGACTGCTACGCGGGCGTGTGGGGCTTCTACGCGAAGCAGCGCAACATACTCGACCCCGGCGACCTCGAAGAAGCACTGGGCGCCGCCTCGGCCATCGGCGACGACAAGCTACAGCGGCAGTCGCAGGGCTACGTCGTCCCCGACTCGTTCACGCACGGCTCGTCGGAGCAGCGCGTGCGCTGGTTCCGCGCCGGCTTCGACTCGGGCGACGTGCGGCGCTGCGACACCTTCAACACGCGCTCGCTGTAGGCGGCGCGCCGTAGAGAAAGGACGTGTGAGATGATAATCGGCGGCGGCATGCGGCAGAACTACCTTGCGCTCGTGCTCTTTCTCGCGGGCGGCGTCGCCTCGGGCGTGGCGGTCTACTACACGCAGATCGGCGGGCGCTGGGCTTGGCCCACCGCGCTCGCGCTACTGCTCATGCTCGCGGGCAGCGCCCTCGTCGCGGCGAGGAAGGATTGAGGCAGGGAAGTTAAGGACGAAGACGCGCGGGTTAAAGATGAAGGCGCCGCCCGATGAGATGGGCGGCGCCTTCGCGTCTTCGATTTGGGTAAAGTCTATTTGGTAGCGGCCGCGGTGCTCGCCTTGCGCTGGTTCGGGAGGACGCCCGCGTCCACGGTCTCGCCGGTGCGGGAGATGACTTGGAAGTGCATCGCGTCCTTCGTGACCTCGATGAGCATGAAGCTCAAATCCCTGTCGAAGCCCTTCTCGGTGAGCGGCGAGTTCTCCTTCACGTCGCCGTCGCGGAGTTTCCCGCCCGCGCCCGAGATGAAGTAGTAGACGCCCTTCTGCGGCTTGATGCGCTCGTAGAAGTGCTCGTGCCCGGCGAAGAGCGCGTTGACGCCGTACTTCAACATCAGCGGCTCGATCACCTCGCGCAGCCCCTTGTCCGAGCCGTGCTTGCCGCCCGAAGAGTACGGCGGGTGGTGGCAGAAGAGAATCTTCCAGTCCGAGTTGTCGGCCGCGAGTTTCTCTTCCAGCCACGTGAGCTGCTTCTTGTCCATGTAGTTGCTGTTGAGCGAGTAAAAAGACACGTCGCCCTTCCTGAAGTTGTAGTACTCCTCGCCGTTCATGTTGAAGTTCTCGTAGAAGCGCTCGTTCGACTCGTCGTGGTTGCCGAGCGTGGCGTAGAACTTCACCTTGCGGTCGAGCAGAGGGCGGTACACGTCCTCGAACTTCTTCTTGTAGTCAACGGCCGTTTCGCTGCCGTACAGGTTGTCGCCCATCATCAAGGCGAACTCGAACGGGAACGCCTGCCAGTAGCGCAGCATCACCGCGCCCAACTCGTACTGCTTCGGGCTACCCGTGCCCGTGTCGCCGACGACCATGAAGCGCACCGAGCCTTCCTTCAAAGGCAGGCTCAGGCTGACGGGCGCGGCCGAGACCGTCTCGCCTTTGGGTTGCACCGCGGCCGCCTTCTGCGCGCGTACGTCCGAGACGAAGCAGGCGCAGGCGAGCGCCGCGGCCGTCAGAAGCGAGGCAAACGTCCGTTTCATACTCTCCCCCTCAGTGCGTGTCGGGCGCGGCCTTTACGGCAGCGCGCCAGTCATGTAGTCGAGAATCAACCCGTTCTCGCGGTCAACGAGCAGCATGTTGTGGCCGACGAAGCGGTAGCGAACCTGCTTCGGCAACTGCGGCAGACGCAGCAGGAGCGTGGGCGGCATGTCGAGCAGTTCGTCCGTGTCTGGGTAAGGGTAGTTGACGCGCAGGGCGACTGCGTCCGTCTCGGCCTGCGTCACCTCCTTGCGCATCTGCTGCCGCTCCTGTCCCTTCAGCTCGTCGCGGACAACCGAGCGGATGAAGGCCGCGGCGTCCGCCGTGAAGAACTGTCCCGGCTTCGCGCCCGTGCGCGCCGCGCGCACGGCCTCTTGGAAGGACTTCTTGTGCGCCTCTATCTGCTCGGGCGTCGCCTCCTTCGAGAGCTTCGGCATACGCGCCTCGATGCCCTCGCGCAGCGCGACGTAGTCCTTCACGCGCTTCTCGAAGGCGGCGACCGTCTGCTTGTCCTTCGCCGAGAGTGCGGGCGTCGGTTGTGCGGCCGGCGACTGTGCACGCGCGGCCGCGGCGAGCGTCAGGCAGAGCACGGCCGCGAACGAGGCTGTAAGACTCTTCGTGTATCTCATCGCGGATTGTTGAGGCAAACACGATACCAGCGGGCGGCGCGCGAGAGGCGTACGCGGCGTAAACACTTGCGGGCGGAGAATGAAGGCGGGCGTGTCCGGACTGGAATGTTATGGCGCACGCTTGTATCGCGACAATACAACGCCCGCCCTAACGCCCGCGGCCCAAGATTTTCAGCAGCCGGTCGGGGTAGTCGGTCATCAGGCCGTCCACGCCGATGTCTAAGAGTCGGCGCATGGTCGCCTCGTCGTTGATCGTCCAAGCGTGGACGCGCAGGTTGCGACCGTGCGCGGCGTTGACAAAGTCCCTGTCGAGCACGTGGACGCCGCCGGCCCATTCAGGCACCTGCACGGCCTGCATCGGGGGGCTGTAGGAGTCGGCGAGCCCCGCGCGCTGCATGGCGAGGAAGGCCGCGACCTCGGAAGTGCTGGCCGAGGTGGCGACCTCGGGGCACTCGCGCCGGAACTGTTCGAGGGTCGAGCCGCTGAAGGAGGCGACCATGACTCTGTCCGTCATACGGTACTCGCGTATCAGTCGGCAGAGCGGCGCGACAATCGGCGGGTCTGACTGCTTCGGCTCGATGTTGAAGCGCATCGAAGGCAGCGCCGCGAAGACTTCGCGCAGCGTCGGGATGTTGACGCCCTGACCGCGGAAGGGGAACGTCCGCCCGCCGTCCGCAGTCCAGCGGTAGCCCGCGTCCAGACGTTTCAGCTCGGCGAGCGTCAGCGCGCCAACGCGCCCGGCGCCGTCGGTCGTGCGCCCGACCTGCTCGTCGTGCATGACGACGATCTCGCCGTCCGAGGTGGCGTGCACGTCAGTCTCTATCACGTCCACGCCGAGCGCCGCCGCGCGCTCGAAGCCGTAGAGCGTGTTCTCGGGCCAGAGCCCCGCGCCGCCGCGGTGCGCGATGACGAGCGGCTGGCCGGCGGCGTCCCCCTTGAAATAGACATGCTCCGGCACGACCGCACCGACCCTGCGAGACAACACAAAGTAGAACGCGCCGGCCGCCGCGAAGACGGCCAGCGCGAGCGCCGCCAGTACACGAGCGCGCTTACCCTTCAAGACTCTCAACGTCTCACGTTAAAGCTTTCGACGTTCTGCGTTAAGGCTTTCAACGTCCGGCGTCAACTCGCCTAACGCCCGCGCGCCTCTCTTATCTTCTCGATGAACTCGCGCGCCGTGCGTGTGACGGCGGCGAAGTCGCCCGTCTTGGCGCCGCCCGTCAGGCTCCCGCCCGCGCCGACGGCGACCGCGCCCGCCCTTATCCACTCGCCGACGTTCGAGAGGTCAACGCCGCCCGTCGGCATCAGAGGCGCCTGCGGCAGAGGCCCTTTGATGGCCTTGATGATTGCGGGGCCGAACGCCTCGCCGGGGAAGAGCTTGATGACATCCGCGCCCGACTCCATCGCCTCGATGACTTCCCGTATCGTCATCGCGCCGGGCATGACCGGCACCTGATAGCGGTTGCAGAGCCGCACCGTCTCGACGTTCAGCGAAGGCGAGACGACGTAGGTCGCGCCCGAGAGGATAGCTATGCGCGCCGTCTCGGGGTCGAGCACCGTGCCCGCGCCGAGTATCAACTCCGAGGGCTTGTAGCGCGCGGCCAGAGCCTCTATGACGCGGTGCGCGCCCGGCACGGTGAAGGTCATCTCGACGGCGGGGCAGCCGCCTTCGAGCACGGCGTCGGCCGTCGCTCGGGCGGCCTCGGCCGTCTCCGCGCGGACGACGGCGACGAGGCCGGCGTCGGTGATGCGTCTGAGGATTTCGAGTTTTGGAATCATCGTTGTTCGCACTCTCTTGACGTGATAGTCCGTCGCCGGTCGGTCAGCCGATGTTTCGAAGTGCAGGGTAGACGGCGCGGAAGGCTGCGTAGCGTTCGTCCATGAGCCGCGACGTGTCAGGCTGAGGCGCGACGCGCTCGCGTACGCGCACGGCCGCGGCGCAGGCTTCGTCAACGGACGCCCACGCGCCGCTGCCGACGCCCGCGAGCAAGGCGGCGCCGTAAGCCCCGCCCTCTTCCGCTTCGACCAGTTCGACTTCGCGCCCGTACACGTCCGCCTGTATCTGCCGCCAGAGCTTCGAGCGCGCGCCGCCGCCGCCGAGGCGTACGTTCCCGGCGGGGACGCCCATCTCTTTGAAAATCTCGAACGTGTCGCGAAGGCTGAAGGTCACGCCTTCGATTATCGCTCGGACGACGTGCGCGCGCGTGTGGCTCGCCGTCAGGCCGACGAGCGCTGCGCGCGCGTGCGGGTCGAGGTGCGGCGTGCGCTCGCCCATCAGGTACGGCGCCCACAGAGCCCCGTCTGAGCCGGGCGGCGCCTGCGCGGCTTCGTCCGTCAGACGCTCGTAAGGGTCGCGCCCGTCTTCGTGGCCCGCGCCGAAGTTGTCGCGGAACCAGCGCAAGCTAAGTCCCGCGCCCTGCGTCACGCCCATCACGTGCCAGCGTCCGGGGACGGCGTGGCAGAAGGTGTGGACGCGTCCGCGCGGGTCGAGCGCGGGGCGGTCTGTCGCGGCGAAGACGACGCCCGACGTTCCGATGGTCGCGCTGACGGCGCCGGGCCGGACGATGCCCATCCCGACAGCGCCCGCTGCCTGATCGCCCGCGCCCGCGACGACGGGCGTACCCTCAAGCAGTCCCGTCGCCTCGGCGCCCTCGGACGAGACGCGGCCCGTGACTTCGGGCGACTCGAAGACTTCGGGAAGCAGACTCGCGTCGAGGCCCGTCAACGACAGCATCTCTTCCGACCAGCGTCGGCGTCCAACGTCGAAGAGGAGCGTGCCCGAGGCGTCGGCTACGTCGGTCGCCTTCGCGCCGGTCAGGCGGAGGCGCACGTAGTCCTTCGGCAAAAGCACCGCGCGCACGCGCGCCCAGACTTCCGGCTCGCGCTCGCGCACCCAGAGCATCTTCGGCAGCGTGAAGCCTTCGAGCGCGGGGTTCGAGACGAGTTGAATCAAACGCTCGGCGCCGACCTGCTCGGTGAGCGCGCGACACTGCTCGTGCGTGCGCACGTCGCACCAGATGATTGAGGGGCGCAGAGGCTCGTCCCGCTCGTCGAGCAAAACGGCGCCGTGCATCTGTCCCGTCAGACCGACGGCGGCGATCTCTTCGGCGCTCACTTTGCCGGACGAGAGCACGGCGCGCACGGCCTCGCGCGAGGCACGCCACCAGTCGCGCGCGTCCTGCTCGGCCCAGCCCGTGCGCGGCGAGGAGAACGCCGCGTGCTCCGAGGTTGAAGAGGCGACGACACGCCCGCCCTCGTCAATCACGAGCGCGCGGCTGCCGCCCGTGCCGACATCAATCCCGAGTAGTTTCATCGGCTGTTTGCGGCCCCGCACGGGCGCGCGCCTCTGGCGAGCTTCGTTGACGTGCGGCCGTACTGCGCGGGGCGCGGAGGAGGGAATTGTATACGCCCGAAGCCTTCCGTGACTATCGGCCGCGCGTCGTGTTTGAGGGGCGCGGCCTTCACGCTTCGGCCTTCAGCCTTCGGCGAGGCAGCGCTCGAACTCTTCCATCTCTGCGCGACCTCCGACGACGAGCGGCGTGCGCTGGTGTACGTCGCGCGGCTGTATGTCGAGGATGTTCTGGCGTCCGTCGCTCGCGGCGCCGCCGGCCTGCTCGGCGAGGAAGGCGACGGGGTTCGCCTCGTAGAGCAGTCGGAGTTTTCCTTCGGGGTGATCCGTGTTCGGCGGGTAGATGAAGACGCCGCCGCGCAAAAGCGTCCGGTGGAAGTCTGCGACCATCGAGCCGACGAAGCGCGAAGAGTAGCGGCGCCCCGTCTCGCCCGACTTCAGGCGGTTGAGATACCTGACGTAGACCCCCGGCCAGCGGTCGCAGTACGACTCGTTAATCGAGTAGTAGCTGCCGCGCTCGGGGATGCGCAGGTGCTCTTTCGTCAGGATGTAGGAGCCGACCAGAGGGTCTAAGGTGAAGGCGTGGACGCCGTTGCCCGCGCTGTAGACGAGCACCGTGGACGAGCCGTAGACGACGTAGCCGGCGGCGACCTGCTTGCGGCCGGGCTGCAAGACCCACTCCAAGGGATCGCCGGCCCGCTCGCCGTCGGGGCGTCGGAAGACGGAGAAGGTCGTGCCGATGGTGACGGCCACGTCAATGTTCGAAGAGCCGTCGAGCGGGTCGAAGACGATGGCGTACTTGGCGGCAGGCGAGTCGTGGCGCAGCACCAACGGCTCCTCGTTCTCCTCGCTGGCGATGATGCCGATGCTCTCGCGCAAAGAGAGGCAGTGGATGAGCGCCTCGTTGGCGTAAACGTCGAGCTTCTGCTGCACCTCGCCCTGCACGTTGACCTCGCCGTGCGAGCCGAGGATGTTTGTGAGCCCCGCGCGCCTGACCTGCGACTCGATCATCTTCGTGGCGAGCGTGATGCCGGAGACGAGCCACGAGAATTCGGCCGTCGCGCCGGGGAACCGCTTCTGCTCGTGCAGGACGTGCTGCTGGAAGGTCGTAATCATTTCGCCTGACCTTTCGCGCGGCTACAGCGGCGCGAGCTTTTAGACGGAGAGAGTACGCGCCCTGCTTTAGACGGCGCGCGCCGGGCTTCGGGAAACTATTACTTGTTGGGAAGGGCGGACGGTGGCGGCGCGCCCGTCGGCGTGCGCCGCCACTCAGATTTTATCGCGGAGATAGGATGAAGTACGCGCCGGCCTTCGTCAACAACGGGGCCGTGCGCCGCGCGCCCTACTTGTAGCGGTAGGTGATGCGGCCGCGCGTGAGGTCGTAGGGCGAAAGCTCGACGCTCACGCGGTCGCCCACGAGGATGCGGATGCGGTTCTTGCGCATCTTGCCGGAAATCTGCGCGAGGACGACGTGCTCGCTGTTGTCAATCTGCACCATAAAGAAGGCGTTGGGCTGCTTGTCAACCACGACGCCCGAGGCCGGAACCAAATCTTCTTTAGCCAAACGTTAGTCTCCTTGGTTGTCTGTTTCGGGGGACGGCCGCGCGCTTCGACTCGGCGCGCGGCCGCAGTTTAACTCAAAGTCGGGTCAGCGCCCCGCGCGGCGGGGCCGGAAAGAGCGGCGCGAGCCGCCGCCCGAGCCGCGAAAAGGTCGGACGGTCTTAGATGCCGCGCGCGCGGCAGTCGTCGCTTGCCCGCCGCCGAACGAGGGGAGCACGACGCGCTCGACCGACTGACCCGTCAGCCGCTCGATGGCGCGCATCGAGAGTTCGTCAACGGGCGTGACGAGCGTAATCGCGCGACCGCGCTTGCCCGCGCGTCCCGTACGGCCGATGCGGTGGACGTAGTCCTCGGGCGCGGCCGGCACGTCGTAGTTGATGACGTGCGAGACGGATTCAACGTCAATCCCGCGCGCCGCGATGTCTGTCGCGACGAGGACGCGCGTCTCGCCCTCCTTGAAGCCGCGCAGCGCCGCCTCCCTCTGGGGCTGCGTGCGGTCTGCGTGGATGCGGTTCACCTTGTGCTCGCGCGCGAGGAGTATGTGCGAGAGGCGTTCGGCACCGCGCCGCGTGCGCGTGAAGACGAGCACGCGGTCAAAGTTCTCGCTCTCGCGCTCGCGCTCAAGCAGGTCTAAGAGCAGAGCCGTCTTCGACTCCTGCGCCACGGGGTAGGCCGTCTGCTCGACGGTCACGGCCGCCTTACCGCGCGGGCTGACTTCGACCAGCTTCGGCTCGCGCATCGTGCGGCGCGCGAGCTCTTCAATCTCCGGCGACATCGTCGCGGAGAAGAGGAGCGTCTGACGCTTCAAGGGAAGCAGCGCGAGTATGCGACGGATGGCGGGCAGGAAGCCCATGTCGAGCATCCGGTCGGCCTCGTCTAAAACGAGGACTTCCACTTGCGAGAGGTCTATCGTGCGGCGCTCGACGTGGTCGAGCAGTCGGCCCGGCGTGGCGACGACGACGCCCGCGCCGCGGCGCAACGCCTCCGTCTGCCGGTTCATGCTCGCGCCGCCGATGACGGCCGCGCACTTCGGGCTGCCCTTCGGGGCGAGTTGTTTGTAGCTCTCGTCTATCTGTGTGACAAGCTCGCGCGTCGGCGCGAGCACGAGCAGGCGCACGCCGGGGCGCGGCGTCTCGCTCATCCGCTGTAGCGCGGGGAGGAGGAAGGCCGCGGTCTTGCCCGTGCCGGTCTCGGCGCAGCCGATGAGGTCGGCGCCGGTCAGCACGACGGGTATCGCGCGCTTTTGAATTGCGGTCGGCTCTTCGTAGCCGAGTGACTCGCAGCGGCGCACGAGCGCGGGCCGGAGTCCGAGTTGAGAAAATTCCATTCAGTTCCTTACTGCGACCGCGCGCGCCACACCGGCTCGCGGGCCGTCTGTCAAAATCGGAGAAGCGCCTCCGGCTTCATCTTTCTCGGCCAGAGGCGCTTCCCTTAAGAGTGTCGCTGGCTGCTGCGGAAGCCCGCCGTTACCAGCGGGGCTCGCGGTTGCCGCCGCCACCGTAGCCGCCGCCGCCACCGCGTCCGCC
>DATFHD010000126.1:0-36649 GCA_035248785.1 Pyrinomonadaceae bacterium | reverse complement strand
CGGTCCCGGTGGCGGTGGCGGCGGGATTGATTACCACCGCACCTTCCGTCAGAACGAGGTGACGCAGCGCGCCCTCATCACCTTCAAGCCCGAGCCGGGCTTCACCGAGGAGGCGCGTAAGAACAACGTCACGGGGCTCGTACGCCTGCGCGCAGTCCTCTCGGCCACAGGCGAGGTGACGGGCGTCACCGTCGTCAAGGGGCTGCCCGACGGCCTCACGGAGAAGGCCATCGCCGCCGCGCGCCAGATCAAGTTCCGCCCCGCGCAGAAGGACGGCCACACCGTCTCGCAGTACGTGGTGTTGGAGTACAACTTCAACATCTACTGAGGGGGAGGTTATAGGCTAGAGGTTAGAGGTTAGTAAGTACATTCAAGACGGCGGCGCCTTCATCAACGATGATTGATGAAGGCGCCGCCGCTTTAGGCTTAACTACTAACCTCTAACCTCTGCTTCTCACCCCGCGTACTTCTCCGCGACGCGGCGGATGCGGGAGACGCCCTCTTCGATGCGCTCCATGGAGGTGGCGTAGGAGATGCGTATGTAACCGTCTGTGCCGAAGCCGGCGCCGTCGGTGACGACCGTGTGCGCCTCTTTGAGCAGGCGGTCGGCGAAGTCTGCGGAGCTTCGGATGTCGCCGCCGTAGCAGCCGCGCACGTCGGGGAAGACGTAGAAGGCGCCCTCGGGTTCGAGGCAGGAGAAGCCGGGCACCTCGCCGAGCGCCTTCACGAGCCAGTCGCGGCGCCGCCCGTACTCGGCCAGCATCTCGCGCACGCAGTCCTGCGGCGAGTCGTAAGCCGCGACGGCCGCCGCCTGCGAGATGGAACTCGGGTTCGAGGTCGAATGGCTCTGCACCTTGTTCATCTCGCGCGTCCAAGCGGCGGGCGCGACCGAGTAGCCGATGCGCCAGCCCGTCATCGCGTAGGTCTTCGAGAACGAGCCGGCGATGCACAGCCGCTCGCGCAGCTCCGCGGGCAGGCTCGCCGCGCTGTAGACCTCGCCCGGCGGGTAGACGAACTTTAAATAACACTCGTCCGAGACGACGTAGACGCCGCGCGAGGCCGTGACCTCCATGATCTTACGGAACTCGGCGGGCGAGATGACGCGCCCCGAAGGGTTAGACGGCGAGTTGATGATGATGAGGCGCGTGCGCGGCGTGATGGCCTCGGCCACCTGCTCGGCCTTGAGGTGAAAGTCGGTGGCCTCGGTGTCAATGTAGACGGGCGTGGCGCCTGCGAAGTTGACGATCTCGGGGAAGGTGACCCAGAAGGGCTTGGGGATGAGCACCTCGTCGCCGGGGCCGCAGAGCGTGACGACGGCGTTGAAGATGGCCTGCTTGCCGCCGGCCGTCGCCATCACCTGCGAGGGCTCGACGCGCGTGCCGAACTCGCGCTCGTAGTAGCCCGCGACCGACTCCTGTAGCTTGCGCGTGCCGCCCGTCGGCGTGTACTTCGTCTGGCCGGCGCGCATCGCCTCGGCGGCGGCCTCCTTGATGTGCGCGGGCGTGTCGAAGTCGGGCTCGCCGGGGCCGAAGTCCACCACGTCATGCCCCTCGGCGCGCAACTGCATCGCCGCCTGCATCGCCGCGAGCGTCGAGGAGGGCTGCATCCGCGCGACGTTGGCCGCGACGGGAAAGCCTGTCTTGAGTGCGGTCTCTGTCATCCTTGTGCCTGTGCTTTCCGGGTTGTGCCGAGCGAAGGTTCGATGGTATCCGCATTCACACCCGGGCGCAACAGCACGAGGCATTTAACGCGGAGACGCAGCCGATTTGAAATTTCAAATTTGAAATTCCAAATTCTTAAGCTGCGTCTCCGTGCCGAAATCCGGTTCAGGCGTCAGCCCTTCTTCGAGCCGCCCTTCTTGCTCCCGCCTTTCTTACTCCCACCTTTCTTGCTGCCGCCCTTCTTCGAGCCACCCTTCTTGCTGCCGCCCTTGGAAGCCTTGCCGCCTTTCTTGCCGCCCTTCTTCGAGGGGCCTTTGTTCGTCTTCTTGCCGCGGCCGGAGCCGCTCTTCTTGCCGCCGCCGGACTCCTTGTTGACCGTGGCCCACGCGCGCCGCTCGGCCTCGTCCTTCGAGACGCCGCGATCCTCGTAGCCCTCCTCGATGTGCTCGGCCTGCCGCTTCTGCTTGTCGGTGTAAGCGCCCTTGTCACCTCTCGGCATACACGAATCCTCCCGTCTGATCTTCAAGGTTAAGTTGAAGGGGGGCGAATGGGCGTGAGTATAACACCGAAGCGCGCGGGCGCGTCTCAACTTCTTCCGAGCTTGACGCGCATGCGCTCCTCGACGGTCGCGGGGACTAATCCCTCGATGGTGCCGCCGAGCGAATAGACCTCTTTGACGAGGCGCGAGCTGACGTAAGAATAAGACTCGGACGCGAGCAGGAAGACAGTCTCGATGCCCGGCTCCTGCCGGCGGTTCATGAGGGCCATCTGCAACTCGTACTCGTAGTCCGAGATGGCGCGTATGCCGCGCACGACCGCGTCCGCCTTCTGCTCGACGGCGTAGCGCATGAGCAAGCCTTGGAACGAGTCAACGCGGAGCCGGCAGTCGCCGTTCTCGATCAGCGTCAGGGCCTCCGCCAGAATCTCGCGCCGCTCCTCGACCGAGAAGAGCGCGCGCTTCTGGGGGTTGACGAGGACGGCGATGATAATCTCGTCGAAGAGCTTGCAGCCGCGCTCGATGATGTCGAGGTGGCCGTTCGTCACGGGGTCGAAGGAGCCGGGGTAGATGGCGCGTCGCATACTGGACTCGGAAAGGTAAAGGCCGGCAGGGAAGTTAGCACAGCGCGACCTTCATCTACAATGACTTATCTTGACACCCGGCGCGCTCAGTGCTTCAATACTCGACAAACGTGGTGAGTTAAGGCGACTTGCGGCCACGTAAAATAAACCGCTAAACAGCTCGGCGCGCTTCTCAGAAGAGGCCCGTTAAATAAAGGCTTTCGTAAGTGAGCCCCGCGTTGTTTGGCGCGGGGCTTTTTGTAGGCGGTCAGATTTAAGACATGAGCAACTTCCTTGAGACTCTGAAAGAGCGCGTCATCGTCTTCGACGGCGCGATGGGCACCAACTTGCAGGTGCAGAACCTGTCTGTGGACGACTACGGCGGCGCGCAGTTCGAGGGCTGTCCCGAGTACCTGCTCGTCAGCCGCCCCGTGGCGGTCGAGCGCGTCCACGCGGCCTTCCTCGAAGTCGGCTGCGACGTAATCGAGACCGACTCGTTCGGCGGCATCCCTTACGTCCTCGACGAGTACGGCATCGGCCACATGGCCTACGACCTGAACGTCAAGGCCGCGCAGCTCGCGCGCCGCGTCGCCGCCGACTTCTCGACCGCAGACCGCCCGCGCTGGGTCGCCGGCTCGATGGGGCCGGGCACCAAGTCGCCGACGCTCGGCCACATCAGCTTCAACGACGTGAAGGCCGCCTACGGCATTCAGGCGCGCGGCCTGCTCGACGGCGGCGCGGATTTGCTCATCGTCGAGACCTGTCAGGACTTGCTACAGACGAAGGCGACGCTTGCCGCCATCTTCGCAGAGTTCAAACGGCGCGGCTCGCGCGTGCCCGTCATCGCGCAGGTCACAATCGAGCCTTGGGGCACGATGCTGCCCGGCACGGAGATCGGCGCTGCGCTGACGGCCTTGGAGCCTTTTCCCGTAGACGTCATCGGCATGAACTGCGGCACAGGCCCGCGCAACATGACCGAGAGCCTGCGCTACCTCTGCGAGAACGCGCGGCTGCCCGTCTCGGTGCTGCCGAACGCGGGCCTGCCCGAAGTCAAAGACGGCAAGATGCACTACGACGAGACGCCCGAGAGCTTCGCCGCGCAGGTCGAGCACTTCGCGCGCGACTTCGGCGCGAACGTCGTCGGCGGCTGCTGCGGCACGACGCCCGCGCACCTCAAGCTTCTGGTCGAGCGCGTGAAGGACATCACGCCGAAGAGGCGCGAGGCGCCGGTCGTCCCGGCTGCGTCTTCGATCTACACCCAGCAGCCTTACAGGCAGGACGCTTCGTTCCTCATCGTCGGCGAGCGCGTCAACGCTTCGGGCTCGAAGAAGATGCGCGACCTCCTCAACGCAGACGACTGGGACGGCCTCGTCTCGCTCGCGCGCGAGCAGGAGCGAGAGGGCGCGCACGTCCTCGACGTGAACGTGGACTTCGTCGGCCGCGACGGCGTGCGCGACATGCACGAGCTGGCGTCGCGTCTGGTGACGCAGGTGCGTCTGCCGCTCATGTTCGACTCGACCGAATGGGAGAAGATGGAGGCCGGCCTACAGCACGCGGGCGGCAAGTCCATCCTGAACTCGACGAACTACGAAGACGGCGAGCCGCGCTTTAAGAAAGTCGTCGGGCTGGCGCAGGAGTACGGCGCGGCCGTCGTCGTCGGCACGATTGACGAGGAGGGCATGGCGCGCACGGCCGAGGGCAAGTTCCAGAT
This sequence comes from Pyrinomonadaceae bacterium, assembly GCA_035248785.1. Classification (GTDB taxonomy): domain Bacteria; phylum Acidobacteriota; class Blastocatellia; order Pyrinomonadales; family Pyrinomonadaceae; genus QHXN01. The sequence continues at coordinate 32,218 of DATFHD010000126.1, read as the reverse complement.
AGCGAAGCGCGCCTACGAGCAGGCCACGCAGGAACTCGGCTTCCCCGCGCACGACATCTTCTTCGACCCGCTGGCGCTGCCCATCTCGACCGGCATCGAGGAAGACCGCCGCAACGCGGCCGAGACCATCGCCGCGCTGAGGAAGATAAAGGCCGAGCTTCCGGGCTGCTTCACGCTGCTCGGCGTCTCGAACGTCTCGTTCGGCCTCAACGCCGTCTCGCGCGTCGTCCTGAACTCCGTCTTTCTGCACGAGGCGATTGAGGCGGGTTTGGACGCGGCCATCGTCAACGCGTCCAAGATTGTTCCCCTCAACCGCATCCCCGAGCGCGAGCGCGAAGTCGCGCGGCAACTCGTCTACGACGAGCGGCGCTTCGAGGGCGACGTGTGCGTCTACGACCCGCTGGCGGAGTTCACCAAGCTCTTCGAGGGCGTGAAGGCGAAGAAGGAGCACAAGGTTGACGACAACCTGCCGGTCGAAGAACGCCTCAAGCAGCACATCATTGACGGCGAGAAGATAAAGCTCGAAGACAACCTCAAGCTCGCGCTGGAAAGCTACAGCGCGCTCGACATCATCAACAACATCCTGCTCGACGGCATGAAGACCGTCGGCGAACTCTTCGGCAGCGGGCAGATGCAGTTGCCCTTCGTCTTGCAGTCGGCCGAGGTGATGAAGGCCGCCGTGCGCTTCCTCGAACCGTTCATGGAGAAGGTCGGCGGCGCGACGGCGAAGGGGACGATGGTGCTCGCCACCGTCAAGGGCGACGTGCACGACATCGGCAAGAACCTCGTGGACATCATCCTGACGAACAACGGCTACCGCGTCGTCAACCTCGGCATCAAGCAGCCTATCGAAGCCATCCTCAACGCGGCCGAAGAGCACGCGGCCGACGCCATCGGCATGTCGGGGCTGCTCGTGAAGTCAACGCTCATCATGCGCGAGAACCTTGAGCTGATGAACGAGCGCGGAATCCGTGCGCCGGTCGTGCTCGGCGGCGCCGCCCTCACGCGCCGCTACGTCGAGGAGGACTTGGAGTCGCTCTACGACGGCCGGCTCTTCTACGCGCGCGACGCCTTCGACGGCCTGCACGTCATGGACGCGCTGACCGGCTCGGGCGCGGAAGAGAAGACGCAAACAGACAAGGCGAAGGCCGCCAGCGCGAAGGCCGGGGCGGGGAACGGCTCGACCTCGGACGCGTCCGCCGACGACGCGGAGGAACTCGTCGGCGAGGACGCGAAGCTCGGCGTGCGCCGCGGCACTGCGCGCCCGCGCGGCGTCCTGAAGTCGCCCGAAGCGACGAAGCACACCACGCGCTCGGACGTGAACCCGAACGCGCCCATCCCGCGCGCGCCCTTCTACGGCTCGCGCGTCGTCGAGAGCATCCCGTTAGAGAAGGTCTTCCGCTTCGTCAACGAGACGGCGCTCTTCAAGGGGCAGTGGCAGTTCAAACAGGGTCGCCGCACGGCGGAAGAGTACCGCGCCTTCGTCGCGGAGAAGGTGCGCCCCGTCTACGAGGAACTGAAGGAGCACTCGGAGCGCGAGCACCTTCTCGTCCCGCAGGTAACTTACGGCTACTTCCCGTGCCAGTCTGAGGGCAACGACCTGATTGTTTATGAAGACGACGAGCGGACTGAGCGCGTGCGCTTCACCTTCCCGCGCCAGCCCTCGGGGCGCCGCCTGTGCCTCGCCGACTTCTTCGCGTCCAAAGAGTCTGGGCGCGTGGACGTGGTCGCCTTCCAGCTCGTCACCGTCGGCCGCCGCGCCAGCGAGTACGCGCAGGAGCTTTTCCGCACGGACAATTATTCCGACTACCTGTACTTCCACGGCCTCTCGGTCGAGTCGGCCGAGGCTCTGGCCGAGTTCTGGCACAAGCGCGTCCGCGAAGAACTCGGCATCGCCGGCCGCGACGCCGCGGAACTCGCGAAACTCTTCCACCAAGGCTATCAGGGCTCGCGCTTCAGCTTCGGCTACCCGGCCTGCCCAGACCTCGAAGACCAGACCAAGCTCTTCGAGCTGCTCGGCCCGCAGCGCATCGGCGTCGAGCTTTCGGAAGAGTTCCAACTCGTCCCCGAGCAGTCCACCTCCGCCATCATCGTCCACCACGAGGAGGCGAAGTATTTTTCGATAGACTGAACATTCGGCGGACTCTTGAACATCCCCGAAGGGGATGCAGACAATAGCCGGGGGTAAGCGAGGGCGCGTGAGCGACCGAAGCGCCACCCCCGGTAAGCGAGACGAAATAATTCCGACCCTGAAGGGGTCGCACCGTGTGACGCGGTGCGACCCCTTCAGGGTCGGAACGTTTTACCTTCGCTTACCGGGGGCGGCGCTCACTTCGCTCGCCTGCGGCTCGTTCGTTCGCTCTGCCCCCGGCTATTATGTTTATCCCCTTCGGGGATGTTCATGTCGCCGCGCTCGCCGCTTGCGTGTGTCGCCTCAGTCCATTAACTTTGAATCTTCGCCGACGATGGAAACGACCGCCGAGAACAACCCCACGGAGACGGCCGCCCTCGTGCCGACGGCCGAGGAGTTGGCCGTGCTCTCGCCGTTCGAGCGCTTCGCGTTCAAGCTGACGCGGCGGATGAACCGGGGCGCTTGGAAGCGCTTCTGGACTTTCTGCCAGCGCACACTCGGCGCGGGCTGGATTCATATTTCGACCTACAACCTGATGCAGGTCAGCGGCCTCGAACACGTCGAGGCCGCCTCGCGCGAGCGCCCGCTGCTCTTAGTCGCCAACCACCGCTCGTTCTTCGACATGTACGTCGTCTCGACCGTACTCTTCCGAAGGACGCGCTGGCGCAAGCAACTCTTCTTCCCAGTCCGCGGCCGGTTCTTCTACGACACCGTGGGCGGCCTCTTCGTCAATCTCATCATGGGCTGGTGGTCTATGTTCCCGCCCTTCTTCGCGGGCGGCGATAATCCGAAGCCCGAGCAGCGCGAGTTCGACAAGTTCTCGATGCGCGTGCTCGCAAGCTTGTGCCGCGAGGGCGCGGGCAACGTCATAGGCTTCCACCCCGAAGGCACGCGCAACAAGGGCGCAGACCCCTACTCGTACCTTCGGGCGCAGCCCGGCGTCGGCAAGCTGATTAAGGACGCGCGCCCGCAGGTCGTCCCCGTCTTCATCGCGGGACTCGGCAACGACCTGCGGAAACAGGTCTTGGGCAACTGGCGCGGCGGCGAGGCGGTGCGCGTCCGCTTCGGCCCCGCGCTCGACTTCTCAGACTTCTACGAACGCCGCGACTCGGCGCGCACCTACATGGAGATCGCCGCCTTCGTCATGTCGAAGATCGCCGAACTCGGCGAGCAGGATCGCGCGGCTTACGCGCTCGAAGCCAAGCGCGATGCGCTCACGCCTTCGGCGGACGCCTCGCGCGCCAGCTCTTAAAATCGCAAATCAAAAATGTCAACGCTGCCTCTCATCATCGTCAACCCCGCGTCGGCCGGCGGCGCGACCGGGCGCGCGTGGCCGGGGCTGGCGTCCGAAGTGCGCCGGCACTTCGGCGCCTTCGCAGTCGCCTTCACGGAGCGGGGCGGCGAGGCCGCAGACATCGCAGAAAGGGAAACGCGCGCGGGCCGCGCCTTCATCATCGCCTGCGGCGGCGACGGCACCATCTCGGAGGTCGCGAACGGCATCCTGCGCGCGGGCGCGGGCGCGGAACTAGGGCTGCTGCCGAGCGGCACGGGCGGCGACTTCCGACGCACGCTCAGGCTGCCGACGCGCGCGGCGGACGCAGCCCGTGCCTTGCGCGAGGGCGTAGCACGCGAGATGGACGCGGGGCGCGTGACGTTCTCGAACGGGCGCGGCGAAGAGGAGTCGAGGTACTTCGTCAACGTCGCCTCGTTCGGCATGGGCGGCGACGTGATACGGCGCGTGAAGTCGCGCGAGGGGCTGCCGGCCGGTGCCGCGCGTCTGCTCGGCGGCAAGGTCTCTTTCGCCGCCGCGGCCCTGCATGCGTCGCTCACCTTCGAGAAGCCCGCGGTGCGCGTCTCGCTCGACGGCGGCGCCGGGTCGCGCCTGACTGTCGCAAACTTCTGCGTCGCCAACGCGCGCTACTTCGGCGGCGGGATGAAGATAGCGCCCGAGGCTTTGGTGGACGACGGCCTCTTCGACGTGGTCGCCGTCGGCGACGTGTCCGCGCTCACAGTCCTCGCCAACTCCTACCGCCTCTACCTCGGCACGCACCTCGGCATGCAGCAAGTCCGACACGCGCGCGCGCGCCGCGTCCGCGCCGAAGCGGCCGACGGCTCGGTTGTTAAGTTGGAAGTTGACGGCGAGCTTGCCGGGCGTCTGCCCGCGGAGTTCGAGTTGTTGCCGCGTGCGTTGCGCGTGAGGTGTCCGGCTAAATGAGTTGAAGCCGTCGCTCAGCCGGCGGTGCTGAAGGCGGCGTGGCCGAGGAAGTTTTCGCGGACGTAGGTGACTGTGTCGAGGAGCGTCTCCTGCGGGTCGCGCGGGTCGAAGCCGAGTTCGGCGCGCGCCTTCGAGGCGTCCAAGTACCAGAAGTAGTCGGCCATCTCGATCTCGGTCGGCTCGACCGGCGGCGCGAGCTTCCAGTGCTTGTAGAGCGCGCTCAGGCCGCGCGCGCCCGCGAGCGTGAGCTTTGAGGGGAGCGAGATGAAGGGCGCCGGCACTTTCGTGATGCGTTCGAGCCGGCCGAAGAACTTGTCGAACGTCCAGTTGGCCGACCCGAGCAGGTAGCGCTCGCCCTCCCGGCCGCGCTCCATCGCCGCGCGGAAGGCACGGGCGGCGTCGCGCGCGTCCACAAACGAGAGCCCGCCCTTCGGCACCGTCGGGATTTTGCGCGAGAGGAAGTCGAGCACGACCTTCGTCGAGCTCAGGCGCTCGTCGCCGGGGCCGAGCAGGAGGCTCGGGTTCATGATGACGAGCCTGCGCCCCTTGCCCGTGAAGTGCTCAAGCGCGACGCGCTCCTGATAGAGCTTGCTCGCGTAGTACGGCCAGCGCGAGACGATGTCCAAGGGCGTCGGCCACTCCTCGTCCGGCAGGATGTCGCCCGTGTCGGTGACCGCGACCGTCCCGCTCGTCGAGGCCATCACGATTGACTTCACGCCCGCCGCGGCGGCCGCCTCGCACAACACGCGCGTGCCCTCGACGTGGAGCTTGTACATCAAGTGCGCGTCTTCCGGCTCGCGCGAGACGCGCCCCGCCAAGTGGTAGACCTCGGCCGCGCCCTCGACCGCGCGCCGCACGTCCTCGGGCGAAGTGATGGAGCCCGCGACCGTCTCCACGCCCAACTCTTCCAGCCAAGTCGGCGTCGAAGTCGAGAGCACGCGCAGAGGCTTCACGCCCTCGTCCGCCAACAGCCTGACGAGGTGCGAGCCGAGAAATCCCGTCCCGCCCGTGACGAGCGTGACCGGCCGCGCCCTCTTCGTCAGCGCCGTCGTCTTCGGCGCGTCGCCGGCCTGCGCCTTCGTCGCGGACTTTTTCGTCGCCCTCTTCGCGGGTGTCTTCTTCGTAGTCGCCATCAGTCTCCCGTCGTCGCCAGTTCGCCCTCGTCGTGCGCCTCGTGCCCCGCGTCGTGGCGGCGCTCGGCCTTCCAGCGGCGGCGCAGGGCGGCGCCGTCGAAGGCGTGGCGCGTGCCGTCGCGCAGGTTCTCTATCTCGTGGCGGACGAGCGCGGCGACGAGGCGGTAGGCTTCGGCGCGCGGCATGCCCTTCGTCAACTCTTCGAGTTCTTCGATGTCGAGGAAGCGGCCGATGCGAGCGCCGACCTCGCGCCCCTTGAGGAGCGTCGAGCCCTTCGGGAAAGCCTCGTAGGTTCCCCAGAGGTACGCGGGCAGGATGCCCGTGCGCGTGTTCAAGGCGAGGTAGGCGAAGCCCGACTTGAACTCGGCCATCTGCCCCGTCATCGAGCGCGTGCCCTCGGGGAAGATGAGCGCCGAGTAGCCGCGTTCCAGAAAAGAGCGCGCGTGGCGTAGCGACTGGCGGAGGCTTCCCGAGCGCTCGATGGGGACGATGTTGGTGAAGTTGTTCATGTAGGCACGCTTGTACTTCGTGTCGAAGAAGTAGTCGGCCGCCGCCAGCGCCACCATGTCGCTGCCGTACTCGCCGAGCGCGTACCTGATAAGCCCCGTGTCGAGGTGCGAGGTGTGGTTCGTCGCGCAGATGAAGTTCGTGTGCGTCGGGATGTTCGACTGCCCCTCGACGTGCGCCTTCAGCACGTTCTCGTAGAAGCGGCGCTGGACGAGGTCGAGCCCCTTGTTGCCGATGGTGCGTACGAGCGTCGGGACGTAAATCTCCTTCTCCGACTGTCGCGCGTCCTCGTCGGCGCGGGCCTCGGCCGCGCGGCGGTTGGCGGCGGTCTCGCGCCGCTTCACGACCGAATAAAGCTCGCGCACATCAACCACTTCGTTCAGAGTGTCGGGCGAAAGAAGCGCGCCGCCCGCCGACTCGATGGCCGACGCGAGCTCAACAAACATCAGGCTGTCGAAGCCGAGTTCGGCGAGGCGCGAGTCGAGCGAGACCTGCGTGCGCGGACGGCCAGAGACGTGCGCGACGAGGCCGAGCAGCCAGTCGGCGTCGTGGTGCTGCTCGCGCGGCGCGGTCTGCTCGGTGATGCCGGCGCGCTTGTTCTCTTCGAGCGTCTGGATGAGCTTGACGACCTCGCGGCGCTTGACCTTGCGCGTCGCCGTGCGCGGCAGCTCGTCGTCGGTGAAGTAGAGCGCCTTGACGCGCTTGTAGAAGGGGAGCGACGAGGAGACTTCGCGGAAGTGGTTCTCGACGCGGCGCTGCACCTCCTCGCGGCGAAGGCTGATGTCGTGGTCGTAGTCGGGGACGACGAGCGCGGCGACCTTCTCGCCGATGCCGTCGGGAAGTCCCACCACGCCTATCTCCTTGACGTACGGCGAGTCCTTGTAAAGCTCCTCGACCTCGTCCGGGTAGACGTTCTTGCCGTTCGTGTCAACGATGATCTCTTTCGAGCGGCCGACGAGGTAGAGGTTGCCGTCCTCGTCGAGCCGGCCGAGGTCGCCCGTGTGGAGCCAGCGCGAGACGATGGCCGACTGCGTCGCCTGCTCGTTCTGGTAGTAGCCGAGCATGACGTTCGGGCCGCGCGCGATGACTTCGCCGATGCCGGAAGCGTCCGGGTCGCTGATGCGAAGCTCGACGCCGGGGAGCGGCCGTCCGACGCTCGTCGCGTTCAAAGCGTTCTGCGGACGCGTCACCGTCAAAACGGGCGAAGCCTCCGTCAGCCCGTAGCCTTCGAGGATGGTGAAGCCGAGGCCGTGCATGTCGCGCTTCACCTTCTCGTTGAGCGCGGAGCCGCCGCTGATTAGATAACGTATGCGCCCGCCGAGGCCGCTGTGTATCGGGCGGAAGACGACCTGCCCGAGGTTCAAGGGCGTCTGGTCGCGGAGGCGGCTGTTGAAGCGCATCAGCAGCTCGGCGGCGTTGCCGACCCACTCGCCGCGCTCGCGCAGCCGCGACATGATGCGGCGATGGAGCAGTTCCCAAAGAGCGGGCACGCCGACCATGCCGGTGACGTGTCCGTTCTTGATGGCGCGCGCGAGCTCTTCGCCGTTGAGTTCGGCGAGGTAGGTTATCTGCGTCCCGCGGCTGAAGGGCGTGAGGAAGCCTGTGGAGAACTCGAACGTGTGGTAGAGCGGCAGAACCGAGAGCACGCCGTCGCCCGTGTCCATCTCGAAGACGGACGAGAGCATCGAGACCATGTTCGTGAGGTTCTTGTGCGAGAGCATGACGCCCTTCGGCTGCCCCGTCGTGCCCGACGTGAAGATGAGCGACGCGACCGTGTTCGGCGAGACCTTCGGCGGGAGCAGGGCGATTCTCTCGTCTTCGCTCTGCTCGTCGGTCAGCTCGAACACTTCCGAATAACGCCAGATGCGCGCTTCGAGCCCGGCCTCGATTAGTTTTTCTTGAAGGTCGGGGTGCTCCTCGTCGGCCTTCTCGCCGACGACGAGGCCGGTCGCCCCGCTGGCGCGCGTGAAGTTGACGAGCTCTTCCGTCTGACTCTCGGGGTCAACGGGGACACAGGTCGCGCCGGCCTTCAGGACGCCGAAGTAGGTGATGCCCCACTCGGGCGCGTTGTGGCTGACGAGCAGGACGCGGTCGGCGGGCTTGACGCCGCGCGAGGCGAAGAAGGCGGCGGCGCGCGTCGCAAGCTCTTGAATGTCGGCGTAGGTGTACTGCTCCTGCTGTCCGTCGCGCTCGATGCGCATGGCGACGCGCGTCGAGTAGCGCTTGGTGGAAGTCTCGAAGAGTTCGAGCAGGTCGCGGTAGGTGTAGACGCGCTTCGGCTGCGCGCGCATGTCCTCTTCGAGCGTCGGGAAGACCCACTTCTTCAGCCCGGGGAAGTGGATGTTCATCCAGTAGTCGTACCAGTCGAAGGTCTCCGGATCCCACTTCAGAAGCCCGCGCTCCTCCTCGCGCACCTGCGCGAAGAGCGCGCGCACGTTGTCGGCGCGGAAGATGTAGGCGTTCTCGACCATGAAGGGCCGGAACATGTCGAACGCCTCTTTCGTCTCGCGCGTTACCTCCTCGACGCGCTCGACCGTGGCCTTCGCGCGGTCAACGATGTCGGTGAGACGGCCTCCGCCCCAGCGCGGGCGCACGCGGTCGAGAAGTGACGAAGCCTTCTTAGCCGCCGCGTTGACCATCGGCGTGGACATCAGGTCGAAGCGCTCGGGCGTGACCGGTATCGTCTCCATCCGCGCGGCCAGCTCGTTCAGGAGCTTGAAGCCCGACTCCTTCTCCTGAAAATGCTTGCGCTTGTAGAGGCCGACCATCCCGACGATTCGATCCATCGTGTTCGGGTTGCTGTCGCCCGTCGCCGCCTGATAGACGAGGCGCGGCGTGTCGGTCGCGATGGCCTCGACAGCGGCCCCGAGCATCACGGCGGCGACTTGGTCAACCGGCGTGATGTCGAGGATGAGCTTGTCGTTGACGGGAATCTGCTGCTGCCCCTTGAGCGCGATGAAGATGAGCGGCGCCGTCGTCGTGAAGCCCTCGTTCCAGCCGGGGAATGGGTACTCCTTCGCCGACTCGACGATTGAAGGGCGGACGATGGAGCGGACGATGTCGGTCTCCGCGGCGACGAGCTGTTCGCCGAGGCTCTTCGTGTAGGTGTAGATGTTCGGCCAGCCCCAGAAGACCGCGCGCTCGGTGCCGAGCTCGGTCAGGCGCTCGCGCGTCCAGACCTTTCGCTCGCGCGCGACGGCTAGCCCCATCTGGTCTAGGTCGTCCGGGTCGCGCCCCTCTTCGTAGAGGCGCTTGCGCGCCAGCTCCCGGAAGCGCGCCACGTTCAGGGCGTCTCGCGCCTCCTCGCGCACGCGCTCGGCGAGGCGCGCGCAGTCGCGTATCTCCTGCTCGGCGTCGAACTCGACGCCCGGCAACTCCTCCTTGCGCGGGAAGTAGCCCGCGACGGGGTCGCTCTCCCAGACGGGCCCCGAGCGCGTGCCCGCGACGAAGCAGGTCGAGATGTGGACGAGCGCGGGGCGCTTCATCCTCTTGACGAACTTGATGACGTTCTGCGTGCCGACGACGTTGGTGCGCAGCGCGCTCTCAAGCGGCGGGTTGAAGGTGACGTTGCCCGCCGAGTTGATGAGCACGTCTATGTCTTTGGCGACCTCTTCCGCCTCCTCTTCCGTGAAGCCGAGATTGTCCTCGCTGATGTCGCCGTTAACTAACCGCACCTTGTCGCGGATGAAGTCCTCGAAGGCCGCGCCGTAGCGCTCGCGCAGGGGGTCGAAGGGCGGCGCCGTGACGACGTTGTTCCAGAAGCGCGCCTCGGACTCCTCCTTCCCGCGCGCGCGCACCGTCACGTAGACGCGCCCGATTCCGGGGAAGCGGTCGAGCAGCATCGAAAGCGCCACCTTCCCGACGAACCCCGTCGCGCCGATGATGAAGACCTTCCGGCCGTTATAGATTTCCGTGGGCGATAATCTCATGTTCTCAGCGAGGCTGTTGTACGTCCGCTTATTCTCTCACAACTCAACTCATGTCGCAGATGGCGATGACCGGCTGGTGGAGCATCGTGATCTGGGCGGAGCGGCCCATGTGGCTGCGCGCCATGGCGATGGCTTCGGTCAGGTTGTCGGCGCGCTCCCAGCCCATGGCGGCGGGGACGTGCGCGTTCTCGGCGCCGGCGGCGATGACGCGGCCGACGTGCGCGCGGCCGTTCTCGGCCCAGTACCACATGTAGAAGGGGTGTGCGCCGTGGTATGCGTGGCCGCGGCGGTACATCTCGATGTAGGAGGGGTTGGTGGCGAACTCGCGCTCGTACTTCTCGCGCAGCGTGTGCGAGTCGCGCGTCTCGGGCAACAGGCGGTTGAAGAACTCGATGTAGCTCGGGTGCTGTACGTGGTCGAACTCGTCGTAGCACGGATGATGAAGTATCAGCGTGCCGCCCTTCTTCAACAAGGGCTTGCCGCGGTACATGTTGAAGTGGTAGCCGAGCGCCATCACCTGCACGAGCAGGGGGTTCAAGCTAGAGTAGACGTTGTACGGCGAAATCTCGGGGATGGGGCAGATGAGTATGTCGCACTGGCCGTCCACGGGGACGACGTACTGCTGCATGGACTTGGCGATGATGCGCTCGTGTACGGGCTCCGTCCGTCCGGCCTCGACGGCGATCATCTCGTAATCGGAGGTGAGCGAGTTGTACATCTTGCGCTTGGCGGCGAGCGGCATCTTCGACATCGTGAAGCGCATCGCCTCGTACTTCATGCGCTCGTAGGCCGAGAACTCGTCCTCGTTCTTCGTCAGGAACGAAAGCTCGCCCTTGAACATCTGGTTGTTGACGGTCGTCTCGATGTGGAAGACGTTGACGTGCTCGTCCACGAGCTTGCCGAGCCGGTTAATCTTGCGCGTCAGCTCCGAGTTGGCGGGATCCATGTAGCTGTCGGAGTCGCGTATGGTCGTGGGCTCGTGGTGCGGGCGAAGGCTTTCGTAGTCGCACAGGCCGACGGCGACCGACTTGTGCCCGCCGTTCATGGGCACGAAGTTGTAGTTGAGGTAGATGAGCAGGTCGCTCTCGGCGGCGCGTCGGTTGAGCGAGAGCTTTTCTTTGTGGCGCGTCTCGCCGATGACGACCATGCCGTCCGGGTCTTCGGCGTCGTGGTTGTAGAGGCGGTCGGGCCAGAACTCGTCGAAGACGCGCTGGCCAACCATCCGCTTTATCTCCCACTCGGTCATACGCCGGTGCAGAGAGATGGCGATGATGAGATGCACGTCGTCCACGCCGTTCGCGTGCAGGAGGTCTAACAGAATCTCAAGCGCCGTCTGCCGTATGTCGGGCGTCCGCATCGGCGGGAGCGGCATCGAGAGGTCGTCAATCGCAATCGTTACCTTCATGCCCGGCTGAAGCTGCGCGTAGAGCGGGTCGCAGTCGTGCGGGTGGTTCAGGGCGTAGCGGATGGCGGCCTCGCGGTTCGGCAAGCCTTTGAGCGGCGCGTTCGGGTAGATGACGCGCGTGCCGACGGGCAGGTCTTCGGGGATGAAGTCCATGCCCGAGGAGATGATGCGCGGCGCGCTGTCGCGGTCTATGTAGACGACCGACTCGTGGACTTTTCTTCTTAGCTGTAGGGCCATTTTTATAAGTGATGAGTGATGAGTGATAAGTGATGAGTGAAACCCGTTTCTTATCACCCATCACTTATCGCTCGTCACTTCTATTTCATTCCGAGTTCGTGGACGAGGAAGGCCCAGCGGTCGGCGGCCTCTTCGATCTGTTTGGAGGTCGGTTTGCCGGCGCCGTGGCCGGCCTTGGTCTCGATGCGTATCAGCACCGGCTTGTCGCCCGCCTGCGCCGCTTGAAGCGCGGCCGTGAACTTGAAGCTGTGGGCGGGCCAGACGCGGTCGTCGTGGTCGGCGGTGGTGATGAAAGTCGCTGGATACTTCGTCCCGGGCCTGATGTTGTGCAGCGGCGAGTAGGCGTAGATGTACTTGAAGTCCTCGGCCACGTCGCCGGGGTGGCCGAACTCGTCCTGCCACGCCGCGCCGATGGTGAACTTGGGGAAGCGCAGCATGTCCATCACGCCCACGGCCGGGATGGCCGCGCCGAAGAGTTCGGGGCGCTGCGTCAACACGGCGCCGACGAGCAGGCCGCCGTTCGAGCCGCCGTAGATGGCGAGCTTCGGCGTCGAGGTGTACTTGTTCGCAATCAGGTACTCGGCCGCGGCGATGAAGTCGTCGAAGACGTTCTGCTTGTTGTGACGCCAGCCGCCCTCGTGCCACTCCTTGCCGTACTCCGAGCCGCCGCGCAGGTTCGCCAGCGCGTAGACGCCGCCCATCTCCATCCAGACGAGGTTCGAGATCGAGAAGGCCGGCGTCTCGGCGATGTCGAAGCCGCCGTAGGCGTAGAGCAGCGTCGGGTTGTTGCCGTCGAGCTTCAAGCCCTTCTTCGACGTGATGAACATCGGGACGCGCGTGCCGTCCTTCGACTTGTAGAAGACCTGACGGGTCTCGTAGTCGGCCGGGTTGAAGTCAACCTTGGGCTGTCGGAAGACTGTGCTCTTGCCGGTCTTCGTGTCGTAGCGGTAGACGGTCGGGGGCGTCGTGAAGCTGCGGTAAGAGTAGAAGGTCTCTTTGTCTTTGCGCTTGCCGCCAAAGCCGCCGGCGTCGCCGATGCCGGGCAGCTCGATGTCGCGGACGAACTTGCCCGAGAGGTCGTAGACCTTCACCACGGCGTGCGCGTCCGTCAGGTAGGAGACGATGAACTGGTCGCCGACGACGTTCACGTCCTGCATGGCGTCCTTCGCCTCGGCGACGACCGTCTTCCAGTTCTTCTGCTCGGGCGCGCGCGTGTCCACGGCGATGACGCGCTTGCGCGGCGCGTCGCGGTCTGTCTGGAACCAGAAGACGGGGCCGTCGTTGCCGACGAAGTACTGCGCGATTCCGGCGTCGTCGAGCAGACGGACGACAGGCGCGTCAGGCTTCGAGAGGTCTTTGTAGTAGACGCGGTTCTCTGCCGCGGAGCCGGGCGCGAGGTTGATGACGAGGTAGCGGCCGTCCTCCGTCACGTGCGCGTTGTAAATCCAGCCCTTGTGCGCCGCGTCGTTGTCGGAGTAGACGAGCGTGTCCTGCGTCTGCGGCGTGCCGAGGCGGTGGTAGAAGACCTTGTGATACTCGTTGACGGCGGCAAGGCGGTTGCCCGTCTTCGGCTCGTCGTAGCGGCTGTAGTAGAAGCCCTTGCCGTCCTTCGTCCACGAGGCGCCGGAGAACTTCACCCAGTTGACCACGTCCGGCAAATCTTTCCCCGTCGCCACGTCGCGGACGTGCCACTCGACCCAGTCCGAGCCCGAGGACGCGAGGCCGTAGGCCATCAGCGCGCCGTCGTCTGTGAAGGCCGCGCCCGAGAGCGCGACCGTGCCGTCCGAAGAGAGCGTGTTCGGGTCGAGCAGCACGCGCGGCTCGCCTTCGAGCGTGTCCGAGACGTAGAGCACGCTCTGGTTCTGTAGGCCGTTGTTCTTCCCGTAGACGTAGCGCGAGCCCTGACGCGAAGGCGTGCCGTAGCGCTCGAAGTTCCAGAGCTTCGTCAGCCTGTCCTTGATGGCGGGGCGCTGCGGGATGCCGCCGAGATAGTCGAAGGTCAGCTTGTTCTCGGCCTCGACCCACGCGCGCGTCTCGGGCGAGTCGAGGTCTTCGAGCCAGCGGTACGGGTCGGCTACCTTCGTGCCGAAGTAGTCGTCGGTCGTGTCGCCCTTGTGCGCGACGGGGTAGGCGAGGTTTGAGGCGGCGCTTCCGCTGTTTGAGTTGACGGCGTCCTGCGCCGCGGCGATGGCGGCGAGCAGGAGGAGTCCGGCGAAGGCTTTGAACAGTCTTGACGAGTTCATCGGTGAAGCTCCTTAAAACTTTTTCGGGTGCTGGGGAAGCGTGGCGCGGCCCGTGCGCCGCGCGCTTTCATTTCAAATTCAGTATCGGCCAGTCGTGGTGCAGCGCCGTCTGCCGCAGGCGCATGTCCGGGTTGACGGCCGCCGGGTGGCCGACGATGGAGAGCATCGGCAAGTCGCTCATGCTGTCGCTGTAGGCGTAGGACTCGCTCAGGTTGATGTCGTGCTTCTCGGCGTAGGTGCGTATCCACGAAGCCTTCGTCGCCGAGGCCAGCACGGGCGGGAGCAGGCGGCCGGTGGCGACGCCGTTGACGAACTCAAGGCGGTTGGCGACGAAGTCGTCAACGCCGAGATACTCCATCAGCGGCGCGACCGAGAAGTCGAGCGCGCCGGTGACGACGACCTGCCGCAGTCCGAGGCTGCGCGACTTGCTGATGAGCGTCTTGGCGCCGGGGAAGACAGCGGGCTTCAAAACGTCCTCGAACAAGTCCTGCGCGAAGAAGCGCAGGCGGTCTTCCGACTGCCCCTTGTAGCGTCGGAAAAAGATGTCGTTGAAGACCATTCGGCTGTAGGCGTCGGCCGCGGCAAACATCGGGATGCTGACGAGCGTCGAGAAGCCCTTCTGCACGGAGCGCAGCAAGCCCTGCTGGTTGCGCGCGTAGAAGCCGAGCGTGTGCACGAGGTTCGTGCTCACCAGAGTCCCTTCGAGGTCGTAGAAAGCGGCGGCCGGCAAAAACAGTCCTCCAACACGTTCGTTCGAGAAATAGTGCTCCGGGCTTGCTGTGGTGCAGTGGCGGAAAGTTTACCTTATTTCGTCCCGATTTTGTAAACGCGGCGGGTTTTCAAACGCGCGGGGTTGAATTGTTTTCACGCCGCGCGCTGTGATATTTTCCAATCAATCCGCGGTTCAGGGACTTTAGACGAGATGAGCAGTGAGGCACCTACGGCGCCGGCCGGGAAGGGCTCGCGCCTGCGCGGGCTCACCGAAGAACTGCGCGGGCTGGAAGAACGCCTGCGCGCGGGCGGCGGCGCCGACAAGATTAAAAAACAGCACGAGCAGGGCAAGCTGACGGCGCGCGAGCGCGTCCGGTTGCTGCTCGACGAGGGCTCGTACGCGCAGGAGATAGGGCTGCTCGTCGCCTTCGACCAGTACGACGGCGGGGCGCCCGCGGCGGGCGTGGTGACGACCGTCGGCCGGGTCGGCGGGCGCGAGGTCGTCGTCGTCGCCAACGACGCGACGGTGAAGGCAGGCTCTTGGTGGCCCGAGACGATTAAGAAAATCCTGCGCGCGCAGGAGATCGCCATGCGCTCGCGCGTGCCGATTATCTACCTCGTGGACTCGGCCGGCGTGAACCTGCCATATCAGGGCGGCGTCTTTCCGGGGCAGTACGGCGCGGCGCGCATCTTCTATTACAACTCGATCATGCGCCGCTACCTGCGCGTGCCGCAGGTCTCGGCCGTGATGGGGCCGTGCGTCGCGGGCGGCGCGTACCTGCCCGCGCTCTCCGACATCATCATCATGGTCGAGGGCACGTCCTTCATGGGCCTCGGCGGCGCGAACCTCGTCAAAGGGGCCACGGGTCAGACCATAGACAACGAGACGCTCGGCGGCGCGCGCACGCACACCGAAGTCTCCGGCGTCGCGCACTACCGCGAAGAGTCGGACGAAAGCTGCATCGCGAAGATTCGCGAAGTCATCTCCGAACTCCCCGCCGCCGAAGCGTCGCCCGTCTCCCTCGCGGAAAGCGTTGACGCCGCGAGGCCGCTCGAAGACCTCTACGAAATCCTGCCCGAAGACCACCGACAGCCCTACGACCCGCGCGAAGTCTTAAAGTGCATCCTCGACGGCGGGCACCTCGAAGAGTTTCAGGCCGGCTACGCGCGCGAGATGATAACGGGCCACGCGCGCCTGAAAGGCATTCAGGTCGGCGTCATCACCAACAGCCGCGGGCTCGTGCGCGAGAAGGGCAAGCCGCCGAAGTTCGGCGGCATCATCTACACCGAGTCGGCCGAGAAGGTCGCCTACTTCATAGAGACCTGCAACCGACACCGCACGCCGCTCCTCTTCATACAGGACGTGTCCGGCTTCATGGTCGGGGCCGAGGCCGAGCACAGCGGAATCATCCGCGCGGGCGCGCGCTTCGTCGAGGCGATGGCGACGGCGACCGTGCCGAAGATCGTGCTCACGGTCAACCACGCCTCGGGCGCTGGCTACTACGCGATGGCCGGACAAGGCTTCGACCCCGACTTCATCTTCAGTTGGCCGACGGGGCGCATGGGCGTGATGGAGGGCGACTCGGCCGTGCAAGCCATCTACGGCACGCAGCTCGACAGGCTGAAGCGCGAAGGGAAAGAGCCGGACGAGAAGTTGAAGGCCGAGATGGAGCGCGTACGCGAAGACTACGAGCAACAGCTCGACGCGAAGTACGCGGCCGCGCGCGGCTACGTGGACGCCGTCATCGCGCCCGAGGAGACGCGCGAGGCGCTGGCGCTCGCGCTCAACTTGAGTTTGAACTACGCGGGGCCGCACCTCGGCCAGTTCGTCCTCCCGCAGACGCTCGCCTGAAGCGGCGCGCGCTCGATTGCTTTCATAAGGGGGTTTGAATCAACAGACAGGAGGGAGAAGCATCAGTGAACAGACAAAGCAGCCTGAGATTCGCCGCCGCGTTTATCTTCGCGGCCTTCGCGGTCGCCGCGCTCGCCCTTGCCGACTTCGGCGCACTCGCGCAGAACTCTAACACCAGCACCACGGCCGAAGACTCCACGCAGAACGCCAACGCCAACACCGCGCCGACGCGCCGCGGGCGCGGCCGCCGCGGACGACGCACGGCCGCGGCTAACGCCAACGCCGCCGACGCGAACGCCAACACCGGCGACGCGACGATGACGCCGGATAATAGCACCCCGGCCGCCGCCGCGCAGGTCGAGAACATGACAGAAGACCTGAGCGGCGAGCG
Source organism: Pyrinomonadaceae bacterium (assembly GCA_035248785.1). GTDB lineage: Bacteria > Acidobacteriota > Blastocatellia > Pyrinomonadales > Pyrinomonadaceae > QHXN01. The sequence continues at coordinate 15,464 of DATFHD010000126.1, read as the reverse complement.
GGCCGACCTGTCCGGCACATACACCGGCCACGTCACGATGTCGGGCGGGCACGACATGGACGGGCAGGCCACGCTGACCATCACCGGCAACACCTTCCAGATGTCGGGCGAGGGGATGAATCACGGCGGCCGCGTCTACGCCGTGCTCACGCGCGGCGAAATCAGCGCGGCCTTCTACTTCACAGACCTGACCGACCCGACGACGAACACGCCCGTCGTCGCCAACGTGCGCGTGCGCAAGCGCGGCGACCGCATGACGCTCAGGCCCGCCCCCAACGCACGCACGCCGATGACGTTCACCACGGGCGGCGGGGTCGGCACGCCACGTCCGCGCCGTCCGCGCCGCGGGCGCACCGCGCCCGTTACGCCCGACGCCAACACCAACACGAACACGACCCCGCCGAGGTAAGCTAAAGGTCAGGCGTGAACCGTAAACCGTAAACCGCGACAAGAGAAAACGGGTTCTTCCTCTTGTCACGGTTTACGGTTTACGGTTCACGCCTGATAAACTGCCCGCGTATCCGTTCACACTTACTTTTATGAGCAGACGAAGAGAGAAGGTGCGCATCGCCTGCGGGCAGGGCTTCTGGGGCGACATGCTCGACGCGCCCGTGCGTCAGGTCAACGAGGGGCCGATTGATTACCTCATGCTCGACTACCTCGCCGAAGTCACGATGTCCATCATGCAGAAGCAACGCTCGCGCGACCCCTCGGCCGGCTACGCGCGCGACTTCGTGCCGCTGATGCGCGAGATACTTCCCCGGTGTGTCGAACGCGACATACGCGTGACGGCCAACGCGGGAGGCGTCAACCCCAAGGGCTGCGCCGAGGCCGTGCGCGACGTGGCGCGCGAACTCGGGCTCGCGGGCCGCCTGAAGATCGGCACCGTCACGGGCGACGACATCATGGGCCGCTTGGACGAACTGCTTGAGCGCGGCGTCGAGCTACGTAACATGGACACGGGCGAGCCTCTCTCGAAGGTGCGCGAGCGCGTGCAGAGCGCGAACGCCTACCTCGGCGCGTGGCCCATCGTCGAGGCTTTGAACGGGGGCGCGCGCGTCGTCATTACGGGCCGTTCGACCGACACGGGCCTGACGCTCGCGCCGCTGATTCACGAGTTCGGCTGGACGGAGACCGACTGGGACAGGCTCTCCGCGGGCACGGTCGCCGGCCACATCATAGAGTGCGGCGCGCAGTGCTCTGGCGGCAACTGCCAGTACGAGTGGCAGACGATTCCGGACTTGGCGAACGTCGGCTTCCCGATTGTTGAAGCGAGCCCGGACGGCTCGTTCGTCGTCACCAAGCACGAGGGCACGGGCGGGCGCGTCAGCGTCCCCTCGGTCAAGGAACAGCTCGTCTACGAGATGGGCGACCCGCACCAGTACATCACGCCCGACTGCGTCGCCGATTTCACGACTATACGTCTCGAAGACGCCGGCCCCGACCGCGTGCGCGTCTACGGAGTTCAAGGCCGACCGGCAACGGAGTTCCTGAAAGTCTCGATCAGCTACTCGGCGGGCTTCAAGGCCGTCGGCACGCTTGTCTACGCGTGGCCTGACGCCTACGCGAAGGCGCGCGCGGCCGACCAAATCCTGCGCTCGCGTCTGGAAAGATTAGGACTGAAGTTCGACCAGATACTCACCGAGTTCGTCGGCGCCAACGCCACGCACGGCCCGCTCGCGGGCGAACCCGACGCAGACGCGCCCGAAGTCCAACTCCGCGTCGGCGTCCGCGGCGAAGACCGTAAATCAATCGAGCGCTTCACCAAAGAGATCGCGCCGCTCATCCTGACCGGCCCGCCCGCCGTCACCGGCTTCGCGGGCGGACGGCCGAAGGTCGAAGAGATCGTCGCATACTGGCCCGCGCTCATCCCCAAGACCGAGATCGAGCCGCGCGTGGAGGTGACGGAAGTTTGAGCGACGACTCGCAACTCATCTGGCGGCGCGAGCGCTCCGAGCAGGTGGCGGACTGCCGCGTCTTCAAGGTCAGGCGCGACACGTCGGCCGACCCGCGCGGGCGCGGGCTCCACGACTTCTACGTCATCGAGGCGCCGGACTGGGTCAACATCATCCCGCTGACCGAGGACGGCCGCGTGGTTCTCATCGAGCAGTTCAGGCACGGCACCGGCGAGGTCTCGCTTGAGATACCGGGCGGGATGGTTGACGCGGGCGAGGGCCCCGCCGAGGCGGCCGCGCGCGAGCTTCTTGAAGAGACCGGCTACGAGGCCCCCGAGGTCGTCCCGCTCGGCAGGTCGCGCCCGAACCCGGCGCTACAGGGCAACTGGATATACACCTTCCTCGCGCGCGGCGTCGTGCTCAGGGGCGAGCCGGCGAACGACGCGACGGAGCAGACGCGCGTCCGCCTCGTCCCGCTGGAACAGATTCCTGAGCTTATTGTCGAAGGGAAGATAGACCACGCGCTCGTCGTGTTAGCATTCCACAGGCTCGCGCTGGCGGAGCGGGGGATTCGACGGACATGAGAATCAAGCTGCTAAAGCTCGCGCACGCGCGCTCGGGCGACAAGGGCGACACGGCCAACGTCGGGCTCATCGCGTTGCGCGAGGAGTTCTACCCCGTGCTCGTGCGCGAGGTGACGGCCGCGCGCGTTAAGGAGCACTTCCGCGGGCTCGTCCATGGCGGCGTCGAGCGCTTCGAGTTGCCGAACCTCGGCGCGCTCAACTTCCTCCTGCACGAAAGCTTGGGCGGCGGCGGCACGCTCTCGCTGATGACCGACGCGCAGGGCAAGACCTTCTCCACCGCGCTGCTGCGGATGGAGGTCGAGCTGCCCGACGAAGAGGCGCGCTCTCTCGGCCTCGACGGGTGAGCCTTATCAATTCCAAATTTCAAATTAAATGGGATGAGCGACGATTCTCAAAACTCCGACCCCGAAGTCCGGCACGGCTACGCGCAGGTCGGCGACGTGCGTCTGCACTACGCGGAGTGCGGCGAGGGCGAGCGTCTGGTCGTCCTGCTCCACGGGTTCCCGGAGTGCTGGTACTCTTGGCGCAAGCAGCTTCCGGTGCTCGGGCGGCGCTTCAGAGTGGTCGCGCCCGACCTGCGCGGCTACAACCTGAGCGACAAGCCGGCCGACGTAGAGGCTTACAAAGTTAACAAGCTTGTTGACGACGTGACGGGCTTGATACGCCACTTCGGCGCGCGCGAGGCGGCGGTCGTCGGGCACGACTGGGGCGCGGCCGTCGCGTGGGCCGTCGCGCAACACTACCCCGACTACGTCTGGAAGCTTGCGACGCTGCAAGTGCCGCCGCCCGCCATCTGGGCGCGCAACCTCACACTCAAGCAACTGCTGCGGAGCTGGTACATGTTCTTCTTCCAGCTCCCGTCGCTCCCCGAATGGTGGATACGTCGCGACGACTTCGCCGCGCTCGGGAAGATGTTCCGCACGACCTCTCGCCCCGGCACGTTCACAGACGAGGACATAGCCGTCTACAAGGCCGCCGCGCGCGAGCCCGGCGCGCTGACCGCCAGCCTCAACTACTACCGCGCTAACTTCGGCCGCTTCTTCGGCCGCGGCTGGCGCGACCGCGAAGTCAAAACGCAAGAGCGCGTGCGCGTCCCAACGCTCTTCGTCTTCGGCGAGCGCGACATGGCCATCGTCCCCGAGACCGTGCGGGGCGTCGCCGACTACGTGGACGCGCCGTTCACCGAACTCCGACTCGGCCGCGCTAATCACTGGGTGCAGCAGGAGTACCCCGCGGAGATCAACGCGGCGCTGCTCAGCTTTCTGGAAGAATGAAAGAAGACTCTCCCGTCCTTTACGCCGTCGAGGGCGCGGTCGCGCTCGTCACGCTCAACCGTCCCGAGAAGCGGAACGCGCTGAACGACGAGCTCGTCGCCGGACTCAAAGACGCGCTGCGCGACGCCGACGCGCGCGACGCGGTGCGCGCCGTCGTTCTCACGGGCGCGGGCGCAGACTTCTGCTCCGGCGCAGACCTCTCCGCGCTCAGGAAGATTGCCGAAGGCTCGGTCACTGACAATCTGGAAGACGCGCAGTCGTTGATGGAACTGTACGCGCTTGTCAGGCGCGTGCGCGTGCCCGTCGTGGCGGCCGTCCGAGGCCGCGCGCTCGCGGGCGGGTGCGGGCTTGCGACCGCGTGCGACATCGTGCTCGCCTCGCGGTCGGCGCGCTTCGGTTACCCGGAGGTGAAGATAGGCTTCGTGCCCGCGATGGTGATGGCCATCCTTCGCCGCAACGTCTCGGAGAAGCGCGCGTTCGAGCTCATCACGCGCGGCGCCGAAATCAACGCCGCCGAGGCCGAGCGTCTGGGACTCGTCAACCACGTCTACGAAGACGCCGACTTCGAGTCGAGCGTCGAGCGCTACGTCGCGGAGTTCGAGCGCGTCAGCCGCTCCGCCGTCCAACTCACCAAGCGCCTGCTCTACCACATGGACGGCCTCACCTTCGACGCCGCGCTGCAAGCCGGCGCCGACACCAACACCATCGCCCGCATGACCGAAGACTGCCGCGCGGGCGTCGCGCGCTTTCTGAACAAGGAGAAATAGGATGGAGGCTCGGGTCAGGCGACCCCTTTCGGTTGCCCTCGCCGTTCTGCTCGCAGCCAGTTCTTTCGCGGCCCAGACGAGCCGCCGCGCGCCGGCCGGCGGCAAACCGACGACGGCGCGCTTCATCGTTCGCGTCGTCTTCGACGAAGAGTTCAGGTCAACGACGGACAAGCCCAACGAGATAGACGCGAATCGGCCGCACGACACAGCGAAGGCCGAGAGTCGTCTACACCTTGAGATGCAGGCCAGCCGCTGGATTAAGATTCAGCCGGGCGACGGCGGCTCGACCGAACTGCTCGCGCTGGAAGGCGGCGAGCCCTCTTCGGCCGGCGGCCTCGTGACCTTCGCCGGCTCGCAGGAGTCGCGCAGCGACAACGGCACGGGCGACAGGAACAGAGTCGAGTCGGTGGAGGAAGCGACGGCCAACTTCACGGGCAAGGTCGTGGCGCCCGACGTTATACGCGACGACTCGCCCGTGACGCTCTACGTCCCGCAGTTCTCCGACGACGGCGGCGGTCTTGAGTTTCGCCTGAAGGTCGCCGCGCGCATGACGGGCGGGTGCCACTCCGAAGCGACGTGGGACGGCGGCTCGAAGAAGACCGACGACTGCGGCGAAGTGAACGTGCCCATCAAGCCCGACACCGCGGAGAACCGCGAGGCGCACGAGTCTCCGCAGGCCGGGTACGTCGCCGAGGTGCAGGAGGATTTCGATTTCCACCCCGCCGCGCCGCCTTCGCAAACGGGCGGAGCCAGCACCGAGATGTTTGAGCAGGCGAGCGCATGGTACGGCGCGCAGACGCGAGGCGACCGCCAGAGCGGCTACAAAATCACGCTCGGGAAAACCAAGACGCTCAAGCACACGGCCGAGCACGGCGTCGCCGACGACTGGACGCAGAAGATTTCGCTCGACGCGGAGATAGTCCCCGGCTCGCCCGCCGCCTCCCTCGAACGGGGCGGGGCGGAGACGGCGGCCGCGCCGCGGCTTCCGTGTGAGACGCCGGCCGCCGACGTTGACAGGACGAAAAGGCCGGTCTGAATCCCGGAGTTAAAGGCCGCCGCGGATGGTGGAGGCGATTTGGAAGGCGCAGGCGAGGGCGTCGGGGTGTATGTGGGAGACGAGGCCGAATTCAAGCGCCTCTTCGGCGGTGAGGCGGCGGGCGGTCGTGAACATCTCAAGGGCGCGTGCGGCGCCGACGAGGCGCGGGAGGCGTTGCGTGCCGCCCCAGCCCGTGATGATGCCGAGTCGTGCGCCGGGGTGCGCGAAGACCGCGGAGGGAGAGGCGACGCGGACGCGGCAGGCGAGCGCTAGGTCGAGCCCGCCGCCCATGCAGTAGCCGTTGACGGCGGCGATTGTTAACTGCCGCGCGTCAGCGATTCGTTGGAAGAGACGTTGGCCGCGCTCCGCGAAGGCGCGCGCTGAGTCGTGCGTCAGCGTTCGTAGCTCGCGTATGTCCGCGCCCGAGGCGAATACGTCGGCGGTGCCCGTGAAGATGACGGCCGCGATGTCGGCGCGTGCGGAGAGAGAAGTGAAGGCTTGTTCTAAATTTAAGAGCGTGGCGACGGAGAGTGAGTTTCGCTGTTCGGGGCGGTTGATGCGTAGGACAGCGATGTTGTCATGCTCTTCGAGCAGGACGGGAGGAGCTTGAACGACAGGAGGAGTTTGAGGTTCGTCGTCGTCCTCTTCAGTTCCGTCGGCGTCGCATCTCATGCGCGCTGGCCGACGTTCTCGCGGAGGAACTTGACGATGTCCTCGGTGGACGTGCCCGGCAGGAAGACGGCCGAGACGCCCTGCTCCTTCAGGCGCGGGATGTCCTCCTGCGGGATGATGCCGCCGACGACGACGAGGCAGTCGTCCATGCCGCGCTCGCGCAGCAACTCGACGATGCGCGGGCAGAGCGTGTTGTGCGCGCCGCTCAGGATGGAGACGCCGACCGCGTCCACGTCCTCTTGCAAGGCCGCCGCGGCGATCATCTCAGGCGTCTGGCGCAGGCCCGTGTAGATGACCTCCATCCCCGCGTCGCGCAGCGCGCGCGCAATCACCTTCGCCCCGCGGTCGTGACCGTCGAGCCCCGGCTTCGCTACCAGCACGCGAATCTTTCTCTCACTCATAATTTAAAGTCTTCAGGAAGCCATCTAAGACGCCGCTGCGTTTAATGAACGGCCTTAGGGAGTGGAAACTGAAAAAATACCGGCCTTCGGGCTCGAACGCTTTAATAACATGTGGGAAACCAAAATCAAACAGGAAAGTGATGCCATAGTCTTCGATTGAAAAATGATTCAGGTCGTTAACTACGAACCCGGTCGGCCCGAATCTATCATCGAACCAACCGGAGGAGTCCGCTTCATTGTTTTCATACGAGAGTAGTAGGTTAGCCTTCTTCTTATCAAGTTGCACCAGCTCATTAACCCGGGAGGCGAGTAACTCCATAGATGACTCTTCGAAAAGGTCTGCCGCCTTCACCTGTTCTCCGGTCTCGACGTTAACTACGATAGTGATCGAGTGCTGCCACGGATACGCGCCGATACCCTCAATCATCAACGTTGTGTCCAAGAATGGGTTCTTAAGGTAGTTGACCTCGAAATCGAGACTTGATAGCCCCCAAGTTTCTTCTATCTCTTCTTTAATCGAGACATCAAAAACGCGCTCGTAACTTAGTACTGAATTGATTTTTTGCAACACCTCATCCGAAGTTATCCCTTCGACTACGGGGTAGCGGACCAGGAAGGATTTTTGATATTCGGGCGCGTTGGCGTTAATTCTGGCGAATACTTTCTTGGTGGAGAGGACAGATACACCCGCCGAATTTTTAACATCCGACGCCCTGTCTTCAGACCCCTCTGCCAAAGGTCGGGACGCAGTACTGACGCCCCAAGTTACCCCGAACCCCCTCAAATGCTGTTGCAGGTGGCGGCTGACGAACGTCCTGAATTCTTTAGCAGTTTCGTACGTCCAGAATAAGCCTTCGCTCCGTAAGCGATTCCTGAACTCAACCGCTCGTTTGAATTGGTCAGGGTCCAAGTCGCTTGGAAGAACCGGGGAGTTCTTGAAGTAAAACAGAATCCTCAGTTGACTGGGGTCGGAAAGATACCTCTCGTGCGCGCGATTGAACTCCTCTTCTGTCCCAGAGCCAGCGCGCGGCGTCTGAGTCCCGAATCTGGTGCCCATCAGCCCGATGAAAATGTCATATTCGTCGCCGATCTGCTTATTGATGACGCTTTGCGCGTCATCCCCGATATGCGCGTACGCGTGGGTCTCCCATTTAATTAACTCAAGCCGTATTTTAAGGGATGAGGGTAAGGTCAGGTTGAGTTCGTTAATAACCTCCTCTACAACCCCTCGCTCTTCGACCATGTCCCCCGGGGACGACACGAATGCCCGAAGTAACTTGATTAAATCGGCCATGACTTAGGCTGAAGCGCCTGTACTAAAATGCGGGCTCCTCGTAGAGTCCGTACACGTCTCGGAGGGCGTCGCAGATTTCGCCGAGCGTGGCGTAGGCGCGGACGGCTTCGATGGTCGCGTGCATGGTGTTGTCGCCGTCGCGCGCGGCCCGTTTGAGTTTTTCGAGCGAGTTGGCGACGGCGCCCGCGTCGCGCCGCGCCTTCGTCTCTTCGAGGCGCCGGAGCTGGCGGTCGCGCACCTCCTCGTTGATGACGAGTATGGGGACTTCGCCGGGCTCCTCCTCCATCTGATACTTGTTGACGCCGACTATGCTCTGGTCGCCGCGCTCGACGGCCTTCTGGTACTGGTAGGCCGACTCCTGAATCTCGCGCTGCGGGAAGCCCTTCTCGATGGCCTCGACCATCCCGCCGAGCGAGTCTATCTTCTCGAAGTAGTCGAGCGCGCCGTCCTCCATCTTCTTCGTCAGAGCCTCGACGAAGTAGGAGCCGCCCAAGGGGTCAACGGTGTTCGCGACGCCCGTCTCCTCCGCGATGATCTGTTGAGTGCGCAGGGCGATGAGCGCGGCGCGGTCAGTCGGAAGCGCGAGCGCCTCGTCGTAGGCGTCTGTATGCAGGCTTTGCGTGCCGCCTAGCACGCCCGCGAGCGCCTGTATCGCGACGCGGACGATGTTGTTCAAAGGCTGCTGCACGGTGAGCGAGACGCCCGCCGTCTGCGTGTGGAAGCGGAGTTGGAGCGTGCGCTCGCTCTTGGCGTTGAAGCGCTCGCGCATGACGCGCGCCCAGATGCGGCGTGCGGCGCGGTACTTCGCGACCTCCTCGAAAAAGTCGTTGTGTGCGTTGAAGAAGAAGGAGATGCGCGGGACGAACTCGTCCACGTCGAGCCCCGCGTCCACGCCCCACTGCACGTACTCGATGCCGTCGCGCAGAGTGAAGGCGAGTTCCTGAAGCGCGGTCGCGCCCGCCTCGCGGATGTGGTAGCCGCTTACCGAAATCGGGTTGTACTTCGGGACGTGGCGCGTGCAGAACTCGAAGGTGTCTACGACGAGTTTCATCGCCGGGCGGATGGGGTAAATCCACTCCTTCTGCGCGATGTACTCCTTGAGGATGTCATTCTGGAGCGTGCCCGAGATTTTGTTGAAGTCGGCGCCCTGTTTTTCCGCAACGACTAAGTACATCGCCAGCAGGACGGAGGCCGGCGCGTTTATCGTCTGCGAGACCGTCACCTCTTCGAGCGGGATGCCGTCGAAGAGCACTTCCATGTCTGCGAGGCTTGAGACGGCGACACCGCACTTGCCGACTTCACCTTCGGAGAGCGGCGAGTCGGCGTCGTAGCCCATCAGCGTCGGCAGGTCGTATGCGACAGAAAGTCCGGTCTGACCGTGTTCGAGTAGATACTTGAATCGCGCGTTCGTCTCCTCGGGCGTGCCGAAGCCGGCGAACTGGCGCATCGTCCAGAGTTTGCCGCGGTAGCCGGTCGGGTGTATGCCGCGCGTGTAAGGGAACTCGCCGGGGAAGGACGTGTCGCGCTCGAAATCAATATCGGCCGTGTCGGCGGGCGTGTAGAGGCGGTTGACTTCATCAAGCGAGACCGTCTCGAAGCTCTTCCGGCGCTCGGGGCGCTTCCGAAGAACCGGTTCCAGCGTCTCGCGCTCCCAGCGCTCGACAGCCGCATCCGCGGGCGAGTTGAGTTCTTTCGTCTCGGGCATAAGTTCTGCTTCCGCTCCGTTCGGAAAGCGCCGCTACAGGGCGCGTAGGTGACGAAAAATTTTTTATGACCGTATAAGAATCCGATATTAGTTGACGCTTCCGGGGGTGTCAACCAACTTAACCTCAAGCCTCTGAAGGGCAAAAAAGGCGGCGCGGCCGTCGCTCTTACGCGTGCGGCCGCGCCGTGCAGGTAGGGACGGACGGCGGTTAACGAGCGGGTCAAGCTCAGGCGGGCGTCAGGGAAAACAGGATGGCAAGCGCGCTGAGCTGATAAAAATTCTGACCCGTCCAATTCCGCCGGGACTTCCGCTAATTCAGCGGGACGACGATCTCGTTGGCCCGAACCATGTTCAGGCGCTCGCGCGCCGCCGCCTCACGCGCGCGCGGGTCTTTGTGCAGCCGCTCCACGTCGCGACGCAGCGCGGCGTTCTTATCGCGTATGGACTGAACTTCCGTCTCCATCTGCACGAAACGCTGCTCGGCCGCGGCGCTCGCCGCGCGCGTGCGCATCGTGACCGTGACACAGACGGCGAAGGTGGCCAGCATAATCATGCTGAAGACGACCCAAGAGGGGAGCGAAAGGTCGCGTCGGCGCGTGGCTGCGCGCGTGCCCGCCGCCCCGGCAAAAGGCTCGGCCGCGGGCGAGGGAAGTGAGAGGGCGCGCGCCGCGGGTTGCTGTGCGTCGAGACGGGGGTCGTTCCAGAAGGGATTGGCGGCCATATACTTAGCGTTACCTCCGGGTCTTTTTCGGGTCAGCGCTCGGGCGCGTGCCGTCTCAGGTCGGACGACGCCGCGGGCTGTCTTGGAATGGTTTTCTAGATTTAAAGAGCCCGAGTACGTGGACTCAGAAATTTAAGAAACGCGAAGAGGGGTGTCGCGGTCTCGTCCGGTCTTGCCGCTTTTAATCCGTTTTGACTTCGGCGACAAGGTTTTCGGAATTTAGCACTTGCTTAAGACCCTGTAAAGAGCCATGTTTTCAAGAGTTTATACGGCTAAGTTGAACATTTACTTGAGGTAAGAGGAATTTGGTCTCAGTTTTGGCGAACACCCGGCGAACGGAAATCCGCCGTGTGTGCAGCGAGTTTAGATATTCTTGTGGCCTAGTAAGATAGAAATCCGATTTGCACGTCACAGGTGTGGAAAAGAGGCCCGGCCGGCACAGACAATTTCAGACAGCCCTTACTTCATGTACATTTTTAACAAAGATTAAATGAGTTGACACCCGGCGCCTCAAATACATAGACTGAAAAAGCCTACGGCTGTTCCGGCGCACGGCACACAGAAAGTCCGTCATAACTCTCCCTGAAATGCCATTCTTGCCCGTTTTTCCTCAAAAGAATCGTGGGAGTAGTTAAAAACTCCACAGAACTGCCGTATTTGCAAGGGGTTTTATGTCAGACTTGTCTCCGCAGTCGCATCCGTTGGCGGGCGGGAACGGTTCGCCGAACGCGTTTCAGATGCCTCTGGCCTCGATGGTGCGCTCGCTCTGCCGCGCGGCCGACACGGGCTCGGACGCGCTCTACGACGTGATGTTGAAGGTGGCGCTGATGGTGGATGCCGCGGCGCACACCTACGGGATGGCGACTTTTGCGCAGAAGAAGGGCGAGTTGTCGCGTCTGAAGTGGGTCGAAGGGCTCGACGCGGAGGAGACTGCCGACGCGGAGGCGACCGCCGAGGCCGCGCTGAGCGGCGAGTCGGACGCGCAGGAGCCGAAGGCAGGCGACCGTAAAATCTGTCTCGTCCTCTCGGCGACTTCGCCGCAGCGCGAGGGCGCGGCGATTTACGGGCGCTTCGTACGCCCTCTGACGGAAAGACAGGTCGCGGAACTCAGGATTCTCTCGGACGTAGCGCGGCTCGCACACTCGCACGCGCGTCTGCGCGAGGAGTTACACAAGCCGGTCACGGCGCTCAAGCCGGCGGAGGTCGCGGGCGCGTCTCTGCCGGGCATGGTCTTCGTCAGCCGCGTGATGTACGCGTTGGCGCGCTCGGTCGAGAGGATTAAGGATTCGGACTCGACGGTGCTCATCACCGGCGAGTCGGGGACGGGCAAGGAACTCGTCGCGCGCGCCGTGCATCGTCTGAGCCGGCGCTCGCAGGCGCCCTTCATCCCCTTCAACTGCACTGCCGCGCCGGCCGACCTCATCGAGAGCCTTCTGTTCGGACACCGCAAGGGCGCCTTCACCGGCGCGCACGCGGATCACGAAGGGCTCGTGCGCGCGGCCGAAGGCGGCACACTCTTCCTCGACGAGATAGGCGACCTGCCGCTCGGCCTTCAGCCGAAGCTTTTGCGCTTCCTACAGGAGGGCGAAGTACACACGCTCGGCGAGCGCGCGCCGCGCAAGGTGAACGTGCGCGTGCTCGCGGCGACGCATAAGGATTTATACAAGGCCGCGCAGGAGGGCGCGTTCCGCGAAGACCTCTACTACCGCGTCGCCGCGCTGACGGTTAACGTGCCGCCGCTGCGCGAGCGGCCGGACGACATCGCGGCGCTCATCTCGCACTTCCTTTCGCACTACGCGCGGCGGAACGAGCGCGCGGTCGCGGGAATCACGACCGAGGCCATCGGCGCCCTACAGGCTTACGCGTGGCCGGGCAACGTGCGCGAGCTTGCGGCGGAGATAGAGCGGCTTGTGCTCTACACGGACGAGGGCTGCTACATCGGCACCGAGAACATCAGCGAGCGCATACGTCCGACGGAGGCCGAGCCGCAGATGGCGGCGGAGGCGGCCGGGCAGGTGCCGGCGCACTTGGAGAACATGCTTGAGGACTACGAGCGGCGCGTCATCACCGAGACGTTGCGGCGCAACGATTACAACGTCGCGCGCGCGGCCGTCGCGCTGGGCTTAGGCTCGCGCCAGACGCTATACAAGAAGCTGAAGCGACTGACGATTAACGTCGGCGACTTCCTACAGGACGAACACCAGCCCGGAATGCAACTGCGCGCCGACGGCGCTTGAAGCTCGGCGGATCCCCTCTCACATGACCTACCTCTTACTCTGTGCGCTCTTCGCGCTGACGATGTTCATACACGAGCTGGGCCACCTCGTCGCGGCGCGCCTCTGCGGCGTGCACGCGGCGGAACTCGGTCTGGGCTGGGGGCCGAAGCTCTACGGCCGGCGCGTGCGCGGCGTCGAGTTCCGTCTGCACCTTCTGCCGGTCGGCGCTTACGTGCGTCTGGACATGAAAGAGTTGCAGGCGCGGCCGCTGGCGCAGCAGGTCTTTGTGCTGCTCGCGGGCGTGATGGTGAATCTCGCGGCGGCGCTCGTGACGCAGGGCAGTTGGTTCAGCCTGATGAACCTTCTGCTGGCGGCGACGAACCTTTTGCCGCTCTACCAGCAGGACGGTTGGAAGTGCGGCATGGTCATGCTACGCGCTTTGATGTCGCGCAGGAGCCCTCTGGTCGAGTGGACTTTCACCGTCGCGGGCGGGGTCTTGAGTCTCGCGGTCTTCGTCGCGCAGATGTGGAAGTTGGTCTGAGTCGCCGCCCGTCGCCGTCGGGTTAAAAGCCGGCGGGCGCGTTGTCAACCGCGGGCGACAAACTTCTAAGGTCATGTAAGCACACAGTTTCAACTCGAAGGCGCCGGCCGGCCGGTAAATTTCAAAGGGGCGCGTTGTCAACTGAGGGCGACAACGCGCCCCGAGTCTTTTTGCGTGAAGGGCGTCGTTTGCTGGCTTTCTTCGACAGAGAGTCAGTGGCACGCGCCTTGTCATAAGCGTCGGCGTCCAAATCAACGGCCGCGAGCGGGTGGCAACGCCGGGGTCGTCGAAAAGGGAATAACTCATGAAAGCAGTCTTCCCAAGATCGTTAGTGTTGCTCGCAGGCGCTCTGCTCCTCGTGACTCTCGCCGCCTCGGCCCTGCTCGTGGGGGCGCGTGCGGTGGCCGGGGCCGAGAGCACGGGGCAGCGCCTGTTTCTGGCGGCACTGGCGGTCGGCGGGGCGCTCTACAGCGCGGCCAAAGCTTCCGGCCGCAGCGACGAGGACGCGCGGGAGGGGCTAACGCTGCGCGACGCGTCGGGCGGTTGGAGGGCCTTGGGCCGCTCTTTCATGAAGACGCACGGTTACTGAAACCACGGCTTTCCGGGAAAGCGCGGCCGGATGACCGGCGCGTCTGAAACGGGCCTGAACCCTCGACCTGAACCAATCACCCAAAGGAGCAAAGAACAATGTTGAAGAGATTCTTCCGCGATGAAACCGGCCTTGAGCTTTCCGAGTACGCAGTGGCCGCCGCGCTCGTCATCCTCGTCGCCGCCGGCGCCTTCTCGGCCCTCGGCACCTCGATTGACGGCGTCATCGGCAAGCTGAAGGCGGCGGTTGACGGCAACCCGGGCCAGTAGTTCCCCCGCGAGGAACGACTGCGGCGCGACCCGCACGAAGAGGCCGGGCGCGCCGCAGTCCTCCGCCTTAAGTCAGACACCTTCCCGCTTCAACCTGAAACGAACTTCAAGTCAGAACTTTAAGAGGCGCCTCAGGCGAGTCAAAAGACAATGCCCGTCTCATTCACGATTGCCGACGCCGTGCTGCTCGTACCGCTGGCCGTCCTAATCACCTATTACGACGTGCGCTACCGGCGCATCCCGAACGCCTTCGTCCTCGCGGCGCTGGCGGGCGGACTTTTAATAAACGGCATATTGCACGGGCTCGGCGGAGTGGGTTCGAGCCTCGCGGGCTGCGCGCTCGCCTTCGGGATGATGTTCGCGCTGCACCTGTTCGGCGCGATGGGCGCGGGCGACGTGAAGCTGTTCGCGGCCATCGGCTCGGTCGTCGGCTATCAACTGGTGATACCGACCTTCGTCGTCGTCGTCCTGACGGGCGGCGTGCTCGCCGTCGCCACGGCACTGAGGGCGCGCGCGCTCGTGATGACGATGCAGCGCGTGCTTCAGATTCTGGTGGGCTTCCTGCCCGGCTGGCAGGTGCCGCGCTTCGCGGTGCCGGCCGACCGGAAGCACACCATCCCCTACGGCGTCGCCATCACCTTCGGCAGCCTGATCTCGTTGTTCATGTTCCGCGCCTGAAGGGCGGCGCGGGCCGCGCACACTTTTACATTCGGAGAACCAAGAGCCATGCGGAACAAACGTCTTCTCTTCGTGCTCGCGGGCGCCGCGGTGTTCGGCCTCGTGGCCGCCGTCTCGGTCAGCCGCTACCTCTCGAACGCGCAGGCGTTCACCAGAAACATGAACAGCGTGGTGGTGGCGAAGGTTGACATTCCGCTCGGCACCACCATCGTCGCCGAGCAGTTGACGCAGGTGCAGCTCCCGGCGAACGCCGTCCCGGACGGCGCGTTCGTCGAGGCGCAGAAGGTCGTCGGCCGCGTCGCGGTCGTCAACGTCGCGGCGCGCGAGCCTGTGACCGACTTCAAGCTCGCGCCCGAGGGCTCGGCCGGCGGGCTCTCGTCGGTCATCCCCGAGGGCTACCGCGCGATGACGGTGAAGGTTGACGACGTGATCGGCGTCGCGGGCTTCCTGCGGCCCGGCGCGATGTGCGACGTGCTGACGGTCATCGAGCCGACGGGCGAGATGGGCGGCAACCGCAACCCCATCTCGAAGATCGTGCTTCAGAACGTCAAGGTGCTCGCCTCGGGCCAGAACATAGACAAGCCGAAAGACCAGCGCGAGGCCGAGCAGGTCAAGGCCGTCACGCTTCAGGTCACGCCCGAGCAGGCCGAGAAGCTCGCGCTCGCCTCGACCGAGGGCAAGCTCCGCCTCGTCATGCGCAACACGATTGACCAAGGCGACGAGCAGACGAAGGGCGTTGACAAGCGCACGCTGCTGACGGGCGAGCACGCCGAGCCGGCGCCCGAGCCCGGTTCATTGAAGAGCGAGCAGCCGAAGGCGCCC
>DATFHD010000125.1:0-29611 GCA_035248785.1 Pyrinomonadaceae bacterium | reverse complement strand
ATGCCTTGGCCTCTGGCGTCCTCGCGCACGGCGAAGGCGTGGATCTTGGCCTCGGTCAACCGCACGCCGTTAAGATGCAGCGCCGGACATTTCGCCTCGGGGCCGATGGGCTGAAGGGCGAACCTGATGAAGCCGACGACCCGACCCGATTGAAGTGCGACCAGCAGATACGACGGATACGCGCGGTAGCGGTCACCGAGCACGAAAGGCGCTTGCTCAGGGGCCACGGCCTCAAGGCACGCGACGAACTCCTGCCAGCGCGGATGTGTTTCGTCCCATTCCTCAATCGAGTACTGAGTCCCCATACTGTCATTAAGTATATCCGATTCACGCCGCCGCCAAGCGGAGCAGGCTAACGCCCGGCATCACCCGCAGCGCGGCCCCGTTGATTCTATATGACAACCTGCGTGTCCGCGGTCGGGTGCATGCGCTTGTTGGGCGGCGACCCGAGTCTGCCAGAACGCGGAGCGCGCAACCGCCGCAGCTCGCGAGACGCGCCGCAGACCGAGGAACTAAATCACGCCCCGCTCGCTATTCGCAACTGTTTTCTTTCGTTCTGCATCGAGCTCTCCCTCTCGGTTCCGCTCAAGCAGTTCGCTCAAACTTGCGTCCTGTTCGTCGGTGAGTTTGAAGCGTTGGAGAGTTAGAAGGGGCCGTGTTAGACTTTCGTTGCTTATCGGTCTAGCGCCCGGTTATAGCCTGACTCCTCGAACATCCTCGCATAGGCGCGCCGACGGCTCATCACCGGGAGATTCGCGGCCTGCTGCTCACGACCACCAGCCGATGAAACTCTGTCCCACATGCAACGAGACGTATGACAAAACGCTGACCTTCTGTCCCGACGACGGCGAGGTCTTGCAGGAGTCCCCGCAGGACTTCGTCGGGCGCGTCATTGACGGCAAGTATCAGGTCGAGGGCTTCATCGCGCAGGGCGGCATGGGCGCCGTCTACCGCGCGCGCCACATACTTCTCGGCGACCAAGTCGTCATAAAGACTCTGCGCCCGGAGATGCGCGGGAACGCCGAATGGCTCAAGCGCTTTCAGCGCGAGGGCAAGGCCGCGCGCGCCTTCCGGCATCCGAACTCCGTCACGGTCTACGACCTCTCCGCCGGGACGGACGGCCTCATATACATGGTGATGGAGTTTGTCGAGGGGCACACGCTCTACAAGGAGTTGAAACGGCGCGGGCGCTTCACGCCCGAAGAGGCGCTCACAGTCCTTGAGCCCGTGGCCGACGTGCTCGACGCGGCGCACGCGCGCGGCGTCGTCCACCGCGACCTGAAGCCCGAGAACATCATGCTCGGCTCGGACGGGCGCGGCGGTACGGTCGTCAAAGTCTTAGACCTCGGCATCGCGAAGATGGTCGGAGGCGACACGCGGGCGACCGGCGTCACGTCGTTGACGATGGCCGGGCAGATACTCGGCACGCCCTACTACATGTCGCCCGAGCAGTGGGGCGAGTTGCCGCGCGACGGCAACGCGGAGGTTGACGGGCGGACGGATGTCTACTCGCTCGGCGTCATCTTCTTCGAGCTGGTCGCCGGGCGCAAACCATTCAGCGGCCGCACGCTCTCGGAACTAAGACAGCAGCACTTGACTGCCCCCCCGCCCGGCCTCTGTGAAGTTGCACCTGACCTCCCCGTAGCGTTCGGCCGCAGCGTCGCGCACGCGATTTCGAAGGATCGCGCAGACCGCCCGCCGACCGCAGGCGCATTAATCTACGAGGCGCGCGCCGCGCTCAATCTACCCCCGTTAACACAGAACGGTGGCGGCGTTCATGCCGCCCGCACATCTGGCGAAGAGTTCAGCGAGGGCACGACACTCCCTCTCATATCGGAGGCGTCTCCCGGCGCGGTTGCCACTAAAAGATTAGAGAGCGGAAAGCTACATAAAGAACTGCTGAGCCGAACGCGGCACCGCCGAGTTGCACTTGCTCTCGTCTGCGCGGCGGTGTTTGCTGCTGTGCTGTTGGGATTCGCCGCGTGGTACGTCCGAAAACAACAAGGCTCCGCGCGCGAGGAGATTGTTGCCCCGACCGCGCCGACCATCGCCGCGGAAGCGCCGACCGCCGAGGCGCCGAAGGTTGAAGCACTGAGTTACTGGATTGAAATCAACGGGGGGCCGGCGAAGGGCGGGAACGAGCGCGTTGCCGAGCTCACGAACGTGCTCGCGCCGGGGCAACATTTCGAGCTTCACTTCAAGCCGTCCAACACGGGCTTCCTGTACCTCGTCGCGCAAAAGAGTGAGGGCAACGCCGAGACGGCCTTCGTTACGGCTAAAGGCATAGGCAGGTGGAAGTCTAATAAGATTGCGGGCGGCGACGACTTCAGCATTTCAGGGGACATCGAAAGAAGAGGGGGCGTTGATGAATGCACCGTCATCTACTCGCCGGAGCCGCTCGACTCGCCGGCGTTCCTGATGGGAGAACCTAACCATCAATTGACTGCTGCGGAGGTCAAAGAGTTTTACGACCTTCTTGCCCGGTACAAAGACGCCGCTCCGACGTTGGACGCGCACGGGGAGGGTAAGGAAAGGGTCGTCAACGTCTCTGTGCCTGAGACAGTGAAGAATCTGCCGGTCATATTTAAAATACGCATTGAGCATACCTGACGCGCCGCGGTCGAACGTCTCTCTCCGCGATAAGCGCGCTCTCACCCAAAAGGAGGCTCGCGCATGCGCCGTAAACTTTCCGTCCTGCTCACCCTGAGCGCCCTCGCCTTTAGTCTCATCTTCAGCCTTGCCGCGCCGGTTCCGCGGGCACAAGACTCACAGCAAAGCGGTATCATCAACGATTTTATTAACTCGCGCGGCATCACCTTCGACGCCCCCCCATCCCGCCCCAGAAGAAGACCGAGAAGGAAGCCTCCCGCGCCGGGCACGCCGCGCGCCAGAAAGCCTCCGGCGCAGGGGACAAATACGAATGCGCCTGACCACGTTGTGGAGGCGAAGCGAACCCCGACCGCGTCTACGCCGCAAGAGGCAAGTGAGGGCGATGACGACGAAGCGACGCCCGGCATGCAACCGGCCGCTGCGCACCCCATCGCACTCGGCTACACGTTAGCGATGGAGGACGCAAACGGAGCCCCCGTAGTAATAGATGAGTCAAGGGAGTTTAAGTTCGGAGACAGCATTCGCCTCCTGCTGGAGCCTAATACGAATGGCTATTTATACATCTTCCAGACACAGGAAGGCGTTCAACCGCAGATGCTGTATCCACACGCGGCACTGGATGACGGCCGGAACAGGGTCGGCGCGCACACGCGCGAGACCGTTCCGGCCGAGAGTTGGTATACGTTCGGCCCGCCCGCCGGTACGCTGCGAGTCTACGTCATTCTTTCGCGAAAGCCGCTCGAAGGAGTTCCAACCGGTGATGAGTTAATTGCGCTCTGCGGCGGGCCGCGAGATGAGTGCTTATGGGAGCCGAAGCCCTCGGAGTGGGAACGAATCAAAGCTGCCGCTTCAACGGGCGCGGTCGAAGAAAGAAATCCGCTACTAGCGGGCGCGCGGATTCTCCTCTCTGACGAGAGTTTCACGCGAGGTCTCAGGCTCAAGAAAGAATCGCCCGCGCCGGCGGTCGTGCGCGTCAACTCTTCCCCGTCGGCAAATGTGTTAACGACAGTCATCACGCTGGCATGTCGGTAGACGGAAGGCTGCGCTCGGAAAGAATGCGTACCTGACGGGAACCGTTTTTCCGCCCGCATCACTCACTGAGGTTTCGGTCTTAAACTCACGGAGGCTTTTATGAAGCGGGCGACCTTGATTCTCACTACGCTCCTCGCCAGCTCAATTACATGTGCGAGCGTTTCTTTTCCGCATGTAGCCGTACAGCCACCTCCCACCCACGCTTCACACGTCGGGGGGCTGTTGGAGTCGCAAGAGCAACGTACCGAATGGGCTCAGAGAGCGTGGGCGGAGTTCCGCACCGGGCGCGGACTGCTGCATCGCGGCGACTCCGCAGGGGCGTTGGTTCACCTCGACAGCGCACTCGAACTCTTCCGGCAGGTGGAGAACAGGCGGGGCGAGGCCGCGACCCACGACCTGCTCGGCGAGCTTTACGAGCGGCAGGGGGGCTACGAGATTGCACGCGACCACTTCAACAAGGCGCACGACCTGTTCGCCGGGCCGATTTCGCCGAAGGAAAAGAAACGCGTATCCCCTTACGACGCCGACCTGATGCTCGCCAAGCTCGGGCAGATACATTACCGGTTGGGCGACCTCGACGCGGCGCGCTCTGCCTTCGAGCGTATGAACGCGAAGAAGCCGAGCAAGAAAAAGAGTTGGCTCTCCAAAGGCGCCGAGGCCGCGAGTTCCGCCATAGACAACGACACCGGCAGAGACGCTGCCGCGGCGGCGGGCGCGTTGAGCACGGGCGGTGTTGAGTACCAGTACTACAGGCAGAGCGTCGCCTACTCGGCCCGCGAAATGGGGCTGGGGCGCATCGCCTACTTCAAGGGTCAACCGGAGGCAAAGGAGCACTTCGACAATGTGCTTAAGGTGACGAAAGGCGATCTCGCCTTTCTCACCAATGTCGGGCAGACGCCTCGCTTTCGCGCCGCCGCGCATACCGCGCTCGGCGACATCGCAACACTCGGCCTCGATTACAAGAAGGCGGTCGGCCTTTACGACGATGCGATTAAGGAGGCGACGAAGGGCAAGCGGCTCGACCTGACTTGGCCCGCCGAACGCGGCAAGGCGCATGCACTCTGGCTGCTCGCGTCAGGAGAGAAGAATCCGAAGAAGGCTCAGAAGCTCCGCGACCGGGCGGTCGCCGGTTATCTCGGCGCGCTCAGGATTATCGAGCAGTTGGTTGTGGGAAGTGTGCGGGCCGACGAGGCGCGCACCACGTTTCTGGCTTCGACGAATGAAGTCTTTGTCGAAGCCTCTTCGGCGCTGGCCGAGCAGGCGCTCGCCTCCGAGGGCGCGCAGGCCGGAACGCCGCTCAGGGGGACGGCGCTCGACCTTGCGTCGAAAGCCTTGGCAATCGTCGAAGCGGGGCGCGCCCGTTCGCTCCTCGACCTCCTGAGTGAGACCGGGTCGAGCGTCACGGCGGATATTCCCCCCGGCCTGCTCAGGATAAAGCAGGACAACCTGAGACAACAGGAGGAGATCGTCGCGCAGATTAATGGAACCGACTCGTCCGGCGGGCCGTTGCAGGGATCACTCGACAAACTGGAGGCCAGCCTCGATCGCTTGCAAGCCGAGTACGACAACAACGAGAACCGCATCAGGGAGCAGAGCTGGCGTTACAAGTCACTCACGTCCCCACAGCCGCTCATGCTCGCGGACATTCAACAGAAGGTGCTCGACCCGGACACGGCGCTCCTCGAATACAGCCTCGGTGGAAAAGATTCGTACCTCTGGCTGGTGACGCGAGAAGAGGTCAGGCTCTTCAAGCTTCCCGCGCGTTCGACTCTGGCGGGCGAGGTCGAAGAGATGCGCAAGCGTATGATCCCGGAGCGCGTGAACACTTCAATCTTTGAGCTGACGAACTCCGACGGCGAAGCACAGCGAGGGCTGTTTCTCTCACGCAAATCGGCCCTCGGCGACCCGCGGCCTTTCGCCTCCGCGTCCCACGCACTTTACCAGAGCGTACTGGCGCAGGCCGCCCCGTTCGTCGGCCCGAAGCGTCTGCTCGTCATCGGCGACGGGCCGCTGAACTACGTGCCTTTCGAGGCGCTCGTCACCGACTCGGCGGGCGCAGACTACACCAATCTCTCCTACCTCATTCAGACGAACGAGGTCGTCTATGCGCCCTCAGCGTCCGTCATCGCCGCCATCAGAGGCCACGCTTCAAACGCCGCCGCGAGCGATTCTATTCTCCTGATCGCCGATCCCGTCTTCGACCTCTCCGACCCGCGCGCCGCAACATTGACTCGAACGCCGCACACTCAGGACGACCGGCACGCCTTCGGCCTCGACATCGCCGCCGCGGACGTGGAGAGGAGGCAGCTCGGAAGTCCGCTCCTGAGGAACGCAATAATCAGGCGAATCCCGGCGACAGGAAGCGAGGCGGAGCAGATAGAGCAGTACGCCCTCGGGGCGAATCTGAAGCCGCAGGTGTGGCGCAATCTCGACGCCAACGAGGCGAACGTGTCCGGCGACCTGAGCCGGTACCGCGTCCTGCACTTCGCCACCCACGGCCTGCTCGATGCCGAGCGCCCACAGTTCAGCGGCCTCGTCCTCTCGCTCGTCGGCAACCGCGAAGACAAGGACGGTTTTCTCCGTACAGATGAGGTCTTTAACCTCAAGCTCGGCTCGCCGCTGGTCATGCTCTCTGCCTGCGAGTCGGGACTCGGCAAAGAGGAGCGCGGCGAGGGCGTCATAGGTCTGACGCGTGCCTTCATCTACGCCGGGGCGCCGACTGTCGGCGTCACCCTCTGGTCGGTTGATGATCAGCCGACCGCGAAGCTGATGGCAGCCTTCTACGACAACTACCTGACTAAACGAGGGACGACGCCGTCCGCAGCGATGCGCGCGGCGCAACGAGCAATGATTGCGAATAAAGACTACGCCACACCCTACCAGTGGGCGGCCTTTATCCTGATCGGGGATTATCAGGAGAACAACAAGATCAGGCCGTAGAGCCAGCCCCGGAGTGGCCCCGATTCGGCTCTATTCTGCCTCTACCACATCAAACCGCAGCCCGCTCGAACCTTCGCCCGTTCCGGCGCTGCGCTGCCGAGACCACCAGAGGTAGGTCGCCCCGTCGCTCCATCGGCACAGTGAGGGCCTGCGCGCTATGCGCACGCCTGTTCGCGGGACTTCCTCTTCCCGAAGTCGGTACGGGCGACCCCGCGCCGCGATGGGCTTAAGTAGCCGACCCGCGGGCTCGGGCGGGTTCACTGTTCTGGTGCCCGTGACGCCGAGCATGCCGGCTAGTTCAAGCGCGATCTGCCCGGAGGACGTGTCGAGCTGCACGGGGACGAAAGGCACCCAGTTGCGCGGCACCGTGGTCTGAATCCGGTAGCGTAGATGACTGCCGTCGTCCTCGGGCGGAGGGGGCAAGTCGGGGTGGCCTTCCAGAGCCGCCTCATGCCCCGGCCGCGGCACCCCGAGACGGTTCGTGATTGTGTGCTCGACCGCCCAGACCATGTCGGCCGTCTCGTCACGCAGAAACCTGACCTCTTCAACAATATCACCGGCTTGGCGCGCGCCCGCGGACGCAGAGGGCAGGAAGAACGCGTCGGAGAAAGCCGACGCGCCGCCGTCCGCCGTGGTGGCAAACATTGACCAGCGGCCCGCGCCGGGTGGATCAGCACTCCCCGCGCGCGGAATCGTGGTCGCCCTTCCGAACACGTCGTGGACGACGAGTTCGTCTATCTTAACGAGTGTCCCAACGTCCTGCTCGAAGGGGATCACGAACCAATCGTTGGCGTGCAGCAGCATGAACTCGACCAGCATGAGGCGCGAGAGGTCACGCCGGTCGGGGCGCACGTCGCCGAAATCAACCCTCGCGTCTTCAAAATCCCAGAAGCGCGCGTTCGGCATCCCGCGGAAGCTTGCGTGAGTTGGTATCATCGTGGCGATTCGCGGAGAGGTCGCGCCGACGGTGCCGCCCATCAAGTCGAAAGCGTACCAGTCGAGCGTGCCTTCGTAGTCGGGCGTGGCGGATAGGACGGGAGCGCCGGCCTCGTCGCCCCTGATCTCCGCACGGTAGCGTAGCCGCTCCGGCTCCCAAGCGATTGGATCATGCCCGTCGAGCTCGCCATGGAGGTTGCGCACGGAGGCAACGAATTGATTGAGCGCACGGATGGCCGCGGTCTCGTCGTCCGGTGTCAACCTCACGCCGCTGGTGAGAGCGCCGGGTGACGCCGACGCGCTTCGGAAGAGGGCGACACCGTCAACGACGCGGCCCGCGCAGACGCCACGGAAGCTCGCGGTCTCGGGGTCGTCTCCGAGCGCGGAGGCGGCGACGGGGAATGCCTCGCGGAACGCAGACGCGGCGGCGTCGGACGCGCCGAAGTGTTCGAGCAGCGCGACGAAAGTCTGGCCTAACTCGGCGACTAACGATAAGTCGCTACCGTCAAGCTCCTCGCGCGTGAGTACGGATTCGAGGGGCCCGTCGGGGAGGCGGCGACCGGCGGTGCCGGGGAGTCCCCAAGAGGAAGGCCGCGCGCTGGTGGACGTGACCGACACGTACGCGGGCGAGCCGGCGTCCTCGCCCTGAAATTCGCCGAACTGCCACTGCCGCGCGAGCAACCATAGCGGGTCGCGGAGCCGCGCCGCCAGACTCTCGCTGATATCTTTGCCGCGCGGGCGCGGCTCAAGACGATTCCAGAAGGTGATAGAAGGCATGCAGTGACTCCTCTGCTACGGCCCTTCGCGCACCAGCGCTCCCGAGAGGTCGGCGACGATGGTCTCGCCCCGCGCGTTGTCGGCCAAGTAGATCGCGGGCAGGAACTGGCAGACGGAGTTGAGCAGTTCGCCGTCCACGACTCGCACTTTCGCAAGATCAAGGGTCTCATTGACGACCGACGCGAGCGCTTCCAAACTCCACCCGGTGGCGGGGTCGGGCGGCACGGCCAGCAGTATGGCCTGCGGTGCTTCAGCCCCGGGGTCGTCGTAGTGGAAGGCGACGCCGGTGATGTCAACCGGGTCGGGAATCAGCTCTGGCCATGCGTCTAACAGAAGACCCGTCCAGCGACCGCCCGGCGGCGGAGGCCCGAAGGGTTCATGCAACGCGAGCGAGAGTGTCAGCGCCTTCGGCCTGTCGTCCTCGCTGCGGAAACCGAGCGCGGCCCAGCGCGCGGAAGACCTCGCGGGGAGTTGCGTGACGGCGAAGTCGTCCGTGTGTACGCCAAATGCCGCTGAGGAGAGTGACAGCATGCGCCAACGCGCGAGCGCCGGTCGGACGCGCGCGGCACGCTGGAACCAAGTCCTCACCGGCAGCGGGTCGCCGGCCTCCTCCGTTGAAACGTCGCGCCCGCGCTCAAGCTCGGCAGCGTTCTCCGGCAGGAACGACGAGAGCAGCATGAAGTCGTCGCCGAAGACAGCCCGCGCCACGCCTGTGGGGTCGGTAGCCGCCGCCGCGCCCGCCTGCCTGCGGGCAAGTTCCGCTTGAACCGCCCGGCCGCGGGCCAGCAGCTCGGCGCGGCCCCCCGCGGACGCGAGTGATTCTTCCGGGTACGCCTGCGGGACGCCGAACTGGGCGGCGCGTTTCAGTAAAGTGACGACGGGCGTTGCGTCAACCGTCGCGTCGGCGGTGAGTCTGAGTTGCTCGGCGAGGTCTGCGGCCAGCGCCGCCAAAGCGGCCAGCGCCGCATCCACGCGGCTTGTGACATCCGACGCGAAGATGGTCGTGGGACTCCCGCCCTCGACCTCTGAGAGCGCGGTCTCCTCCGACAGTCGTAGGTCTTCCCGACGCAATGACCGCGCGGTGCCGAGCGCGGCGTTGAGAGCACGCGCGACTTCAAGCGCCTCGGACAGCGTGCGGCCTGATTCGACACCTCTCTCATCGGCGATGTTAATGTCGGTGGCCCCGGGGGACGATGCGCGGACGGCGTCGGCAATACGCAGCTCAAGCTCGCGCGGGAAGCCGCCGGCGGCCGTCGAGCGCGCCAGTGTGAGCAGGTCAACGGCGCGCAGACCTCCCCCCTCCTTGTCGGCTACACTCCCGGCCAGCGCCACGTCGGCGACCGACAGCCTCATCGTCGAACTGGCCTCGTCCCCGGCGGTGCGGTACGTCGCCCTGCAAAGTATGTCGGCAGGATTGCCGAGCAGGCGCGACGCGAACGCATCGAGAAAAGGTTCGCCGGAGGCGCGTGGGGTCGGCGGAAGTTCGGCCCACGCGCCCGCGAAAGGTTCGGCGTCGCCCCCCAGAATCAGCGCCACCCTGTGCGTGAGCACCGTGCCGAAGCGTCGCGTCTTTATTAGTTCGGGGTCGGGAGGGCGCGCGCCGCGCGAGATTGAATCCAAGCTCGCGGAGGCCGCGCTCATGTTCCCGCGCAGGGATTGATGTACGCCTTCGGCGGTGAGCAGGTCGCCCACGGCGTCAAGCAGCTCGCCTACGGCGTCGAAGGCAGTCGCGAGTGCGTCGGCCTCCTCCGAGCCGCGGGCGGGCAGACCGGTGCGCGCGAAGAAGGCGCGCCTGCCCGCTTCGTCCTCTCGCACGCGGGCCCAGTCCCTCCAAAGCCCAAGGCCGTCAACCACGTTTCGCGCGGCGACCGACTCCGCGCTGACGCCGGGCGAGCCATCGGCCGGGCCTTTGAAGGCGACGAGCGGGTAGAGGTTGCGCAAGGGGGAAAAGTAACGGTCGAGCGGCGGGGACTGGTCGTGCAGCGCACGCTCGACTCGGTAGCCGAGCACAGCACCGAGCTGCTGCCCCTGCCTCAACTCGTCGAGTAGCTCGACTCCGGCGCGCACACGCCGCGAAGAGAGGTCTATCGCGTAACGCTTGCGTGGGCCGCCGTCGGCGTCGCGCTCGCCGCCGCGTGAGAGGAATGCGTTGCGCAGGACGGCGGCGGCCGTGGCCCGATCGAGCGAGGGCGCGTGAATAAACCCGCCGCTCGGCGCTGCGCCGCGCGCGGGCCGGAGATTCTCGACCCATGCGTACCCGCCGAGGTGGACGCCCCTGCGGTTGGCCTCGCGCATCTCCGCGAGTCGCTGGCTGGCGAGGCCCGTGACCCATGCGTCTATGCGGTGCGAACACACGTCGAGCGTCTCTGTGAAGAGGCGTTCGAGTTCGGCCGACGAGGCACCGGCCAGCAGTTCGAGTGACCGGCCGTAATCCGTTAACTCTTCGGTGATCGCCTTCCCCTCCGCAAACCCGAGCACGTCGCGCAGCTTCCCCACGGCCTGAGGTGCTTCGAGGTCGAAGAGCGACCACGTCGTGCCGCGTTGCCGCGCGCCCGGGGTGATGCCGACTAGTTCGGGCTCGCGTCGCTGGCTGGGGCTGAGCCTCTGCGCCCTTACGTTGAGGTCGAACGCCGCCTGCGCGTACTCACGCAACGCCGCGTAACGCAGCAGATGGTCGAGCAGAGTCGCCGGCCTTCCGACGCCCGGCAGGGTGCCGTCCCGCAACAGCTCGATTGATGCCCGGCGGATGGCGTTGATGTACGGAGGCGCCGAGTCGCTCGCCTCGCTGAGCGGTGTCGGCGCAACGAGCGGGAGGGCGATTCGGTCGGGCCAGTCCGCGAACGACATGTAGGCGACACGTGGCTCCCAATCGGGGCGGGCGAGCGCGGCGAGCACGGTTGACGCGCGGGCCCTTAACGACTCCAGCCAGCGGCGCGCGCGCACGCCGCCGAACGCCAGCCCGTTCCAGAGCAGGTCGGGGCCGGCGACGCAGCGCAGACGAACCTCGCGCGTGCTCGCCTCGACACCGAGCGATTCGAGCAGGTCGGCGTCCGCGTCATCCGTCCGGCCCACTCGCGGCACGCGTGGGGTAGCCGCCTGCCAGAAGGGCAGCAGTCCTCGGAGCGCGCCGGGCAGTTGCGCCGCGGGGCCGGACGAGCCGGCCGATGCCCGCCAGCGCGACAGTGATGAGGCGGGAAGCAGGCCGTATGGCGCGTTGCTTATTCGCAGTACGGGGAACGGCCCGCGGCCGCGCACGTGTGCGAGTGCCCAGTCGCGCGCGGCACGCAGGTCTCCCGAACCGAAGACCGGGTCCATCATCTGTTCAAGGAAGTAGCCGAGGGTTGCCGGCCAGAGAACGCGCAGCATCGCGCGCGCGCGCGACTGCTCGGAGAGGTCAGCTCCGGCGATGTGTCTCACGGTCGCGCCGTCCAAGCCGAGGGCCGCCGCCCATGAGTCGCCATCGCCTGCGCTCACCACGCGGCGCTCGTATGCGAAGCTGTTGGTACCGCCGGGGTCTGGCGGCGGATAGGAGGACGGCCCTTCGGTGGTGTTGTTCGTGCGCGTGCCTTGAGGGACGAAGGCCACGCCGCACGTGAAACGTTGAGCCTCGATGAGTGCGCGCAGCCGGTCGGCGGTCTCGTCGGGGTTCATGGTGCTTTTGACGCCGAAAACCAGCACCCTGTCGAAGCCTCGCGTCAAGTCCGTCGCATCGAGGGGAAGATCAATGGCCATCCCGGCCAGCAGCGCGCGGTCGTATTGCAGCGTCCACGCGGCGTCTTCGGTGATGGCCGGCCCGCTGCCGCCAAGGCTCAACGTCGGCGCGCGCGGGTCGGGCGAGGCAGTGAGCGCGAGCGGCTCGGAGACGGGTTGGCCTTGGGCGCTTCGCACTAGGCGGCCGTCGCGGTACGCCACCACCACCCAACGATCTGGCAGGAGCCGCGCCTCGACGGCGCGCGTCCACGCGTGAGTGCGCAGACCCGCGGCGGGCGCGTCGAATTCGGGTTCGCCGACGCCCACCGTGTCTACGTTCGAAGGCGCGGTCGCAATCGCTATCCATGCCGCGCGCCGCGCGCCGAAACTCGCCACGAGCGCCGACCATGCTTCTTCCTCGTTTCCGTCCCTCCAGATGGCGCGCCAGAACTGCCGGCCCGCTTCCAACTCGCGGGGCATGAGCGCCAGCTCGTGCGAGTCGGCCAACGCCTCGTCAGGGTAGACACGCACTCTCAAGGTCGCGGGCGCGGCGGTCGCATCAAATTGTGTCTCGACGCGCACGGGGAAGAGCGCGACGGGATAGGCCGCGTCGAGAGAGCTAACATCGGCTGCCGCGTCGGCGCCGAGCGCAGCGCGACGTTCTTCGTTGAGGGCAGCGAGGGCGGCGGCCGCCTCCGCGCCGGTGGCGGCCAGCGTCTTGCGGGCCGAACGCTCCCCGCCGCGCGCGGAGGCGACTTCGGGCGCGGCCTCCCCGTGTGCGCGCAGCGCCGCGGTAAGGGCGGCGAGGGCCTCTGCGTATGACGCCCGCGCCTGTTCGGACGCATCTCTCGCGGCGTAATAACTTCGACGCGCTTCGGAAACCCGACTCATGCGCCCCCTTTCAAACGGACGCCGGCAGCAGCGATGCGGCCGGAATTAACACCCGCACGGGCCGCCGAAACGCGCCGCGCGCGACCTCCGCGGCCGTACGGCCTAGTCGCCGCGACGCGCTCACGGCGATTTGCGCTCCGCCCGCGACCCCCAGTTCCGTCCAAGAAAGGTCGCCGCCGGAGGAGGTCTCGTCAAAACCGAATCGTGCTTCGCCGGCCTGCTCCTGCAAGACGAAGTACCACTGCGTCAGCCCCGCACCGCGCGGCGGGGTCGCCGCCTCGGCAATGGTCAGGTCGAAGCCGAGGAACGTCACGTCGGGCGGCAGCGTCCCGCGGAAGATCGGGTAGAGTTCGCGGTCACCGGCGGCGGGGCCGGAGCTTGCGGAGTAGACCGCGTACACGGTCGCGGTCGGGTAGCGTCGCAGCAACTCGCCGCGGATGAGCAGCACCAGTCTCTCTCCTTCGTGACCGGCACCGGGCGGTAGTGGCCGCGGGCTGTTAGAGCCGAGGGTGGACGAGCCCCAGAGGTGAATCTTCCGAATGTCGTACAGCGATTCCCTGTCGGCGGCCGTCCCGCCGGGCGTGACGTGGCCGGCCGCGTCCCAGAACTGTCGGAAGTAGGTGCCGCGCTGGTCGGTAGGGTATTCGTTCCAGACCAGTTCGCGCGAGAACTCGTGTGAGAGTCCGACCATATAGGCCTCGACGAAGCGCTGGTTGGTCTCAAGCAGGGCGACCGTATTCTGCGGCACGTGCTCAAGGCCGGGTAGCAGCCAATCCTGAGACAGGTCGCGCAGCGGAACGTACATCGGCTGCTCGAACTCGGGCGCGGCGAGAATGGGCTCAAGCACGTCGCGCGGGCTCCACGACAGACGCGGGTCAACGCGCAGCCCGTGCGCGAAACGCGCCGCGACCGTGACGTTCGGGTCGAGTGCTCTGACGACCGCGGCGCGCAGGGCCGGCACATCAACGAACTTCTCGGGCGGGGCCGCGCGGGGCACGCGGCTGCGATCGAACAGCTCGCGCAGGGCGGTGCGGAAGGCGGCGGCCGATTCACTGTCTTGGCCCCCCTCTTCCGGCTGGTCGGGCAGCGGCGGCTTCATCTGTGCGGGATCGAACTCGACGGCCTGAAAGTCCGGGTGCGGGGGGATGCCGGCGATTATTTTGGCGAGCGAGTCGGGCTGCCGCGCGTCGGGCCGCTGCGTGGATTCGAGCAACTCCTTCCACGGGCCTGAGCGCAGCCAAGGGGGCGACGTGTCGTAGAGGTCGCGGAACGGGCTGAACGGAAGCGTGAGCAAAGTGGACAGGCAAGAGCGAGGCGGCCTCGCGTAGCTCTCGCCGAACGGTGCGACGAGCAGAGTCATCCCGGCAAGCGTGAATCGAGACGCCAGCCTTTCCAAGCCAGCCAGCTGTTCCCTCTCCCGTTCGTCCGAGGCGATGGACGAGGCGACGCCGGGCATAGTAGGCAACCCCGGCGGATTCGGCGGTCGCGCGGCCGGGTTAATCGCACCGCGGTTGAGCCTGTTCAGGAGGTCGTCCAATCGAGCCTGCGTGGGTAGGTCTGCGCGCGCGCGCCCCTGCCGTCGCCCGAGTGGCCCGCGCGGCCGCGCGAGCCGCCGCCACGCAGGCTGCAAGGCCCCCTCTATGACGCTCGCGTTCGTCAGCGCGCTCACGGTCAGGGTGCCGGGGGCGCGCTGACGAACGCGCGAGTGGACGGGGGCTGTCAGTTGCAGCAGCGGCCCGTCGTCTGCCGACGTGAAGTGGCGGCCGAACATTCGCAGGCCGCCCTCGCGCGCGACCTGCGCGAAGCGGAGCGCCTCATTGACTTTTCGTATCGGGCCGAGTTGCTGCCAAGCGCCGGCCATCAACTCGACCTGCTTGGCCTGTACGACGAGCGTACCGAGACCTGCCGCGACGCGTGTGCGCGGGTCGCGGTTCAGTTCAGTTAGCCACGCCGGCGGGTCGCCCGACGCCGTCCCAGCGGTGAGTGGCGCGGATACGCCACGCCGACTCAGCGCCGCGTGCCAGCGGCCGTAGATTGGCGGCACGACCGCAGTAACGTCTGTCTCCTCGGGCCCGCCCGCGAGACGGCCCGCCGTCCCGAGCAGAGTCTCAAGCTCTTCCTCGAAGTGTTCCTGCGCGGGGCCTGACCAGTCCGTGCGCGCGAGGCGCGGCGGCGAGAGCGCGCCTTCGAGGTCTAAGTCTGAATGGTGCGCGGGCGGCAGCCCGAGGCCGGGCGCGCCGACATCCAGTGGACG
Source organism: Pyrinomonadaceae bacterium (assembly GCA_035248785.1). Lineage (GTDB taxonomy): Bacteria > Acidobacteriota > Blastocatellia > Pyrinomonadales > Pyrinomonadaceae > QHXN01. Next base: position 14,481 of record DATFHD010000125.1, on the reverse strand, counting down.
CGTGCCCAGCCCGGCGGGCATCTCCCGAAGCGGCGTGAGGGCGCGAGCGAGCGCCTCGAAGTCCCCGGCCGCCCCCGTGCCGAACCGCCAATGGTAGTACACGGGCAGGCGCACTTCGCCCGTCGCGCCGGTCGCCCAAGAGGGGTCGAGCGCGGCGGGGGCGGTGCCGGTCTCTTGCAGAACCGCGCGCACCCCGCGTAGGAACGCCGGCACGACGAAGGCCGAGTACCTCTTTCGCGGTTCGAGGCGGCACGGGCATAGCAGACGACTGACGAGCCTGTGCGGCTCGCGCGCGAGCAGCGCCGCCACCTCGCCCGCGTCGGCCCGCGAAGTCCCGCTCACCTGCGCGTGCGCCCACGCCCAAGACTGGCTCAAGTCTGGCAGCTTGCGAGCGTCGCCAACAGTCAGCACAGGCGGGCTCGGCTCGGGCGTTGATGTCGCCGGCGCTAGTTGGAACTCGCCCTCCGCGAGGACTATGAGGACGAGCCACGGCCGCAGGCGGTCACGCTCGTCCGCGGCGAGCGGCGTGTAGCGCCATGGCAGGTCGGGCTGGTCGAACTCGGCGAGGACGAGAAGGTTCGGCTCCGCATCGAACACGTCGGGGCGCGGCCAAGTGCGCACGACGGCCCGCGCGTCTAAGCCGACCACATCCTGCGCGCCGAGTAGTTCGAGGCTGACGCCGGCCGTCCCCACGTCAAGCTCTAGCTCGACGGGAATCGAGGCCCGCCCCGTGGCACCGGGCTCGGCCCCTTCAATGCTGGCGGACAGGCCGAGGCGCACCCACGGGAGGAATATGAACGACGCAGCCGGGCTCATGCCGCCTCCAATTCGTGTTCGGGCATGACCTGTAGAGTCCCGCGAGCGGCCGGGTTCGCGCGCAGGTATTCGTCGAGCCTCGCCGCCACCGCACCGTGCGCGCCGGGCGACGCGATGGCTGTCCTTGTCAGCGTGTCGGTCGAGACAATTACGAAAGTCTCTTCTCCGAGCGCGACGCCCGGCTCCCGCCCGGGGTCGGGAGCATACGCACCGAGGCCCGCCTGCCGCACCGTCTGGGTTCCCGCCGCGGAGTAGCGTAAGGCCGCCAACTGGGCCGACAAGGACAGCGCATAGACCGAGGCCGCCGCCCCCGGCGCGACCGTTTCGTAGGTTAACTCCCCGCCTACGCCTACGCCGCACGTGACCCCGCGCGAGGCCACACGCACCCCGGCATTCATCTGCTCGAACGAGGGGCGTGACAGCTTCTCCGCTTCGGTCAGGTCTTCGAACTGGCCCGCCGCGAACGGCGCCGTCAACGCCTGCAACTCCCCGCCCGAGAAGCGTTCCGAGCCCACACGCAACCGGCCGACCGTGATCTCCCGCGGCTCGGCCAGCCGCCGCTCGCCGACCTTGCTGATGCGACGCCCCAGAGGCACCGCCTGCTGACGCACGCTCAGTCCGCCGACCGGATCCACCAGCCGTTCTGCGCCTCCGGCACGCGTGCCGAAACTCACCACCCGCGCGCCTGCGGGCGGCAACTCCGCCGCCCAGTTTTCCACCTTCAACAGCTCCGGCCGCAGCACCTCCCACGGGTCTATCTGCGGCGGCGCGGGCAGCCTCTCTTCCTCACCGAACCGCGCATCGAAGTCCACTTGCACTTCTATGATTATCGTCACCCGCGCGTGACCCGTGATGTGCCACGGCCGTGGCCCCTCGATGGTCGCCTCCAAGCGCACGGCCGCGAGCGTCATGCCGAGCCCGCGCAGGGCCAGCGCCGCCGCGATGTCTATGCGGAACCCGAACGGGTTGAAGATAATCAGCGCGTCGAATGACAGCTCGCCGTCAACGCTGAACCCGGCGGCCTCCGCGTGGAGCGTCGCGCGCGCGCCGAACTGTAGCGTGTTCGACGTGAGCGCGAAGTAGGCTTCGAGCGCCAGCCGCGGATTCTCGCCCGAGCCCAGTGCCAGCGTCAGCCGGCGCAGCGCCGGGAAGTTCGGCGGCGGCGTGAAGTGCGGGTTGAAGCCGCCCACGGAGAGGGCGAAAGTCGGCGCGTCGCCCCACGCGAGCCGCAGCGCCATGTCGCCGCTCAGTTCGAAGGCCGCGACGCGCGAGTCGTACAGGCTCGCGTCGAGCGAGAACGTGCGCTCCCCGAAGTCGAGCACGCCGAGCGCGTCCAAGTTGATGCGCACCACCGGGTGTTCGCGGTTTGGGAATCTCGCGCGAAGCACACCCAGCAGCACGATGCGGAACGGCTCGGGCAGTTCCAACACGACGCCCAACTGCGCCTCGATGATGGTCGGCGTGCCGTAACCGATCTTGGCGACGGGGCCGAACAGGTAGCGGTCGGCCCTCGCCGGAAGAAACTGCTGTATGTCCTGTAGGACGCGCGGCGCGTTTCGCACCGGGTCTTCGGGGAACAGCAGGCGGCTGACCGAGCCCTCGCGCAGCGACGCGCGGAAAGGCTCGGCCGCGATGCTGCGGTGCAGGCCCGCCATCCCCCCGAGCCCGTTCAGCGTGAAGCCCATGCCCAACTGGAGGGGCGGGAACTCGGCTGTGATCAGCAACAGGAAGGAGAAGGCCGGCGTGCCGCCCGGCAATCTCGTTTCAAGCAGCGCGACGGCGTTGACCGTCACCGCGAAGACGTGCAGTTGCAGGACGCCGAAGTAGCGGCCCTGCTCTACGTCGAAGTCAACGAACCCGCCGCCGTGTACCGGCCCGGCCGCGATGTTGATGCCGAGACCCGTGGGAGGCTTGAAGCGGAACGACCCGTCGAGCGGGCCGAGGTTTCCTTGGCGAAAGGCGGCCACGGCCGCGAGCCCGATCCGCCGGACGGAGACTTCGATCGGGCCGAGGCGTAAGCTGCCCGTGAGGCTGACCTCAAGAGTCAGGCCGTCGGCGCGGGCGGCGGCCAGCAGGTGGAGCGCTTCGAGGAAGAGCGGGCCGAGCCGGAGGCGCAGGTTCAGGGCGGCTTCCAACCCGGCGCTGCCGTGGAAGTAAAGACCGCGGCTCTTCGACCACCCGACCCCGAAGTCGAAGCTGGCCCGCAAACCATCCCGCGGCAGAATCTGCCGCAGGAAAGAGTCCACCTCGCCCGCGGCCACGACCACCATGCCCCGCCCGAGGTCGAAATCCAGCGACGCGTCAAACGCGGCGGCCGACGCGCTGACTTCGCAGATGAACGTGAGGCCGCCGATCTCGACGCGCGTTCCGCGCGGGTCGCCGATGAGCAGTGCCGGCGCGTTCGGAGCGTCGGCGGGCGGCAGGCGACGCACGGCGAGGCGCGCGCCCGCGCGCACCGTGCCGGCGTCAACGGTGACGCCGCGCGGCCCGATTGCAAAGCCGAGGCCCGCGCCGGAGAGCTGCGTCTCGATGCTCCATTGTCCCGCGCGCGCCTCCAGTGTGCCGACTCCGAACGGCACGATGACCAGACCGAGGTCGCCCGCGTCCGCGGCCGAGAGCGCGAACGTGGCCCCGAAGATTGAAGTGCCCCCCGGCATGACGAAGACCGTCAACATGCCGGCCCCCATCTGATTCCCGGCGGCCCCGAAATCCGGGGCGGTGTAGGGGTCGAGGCCGTAGGCAGCGGAGATCCCCAGACTGTTAAGGAGGCGTGCGACGCGCGGGAACAGCTTGTCAGCGACGAGCCGCGCGTCGGCCGAGGTCGTTAAGCCGCGTGGGGCGTACTCGGCGCGCAGAGTCCCGACCGGGTCTTGCAGAAGGTTACTCAAGCGGTCTAGCCGCAGGCTCGACCAAGGCACACGGTTGACGCCTTCGCCCGGCGGGGTGCTCAGCGTCAAAAGGTCTAAGGTGCGCGCGAGGGCGGGGTGTCGCGTCTCCAACCAGAGCCCGACCAAAGCGGCGATGAATTCGACCACGGTGTTCGGGCCGATGGTGCCCGCCGACAGCGGCTCGGCGAAGGCGGCGCGCAGTGCGGTCGCCGCACGCTGCGTCGCGGCCAGTACCCGCTCGATAGCGATGTCGTCGCCTCCGGTCGAGAGCACCGTGCCCAACTCGTCAACGGCGGCCCCCAAGTCCGCGAACCGCGACGCCAACCCATCGTATTGATCCGGCGTCAGCCCCAGCGACGGCAGGTGCGCCAGCAGGAAGCGACGGACTTGTGGGTCGGTGGCAGCGCGCAAGGCAGGCTCGGCCAGCGCCTCGAACTCACCGACGATGATCTGGCCCAGATTTGCCATCGCGCCTCTTATGGTACGTAAATCGGCGGGTAGTCCGGGTGGTCAAAGTCCATCGGGATAGTCCAGCGTGTGTAGGGCCGAAACTCGGCGCTCGCCTCCGGGAACCGCCACCAGAGCCGGTGAACGAGTTTCGGCTCCATCCCACGGTCGGGGTGAGGCCAATCGAGGAAGCGAATCTCGCCGAGGTTATTCACGCCGACGACGGCGTAGCCGGGGTGGGCGCGCGTGGCCCAGAGCGCGTGGTTGGTAGCCATGTCGCGCCATGGCGTCAGCGCGTCGGCGCGCGGCAGACCCGCCGGACTCCCGACCGGGCGCGGCGCGGGGTTCGGCCGCGCGACCTGCGTCGGGGGCGGGTCTGCCGGACGCAGGTCAACGCGATACCACCAGTGAGGACTCGAACCACGGATGACGTACAGCCGGTCAGTGCCGGCATGTTCGTAGCGCGTGAACTCGCCGGCCTCAGGGAAGACGGTTGCGGTGGGCACCGGGGCCAGACCCGGACTCGTGTTCACTATTGACAAGGCGAGGCCCGAGCGAGACGTGGACTCGTCGTTGAGCCACGCAAGGCGCGCGAAATGGTCGGGGCTCCCGACGGACGGCCAAGACACGTTGTTGTGCAGGTATCGCCGTGACTCGCCGCTCTCGTTCTTGCACGCGCTGGAGGTGAGTTGCGCCAGCGTCATGCGGGAATGACCGGCTCCCCTGTGCCCCAACGGTCGCAGCGTCTCATAGCATATCCGCATCGAGTACCCGTAGTGCACGTCGCCCGACAACATCACCACTATCCCCTCGCCCGGGCCGCCGGCCACGGGGTTGACACGGATACGCGCGGCCAATCCGGCCAAGAGCAGTTCGAACCCGTTTCGTTCGGCCCCCGGCGCTTCAAAGTCTCTGGCGAAAGGGTCTGCCGTCGCCGTCGAGTACTGGGCCTGAATCGCTTCGATGCGGGGAACGTTCATCCAAGGGACGGACGCCACGACGAGCGTGACGAGTGGGACGGGCGCGTCGGCGGGCGCGGGGGTGGCGAGTTGCACGTCAATGCCGGCAGGACTGATGGCGGTCGGCGGGTCGAGCAGTCCGCCGGGGTAAGTTCTCCACGTGCGCAAGTCGAGCACGAACACCTCGTGAGCGGGGCCGCGTACCACGTAGTGCCAGTGCAACTCGTCGTCAGGCCGGGGGTCGCGGGGCAGCCGGTTAGAGAAGGCGGACGCTCGCGGGACGGCGAGGATGCGTGCCAGCCCCTCACGCGTCGTCTCGGCGGCAGCCGTATCACGGCTCGAAAGGGCGCCGTACAGCGACTCCGACAGCGCGAGCAGAGAGTAGCCCGGCGAGGCCCTCGAACCTGACGCGGGCTCCCGAAAGTCTTCCGGCTTGTTGCCCCAGCCTTGGAACAGCGCATATGCGTGCAGCCCGTTGATGATGACCCGACGCCCGAGTGGCGAGCCGAGCACATCCCGGCACCAGCGCCGGTTAATGTACCAGTCGTCGGTGACCTCGTGATCGTCGAGGATCATGTACGTGGGCACGTTGGCGAGCGCCCGCCGCACGCGCGCGAGCGCGTTGCGGAAGTTCTGAAGGTGCACGCGCTGACCGTAGTATCTAGAAGTGTAGTCGAGCTCCGCGGGGCGATCAGAATCGGGAAGCGGGTCGGGCCACAGCACGTCCGACCACGCGTAGAGATACATGCACGCGAATTCGCCGAAGGTTAAGAGGTGGCTGTCGCCCTCCTCCGTGGTCATGCGGGCCACGCGGTTGACGAGAGTGGCGCGCGCGCCGGGGCGCAGTTGATCCGCGGGCGGATTTCCCGGCAGAGTTTCCTGAAAACCGAACAGGACGGGGGCGGCCTCGACGATTTCGCGCAGCAACGGCCTAGCCACGTCGTCGGCGTAAATCTGATCGCCCGTGAGGAAGAGTTGATGCGGGCGGTCGTCAGGGCGGCTGTGGTCGAACTCGATCATTACGTCGGTGGCCACGAGGGCGTCAAAACCGTCGGCGTGGGGCTTGCGGCAGGAGCCGTGAAGAATGCGCAACTGGTTCAAAACCGGCGGCGGCAACGAGAACGTGGGCAGGCCGAGGGCGCGGGCTTCATAGCCGAGTGTGAGCGGGTCGTAGGGCTGGCCAGGACGGCTGATCACGCCCGGACTCGTCAGCCCCCTCCCGCCCGAGAACATGATGTCGTAGCGGTATAATTCGCCCCCCCGGAGAGCACGGCCTTCGGCCGCCCGGGCAGTGACGGCGACCACGTAGAGGTTCGCGCCGATCTGCACCGGCCGCCCCCGGCCGCTCATGAGGACGGCTCCGCCCGAGGCGAGCGTGACGCTGAGGCTGACGTCTGCGCCCTCCTTCAACGCTAGCCAGACCGTGACGGCTCCGGGCTCGACGCGCCGCAGAATAGGCCCGGCAATCACGACCGGCAACTGTGAAAGATTAATCGCCATGCGGTCGCCCCGGGTACTGACATGAGTGCGCCGCGGTAATGAGAGGAGGGGCTAAACTGAAAGGACAGCGCGCCCGCGACGGGCGGCTTTAAAGGGCGCTCACGAACGTCACATACGTTTCCTCCGGCGTTGGCGCGGCTCTATCTTTGCTCAAACCGGCGGCATGCTATATCGCGCTCATTGGTGAGTCAATGATTATTTCTACCCCACAATACACTGACGTAGCGTCGGTAATACGCACACCGGCACATCGGCCTCCGGCCTCTTATGGTTCGTGTCGCAACGCCATAGTTAAGCCGTCCGTACAAGACGGTCTCATGACTCTGCTAACCGTCGGCTCTTCAACTGTGAAGGCTTCCGGATATACTTAGACGCGAGTGAGGCGCGGATGAGGCCCGCGAGGTGGTCAAAAAGCCGTCAAGGCTTTTTGACGGGTTTAGTGGGAAAAGAGGGATTCCGGGTAAATGGGGGAACGCAGTCCGCACTTTCCCCCGGAGGATAAAAGCGGCCGATAGAACCAGCCGTGAAGACCAAACTACAGGGGCATTGAGGTCAATTATGGCAGCAGATCACCGTCCATCATACCTAGATTTATACGAGTCGGGTGAACTCGAAAAGAAGGCGGAATCCCTTGAAAAGATGTTACTTAGCTGAACGGTCTGCCCCCTCGATTGCGGCAACAACCGGATAGAGAATCAGATCGCCAGATGCTTTTCTGGAAGGCTGCCTATAGTCAGTTCTTAAACCAAGCACTTCGGGGAAGAGCCGGCAATAGTCGGAACGAGGGGAGCGGGGTTAATCTTCTTCGGCAACTGCAACAGCAGAAACAAGGCGGTTAGATGCAACATTTTACATAGCTGCCGGTTAAACGTTGACGGCTTTTGACGGCCGTGGAGCTAAGAATTACGAGCAGCCCATGACGTGTATCATTTCTAGGTCAAGCAGGATAGAGATTCAATAACCGCCAAAACTGCACCTGCCTAGCGCCTCTTCATTCTTCCGTTCTTAACATGAGTCGTGAAGTCGCTGTCTACTGCCAAGCGCTGAGGAATTCGTAGCCGCCGCGTAGCTCTTCGGCTGAGCGGAGGGCGATGATCCTTAGCAGACGCTGCATCTGCTCGGTCTCTGTTTAGGTATCCGGATAACCGGCGACATCTACAGGGTATAGAACCTCCATTCTCACGCTACGTTTTTACTCTACCCTCTCTCTGTTGTTCCACCTTGAGTCCTACTCCGAGCCGGTGCCGTGATCAATGAACGCTACTTCCTCAGCCTCTACTCCCAGGGCGCACGCGCTGTGCTCCGCTATCTGCAACAGGTCGAGAGCCGCATCACAGACGCCGAAGCGCGCGTCACTCGCTCCCAACAGTCGCTCGTCACCAAGCTCTCTAAAGAACTCACCCGAGCTAAGGCGACGCTCGCCAGAAAGAGAGCGTTGCTCGTCGAGCAACAGCAGCTCAACCACCGGCTCGCACCCCGCATCCGCGAACTTGAACGCGCGCTGGAAAGCGGCGCCGCGCACGTCGAGCGTGACTCTCAGGCAGGTTCCGCAGCCGGATCACAGCATCATTCATGCACCTCAAGCCTGTCATCAATGCGATGCGTCTGTAGAGCACGCCCCGCCACAACACATCATCCGGCGACAGGTCTTTGACATTGAAGACGGCTGGGTGAAGGTTACTGAGCATAGGTCTGAGGCTAAGCTCTGCCCGGAGTGTGGCACGCTGACTCGTGCTGCGCTCCTTGCTTCAGTCCGTGCCCCTGCGCAGTATGGCTCAGGCGTGCTCTCGCGCTGCGTTTATCTGCATCACTACCAACTGCTGCCCGTAGCTCGTACCTCTGAGACGATGCGCGACCTCTTTGGCTGCTCGCACCGGCTGGTCAAGCGCGACGCGAAGCTCAACCCGCGGCCGGACATAGCACGTCGCGGCCCTCCTAGGGGGAGACCGCCCTCCCTACCAACGCCGCGGACTATCGTCCACCGGCTGCGACGTAAGCGCGATGAAGTCCTCTGCTTCATGCGAGACATCAGTGTGCCTTTCGATAATAACGGCTCGGAACGCGACCTGCGGATGGTGAAGCTTCAGCAGAAAATCTCCGGCTGCTTCAGGACAGATGCGGGCGCTCGCTCCTTCTGTCGAGTGCGGAGCTACATCTCGACGGCCCGCAAGCAAGGTCATCCCTTACTCCGCGCGCTGGAGCGCGTCCTGGCGGGTAAGCCCCTGCCGCTCGAAACAGCGCCCACCTGAGACCTGAATAGTTACTGTTCGGGGTATCTGTTTAGGAAAAGCAAGTGCTGATGAGTGGCCCCTCAGTTTAAGTCCACAACGTAGATATTGCCTGTGATTTCGACGTGTTCGTATACAATCTGATCTCCGAGCGGTGACCATGTAGGGCGGCGAACGTAGGCGTTGAGTTGAGTATATCGGGTCAGGCGTTTTTCGGTTTTGTCTGCGCGTGAGACCCACCAGATGTTCCAGATGCCGTCGCGCGAGCCAGCAAAGACGATTCTTTCTCCATCGGGAGACCAACTGTTGGGCCAGCTTTGGCCCTGATCGAAAGTCAACTGCGTCGGTACTCCGCCGTTGCTCGGTATGACCGAGACGTGTGTGTCGTCGCCGTGCTTCGTCTGGAATGCGAGGAACTGCCCGTCAGGAGACCAGCAGGCGAAACCGGCGAACTCTTTGTCAAAGGTTAACTGTCTGGGCTCCCCGCCTGTAACTGAGGTGGCTCCAACATTGACGATTCCATCCCTGTTGAAGTTAAAAGCGACCTGCTTTGCGTCCGGTGAGAGACGTGGAACTTCCATCCCGTCGTCGAGAGGCAGCCAAGGCTCTTCTCTTCCGCCGTCAATCGTGACTGTCCATAACTTTCGCTGCTCCTGCCGACGCGAGAGGAAGGCTATGCGGTCGCCCGTGGGAAACCAGTTCGGGAAACGGTTCGGCGGGTGAGACGTGGCCTGGCTAATTGTCAGTTGCTTTGCATTACTGCCGTCAGCAGACATCAGCCAGATGTCGGGGTTGATTCCTCTCTGCGCTGCCGTAAATGCGATCTTTTGCCCGTCGGGGGAAAATGTAGGGTTAATAAATTCCACCCCCCTTTGAATCGTGAGCGGGCGCGGCTCGGCCGTCGGCTCGTTTGTTCGCGGCGAGAGAGGCAGCGAGTTGATGGCGCTCGTAACTGTCCAGGCGCTGTAGGCCAGTTGCTTGCCGTTGGCGGAGATTGTCAGATGGCGAATGGCGGCGTCACCCATGTCCGCGACCTTGATCGGCGACCCGTATGGCTCGCCACTCGGCTGTGACAAAGCTCGCTTCCAGAGCGTTGCGCCGATTGTGAAGTAGATGCTCTGACCGTCAGGGGCATAGACGGGATCGGACTTGTCCGGCGTAAAGCGTTGGGTAATCTGCTTGAGGTCGTCGCCTGAGATGGAAGCCGACCAAATCTGCGACGAGGTTTGGTCGGCGTTGACGAACGCGATTCGCTGTCCGTCAGGCGACCATGTCGGGGAGACATGCGCGCCTGCCGGATTGCCGGTTCGCGTGACCTGTTTTGGCGCTCCGCCTTGCGCCGGAATAGTCCAGATGGTTGATGCGCCGACCGGCACCGCGCCTAAGTCGGGCGAGGCCAGACTGTGAAAAGCGACCATCTTGCCGTCAGGCGACCAGACCGGGTGCGAGCCGAAGTTCGTTAGTTGCTTAGCCACCCCACCGAGAGCTGGCACGAGCCAGATGCCGCCTCGCTTCATGGAGTAATAGGCGATGAGTTTTCCATCCGGCGACCATGCCGGATCAAAATTCTGTTCATCGTCGGAAGTTATCTGTAACTCTCGGCTGCCGGGGGCGAGCGGTCTGACGTAGATTTCAAAACTCCCGTTATGGTCGGAACTGTAGGCGACGGCGCTCGCGTCGGGAGAGAGTGTCGGATTGACGTCGAGACCCGACCATGTGGTGATTCGTGTAACCTTGAGCGGCTTTGCCGTCTCGGCCGAAGGTTTCAGAAAAATCGTCCAGACAAGAATCGCCGCCGTGAGAAGACCGCAGAAGGCGACAGCAAAGACGATGAAATTATTAGCTGCCGGACGACGCAACGCCGATTTGCGTTGAGCCGCGTTTCCACTCCGAGTTGCCGCGGGGACGGATGTTGTTGATAGTTGCGGCGTCAACGCCTTCGAGCCATTTCCATTATTTTCTTCCGCGCCGTCCTTAGCTATTTCCTCATCGATTATCTGATGGCCGTTGCTGACTTCAACTTCGGCGATGAACCGATACCCGCGTTTGTGCATGGTCTCGATATATTTCGCCTGTCTGGAATCGTCTCCAATCGTCTGTCGAATCTCCTTGATGCTGCGTGACAGAGCATTATCTGTGACAAAAGTCTCTTTCCAGACGTGCTCGAAGATCTCCTGCTTTTCGACAACACGCCCGCGATGTTCGATCAGATAGAGCAGCACATCAAAGGCGCGCGGCGTGAGGCTCCTTAACGCGCCACTTTTTTTAATCACGAATCTTTCCCGCTCGACGGTCACATCATCAAAGTGATAATGAAAAGCGGCGTGTTCTCTTGAATTGAGCTTCTCTGTATCCATTGAAGAAACATCCAGGTGCGGCGGAGCACTGAAAGTCAGAAGACGGTCACTGTTTGGTCATCACTTTATCATTACTACCCTGCCGGACTTAACTAGAATCTGCCCGTCGAGGCGAAAAATTTGGGCGTCAGGATGGAATTTTGAGCGTCGCCAAACTTCGGCCAAAGGAACAATTTTCGCCGGCAATCGCCTCGTCACCCCGGACTCTCCCCGCCGCAACCTGCCTCTCGATAGAGGTCTCGGAAACACATCACCATCTCTGGAAGGGAAACAATCTAGATGCGAAAGACCATTCTGCTGACAATCATGCTGTTTTGCTGCGTCAGATTGACGCTCGCGCAGAAGCCTGCCGGTGACGGATACCCCAAAGTCGAAATCTTCGCGGGCTTCTCGGCAATCGGCGATGCTAATGCCGGCAATCAAGAGGGCGCCGATTTCGACTCAAATCAGGGTTTTCAAGCTTCACTGATTAGAAACGTCAACAAGTATGTAGGCATCAAGGGCGACTTCTCATTTCATTTCGATACGGACAGGGGGCAAGGCTTATTCACGCAACCTTGCGCCACGCCTCCCTGTCCTTCAATCACGCAGAACGTCACCTCGAAGTCGCGGCTATACAATTTTCTTGCCGGGCCTGAGATTAAAGCGCGCAACAGTACGCGCCTCACTCCCTTCGCGCATGCTCTCTTCGGCGCGGCACATGGAAATATCAGAGTGAAAACTTCAGGCGCGGGCGTCAGTCTCTCCGATTCAGCTAGCGATACAGGATTCGCCATGGCTTTCGGCGGCGGCTTGGACATCCGCGCTACCAGAAGGGTTGGCTTCCGCGCCATGATGGATTACAACCCGACCTTTATCGGGGAAACAGCTGCGGGCCGGCGTAACAGGTTGGATAATGTTCGTATCTCACTCGGCATCCTCTTTCACTAAAGAAGGCAAAAGTCAAAAGAGTTGATGCGCGGTTCGCTCTTCTCTTTTGACTTATCGGCCCTGCCGCGCTCGCTACACTAACTATTCGTTATTGCTCTGGTTCGTACTCCGCCTCGTTCCGCTCCATCGGTAGTGTATTTCCCCTTACGGAGAGCTGAATGGTTACTCTGCTCGCCGACGCCGAAGCGCTGCTGGTCGCCGAAGATGATGCCGGCGTGTACCCGGCCTGCGGACGTGTACTCGCCGTGCAGGTGCACGAAGTCGCCGACATTAAAGGTGTAGAGGACGCGTCCCTCTTCTGTCGCGTGGGCGAGGTGCTCCTCGTCAGGTCTGCCGACCAGTCCCGCCTCAAGCGCTGTCTGGACGTCAGCCCCGCGCAGGCGGAGTGCCTGCACGAGGTCGTCGTCCATCGCGTCCTCGTCGATGTAGAGGCGGGCCTGCACTAGGCCACTTTGGGCGCGCGCGCGAACTCGGCTTCGAGCCGCGCGGACTCCCCGCGGTCTGCTTCAAGATCGGCGTCTACCTGGTCGCGGTTGGCGTGGTAATAGGCGAGCGCGGCGTGGACGCCCGCTAAGGTCAGGTGTTTGTATTTGCGGACTATATCTGCGGGCGAGTGGCCGAGGTTCGTGAGGACGGCGACGCGGTGGACAGTAATCCCCGTCCCTGCGATCCGCACACGGTCGTGGCGTACCTCGGGGGAATGAGTCAGCAGCGAATCGAGTTCAACGCTCATCCAGGGTTCCCTACTGGGTCTTGGCCGGGGTGATCATATCCCCTCGTCACCAATGTTTGCCGTCTGTGCCGACGAGGCATAACCTCCTTTATGATACACCAATCCTTATAGTTAGGATGTTGTATTTTGCAGAATAGCTTTGTTAGCGGGAGACGCTAAATTGAGGTAAGGTTAAGTTAGGTGTTAATCAAACAGATAAGACACGTAGGCTCAGTCCGCCCTAAAGCGGGATTGAGACATAGAACATCTTTTCTCCAATTACGGTCTAGGAGGAGGCTTAGGCAATCTCTTCTCTACTTCAGCAAGTATGTCTTTTTTTAGTTTGTCTAATTCCTGCTTAACTTGAGCGTTAGCTAAAATGTCTGCCGGAAGGTTATCAAATCTTTTAGCGATAGCCTCAAACAATAGCTGATTTGACAGGTTGGTTGATGACAGCCGTCGTGGGGAGTGTGTTTCATACATGAAAGAAGCGAATACAGCGAGGCCGCGCACGTGCCCTCATCATGCGCGGCCTCACGGCAACGCCCGCTAGGGAGAGGCGCGGGCGTGCTAAGGGATGCGGCTGCCCGGCCGCATCCCTTTTTCGTTACTAGCAGACGAGCATGCCCATGTAACCCTCCTGTGGTATATTTCGCGCATTCGTGTCTTTGAAGATAAGGGCAACGGGTCGGATGCGTAGCGTAGCTCACCCTCAGTGATGAGCATCGCCGTTGAGCATGAGAGGTCTCTACTCACGGCGGAACAGTCACGCAGAACCATCCCAGTTGAAAATACAACTAGGGCAAGCCCAAAAGTGTCCTGTCGGGAGGTCTCTCCTGATGGGGCGCTCCGCACGTCCGAGGCCGAAGCGGTTGCCGGATAAGTTGTTGCGTATCCGTGAGGGGTTAGGACTCTCGCAAAATGAGATGCTTGCGCGGTTGGGTCTACAAGAGAAGTTGCTGCGCGCGGCCGTGTCGGGCTATGAGTTGGGAACGATAGAACCGCCGCTTCCGATCATTCTTCAATACGCGCGGGCCGCCGGTGTCTGTACCGATGTGCTGTTAGATGACGAGCTAGACCTGCCCGCGAAGCTGCCCGCCAAGCCGAAGCACAAAACCTAAGCCCTAATCTGAAATTAGGACACTACCCGCCGGGGACTTCGCTTGACTTGGCTACGTGCGTAGAAATTCCGTTAAGTATAAAGCATGTTGTGTCAACTCAATTGTGATGTCGCGATGATGCGAAGGGTCTGTGCTCTGCACGTACCAAGTTCCCCCGACCAATATCCCATCATAGATAAACTCTCGATACCACGGTATGAACGCTTTTCGGAAAAGCTGACCCAGAAGGAACAAGAGCGAGCCTGTAATTAGTCCACTCACTATTCCGACGATAATTGATTCGGTTGCCCCCATAGAATCCTCACATACCAGAAGCCACCTAACGCCAAGCATCACCCGCCGCCCCGCGCCATTGCTGTACATGACAACTGTCTTGTCGGCGGTCGGGTGCATGCCGTTGTTAGATGGCGGCCCATCTCCGAGCAACTTACCCGGCCCTACAGAAACCCCTGCGCCTCACTCTCCATCCGCGGCCACTTAGATTTAAATTTTCTTTTAAAGGACGTTACATCGTCGTCAGAGC
>DATFHD010000124.1:0-46657 GCA_035248785.1 Pyrinomonadaceae bacterium | reverse complement strand
GGTGGCCGAGTTCACGCTCATCCAGAACCAGTTCTCGGCCGAGTTCGGGCGCTCCAACGGCGGGCAGTTCCTGACGGTGACGAAGTCTGGGACGAACGACTACCACGGCTCGTTCTACGGCTTCTTCCGCAACCGCTACCTGAACGCGCTGGACAACCTTCAGAAGACGGCCGGCGTGACGCGCAACCGCTCGGACGCCAACTTCATGCCGCGGTCTGACTTCTTCCGCGGCGGCGCCAACTTCGGCGGCCCGATCCCCATCCCGAACTGGACGGGCGAGGACAGGATGTGGTGGAGTGGCAAGGACAAGCTCTTCTTCTTCACCTCCTACGAGCGGCTCCAACTGGGCTCTGCCGCGGCGGCCGGCGGCATCGCGGCGCCGACGGCGACCGGCTACGCGGCGCTGGCCGCGCTGCCCGGCGTCCGCGCGACCAACCTGAGCGTGTTGCAGCAGTACCTGCCGGTGGCCACGACGAACAACGCCGGGACGGTTGAGGTTTGCAGCCTCAACATCAGCATCGAGTCGTGCCCCGCGGCGTCGATCGCCAACATCCCCGTCGGCAACATCACGTTCCCATCGCCGAACTACCAGAAGCAGAACCACGTCGTCGGCAACATTGACTACAACCACAGCGCGAACACGCAGTACCACTTCCGCTTCACGATGACGAACCTCGCCGACATTGACACGGCGGCGAACCTGCCCATCTTCTTCAGCCCCGTCCCGAGCAAGCAGCGACTCTTCTCGGCGACGATGCTGCACAACTTCAACGAGAGCACCATCAACGAGTTCCGCCTTGCGTTCCGCCGCTCGTCGCAGAACTTCCCCGTGCCGGGCATATCGTTCCCCGGCCTCGACGCCTTCCCGAACCTCGACCTCGACGACCTCGGCCTCAGCATCGGGCCCGACGGGAACGCGCCGCAGTTCGGCATCGAGAACAACTACCAGCTCGTTGACAACCTGACGTGGCTGACGGGGAACCACTCGTTCAAGTTCGGCGGCGACTTCCGCAAGATCATCTCGCCGCAGCGCTTCGTCCAGCGCGAGCGCGGCGACTACGAGTGGCTGTCGGTCGCCGACTACCTGCGCGACCTGAGCCCCGTCTTCGCCGAGCGCAACGTCGGCGGCAACACCTACTACGGCGACCAGAAGATTCTGTACGCCTACATTCAGGACGACTGGAAGGCCCGCCCGAACCTGACCCTGAACATGGGCGTCAACTACGCCTATCAGGAGATTCCGAAGGGCGCGAAGTTCCAAGCGGCCAACTCCATCGCCTCTGTGCCGGGCCTGCTTGAGTTCAAGGCGCCCGAGACGCAGAAGAAGAACTTCAGCCCGAGGGTCGGCCTCGCTTGGGCGCCCGACTACAACAGCGGCATGCTCGGCAGCCTCTTCGGCTCGGGCGGCAAGTCGTCCGTCCGCGCCGGCTTCTCGATGGCCTACGACTACATCTTCGACAACCTCTACATCCTGTCTAACCCGCCGCAGGCGCAGCAGACCATTGACTGCCCTGACCCGAGCAACGCGCGCTGCCCGGCCACCAACTTCCTCGCCAGCGGCGGCATCACGCCGGTCGCGGCGGGCGGGCTGACGAACGCGGCCACCGCGCGCTCGGTGACCGGCTCGTTCATCCCCGATCAGGAAGTGCCCTACTCGCTGACGTGGACGCTCAGCTTCCAGCGCCAGTTCTTCAAGAACTGGTCGTTCGAGGCGCGCTACCTCGGCACGCGCGGCATCCACCTCCTGACGCAGAACCGCATCAACATTCAGGCGAGGGTCGCGCCCGAGTCCGGTCGTCCCGGCCTGCCGACCTTCCTGACGGCGCCCACGCAGGCGCAGCTCGACGCGCTGACGCTGACGCTCCCGCAGATTCAGGCGCGCTCGAACCTCGTCCCGGCCTACGCCGCCGCCGGGTTCACCAGCCCGGTCGTGGCGTTCCTGTCGAACGGCAACTCGACCTACCACGGCGCCTCCGGCCAAATCCAGAAGCGCTTCTCGTCGGGCCTCCAGTTCACGTCGTCCTACACTTGGAGTCACCTGATTGACGACACCACGGCCGAGGTCTTCTCGACCGTGCTGAGCCCGCGCCGCGTCGAGGACTTCCAGAACCTGCGGCGCGAGCGCGCCAACTCGGCGCTCGATCACCGCCACCGCTTCGTCACCGCGTTCATCTACGAGTTCCCGTTCTTCAAGAACGAGACGGGCTGGGCGCGCACCTTGGTCGGGGGCTGGCAGCTCGCCGGCACCTACACGGCCGAGTCCGGTGAGCGGGTGACCATCCGCAGTGGCAACGACGCCAACCTGAACGGCGACAGCGCGGGCGACCGCGCCATCTTCAACCCGGCAGGCACCGAGGGCATCGGCAGCACCGTCACCGCCCTGCGCAATACGGCCGGCGCGGTGGTCGGCTACCTCGCCACCAACCCGAACGCCCGCTACATCCAGACGGGCGCGGGCGCCGTCTCCAACATCTCGCGCAACACCTTCCTGATGCCGGGCATCAACAACTTCGACTTCTCGCTCTTCAAGAACTTCCGCATGGGCGAGGGCGCGAAGAGGTTCCAGTTGCGCGCTGACTTCTACAACGCGTTCAACCACCCGCAGTACATCCCGGGGTCGCCGAACGACGTGACTCCGATCGGCACGACGGGCGTGACGACCTACAACCAGATCGCCCCGATCACGGCCGACTTCCTGCGGGCTGACCGCGTCTTCAGCAGCAACCCGCGCGTCATCCAGTTGGCCGCGCGCTTCGACTTCTAAACCCTGAACCTGCGGGTTTGAAACTCTGGGGAGGCGGTCTTTACAGACGCCTCCCCTCTCTTTTTTCCGCCCGCCTCTTGCGGCCGGCACCGATGTCGAGTACCTTTCCCACACTCCCCACGCGAGAACCCGCCCCGCCCCCGACGGGGGCGAGCCCTGACCGGAGCGCTTTATGAAAAAACACTCGCCGCCCGCGCTCACGCTAATACTCGCGCTGCTCCTGCCGGCCGCCGGTCAGCAGCCCGCGACGACGCAGACTCAGGACGCCCAGCGCGACAGGGAAGAGGTCGTGCGCATCACCTCGAACCTCGTGCAGGTGGACGCGGTCGTCACAGACAGGAAGGGCCAGCCCGTCTCAGACCTCCGCCCCGAAGAGTTCGAGATTTACGAGGACGGACACCAGCAGAAGATAACCAACTTCTCCTTCGTCGCGACCGGCGCCGGCGCGGCGGCGACGGAGCCATCGGCCGCGGCCGCGAACAGTTCCGCCGCGCCCGTCCGCAAGGGCGAGTCGGCGACGCCCGTCCCGCCCGTCCGCCTTCGCCCCGAGGACGTGCGGCGCACCTTCGCGCTCGTCGTTGACGACCTCGGCCTCTCCTTCGAGAGCATGCACTTCGTGCGGGCGGCGCTGCGCAAGTTCGTTGACGAGCAGATGCAGCCGGGCGACCTCGTCGCCATCATCCGCACGGGCGCGGGCGTCGGCGCCTTGCAGCAGTTCACCTCCGACAAGCGGCTGCTCTACGCCGCCATTGACCGCGTGAAGTGGAACAGCCGCGGGCGCGCGGGCGTCGCCGCCTTCGCCCCCATCGAGTCGAGTTGGTTCACCGGCGCCGGCCTCAAGCCCGACGGCAGCGGCGGCCTCGCGGCCGGCCCGCTCACGGGCACCGACATCGAGCAGAGCGCGCGCGAGCAGGTGGGCGACTTCAAGGATCAGATCTTCTCCGTCGGCACGCTCGGCGCCATCAACTACGTCATCCGCGGCCTGCGCGAGCTGCCCGGCCGCAAGTCGGTCGTGCTGCTCTCCGACTCCGTCAGGCTCTTCGACTCGAAGGGCGAGGGAAACTTCCGCACCATACAGGCGCTGCGCCGCCTGACCGACTTGGCCAACCGCGCCTCGGTCGTCGTCTACACCATTGACCCGCGCGGGCTGCCCTACATCGGCCCCACGTCGGCCGACGACTTCACCGGCGCCGTCGCCGCGCGCTCCGACGGCGCGCTCACCCACGCCATGCTCGGGCCGGCGATCATGGACAAGATGTCAACGCGCCAGCGCGAGTACTGGGATTCGCAGGAGGGGCTCGGCTACCTCGCGAAGGAGACGGGCGGCGTCTTCTTCCACGATAACAACGACCTCAACCGCGGCATCCAGAAGGCGCTCGACGACTCGGACGGCTACTACCTCATCGGCTACCGCCCCGACGAGTCAACCTTCGACCCGAAGACCGGGCAGCGCCGCTTCCACAACATCTCGGTCAAGGTCACGCGCCCCGGCCTCGTCGTCCGCACGCGCTCGGGCTTCTTCGGCGTGGCGGAGGAGGACGCGCGCCCGCTGCGGGCGACGGCCGCGCAGCAGTTGATGGCCGCCATCACCTCGCCCTTCGAGTCGGGCGCGGTAGACCTGCGGCTGACTTCAATCTTCCTCAACGACCCGCAGTTCGGCCCCTTCATGCGCTCGTTCATCTACGTGGACGGCGCGAGCCTCTCCTTCCAAGAGCAGCCGGACGGCTCGCGCCGCGCCTCGGTGGACGTGCTGGCCGTGACCTTCGACGATCAGGGCACGCCCGTAGACATGCGCTCGCGCACCGAGTCGGTCGTCGTGCGCGGCGAAGAGTACAGGCGCGCGGTCGAGCAGGGGCTCATCTTCGGCATCAACCTGCCCGTCAAGAGGCCGGGCGCGTTCCAACTCCGCATCGCTGTCCGCGACTCGGGCTCGGCGCGCGTCGGCTCGGCCAACCAGTTCATCGAAGTGCCGGACGTGAAGAAGGGGCGGCTCACGCTCTCGGGCATCTACCTCGCCGAGCGCGAGGGGGCGGCCGAGAACGTCCGCGCGAGCACGGGCGCCGACGAGGCGGCGAAGGCCGAGAGGGAGGGCGAGGGGAAGATTGACGAGCGCGACCCGCAGTCGGGCCCGGCCGTGCGCCGCTTCCAGACGGGCGCGCTCGTCGAGTACGGCTACGAGGTCTACAACGCGCGGCTCGACAAGGCGACGCGCCGCCCGCAGTTGCAGTCGCAGGTGCGTCTGTTCCGCGACAACAAGTTGGCCTTCGCCGGCAAGGTCGTCAACCTCACCGGCAAGGAGGACGCGCGGCGCCTCGCCGCCTTCGGCCGCCTGCGGCTCGGCGCGAACCTGACGCCCGGCGAGTACGTCCTGCAAGTCATCGTCACCGACACGCTCGCCGCGGAGAAGAGCCGCGTCACGGCGCAGTGGATAGACTTTGAGATAAAGTGAGGTGAACCCATGAGAACACACACCCGAAGGCGCGCGCCGCGCTTCCTGCTCGCCGGCGCGGCCCTATCCGCCTTACTCGCCGCCGGAGTCACTGCACACGCGCAGGGCTCAAGGGTCGCGCCCACGCGCGACCTGAGCGGCAGCGAGCGCGACCTGAGCGCTTTGGAGAGGGAGTCGAACGCGAAGAAGCGCGACCCCAAGACCGTGATGGCCGAGATCAACGAGGACTTCGCGGGCTTGCGCACCATCAACGAGGGCTTCCATCAGCCGAGCCCGGCCGCAGCCCCGCTCGACTACAAGGCGGTCTCGCTCAAGTCGGTCGAGGTGAAGAAGCGCGCCGCGCGCCTCAAGACGAACCTTTCGGGGCTGCCGAAGCCCGAGAAGGAGGAGAAGCGCCAGAAGGTGGAAGTGCCGTCCGACGACGCGCAGATGAAGGCGCTGCTCTCCTCTTTCGGCGAGCTGATGAACGCCTTCCTCAACAACCCCATCTTCAGCGACATGGGCACGCTCGACACTCAGCTCGCGTTCAAGGCGCGCCGCGACCTCGACGCGCTCATCGAGATGTGCGACGTGGTCAGGAAGGGCGCCGACCAACTCGGCAAGCGCGCCGGTCAGTAGGGCGCGTGTTCTTCCCTTGGGAGGGCGTCAGTTCGTCTCGACGGGGTAGATGAGGCCGACGTTCTTCGGCGTGACGAGCAGGTGCTCGACGAAGACGGCCGAGGGCACGTGCTTCTTCTGTAGAATCATCCGCGCCAGCGGGATAAGCTCGTCGCCGTAGCGCTCGGGGAAGTAGGCCACCGAGCCGACCAGCCGCGTCCCCGGCCGCCGCAGTTCTTCCACCGCAGACCTCACGGCGTTCTGCCCCATCACCGCGCAGAGGTGGCCGCGCCCGGCCTCCTCGAAGGCGCGCAGCACGCCGAGCGCGCTCGGGTCGTTGACGGCCAGCACGAGCGTCCGCTTCGGCCGCGTCCGGCGCAGGTAGCGCCGCGCGACTTCGAGGCTCTTCTCGAAGATGCCCTTGCCGTCGAGGCGTGCCGCCGTCACCCTCTTCACGCCGGGCAGCGCCTCGGCGAGCCCCGCCAGCATCCCCGTGATGCGGAGCTGCGGCAGCGGCCCCGCCAGCGGCAGCTCGACCTGCAACACCTCGTCCACCTCTCCGTTCCAGTTCAGCTTCGCCCAGCGGCCGAGCGCGCGCCCGCCGATGAGGCCGGCCTGATAGTTGTTCGCGCCGAAGTAGGTGGCGCCCGGGTGCGGGATGTCTATGGCGACGACGGGGATGTCGGCCTCGATGAATTTCGACGAGATGATCGGGGCGACCTGCTCGAAGGCTTGGAACTCGAAGACGAGGTCAACGCGCTCGCGCACGAGCAGGTCTGCGTTGCGGAGCGCGCGCGTCGGGCTGTAGCGGTTGTCCACGGTGACGAGCGGTATCCGCTCGCGCTCGGCGGCGCGCTGCACGCTCGCGCTCACCTCCTGCGAGAACTCCGAGTCGGTGGTCTGCGAGGCGAAGCCGATGCGGAAGCCGGGGCCGCCGAGCGGCTTGACGAGGCTGCGGTACGAGTTCTTGTTGACGCGCTCTAACAGCCCGCCCTGCACGAGGCTCTGCGCCAGCCTGTGCGCCGTCGTCTTGCTCAGTCCCGTGCGGCCGACGAGGTCGCGCAGGGCCAGCATCTCGCCCTCGTGCCGGAAGGCTTTCAGCAGGGTGCAGGCGCGAACCACGGCCTCGGCGACGACGGGCTCCCTGTCCATCGGTCGAAAATTCCGTTCCGCATATCGGAATGTTGGTAGAACCAACAAATTATACACGAACCGCGATTTTTCGGGAGAATTTTACCCGGCGTTCCGCATCGCGGAATTTAGCGCGCCGCAGAAACTAATCCTTGTACGATATAACAAACCCTTCTATCCTCCGCCCGTCAATATCATTGAGGCAGCCTGACGGAACCCGGCCGGGCTCGACTCACAAACCCCCGGCCGTCCTAACCTTCAAAGCCGCTGCGTCAGCAGCGACGGCCGGTAGTCGCCGACCCTAAAGAGCCAGCAGGGAAATCCGCTTTAACCCCTTGGAGGAAGTGAGAAATGAATTCGAGATTTACGAGAACTGTACGCCTCGCCGCCGTGCTCGCGGTGCTGCTGCTGGCGGCGTCCGCCTCGGTGGCGGTGCGCGCGCAGGAATCCCGGGGCAAGATCACGGGCACGGTCACCGACGTTAACAAGGCGGCGGTGCCGGGCGCGTCGGTCAAGATCAACGACCCGGCGAGGGGCACGAGCGTCACGCTGACGACCAGCGACGAGGGGTTCTTTCAAGCTCCCTACCTGCTGCCCGGCACTTACCAAGTGGTGGTCGAGGTCACGGGCTTCAAGAAGTTCGTGCAGGACGGCGTCGAGCTGCGCATCAACGAGACGCGCGACCTGCCCATCACGCTTGAGGTCGGCGGCACGAGCGAGGTCGTCAACGTCGTCGCGGGCGCGGCCGAGCTGAACACGGCCGACGCCAACCTCGGGCAGACCGTTGACCAGAAGCGTCTGGCCGAGCTGCCGCTCGTCCACGGCGACCCGTACACGCTCATCGGCCTCTCGCCGGGTGTGGCGCACACCGGCAGCCAGCGCCTCGACCGCCCCTTCGAGCCGACGCACATCGTCGGCTACGCGGTGGACGGCACGCGCGGCAACCGCAGCGACCTTCTGATTGACGGCGCGCCCTCGACCTCGACGGCGAACGCCAACGAGGTCATTGCCTCCTACGTGCCCCCTTCCGACATCGTGCAGGAGTTCAAGGTGCAGACCGCGACCTTCGACGCGCAGTTCGGCAACACCGAGGGCGGCGTGACCTCCATCGTCATCAAGTCGGGCCAGAACGACTTCCACGGCACGGCCTACATCTGGACGGAGCCGGGCGGGATGGCCGCCAACGACTTCTTCGGCAACGCCAAGGGGCAGGGCCGCCCCTACACCTTCTCGAACCGCCCGGGCTTCAGCATCAGCGGCCCCGTCAGCATCCCGAAGCTCTACAAGGGCAAGGACAAGACCTTCTTCCTCTTCGGCTACGAGGGCATACGCGACGCGCGCCCGCGCTTCGACGCGAGCGGCACCGTCTATACACCGACCGAGGCCATGCGCAACGGCGACTTCTCGGCCTTCTCAAGCAGCATCACCATCTACGACCCGCTGACTTCGACCTGCACGACCAGCGCTTGCACCGCGTTCACGCGCACCGCGTTCCCCAACAACGTCATCCCGGCCTCGCGCATCAGCCCCGTCGCGCAGGCGATTCTCAAGTACTACTCGGCGCCGAAGCGCTCGGGGCTCTTGGGCAACATCTTCGACTCGACGCTGACCGAGAAGACCAAGCCCTACGACAGCTACACCTTCCGCGTTGACCAGAACTTTTCGCAGAAGAACCGCTTCTTCGTGCGCGGGAGCTGGTACGACCGCGACAGCCACTACAACGACTACCTCGGCACCGAGGCGACCGGCGTCAACTTCAAGTTCATCTCGCGGCAGGGCGTCTTCGACGACGTTCACACCTTCAACCCGACGACGGTGCTCAACGTCCGCTACAGCTACAACCGCTTCGTCCGCTGGCAGGATCAGGACGAGGACGCGCGCGGCTTCGACCTGACGGCCCTCGGGTTCCCGGCGGCCTACAACAGCGTGGTAGATGAGGCGACGCGCCGCTTCCCGCGCTTCGACTTCACCAACGGCGCGCTCGGCACCGGCTTCGGCAACGAGTTCCGGCCGACGACCATCCACTCGCCCGCGGTCGTCGTGAACAAGGCGTTCGAGAAGCACTCGACGAAGTTCGGCGCCGAGCTTCGCGTCTACCGCGAGGACGACCTCTTCACGAGCAACGACCAGACCGGCCAGTTCGTCTTCGACAACACCTACACTCGCCAGCTCAGCTCGGGCAACACGGGCCAAGACCCGAATGGCCTTCAGGGCTTCGCGGCGTTCCTCTTGGGCCTGCCGACGACGGCGCAGATCGTCCGCCGCGCCGACTACTCCGAGTACTCTAAGACCTACGGCTTCTTCGCGCAGGACGATTGGCGCGTCACGCCGAAGCTGACGCTGAACCTCGGCCTCCGCTACGAGATGGAGACGCCGCTCACCGAGCGCAACAACAAGAGCGTCTCGGGCTTCGACTTCGACTACACACAGCCGACGCAGACGACGGCGCAGACGCGCTACGCCGCGCTGAACGACGCGCAGCTTAAAGCGCTCCTGCCGACGTTGAACGTCAAGGGCGGCCTGCTCTTCGCGGGCAAGGACACGGGCAGCGGGCTCTACAGCACGCCGAAGAACACGTTCCTGCCGCGCGCGGGCTTCGCCTACGCTTGGAACGACAAGACGGTCATCCGCGGCGGCTTCGGCCTCTTCGCGGGCTTCCTCGGCGAGCGTCGCGGCGACGTGATTCAGCCGGGCTACACGCGCACGACGGTCGTCTCGCTCGGCGCGCTCGCCAACGGCGCGCCCATCCCGCAGTCGTTCAACAACGGCTTCTCGGGCGTGCAGATTCTTGAGCCGGTCGGCAACTCGCTCGGCCGCCAGACGGGCCTCGGCGGCGGCATCTCGTTCTTCAACCAGAACCCGAAGGTCTCGAAGCAGGCGCGCTACCAGATCGGCATCCAGCGCGAGCTTCCCGGCGGCGTCATCGCCGAGGCTTCCTACGTCGGCAACTACGGTTACGACATCGAGATCGCGCGCAACATCAACGCCGTCCCGAACCAGTACCTCATCGCCGACAACTCGCGCACGGCGGCGATGACCGCCAACAACACGTTCCTGACCGGCACCGTCGCGAACCCCTTCGCCGGCCTTGAGGAGTTCCGCGGCACCTCGCTCTTTAACGCGACGGTCGCGCGCTCGCAACTCCTGCGGCCGTTCCCCGAGTTCGGCGACATCACGACGACCGTCAACGACGGCAAGTCTTGGTATCACGCCGGCCAGTTCAGCGTGAACAAGCGCTTCTCGAAGGGCTACACCGTGCAGGCCGCCTACACTTGGTCGAAGTGGATTCAGGCGACCGAGTACCTGAACGCGGGCGACGCGAAGCCGACGAAGATGATCTCCGATCAGGACACGCCGCACCGCATCTCGTTTAGCGCCATGTACTCGCTCCCCGTCGGGCGCAACCGCGCCTTCCTGACCGAGTCCAACTGGCTGACTAACGCCGTCCTCGGCGGCTGGCAGATCGGCGGCAGCGTCCAGCTTCAGAGCGGCTTCCCCATCGCCTTCGGCTCGTTCAACACGACCTCGGGCAACACCTCGGGCGACCTCTTCTACGTCGGCGGCGACCTCGACATCCCTTCGAGCCAGAGGACGACCTCGCAGTGGTTCAACACCGCTGCCTTCCAGTCGTTCTACAACTGGCCGAGCTTCCTGCCGGCGGGCGTGACGGCCGCGACGGCGACCACCGCGCAGATTAACGCCGCGCAGACGGCCGCCAACACGGCCGCCACGCCTGTCTTCCACCTGCGGACGCTGCCGTACCGCTTCAGCACCGTCCGCCGCGACTACATCAAGAACGTTGACCTCACGCTCCTCAAGGACATCCGGCTCAACGAGACGATGAAGATACAGCTCCGCTTCGAGGCGCTCAACGCCTTCAACGAGCCCTACTTCCCCGTGCCGACCACGGGCCAGACCAGCTCGACCTTCGGGGCCATCAACGTCCTGACGACCTCGAACCAAGATAACTACGCCCGCCGCGTCCAGCTCGGCGCGAAGTTCATCTTCTAACGCGGGAGGGGCAGCTCCCGCCTTCCGAGGGAACGGGCGACCTTTCCGGGTCGTCCGTTCCCTCGCTTACTTTGGGCCGAAGGCCGTTGTAATCTTTCAACCTATGCCACGCTTCAGACCGACGATTTTCAAACTGCTCGTCCTGCTCGCCCCTCTTTTCATGTTGCCGTCGGCGGCGTCGGCCGCGGGCAAGGTGGTTGATGCGACGAAGGCGGGCGCGGTCGGCGACGGCACGACGCTCAACACCGACGCCGTCCAGAAGGCGATTGACGACTGCGCCGCCTCGGGCGGCTGCACGCTCCGCTTCCCGCCGGGCCGCTACCTCACCGGCACAATTCAGATTAAGAGCAGAGTCACTTTGCGTCTTGAGGAAGGGGCGACGCTGCTCGGCAGCACAGACGCGGCCGACTACCGCAACCTCGACCCGTTCACAGACGGCAGCGGCAACCCGATGGGCTTCGCGCTCCTCGTCGCCGTGGACGCGCACGACGTCGGCCTCGAAGGCGGCGGAACCGTTGACGGGCAGAGCCCCGCGCTGAAGGCCAGACAGAAGACCTACACCATGCGGCCGTTCCTCGTGCGCTGGGTGCGCTGCACGCGAGTCACAGTCCGCGGCGTGCGCCTCACCAACCCGGGCGCTTGGACGCTGAACTTCTTTCAGGCCAGAGGCGCCGTCGTCGAGGGCGTGACTATTCGCTCGCGAGACTTGGGGATGCACAACAACGACGGCATCAACATAGACTCAAGCGAGGACGTGCGCGTGCGCGACTGCGACGTGGTGAGCGGCGACGACGCGCTCGTTATCAAAGCGACCAGCAGGGCGAATCCCTCCCGCAACATCGTCGCCAGCCGCCTCAAGCTCTCGACACGCACCAACGCCATCAAGCTCGGCACCGAGTCCATCGGCGGCTTCGAGGATATAAAAGTCTCGAACGTTCAAATCACAAACACGCAGATGGCCGGCATCGCGCTCTACGCAGTGGACGGCGGAGACCTGCGCGACGTTTCAATCAGCGGCGTGACGATGGACGGCGTGATTGTTCCTATCAGCATCCGCCTCGGCTCGCGCCTCAAGACCTTCCGCGAGGGCGATGAGCCGCGCCCCGCCGCGGGCCGCCTGCGCGACGTGTTGATTCAAGACGTGAGCGCGAGAAACGTCGGGATGATCGGCCTGCTCGTCAACGGCGTGCCCGGCCACGCGGTCGAGGCGCTGACGTTGAAGAACATCCGGATAGAGCTGCCCGGTGGCGGCACCGAAGAGTCGGCGAAAGTCCGACTGCCGGAGAAGGAGACGGCCTACCCCGAGTACGAGATGTTCGGCAAGACCATGCCCGCATACGCCGTCTACGCGCGCCACGTCCGCGGCCTGAAGCTCCTGAACGTGCGGACGAGCGCGCTCAAACCCGACGCGCGCCCGGCCACCGTCTTCGTGGATGTCGAAGACGTGACGCCCGCAGACTTCGCCTCAAGGTAATCGGTGCCCCGAACACCTTGGACGACTGACCAAACGCTGAGCGGCGAGGAGGAGTAATATGCGAGTCGGCATTCTGGGTTCGGGGTTGATGGGCGGGAAGCTCGGGACGCTCTGGGCGCGTGCCGGGCACGAGGTCGTCTTCAGCTACTCGCGCGGTCGTGAGAAGCTTGAAGGGCTGGCGCGCGAGGCCGGCGAAGGCGCGCGCGCGGGCACACCGCGCGAGGCCGCGCAAGGCTCGGAAGTCCTCCTGCTCGCCGTGCATTGGTCGCGCGTGGACGACGTGCTGCGGCAGGCGGGCGACCTTTCGGGCCGGGTCGTCGTGACCTGCTCGCTGCCGCTTAACGCGGACGACACCGAACTCGTGGTCGCACACACCTCTTCGGGCGCGGAGGAGCTTGCGAAGAAGATTCCCGGCGTGCCGGTCGTCTCCGCGCTCGTCAGCGCGCCGAGCGAGGTGCTGTTCGGCGTCTTCGAGGCGCGGGAGAGAAGCCCGCGGCCGAGCATGGTCTACTGCGGCGACGAGGAAGCTGCGAAGAGAGTCGCCGCGCGTTTAATCGGCGACCTTGGCTTCGAGCCTTTGGACGCCGGGCCGCTCCGCGTCGCGCGGTACGTCGAGCCGTTCACGATGCTCGTCGGGACGCTCGCGTACGAGGGCGAAGGCGGGCCGGAGCTGGCCTACCGGTTCGAGCGTTTCGGGCGGAGTTGAGGTTTAAATAGAGGGCATGTCACCACTGGGCGGCTGGGCGAATTTCTACGTCATCACGGGCTCGTCGGCGGGCGCGCTGATAGGGTTGCAGTTCGTCGTCCTAACCCTCATCGCCAACAGGCCGGTCGAGCGCGGCGCCGCGCAGGCGAGCAACGCCTTCACGACGCCGAGCGTCGTTCACTTCGGGGCCGTGCTGCTGCTGTCGGCGTTGATGTGCGCGCCGTGGGAAGGGCTCGGCGCCGTCTCAGTCCTCTGGGGTTTGGCGGGCCTCGTCGGGATGGTCTACGTCGCCGTCACGGCCCGGCGCATGCGGGCGCAGACGGCCTACAGGCCCGTGTTCGAGGACTGGCTGTTCCACGTCCTGCTCCCGCTCGCGGCTTACGCCGTGCTGGCGGGGGCGGCGTTCGCGGCCGGCTCCAACAACGCGCGCGCGGCGCTGTTCACCGTCGGCGCCGTGGCGCTGCTGCTCCTCTACGTCGGCATTCACAACGCGTGGGACACCGTGACGCACCTCGTCTTCGTTAACAGGCCGGAACAGCGGGAGGACGAGCAGGAATAGACCGCAGAGGCACGGAGGCACCGCTTGAAGACTTATTGATTCAAAGCTGTGCCTCCGTGTCTCTGCGGTTTTTACTTTTGGGTAGCCTGTGCAGGTCAGCTTCACCGCAGGTACTTATTGAACCATTCGAGGGTGCGCTCCCATGCGAGCTTGGCGGCCGCCTCGTCGTAGCGCGGCGTCGTGTCGTTGTGGAAGCCGTGCTGCTTGCCTTCGTACATGTAGAGCGCGTACGTCTTCTTGTTCGCCTTGAGCGCAGCCTCGTAGGCAGGGATGCCGGCGTCCACGCCCTGATCGTTGCCCGCGTAGTGCAGGAGCAGCGGCGCGGCGATCTTCGGCACGTCGTCCGCGCCCGGCTGGCGTCCGTAGAAGGCGACGCCCGCGTTCAGTTCCGCGCCGAGCCGCACGGCCAGTTGGTTCACCATCCCGCCGCCGAAGCAGAAGCCGACCGCGCCGAGCTTGCCCGTCGAGTCGGGGCGAGCCTTCAACCACTTCGCCGCCGCGACGAAGTCCTCGGTCATCTTCTTCCCGTCAACAGTTCGGAAGAGCGCGGCGCCCTTCTCGTCGCTGCCCGGGTAGCCGCCGACCGAAGTCAGACCGTCGGGCGCGAACGCGATGAACTTTTGCAGCGCGAGGCGCCGCGCAACGTCTTCGATGTAAGGGTTGAGCCCGCGGTTCTCGTGTATGACGAGCACGACGGGAAGCCGTTTGCCCTGCGCCGGGCGCGCGAGGTAGCCCTTGACCGAGCCGTTGCCGGCGGGCGACTGCACGGTCTCGTAGCCGACCTTGATGCGCTTGTCGTCGGGCGGCACCTGCTGCGCCCAAGCGTAGTTGGGGCGCAGGCTCTCGAAGATGGCCGCGACGGTCAGGCCGCCGACCGCGAACTTGCCCGCGCGGTCGAGGAAGGCGCGGCGGTCTATGTCGCCGTGCTGGTACTCGTGGAAGAGGTCTAACAACTCCTGCGGGTAGTCGGACGCCGCCTTACGTTCCATTCTTGACTCCTCGTATGGGATTAAGCTGACCGAATCTGAAACTCCTTTTAGGAGGCGTTAGGGGAAGTATATTCCTGTCCGCCGACTTTCCGTAGCCGTTCCGCGTGCGTCTGCGACTCACTCGCCGACGCGGTAGAGGTAGACGGAGTTTCCGAAGACGGCCTCGGGCTGCCGGCGTCTGTATTCGAGAACCTTCGCACGCTGCTCTGCGGGCACGGCGAGCAGCAGCGCGCCGTTGAGGTAGCTGGCCCCGACCGCCACGTAGCGCGTCGAGGGCGGCGGGTCGCCCGGCGCGACGAGGTTGATTTGCTCGACGCCGTAGTGGTCGAGCGTGCGCGCGTAGGGGACGCTGTAGTCGTTGAAGCTGACGCCGTCCAAGAGCGCCGCCGTCACGCGCGTCTCGCCGCGCGCGCGAAGGTAGAGAGCTAACTCGCGCACGTCGTCGCCCCACTCGACGTTCGAGTCGCCGAGGTAGTACCAGTGCGGACGCCGCCACGCGAGCTGGTTCATGTAAGGGACGTAGTGCGGGTATGTGCGCGCCGCTTCGAGCCCGGCCCAGCCCAAGAGCGCTGCGACGACGATGACGGTCGAGGGCCGGGCGTGCTCAAGCCGCAGCAGCCGGTCGAGGAAGGCGCCGCCGAGTATGAAGAGGAAAGGGAAGACCGGGAGGAAATGTCGGATGCCGATGTTGATTCGGCTCGACATCGCCAGCAGCGCGTAGAGCGCGACCGGCGCCAGCAGCCACCACATACGCCGCTCGCGCCCCGCGAAGACCCTGCGCACGCCCCACGCGACGCCGGCCAGTGCGGTGATGAGGAACGGCACCGTCGTCTTGAGCGCGAACGCGACGGGGAAGTAGTACCACCAGCCCTGATAGCCGTAGCGGCCGAGGACGGACGCGAGGTGGCCGGCGCGGTTGTGCGCCCAGACTTGGTAGAGGCCGAAGAGGTATTCGAGTGGAATCAGCTTCGACAGCACGCGCATCACGTTCGACAACGCGCCCGCGGCCGTGGGCGTCTGCGAGGCGATGAAACTCAAGTCGCCTTCGGACAGCGTCCCGCGTTGAAAGTAGTAAGCGGCGTTGACGAGGAGGAGCGCGACGAACGCCGCGGCGCACGCTTGCAGCGCGACACGCTTCCGGCTCCACCCGCGGCGCGGCGCGAGTGCGAACACGACACCCGCAGCCGTGGCGAAGACGGGCGCGACGACGACCAGCGAGAACTTCGTGACGAGCGCGAGCCCGCCGACCACGCCCAGCGCGAGCGAGCGGCGCGTCGTCGGCTCGCGGACGTACGCGTGCAGCGTGAAGAAGAAGAGGAGGAAGGCGAGCGCCGCAGGCACGTCGGTCTGCACGACGCGGCCGTGCGCGAGCATCGTCGGCTCAAGGCTGTAGAGCGCGACGGCGAAGAGGGCCGCGCGCGTCCCGAACAGCCGCCGCGCGTAGACGAAGACGAGCCACCCGAGCGCGAGCGTGAGCAGTATCATCGGCACGCGCGCCCAGAAGCCTATCGTCTCGAAGCGCGCGGTGTTGGCCCGCCAGAAGAGCGCCAGCGTCTCTTCGGTACGCGGACGCGGCGCGGCCGACGCGTCGAACTGCGGCGGCGGTCTTTCGACGCCGACGAAGAGCAGCGGCGACGCGGCCAGCATCTTAACGAGCGGCGGGTGCTCCGTGTTGATGCGAAAGTCGCCGGCCGTCAGGTGATAGTAGCCGGCGGGTATGTGGTAGAACTCGTCGGCGACCAGCCCCTTACGGCGGATAGCGCCGAACAGGTTGGCCGCCATCAGGAGCAGCAGGCAGGCGCAGAGCAGTTCGGCACGGTGCCCGTAGGCCGACGCCCACGCCGCGGCCCGGTAACTTTGAGCGCCGGAACGGCGCGCCGCCTCCGCCCCCGTCTCTCGCGAACGAACACGCCGCACGTCAATGCACACCCGGGCCGAACCACGGCTGCTGCATGTGGAACAGAGGCCGCCTCACGTTCGGGTAACTCGACCCGCGGAACTTGGTCGAATACTGCCCGCCGTAGGGCGAGCGGAAATCCCACACGCCGGGGACGAACGTGTACGCGCCCGCCGCCTCGTCGAAGAACCACACCCCGCCGTAGTAAGCACGCTCGCGCCTGAAGACCCGCAGGAAGTAGGCCATCCACGCGTCAGAGATGGAGAGCGCCGCGGCCCTATGCCTGCTCCACACCTCGAAGCCGTCGAGCGAACGGTTGCCGATTGAGGAGACGTTCGAGCCCGCCTCCTGAAAGACGGCCCGCTTGCCCTTCTTTATCTCCGCCCCGTCGGCCCTGACCTTGCCTTCGTAGACGAGTAGCTCCGCGCGGCCGTCCGGCAGGACGTTGAGGCGGTACGTGCCTTCGCGCAGGATTTCAAACCGCGTCTGGTGCGCGACCAGCGTGAGCAGCGCGCGGTCGTGGCCTTCGAGCTTGGACGTGACGATGGCCGAGCCCTTCAGCAGCCGCACAGCCGTCCCGCCGTCCGGCCGCTCAAGGTATTCGAGCTCTGCGTCGCCCGACAGGTGAAGTTTGCAGTTCGCGTACGGCAGTAGCTCCGCGCGCCCCTCGACGCCGGTGCGCACGCGGTCGCCGAACTCAAGACTCGACTCCTGTTCGAGCGGCACCCACTCGGACTCGTCTTCGCGGAAGACCGACGCGTCCTCGGCGATGGCGACGAGCCCCGTCAGGGCCGAGACGGTGAGCTGCTCCTTTGCGACCGCGGGGCGCTCGTCGTCCTTCAGCTCGAAGTAGTTTCGCCGGTTCCTTCTTAGCTGCCTGCTCCACTCCGTGTTCTTCAGAGACTTGTTTGACTTGACTAAGAGCGACGCGCGCTCGCGGCTCCAACCGTCGAAGGCGTCGCCGGCCTCCCTGTCGAACTTCGACACCGCGGGCGTCCCGTTGCTGACGACGACACGCGTCCCTTCCCTGACCTTGTTGCCGGCGACGAAGGCCATCCCTTTGAAGACGCGGAAGTCGCACGCGCCGTCCGCGCCCGCGTCAACCCTGTAGACGCCGCCGCGGACGAGCACGAACTCGCCCTGCGGGGTGACGACGGTGACGGGCGGGTATATCACCCCGAGCACTTCGTCGGGGACTGACGGGCCGAAGGTGAGGCTGATGTCGGGTATCTCAAGGACTTCGACGATGGCAGAGCCGCCAGTGATTTTTACTTTCGAGTTCTCGCGCGACAGGTCGAGGAAGGCGGCCTCTGTGCCACCCGAAAGCCGAAGGTACGCGCCGGGGTTGAGCAGCACCTCGGCGCGTCCGCCTCCGCCGACACGAACCGCGTCGCCCGCCGTCAATTCATCTTTGGGCGCGAGCCTGCGGACGGGCACGCCGCCCAGCTCGGCGGCCACGTCGCCCTCGGCCACGTTCACCACTCCGCCCTTCATGTTGAAGCCCTCGACGGGGATCGTAGTGATTTGGGGAGTCGGCTGCTTCGGCTGTTTCTGTTGCTGCGGCTGCTGCCCGGCGGACGCCGTGGCGAGGAGGAAGGGGATAAGGACGGCGGCGAGCGTCTGCGTTCTACTTCTCATAGGAGATGAGTCGTCGGGGCGCTTCAAAACTTACGTCACTTTACATCAGCCTTTGCGCCGGAGCCCGCGCGGCGCCGCCGCGGAGGGGCGCAGGCCGGCCAGACGCATCGCACGCGGAATCTCGGGGTTGCGCATGAACCAGCGCCAGACGTTTCCCGTGCGCAGGTTCTCGGCGCTGAGGAGTGACATGCCGAGGTCTATGCCGATTACGTCCTTGTCCACCCAGCCGGTCGTCGGGTTGAAGGCGTCTGCGAAGCCGTAGCGGCCGTAGACCTTCTCGCCGAACTTCTCCTTCATGGTCTTAAGTGCCGCGAGCGACAACTCCGGCGTGAACATCAGCGAGCCGGCCGCGGCGCAAGGGACGACCGTCCCGTCAATCTCGGGGTCGCGCGGCGGCCCGCCCCACGCCAGATAGCCCTTCGCACTGTCCGACGCCGTGACGCCCCAGACGTTCTCGCCGTAGCTCTGTGGGAAGTCGCGCGCAAGCTCTTCGACGCAGAAGAGTCGGTGCGCCTCGGTCGCCGCGACGCTGTTCTCGAAGTAGCTCGTGAATGGGTACCAGCTTTCGCGCCGTCCGCGAAAGTCCGCCCAGCCGTGCGGGTACTGGTGTACGAAGAGCGGGTTGCCGCCGCGGTACCAGATGTTCGGCACGACGATGGTGTAGCCGCGGTACGTGTAGCGGTGGCGCCGCCACGCGCGCCAAGCTTCGGGCGGGATGGGGTGCGTGGGCGAGCCGATGGCGAGGAGTTGCAGTATCAGGTGCTCGCTGAAGGTGTCCCAGCGCGCTTCGAGAAATCCGGACTCGGGCTTGTAGCCCATCGAGAGGAGCGTCGGGTGGCCGTTGAGCATCCAGCCGAAGTCAACGCGTCGGTAGATTGCGTCGGCGAGGCGCGGTATCTCGGGGTCGCCTGCGAAGCACTGCTTGGCGGTGAGCACGCCGCCGAGCAGGAGCGCGGTGTCTATCGAAGAGACTTCGCTGTTCCAGCGTCGCTCGCCCGTCGCCGCGTCAACGAAGTGGTAGAACCAGCCGTGTACGTTCTCGGCGCGGTTGGCGAAGTAGTCGAGCGTCAGGCGCACGCGCCGCCGCACCTCTTCGCGCGGCAGCCAGCCGCGCTCGGCCGCGACGCACAGGCCCGTCAGGCCGAAGCCGTTCGAGGCGATGCTGGCGATGTTGTAGTTCGAAGCCTCTTTCGGGTAGGCCGAGCCGTCTGTGTGCGCGCGGTCGAGCGTCAGCCCCGTCGAAGAATCGCTCTGCTCCCAGAAGAACATGAAGGAGCGGCGCGAGAGGTCTTCGAGGAAGGCGTCGTCATCCTTCGAGAGCCGCGCCGCGGCGCCGCGCTGTCCGCGCAGTCTGTGAGTCTGGGCGACGGCTGAGGTCTGAACTGCGTGGCCGAACAGCAGAACGAACGGCAGCAGCCGGCAGAGTTGTGACAGCCGTCGGCGGCAGAGTTGCGATAACGTTGCGCGGCGCTCACGCGCGTTCGGCATCAAACGTCTCCTCCCGACGACTTCACCTCGTCACAACGTCGAAGCCAGCCTCAAGTCCGCCGACCGAGCTGTCGCCGACGAAGACTTTGAAGGCGCCGGGCTCGACGCCGAAGCGCATCCGGCGGTCGTAGAAGCCGAGGTGTTCGGGCGTCAGCGTGAAAGTGACGCGCCGCTTCTCGCCCGGCTTCAAGGTGACGCGCTCGAAGCCCTTCAACTCCCTGACGGGCCGCGTCACGGTCGAAGCGACATCTCTTATGTAAAGCTGCACGACCTCGTCGCCCGCGCGGCGCCCCGTGTTCTCCACCTCGACGCTCACGTCCAACTTGCCGTCCGTGTTGATGCTCGTCGCGCTGAGACGCAGGTCGCTCAGGCGAAACTGCGTGTAACTCAGCCCGTGGCCGAACGGGTAGAGCGGCGTCACGGGCACGTCCAGATACTTCGAAGTGTACTTCTGCTCCGTCGGCGGCCGGCCCGTGTTCTTGTGGTTGTAATAGAGCGGCTCCTGCCCGACCGCGCGCGGGAAGGTGACGGGGAGGTGGCCGCCGGGGTTCACGTCGCCGAAGAGCACGTCCGCGACGGCGTTTCCGGCCTGCGAGCCGGGCTGCCACGCTTCGAGGACGGCGGGCGAGTTCTCGGCCAGCCAGTTAATCGTCAGAGGCCGCCCGTTCATCAGCACGACGGCGTAAGGCTTGCCCGTCTGGTGTACGGCCTGAATCAACTCCAACTGGCGGCCGGGCAAATCGAGCGAAGTGCGCGAAGCGGCCTCGCCGCTCATGGCCGCCGTCTCGCCGACGGCGAGCACGACGAAGTCTGCCTCGCGCGCGACGCGCACGGCTTCGTCGAACGCGTCGGGGCCGACGGGCGTCGCGGCCATGCGCGACGGGTCAATCCCGCCCGACCGCGCGACGTTCGTTCCGCCCGCGGCGTTGGCCGCGACAGGCGGGTCGTCGTAGTTGCCGGTCACGCCGCGCCCGTCAATCGCCACGCCCTTCGCGTGCAGCACGCGCGTCTGCGGCGAGACCTTCGCCTTGATGCCTTCGAGCAACGTCACGGTGTTCTCGGGTCTGCCGTCGCCCGACCAAGAGCCGAGCGGGTTTAAGGGGTCGTCCGAGAGCGGGCCGATGACGGCTAGTGTTTTGATGTTCTTGTTTACCGGCAGCGTCTCGCGCTCGTTCTTCAACAGCACAATCGAGCGCGCCGCGACCGAGCGCGACGCGGCCATGTTCTCGCGACTCAGCAAGACGGCGCTTTCGCGCGCCTCATCGGCGTAAGGTTTATCAAACAGCCCCGCGCGGAACTTGATGCGAAGTATTCGGCGCACGGCCTCGTCGAGCGTAGCCTGCGTGAGGCGGCCGTCCTTCAGAAGCTCAGCGCCGTGAAGGTTGTAGAGGCGGCTGACCATCTCCATGTCCACGCCCGCATTCAGTCCCATGCTCGCCGCCTCGGCCTCGTCGGCGGGCATGCCGTGGTTGAGCATCTCGCGCACGGACTCGTAGTCGCTGACGACGAAGCCGTCGAACTTCCACTCGCCGCGCAGCACGTCGGTCAGCGTGAAGGGGTTGCCGGAAGCTGGCACGCCGCTGATCTCGTTGAAGGCGCTCATCAGCGTGCCGACGCCCGCGTCCACCGCGGCCTTGAAGGGCGGCAGGTAGGTTTCGCGAAGCGTGCGCTCGGAGATGTCCACGGTGTTGTAGTCGCGGCCCGCCTCGGCCGCGCCGTAGGCGACATAGTGCTTGGCGCAGGCGACGACCTTGTCCGGCCGGCTGTAGTCCGTCCCTTGAAAGCCGCGCACGCGCGCGCGCGCCATCGCCGCGCCGAGGAAGGGGTCTTCGCCCGAGCCTTCGGCGATGCGGCCCCAGCGCGCGTCGCGCGCGATGTCCACCATCGGCGCGAAAGTCCAGTGGAGCCCGACGGCGCGCGCCTCGGCCGCCGCGACCGACGCCGACGTTTCTGCCGCCGACGGATCCCAGCTCGCCGCCTCGCCCAAGGGGATTGGGAAGACGGTGCGGTAGCCGTGTATCACGTCGAAGCCGAAGATGAGCGGAATCTTCAGGCGCGAGCCTTCGAGCGCCGCGCGCTGCAACTCGTTCGTGTTGCGCGCGCCGCGAACGCCCAAGGTCGAGCCGAGTCGCCCCGCGCGCGCCTCTTCGAACAGGTTCGGGTTGGCCTTGCCGGCGTTTTCGCCTCCCTGCTGCTGCAACTGCCCGAGTTTCTCTTCGAGCGTCATGCGCGCGATGAGTTCGTTGATGCGGCGCTCTGTGTCCGCGTCGTTGCGGCGTTGCGCGCGGACGGCGGCCGCCTGCGGTAGTAGAAGCGCCAGTGCCAGCGCCAGCCTTGCGAGCTTTGCTCTCTTCATCTGCTGCCCCTCTGAGAATTTCAGATTTGAGATTTCAAATTTCAAATCGGTCTCTGCGGTTAGTGCTTCTCGCCCTGTCCCTTCAGACGCGTGAAGGTGGCGAGCGCGCGCCGTGCGTCGTCTTTGCGCCCCGCGCGCTCGTAAGCCTGCGAGAGCGCGTAATGTATTCGCGGCTCGTCGGGCATCAGGCGCGCGGCCGTCTCTAACTCGACGACGGCGCGCGCGGCCTCGCCGGTTCCGAGCAGCAGAGACCCGAGCAGGTAGTGCGCGAGTGCGAGGCGCGGGCTCAAAGTCACGGCCTGCTCGGCGTAGGGCAGCCCTTCGGCGAACTCCCTTCGGCGGAGCAACGTGTCGGCGATGAGCAGTCGCGCCTGTAGGTGCTTCGGGTCGTTCTCGATCTCGCGCCTGAACGCCTCGACGGCCTTCTCCTGTTCGTTGCTCGCGAGCAGGAAACGGCCGTGGGCGTACTGCACGTTCTTCGCCTTCGGGTAATCGGCCGCGAGGCGTTCGTACTCGGCGCGCGCTTCGTCGAAACGCTTCTGCGCCGCGAGGTCTTCGGCGCGTCCGGCGCGTCCGACGAGCTCGCGCAAGCCCGCGTCACCCGCGAGCAGTTCCGAGAAGTTCATGCGGAGGACTGAGAGCCCGAGCGCGTCGGTCAACTCGGGACTCTCGACGCCCTCCCTGCTCAGAAGCCCCAGCGTCTCCTGCGCGTGCTCGAAGTCGCCCTTGCCAATGAGCAGCAGCCCTTCGTGATAAAGCAACACGCCGCGTAGCTGCGGCTCGTCGGCCGCGCCCAGACGCCGCCCGCGTTGTATGTGTTCGAGCGCGTCGGCGTGGCGGCCGAGTTTGAACTCGCAGAGTCCGAGCATGGCCCACGCCGTCGCGGCTTCGGGGCGGAGCGCCGCGGCCTTCGAGAGCGCCGCGGCCGCGTCGGCGTAGGCGTCGCGGTCATACAGGAGCGTGCCCAGATTGAACCAGCCTTCGGCCCAAACGGGGCGCACGCGCAAAGCCTCGCGGTAGAGCGTGGCCGCCTCGTCAAGACGGTTCGCGCCGCGCGCCTGCTCGGCCCGTGCCGCCAGCCGTTCAAAGTTCGCGTTGACGGCCGGAGGTCTCTGCGCGCGGGCGTCGGCACACGCGAGGGCGAGTAAGGCTAACAATAAAGGTCTGAGCAATAGTCGGCGCATTACGGCAAGGCGGCGGACTGGTGTTCTTCGAGCCACGCTTGGTGCTGCCGCGCCTTCTCCGGCTGGTTCAGGCGGCGGTGGGCGCGCACGAGCAGAAAGTGCGCGGCGCGGAGCAGTTCCACATCGTCGCCCGCGTTGCGCAGGACGAACTCGCCCTCCTCGACGACACTCGCCCACTCTGCGCGCGCGGCAAACAGCTTCGCGCGTTCGAGGTGCGCCTGCGGGGACAGAGGGTTCCAGCCGAGGACTTCGTCGAGCAGCGCTTCGGCCTCCGCGCTGCGCGAACGCAGTTGCAGGAAGCTTACGTAATCCAGCGCCGCCTCGGGGCTGTGCCTCGCGAGCCTACGGTTCACCTCCAGCGCCTCGCGAAAGGCGCGCTCGGCCGCGTCGTAGTTTGAGAGGTCGAGGCCGGCGGCGCCGACCTCTACCAGTATTTTCAGCCGCAGCTCGTCCGGAGGGTTGAGCGAAAGCGCCTTCTCCCATTCGGCGCGGGCGCGCTGGGCGTCCGTCTGCGCGAGCGCGCGGCCGTAGTTGTAGTGGGCTGAGGCGCTGCCGGGCGCGAGCGTGACGGCGTGCGCGAGAAGGCGCTGCGCGATCTCGTTGGCCCTCGTCTTGCGCGCCGGGTCTGCGTCCGTGAGCACGCGGCCGACGGCTATCAACTCCGCCGCGTCGGGCGACTCTTGCAGCCGTTTGATTCGCTCGCCTATTCTCTCGGCCAGAAGCGGCGCGGGCAGAGAGAGGTAGACGGCTTCAATCTCCGAGTCCGGATAGATTCGCATGCCGCGCTCGCAGAGCTCGGCGGCCGCGGCGAGGTCGCCCGACTTGAGACGCGCCCAACCGGCTGCGGCGTAAACCTGCGGCGACGAGCGCGGGTCGGCGCGCAGTTCGCGCTCAAGCATCTCGGCGGCCTCGCGCGACTGCCCTGACTTGACGAGCGCGTCGGCCAAGAGCAGCCGCGTCTCTTCGTCCGGCACGGACGCGGCCAGAGGCCGCAGCAGCGCCACAGCGCCCGCGGCCTTCCCTTCGGTCAGGTAGATTCTGGCGAGCGCGCCGACGGCGTCGCGTTGTCTGGGGTTGAGCCGGACGGCCGTTTCAAGCTCGGCCTTCGCCTCAGTGTCGCGCGCGCCGTCGAGCAGCGCGACGCCGAGCGCCGCGTGGCCCGCGGCCGAGCCCGGCGCGAGCTTCAGGTGACGGCGTAGAGTGGAGACGGCATCTTCACGTCTTCCCAACTGCACGTAACAGATGCCGAGCGCGAGCAGGACGCCGCCCGCGTCCGGGTGCGACTTGAGCCACACCTCGTACTGGCGTGCGGCGTCTGCGAAGCGGCCGTCGCGCATGGCTGCGTCGGCCGCGTTGAGCGGCGCGTCGGCCGGGGCGGCGAGCGGCGCCGCCGCACGAGTCGTCTGCACTGACGCGGCGGCCGTCTGCCGGGCCGCGCCGTCGGTCTGCGCGACTGCGGCCGGGCACGCGACGAAGGTCAGGAGGGCTGAGAGGAGGAGACTCCCCTTTGCGGATTTACTTCTGAAGGCGGACATAAAAAGGGCTTGAGGGGCGGACGCCCGCCCGCCCCTCAAGCGCTGGTTCTCTCAGAAGCTGAACCGTGCCTGAAACTCTACGACCCTCCCCGACAAGACGTGCAGCGCGCGCCCAAAGTCCGGGTGCTGTATCTGCGTGTTGTCATCCTTGATGTTGAAGGGCGAGAGGTTCGTCCGGTTGAAGAGGTTGTAGGCGTTGGCGCGCAGCTCAAGCCCCGCGCTCTCGCCGAGCAACGGTAGCGTCGGGAAGGCGAAGCGCTTGACGAGCGTCATGTCCACGCTGAAATAGTTCGGGCCGCGCTGGCTGTTGCGCCCGACGCCCGGCACGGGCGGCGTCGTGAACGACCCCGCGGGCGGCGGCACGAAGTAGGTCAGCCCGCCGCCGGGGAACTGCCCCGCGCCGAGGAACGTGCCGTTGCTCGTGTCGCCCGTCCCCTCACGAATCTGCCCGATGGGACGCAGCGGGCAGACGCCGCCGCCCGCGACTACCGCGCTACAGTTGGCGCCGCCGACCACGGGCGTCCAAGGGAAGCCGGACGTGGCCGTCAGTATCCCGCTCAGCTCCCAGCCGCCCGCGAGTCGGCCGACCCAGTCCTTGCGGTCGCGGAAGACGGGCAGCGCCCAGACTCCGTAGGAGCGGAAGCTGTGCGTCACGTCGTAGTCCGAAGGGCCGTACTCAAGCCTCTGGTCGAACGGGTAGGTCGCGCGGCAGTCGTGGTCGCTCGAACAGGTGTCGAGGCTCTTGCTGAAGCGGTACTCCACGTCGAACTCGAAGCTCTGGCTGAAGCGGTGACGCACGTCGGCAAGCATCGCGTTGAAGTTGCTGTAAGCGTCGTTGCGCAGCAGCGTGACGTTGCCGATGCGCGGGTTCGGCGTCACGAACAGGTGATAGGGAACCGGGCGCGGGAGCTTGCGGCCCGCGGTGCCCTGATAGCCGAGCGAGGTGACCCAGCCGCGGCCAACGTCGTACTCGAACCCGAGCGAGTAGCGGTAGACGTAAGGGTTGGGCAAGTCCTGCGCGGTGGCGCTCATGTTGACGGGCGGCCCGCTCGTAGGGATGCCTGTCGTCGGGTCGAAGGTCAGGCGCGCGTTCGGGTTCGCGGGGTAGTTGAACGAGTTGAGGTCGGTCGCCAGCCCGTAGACGATGTTGCCGCTCGCCTCGTTGAAGGAGAAGCTGGCGAAGAAGGGCGGGTTGAAGCGGTTCTCCAACAGCCGCGAGCCGGGCAGGCGGTTGTACGCGACGCCGAAGCCGCCGCGCACCACCAGACGATTTTCAACGTCGTGCCCGACGATTGACTTCGGACTCCACGCGACGCCTATCTGCGGCCCGAAGTTGTTACGGTCGGGCTCGTAGAGTTGGCCGCCGACCTTGATGGACGCGCCGAGCAGGCCGTCGTTCGGGCCGAGGATGAGATTGGAAATTCTGTCGCGCTTGCTCGTGAGCGGCGAGAAGTAGTCCCAGCGCAGGCCGAGGTTCAACGTCAGATTCGGTTTGACCTTCCAGTCGTCCTGCGCGAAGAGCGCGTAGTAGCTGCTGCGCGGGTAGGCGGCGAGGTCTGTGAAGGAGCCGGTCGCCGGGTCGAAGAAGGCAGACTCGTTGCTCGGCGCGTCGTTGGCGAAGCTCCAAAGGTTGCCGAAGTCGAAGGTCGGCCGCCCGGCCCACGGCGCGCGGTCGTTATTCTGCTCCTTGATGATGTCCACGCCGAACTTCAGGCCGTGCGCGCCATGCACCTTGCTCAGCACGTCGCGGAGGTTGTACGTGTTCTGGTAGAAGACGCCCGGCCCCGTGTGCGTCGCAAACAGCACGCACTGCTCGAAGCAGACGTTAATCTGCGGGATGCCGTAGCCGATCTCAGGGTTCGACGCGTTCTCGTCGAAGTACCAGCGCGTGACGTTGAAGCGCGCCTCGTTGACCATCGTCGGCGAGAGCGTGCGCGTCCACAGAAGCGTGCCGACGGTGTTGCGGCGTCCCGAGGTGAAGTCCAGACCGGGGCGGCCGCGGCTACCCCAACTGTCGTTGAACTTGCTGTCGCTCGGGACGAAGTAGGTGCTGAAGGCGACGAGGTCGTTCTGCGTCACCTGATAGTCAACGCGGAAGTTGTACTGCTTGGAGTTGGTCGTGTTCGGGATGGTGAGCGCGGCCAGCTCCACGTCGGGCACGCCGTCGAGTCCGCCGCCGACGCCCGAGACGCTCTGCCCGACTGTGCCGCCGGGCGAGCCGATGTCGAGCCCGCCCGCGACCGATTGACAGCGCGTCGGGTCGCTGATGCCGAGCGTCGCGCAGCCGACGTTCTGCACGCCCGCCACGCGCGGCGGCGTCATGCCGGGGAAGGTTAGAATACGGTTGGCGATGCTGTTCGGCCGCCGCGCGGCGATGGTGCTCGCGAACTGCGGCGTCTCGATCCACTGCGTCTCGACCTTGCTGCTGTTGTTGCTCACCGCCTCGTAGGAGAAGAAGAAGAAGAGCTTGTCCCTCTTGATCGGCCCTCCGACGCTCCCGCCGTACTGCGTCAGGAACTGGTTGACGCGCTGCGGGTCTTCGCGTATGGCCGTGCCGGCGCGGTCGTAGTTTTGATAGGCGTTGAGGCCCGGCGTGTTGCGCTTGAGGAAGAGGCTGCCGTGGAAGACGTTCGAGCCGCTCTGCGAGACGACGAGCACCTGCGCGCCCGAGTTTCGACCGTACTCGGCCGAGTAGTTGTTGGCGAGCACGCGGACTTCCTTGACCGACTCCTGATTCGGCGTGATGACGGCCGCGCCGCCCCACGCCTGACTCATCGCGCTCACGCCGTCAACCTGAAAGTTGTTGGCCTCGACGCGCTGGCCTCCGGCGCTCACGGCCGGCTGGTTCTCGGTCTGGAAAATCTGGCTGTTCGAGCCGCCGGGGCCGATCTGTCCCGGCAGTGCTACGGAGCCGCCCGTGGCGCTGCGCGCGCCGGTGCCGAAGACGCCCGGCGTGAGTCTCACCAACTCGTACGGGTCGCGCCCGATCTGCGGGAGGCGCTGAATCTCCTTCTCGGTGATGGCGCCGCCGATGTTGGCGTTCTCGGTCTGTAGCTGCTCGGTCACAGCGGACGAGACGGTGACCGTCTCGCTGACGCCGCCGGCTTCGAGCGCGACGTTGATGCCCTGCACCTCCTCGGCGCGAACCTCGACGTTCTCAAGAACCTTCTTCTTGAAGCCCGAAGCCTCGGCCGTTATCGAGTAGCTGCCGGGCGCGAGCCGGTCGAAGCGGTAGAAGCCCTCGTCGCCGCTCGTCGTCTGCTGCGTCTTGTTCGTCTCGTTGTTGGTCAGGGTGACGGTCGCGCCTACGACGGCCGCGCCCTGCGCGTCTGAC
Source organism: Pyrinomonadaceae bacterium (assembly GCA_035248785.1). Taxonomy (GTDB): domain Bacteria; phylum Acidobacteriota; class Blastocatellia; order Pyrinomonadales; family Pyrinomonadaceae; genus QHXN01. The sequence goes on along the minus strand of DATFHD010000124.1, from coordinate 18,545 downwards.
ACCACGCCCTGAAGCCCGGCCCTGAACTGCGCGTTGGCCACCGCGGCCAAGCCGAGCGTTAGGACGAACACGCCTGCTGCCCTGCGTAGGAAAGTCGAGAGGTCGCCGCGCATTTTAGTTCCCTCCTGCTGCGCTTGTGGCACGCGACGCCGCGGAGGGCGTCGCCGGAAGAGTAGAGTCTAGTCTGAGGAGAAGTCGGGGGAAGCCTTTTCGCGCGGTAGGCCGGGACAAGTCGGACGGCGCCTACCGGTGTTCGAGCACGCCTTTTCAGGCCCAACAGTAACGCCAGAATGCTGGAAAATTTCTATTAAAAACGGTGTTCCGAGTGCTCAGGGTTATAGCACCGCGCCGGAGCGGCCGTCAACATTTTTGTCCCGCGGCGGCCGCGCGCCGAGGCGGCGGGACTACTCGACTTTGAAGGGCTTCGTCCTCTCAGAGATTCCGTTCTCGTTGAAGGCTTCGACGGCGAAGTAGTAGCCCTGTTCGATTGAGAGGCTCCGCAGTTCGAGCGAGTTCGCGTCGTAGACGAGCCAAGAGCTGTAGAGCTTGTCGGGCGCGATGCCCCAGAGCACGTTGTAGCCTTGTGCGCCGTTCTGCCGCTCCCAAGTGAGCGTCGCGTCGCGCCTGTCGGGGTGGCGTTTGACGGAGAAGTTTTTGACTGCTGTCGGAGCCTTGCCCTGTCCGAGGCCGAAGACGCGCAGGTCTGAGATGGAGAGGTTCGGCGTCGGGGCGTGGATGCTTCTGAAGCGCACGAAGCGAACGGTCTGCGGCGAGCCGAGCTCGACGTAGTCGTTGGGCACGTCGCGGAAGCTGTTCCTTCTGTCCACGAGCGTCCGCCAGTCGCGTCCGTCCGCCGAGCCCTCGACGACGTAACGGTGGTAGAGCCCCGGCACGCGCCCGTAGAGGTCTGACTTGTAGTCGTGGTAGTTGACCTGCACGGCGTAGACCTTTGAGGGGTTCTGTAAATCAATCTCGACCCACTGCCTGTCGTCATTCTTCTCCGCGACCCAGAAAGATTTGATGTTCTCGTCAACGAGTCTGTCGGCCGTGTATTCGCCGAGCGCGGACGAAGCCTTGACGGGCTTCTTGTACGAGAGCAGCATCCAGCCTGCGAACTGCCCCGCGCGCCCGGCGACGGCCGGCGCGAAGTGCGGATAGTCGCCGAAGTAGGTGTCAACGTGCATTAGCCCTTCTTTGTCGAAGGAGGTCGGGAACATGCCGATGCGCCGCTCCCAGTTGACGTTGACGGAGACGGCGCTGGTGGCGAAGTGCCAGTACTGCTCGCCCGGCCCGACGACGGTGCTGCCGTGGCCCGCGCCGTTGGCGAAGCCGCCGGGCTTGTAGGAGACGGGGTTGTTCGGCGCGTAGCGGTACGGCCCGAGCGGCGAGTCTGCGACGTAGACGCCGTCGCCGTAGACGTTGAACTCGGTGCCGGGCGCGGCGTACTGCATGTAGTACTTGCCGCCGTGCTTCGTCAGCCAAGCGCCTTCGATGTAGCCTTCGGTCAACTCCTTGTGAAAGTGGTTCTCGCCGAAGCGCTCCCAGCCGTGCTTCGACTCGTCGAGGTTGAAAAGCTCTACGACCTCGCCGACGGGGCGGAAGCGGCGGTTCATGTCGAGCTTGCGCCCGCGTATGGGGTAGACGTTCGAGGAGCCCCAGAACATGTAAGCCTGCCCGTCGTCGTCAATGAACAAGTCCGGGTCTTGCAGGTCGTTGAGGATGGCGGGCGTCGCCTTCCACTCGCCCTTCTTCGGGTCGTCGGTGTAGAGGACGCTCATCGAGCCCGAGGGGTCGCCCGCCACGTAGAGGAGTTCGTCGCGGTAGTTGTGCGCGGCCGGCGCGTTCTCGCCCTGCGGGTACCAGTTCTTCGGCGTGATGAAATCCCAGTTGAGCAGGTCGGTCGAGTGCCAGTAGCCGAGCGAGCGCGTGACGAACATGTAGTACTCGCCCCTGAACCTCACCACAGCCGGATCCGCGCCCGAGCGGTAAGAGAGGTCTTCGTTCGCGTTGTAGATCATGTAGGTGTAGTCGAGGTTGACCGGGTTGCAGTAGGTGCTCATCTGGTTCGACTGCGCGCGCGCGCCGCCGAAGCAGCAGAGGATGAGCAGGCCGGCGGCCAGCACGGTGTCGCAGGTCTTCTTCATCGGTTATCCTCCGACCAGCTTCCAGTAAAGGTTGTAACGCTCGTGCGCGACGCGGTGGAAGGGGACTAGGCTCACGTCCGAAGGGCGCCCGACGCCTTTCGTCTCGAACGTCAGAGCCGCGCCCGTCGAAGGGACGACGTGTTTGACGACCTCGCGCGCGTCCGACGCGAGCACGGGCACCGACACCTCCGCGTTCAGAACGTCGCCGTAGGTTCGCTCGTTGACGATGATGTCCGCGCCCGGCGTCAGACCTTGACGCCCGAGCCGTCCCGCGAGGACGAGGGGGCCGTACATGAATGCGACCACATCGGCGTGTCCCGGCAGCGGCTCGGCACGCAGCGACATCGGCAGGTGTACCGCGACAGTGTCGCCGTCGCGCCAGAGGCGTTTGACTGGGACGTAACTACCGGGCTGTCGGGATACCGTGTGACGGCGGCCGTTGACGTACACGGTCGCGGCGTCGCACCAAGAAGGGTGCCGGACGTTGACGGTGAAGCTCGACGGCCTTCGGACGTTCACACGCAGACGTGTCGTGTCCTCTTCGGGAAAGCGCGTCGTCTGCGTGACGGTCAGCCCCTTCTCCTTCCACGAGAGAGTGGACGGGATGAAGAGGTTGACGTAGAGCGCGCCCTCGCCGCGGAAGTAGATCGAGTCGCCGTACTTGGCGTGGTTCTCCATCCCTGAGCCGGTGCAGCACCAGAACGAGTCGGTCGGCGTGCAGTAGAGCTTGAGGTAGCCGGGGCGCGTGGGCTGGAAGTAGGTCATCATCCCCGTGTCGGGGTCTTGCGAGGCGAGGATGCTGTTGTAGAGCGCGCGCTCGTAGTAGTCGGCGTAGACGGCCGCGGGCTCCTGCGTGAAGAGGCCCCGCGTCAGTTTCAGCATGTTGTAAGTGCAGCACGTCTCCATCGTCTTGGCCGACGAGAGGTGTTTGAGAAAGTCTGCGGGCGGGAAGAAGTGTTCGTTGTCGCCGTTGCCGCCCGTGGCGAACGTGCGGCGTTCGACGACCGTGCGCCAGAAGAAGCGCGCCGCCGCGCCGTAGTCTTCGCGGCCGGTCAACTCGTGCAGGCGCCGGAATCCGACGACCTTCGGGATTTGCGTGTTGGAGTGAAGGCCGTCGAGCGTGTCGCGCGACGCGGCGAGCGGTTCCAGCAGCGCTTGATGACAGAAGCGCCCGGCGAGCTTCAGGAATCTCGCCTCGCCAGTCAGCGCGTAAACGTCGGCCAGCACCTCGTTCATCCCGCCGTGCTCTGTGTTGAGCATCCGCTGGAACTGTTCGTCCGAGAGGCTGCGCGTGTGGGCGTCGGCCCAATCCGAGAGCTTCACGAGCACTTCGAGCGCCGTGCGGTTCTGCGTGTGAAGGTAGGCGTCGCGCAAGCCGGCGAAGACCTTGTGCATCGTGTACCAAGGCACGCCGACGAAGCGCCGCGCGTCGAGGATTTCGTCGAGTGGCTTCTGTCCGTCAGGGAAGGCGCAGACCAACCCGGTCTTGCCCGCGTCCTGACATTCGCGAAGCTCCGACACGATGTAGTCGGCGCGCTGCTTGAAACGTTCGTCGCCCGTCGCCGCGAACATGAGAGCGCAGGCCGACAGGTAATGGCCGAGCGTGTGGCCGTGGCAGCGTATGGAGACCCAAGGCTCCTGCGACTCCCAGCCGCCGTAGACCGGCGCCTTCGGCTTGAGCCCGGCGTTAGTGCGGAAGTTGTGAAGCATTCGGTCGGGCTCAAGCCGCAGCAGGTAACTCGCGTCGCGTTCCTGCGCCTGACGGAACGGGCCGTCGAGCAGGCGAACGTCCGCGAGGTCGAAAGCTTCCGCGCGCGACGCCGCGACCTGTTCGACACGAAGCGAGGCGTTGTGCTGCTCGGTCAGTAAGGATGACTTGTCTGCGCCGCGTCGCGCGGCGTTGGCGGACGTGCCGCGCAGGGTCGCGCCGACGGCGACGGACGCCGCGGCCGCCCCGGCGGCCTTCAGCAACTCGCGCCGCGTCGGACGCCTTCGGTCGTCAGCGGGCAGACGCCTTCGGTCGTCAGACGGCAGTTCACCACTGCCGCGGTCTTCATGCTTCATGGCGGTTCCGTCCCCTCTGCCGGGCCATCATACTCCGGAAAGGACGCAGCGTGTGGGGGCGTGTCGAGTATAATCGGGAAACCGATTGCCACAACGCCGACGGCGGGGCGTCCGCACGGCCCCGAGGAGAAAACGATTGGCACGTCACGACGCAAACTGGGTGCTGGGCGTCAGCGCCTCACACAACGGCGCGGTCTGCCTGCTGAGGGATGACGAGGTCGTGGTCGCCGTGCAGGAGGAGCGCCTGTCGCGCTTCAAGCGCCACCGCATACACGGCGCCGAGGCGTCGCACGCGCTCGCATACTGCCTCGACTACGCGGGCATCACTCCGGACGACTTGAGCCTCGCGGTCTTCTGCCTACAGGGGCGCGCGCGCGACGCGCGTCACGCGGTCGAACTGAACCCGGCCCTCGAACGTACGCGCGGGCGCGTGCCGACCGTCGTCATCCCGCACCACCTCGGCCACGCCGTCCACGCGTTTGCGACCTCCGGCTTTGAGGACGCGGCCGTGCTGGTCGTTGACGGCGCGGGCTCGCCGTTTGAAGACTTGTCGGAAGACGAGAGGGCCGTTGTCAGAACTCCGGTCGAGAACGGCTGGGAGACGATTTCACTTTACTCAGCCTCGGCGGCGGGCTTCGTCGCGTTGGAGAAGCACCTCGTCGAGCGCGGCGGCTGGTACAGGCCGCGCGCCGCGGGGATGCCGGAGTTCGGAAGCCTCGGCGGCATGTTCTCGTCAGTCGCCACGCAGGTCTTCTCAGACCCCACGGAGGCGGGGAAGGTGATGGGGCTCGCGCCGTACGGCGTAGCGAACATCCCGGCGGAGGCTTTCTTCCGTGTGGAGGACGGACGCTTTCGCTTCCTCGAAGACGTGCCCGCGAGGTTCGGCTACAGTGAGCGCTGGCCCGCGCGCCGCGAAGAGTACATGAATCTCTCGGCCTCTGTGCAGGCGGCGCTCGAAGTCGCCATCCTGCACCTCGTCGCGCGCCTGCGTGAACTCTGCCCGAGTCGGAACCTCTGCTACGCGGGCGGCGTCGCGCTCAACAGCGTCGCCAACGAGCGCGTCATACGCGAGTCGGGTTTTCGGGACGTTTACATCCCGCCCGCGGCCGAGGACAGCGGGCCGGCCGTCGGCGCGGCTTACTACGGACTGTGGCGTCTGACGGGGCGCTGCGCGCAGCGGCGTCTGGTTCACGACGCCTGCGGCCGCCCTTATTCGCGGCGCTCAATCTCGGCGGCGGTCGAGAAGTTCGCGCCGCGCGTGGGCGAGCACCGCCCCGCGGACGTTATCGCCGAGGCGGTCGAGCGACTGTGCGCGGGACAGAACATCGGCTGGTTCGACGGCGGCTCGGAACTCGGCCCGCGCGCTCTCGGCCAGCGCAGCATCCTCTGCGACCCGCGCCGCGCCGACGCGAAAGAGATTCTTAACTTGAAGGTGAAGCGGCGCGAGGCGTTCCGCCCGTTCGCGCCCGTCGTCCCGCTGGAAGAGGTCGGCGAGTGGTTCGACTTGGACGGCGCACCGCGCGAGAGCCCTTTCATGCTGCGCGTGTGCGGGTTCAGAGAGGGGCAGGCGGCGCGCGTGCCCGCGGTCGTCCACGTGGACGGGACGGGGCGCGTGCAGACCGTGACGCGCGAGGCGAACGGGCGCTTCTACGAGCTGGTCAGGAAGTTCGGCGAGGCGACGGGCGTGGCCGTCCTTCTCAACACCTCTTTCAACGTGATGGGCGAGCCCATCGTCGAGACGCCCGAAGACGCGCTCGCATGCCTGCTCGACAGCGGGCTCGACTGCTGCGTCTTCGAGGACAGAATCGTGGTCAAGAACTAAAGGGTTCGTGGTTAACAGAACCGGAAGGCGGGCCGGATGTCGAACGAAGGGCTGTCAACGAAGCGGGGCGTGGGCCGATGAAGCGGAGTGCCGGCGTCGCGGTCTGGCTCTTTATCTTGACGGCCGCGCTCGTCTGTCCGGCGGCGGCGCGCTCGGGCGCGGACGAGTCGCTTCAGCTTTCGGGCGAGTGGCGCTTCGCGTTAGACCGCGGCGACGCGGGTGTGCGCGAGCGTTGGTTCGGACGTGAACTGCCCGAGCGCATAAGTCTGCCGGGCGTGCTTCAGTCGCAAGGGTACGGCGACGAGATAAGTACCGAGACGCCTTGGGTGCTCTCGCTCTACGACCGCTTCTGGTTCCTGCGCGAAGACTACAAGGCTTACGCGCGGCCGGGCCAAGTCAAAGTCCCTTTCCTCTCGCAGCCGCCGCGCCACTACGTCGGCCCCGCTTGGTATCAGCGCGACGTTGACGTGCCCGAGGCTTGGCGCGGCCGCCGCGTCGTGCTCTTCATGGAGCGCCCGCGCTGGGAGTCAACCGTCTGGGTTGACGACGGCAAGGTCGGCTCGAACAACAGCCTCGTCGCGCCGCACGAGTACGACTTAGGCTTACTCGCGCCGGGCCGACACCGCCTGACCGTGCGTGTTGACTCCTCGATGATTCTGCCTTACCGCCCCGACGCGCACAGCGTCTCCGACTCGCTCGGCGGCAGTTGGAACGGCATCGTCGGCCGCATCGAACTGCAATCCACGGGCGCAGTCTGGATTGAAGACGCGCAGGTCTTCCCTGACGTGTCGAAGAAGGCGGCGCTGATTAAAGTCAGAGTCGGCAACGCGACGGGCCGCGCCGGACGCGGGACTGTTTCCGCGGGCGGGGCGTCGGCGATGGTCGAGTGGGACGAGAAGGGCGGGAGCACGCAACTCGACGTGCCGCTCGGGCGCGAGGCGAAGACGTGGGACGAGTTCAGTCCGGCTTTGCAGAAGCTAACGCTCAGGCTGACGGGCGACGGCGTTGACGAGAGCCGCGAACTCTCCTTCGGCCTCGTCGAGTTCAAGACCGTGGGCGCTGACTTCATCGTCAACGGTCGGAAGACCTATCTTCGCGGCAACCACCACGGCGGCGACTTTCCGCTGACCGGCTACCCGCCGACCGACGTGGAATACTGGCGCCGCGTCCTCAGCATCAACAAGGAGTGGGGCATCAACCACATACGCTTCCACTCCTTCTGCCCGCCCGAAGCGGCCTTCACCGCGGCCGACGAACTCGGCGTCTACCTACAGCCCGAGCCCGGCATGTGGAACGAGATCAGCCCCGGCACGCCGTTGGAGCAGATGCTCTACGCGGAGACCGAGCGGATGATACGCGCCTACGGCAACCACCCCTCTTTCGTCATGCTCTCGGCGAGCAACGAGCCCAAAGGTCGTTGGAAGCAGTCGCTTCCGAAATGGGCCGAGCACTTCCGCGCGGAAGACCCGCGCCGCCTCTACACGACCGGCACGGGCCACACCGACCGAGAGATTCCCGAACCCGAAGAGGGCGCCGACTACCTCGTCGTACAACGCCTCGGCGAGAAGATGCTGCGCGGCCCCTCCGCTTGGTTCGGCCGCGACTACCGAGAGTCTTTAACCGGCATAAAGATTCCCGTCCTCTCACACGAACTCGGCCAATGGGTCGCGTACCCCGACTTCTCTGTGACGGGCAAGTTCAAAGGCTACATGCGCCCCGGCAACTACGAAATCTTCCGCGACTCGATGAGCGCGCACGGGCTGCTCGGTAAAGACAGAGAGTTCGCGCGTGCTTCGGGGCGCTACCAGCTCGAATGCTACAAGGAGGAGATCGAGGCCAACCTGCGCACGCCCGGCCTCGCGGGCTTCCAACTGCTCGAACTTCATGATTACGTCGGGCAGGGCACGGCCCTCGTCGGCCTGCTCGACCCCTTCTGGGAGCCGAAGGGTTACGTCACGGCCGAAGAGTTCCGACGCTTCAACTCCGAGACCGTGCCGCTCGCGCGTCTGACCAAGCGCGTCTTCACCGACGACGAAGTTCTGGAAGCCGAGGTGGAGGTGGCGCACTACGGCGCCGCGGCTTTAACTAACGCCGTGCCGGTCTGGAAGATTGTTGACTCGCGCGGCGCGACGGTCGCGCGCGGCGTCTGGCCGGCGCGTACGATTCCGCTGGGCAAGAACACCGCGCTCGGCCGCGTCTCCGTCGAACTCTCGAAGCTCGCCGCGCCGCGGCAGTACAAGCTCGTCGTCTCCCTGCGCGGGATGAAGGCCGAGAACGACTGGGACTTCTGGCTATACCCCGCGCGCGTGAGCGAGACCGCGCCGCGGGGCGTCTTGGTGACGCGTTTGTGGGACGAAGCCGAGGCAAGACTGAAGGCGGGCGGACGAGTGCTCTATCTCCCGCGCCGCGCAGACCTCGACTGGACGAGCCCGCCGCTCGACGAAGTGCCCGTCTTCTGGAACCGCCTGATGGGGCCTGCGTGGGGGCGCATGCTCGGGCTTCTGTCCGACACACGCCACCCGGCGCTAGCGGGATTCCCCACGCAAGCGAACTTCGACTGGCAGTGGTCTGAGATTGTGCGCGGCGCGCGCGCCGTCAATCTAGACCGTCTGCCGCGCGCGCTTGAGCCCATCGTCTGGGCCATAGACGACTGGAACCGCAACTACAAACTCGGCCTCGTCTTCGAGTGCAGAGTCGGGCGCGGCCGGCTGTTGGTGAGCGGCGCTGACCTCGAAAGCTCGCTCGACGCGCGCCCGGCCGCTCGACAGTTGCGGCGCTCGCTCCTCGACTACATGAGCGGCCCGCGCTTCCGCCCCGCGGTCGCCGTGACGTTTGAAGAACTGCGCGGCCTGCTCTTCGACACGCGCGTCATGCGGAAGCTCGCTGCGCAAGCCTCGGGCGACGCGTTGCCTTCAAACCCGGCGGCCAACGCGATTGACGGCGACCCCAACACCTTCTGGCAGGCCGGCGACGCGAAGAAGAACCAGAGGCACCCGCACGCGCTAACCGTCGCCTTCGACGCGTCTGTCCCCATCAACGGCCTCGTCCTCATGCCGCGCCAGAACCACCGCGAGCACGAGGGCGACATACGCGCTTACACGATTGAAGTGAGCGACGACGGCAACGTCTGGCGCGAGGTCGCGCGCGGGGAACTCGTCTCGACCTTCGAGCCGCAGCGCGTGAGCTTCCCCTCGACAATCAACGCGCGCCGCCTTCGTCTCACAGCCCTCTCCGGCTTCGGCCCCGACGCCACGGCCGCGCTCGCCGAGCTGGCCGTCGTCTACGCAGGCCCGCCGCTCCCCGAACTGCCCGACGACGCGCCCGAGTACAGACGCACGCGCACCGCCACGACCGACATTGACGAAGCGACGAGTGCCCCGCGGCCGAGTTCACCCACGCCGCGCAAACCGAAACCGAAGCGCGGCCGTCGTCGGCCATAGGGTTATGACTTCTTACCCGAGTCCGAATCTCGCATTCCGTCTGTGCGCCGTTCTGTTAGCGCTCGGCTGTGTGTGCGTGCGCCCCGCGCCGGCGCAGGATGCCGGGTGGGTGAGAGAAGTGCGCCGCGCGGGCGACTTCGCGCTCGTGAGCAAGGGGCACGCGGCCGACGTGCTCGTCTCAAGCGAAGACTTCAAGGTCGTGCGCATCGCCGCGGACGACTTGGCCGCGGACTTGGAGCGCGTGACGGGCGTGCGCCCCTCCGTGCGCACCGAAGCCGCGGGGCTCTCGGGGCCGGTCGTGATCATCGGCACGCTCGGCAAGAGCCCCTTCATAGACAGGCTCGCGCGCGAGAGGAAGTTCGACGCGAGTGAGTTGCGCGGCAAGTGGGAGAGCTTCCTCATCGCCACGGTCAGAGACCCTCTGCCCGGCGTGAGCGCGGGGCTCGTCGTCGCCGGCAGCGACCGGCGCGGGACGGCCTACGGCGTCTACGAGCTTTCAAAGGCCGCGGGCGTCTCGCCTTGGTACTGGTGGGCGGACGTGACGCCACGTAAACGGAGCGGGCTTTACGTCGCTTCGGGGACGCGCCGCGCGGGGCCGCCGTCGGTGAAGTACCGCGGCGTCTTTCTTAACGATGAAGACTGGGGGCTGCAACCTTGGGCGGCGAAGACCTTCGAGCCCGAGAACGGCGACATCGGCCCTAAAACTTACGCGCGTCTGTTCGAGCTGATGCTTAGGCTCAAGGCCAACACGGTCTGGCCCGCGATGCACGAGGTGACGCGCGCCTTCAACGCAGACCCGCGCGACCGTCAAGTCGCAGACGACTACGCCATCGTCATGGGCTCGTCGCACGCCGAGCCGATGCTGCGCAACAACGTCTCGGAGTGGAAGGCGAAGCCGGAGGAGTACAACTACCTCACGAACCCCGAGGGCGTGCGCCGCTACTGGGAGGAGCGCGTGCGCGAGAACGGCCGGTTCGAGAACCTCTACACGCTCGGCATGCGCGGCATACATGACAGCGCGATGCAGGGGCCGAAGACGAGCGCCGAACGCGTCCGCGTGCTCGAACAGATTTTCGCAGACCAGCGCGCGATGCTCGCGCGTTACGTCAACAGGGACGTGACGCAGGTGCCGCAGGTCTTCATCCCTTACAAAGAGGTTCTGGCCGACTACCGCCGGGGCTTGAAGGTGCCCGAAGACGTGACCGTCGTCTACACGGACGACAACTTCGGCTACATACGCGCGTTCCCTTCGGCCGAGGAACGCGGGCGGGCGGGCGGCTTCGGCGTCTACTATCACGTCTCCTACTTGGGGCGCCCGCTCTCGTACCTGTGGCTTGAGACGACGCCGCCCGCGCTCGTCTGGGAGGAGATGCGGAAGGCTTACGCGAACGGCGCGCGACGTTTCTGGGTACTCAACGTCGGCGACCTGAAGCCTGCTGAGATAGCGACGGAGTTCTTCATGCAGATGGCTTGGGACGCCTCGCGCTGGCGGCGAGACAACCTGCAAGGCTTCTTAAAGGAGTGGGCGGCGCGCGAGTTCGGCGCGGGCGTGGCCGATGAGACCGCGTCCGTCATGGACGAGTATTACCGTCTCGGCTTCGCGCGCAAGCCGGAGCATTTGCAGTGGTACATGCCGGGCGAGCCTTACAGGCCGAGCGAGTTGACGCACGACAATTACGGCGACGAGGCGCAGGCGCGTCTCGACGCTTACGACGCGTTGGAGGCGCGCGCCTCGCGCCTTTACGCTTCCGTCCCGCCGCCGCTGAAGGCCGCTTACTACGAACTCATCCTCTACTCCGTGCGCGGCGCTGCGCTCGCCAACCGGCGCGTCTTCGCCGCGGAGAAGGCCGATGCCTACGCCTCGCAGGGTCGCGCGAGCGCGGGGCTTTGGGCGCGGCGCGCGGCGGAAGCCGAGAGGCTTTTGGACGAGGAGACGCGCTTCTACAACGAGAGGCTTGCGGGCGGAAAGTGGCGCGGCATCATGTCGCGCGAGATGCGGCCCGGTCAGTGGACGAGCATGAGGAGCACGCCCCCGCCCGTCTCGTCCGCAGTCGCCGAGATGAAAGTACCTGAGCGGGCCGAACTCGGCGTCGCCGTTCACGAAGGCGAAGAGGGCGTCGCGCTGCCCGCGCTCGACCCCTACACGCGCGGCGCGCGCTTCATAGACATCTTCAACCGTGGGCGCACGCCGGCCGCGTGGGTCGCGCGCGCGAGCGACGGTTGGATAAGGCTGAGCCGCACGCGCGGGAACTTAAGCGAGGACGCGCGCGTGCTCGTCTCGGTGGATTGGGCGAAGGCGCCGAAGGGCGGGAGGTTTGAAGGGAAGGTTGAGATTGAAGGCGCGGGCGCGAGGCGTACGGTGCGCGTGCCCATCTTCAACCCGGCGTCGCCGCGGCCCGAAAGTCTCAAGGGGTTCGTCGAGTCGGACGGCGTCGTCTCGATTGAGGCGGAGCACTTCACTTCAAAGACAGACCGCGCGGGCGCGGGCGTCGAGGTCATACCGGGCCTTGGGCGCACGGGCGACTCGGTGGCCGTCTTCCCCGAAGACGCCCCGAGCGTCGAGCCCTCGCGCGCCGCGCGCGAAGCGCCCGCGTTAGAGTACCGCATGCAACTCTTCCACGCGGGCGAGTTCGAGTTGACGTTCTACCTGCTGCCGACGCAAGCGCTGCGCGGTGACGGCGGGCTGCGCTTCGCCTACGGCTTCGACGGCGCCGGGCCGAGCCCGTTGGCGGCGGGCGCGGGCGTCGAAGTCACCTCGAAGGGGTGGGCGGAGAACGTCCTCAACGCGACGACGAAGGTCACGGCGTCCGTCAAGCTCGGCGCGGGCGCACACGTCCTCAGAGTCTATATGACAGACCCCGGCGTCGTGCTCGACAAGATCGTGCTCAACGCGGGCGGCCTGCGCCCGAGCTACCTCGGCCCGCCCGAGACGAGAGTCGTATCAAGGTAACGGCCAATGCCGAACGAGGAATGATGAATGATGAGAGTCGTGCTGTCGCGCCTCGCGCTCGCCGCGTGCGCCGCTTTCGTGTTCGCGGGAGTGTCTGTGGCGCAGTCGTCTTCGCCGCGGAGCCGAGAGTCTTTCAACTCGGGTTGGCGTTTCCAGAAGGACGACCCGCCGGACACGTCGGGGCGGCTCGCTTACGAGAAGATTAAGGGCGCCGTGACGCGGACGGGCGGCGAGTTCGTCGCGGGTGGCTCGGCATCGAAGGAGACAAACGGGGACGACGCGCTCGGCGCGGATGTCGCTTACACGCGGCGCGACTTCGACGACTCCAAGTGGCGTCGGCTCGACCTGCCGCACGACTGGGGCATCGAGGGGCCTTTCAAGCAGGAGTACCCGGGCGAGACGGGCAAGCTCCCTTGGTGGGGCGTCGGGTGGTATCGAAAGCACTTCGACGTGCCGGCCGCAGACAAGGGCAGGCAAATCTACCTCGACATAGACGGCGCGATGTCCTACGCGACCGTCTGGCTCAACGGCCGCTTCGTAGGCGGCTGGCCCTACGGCTACGCCTCCTTCCAGCTCGACCTGACGCCGTTCATCGTCTACGGCGCAGAGAACGTCTTGGCCATCCGCCTCGACAACCCGCCCGACTCCTCGCGCTGGTATCCCGGCGGCGGCATCTACCGCAACGTCTGGCTTGAGAAGACCGCGCCCGTCCACGTCGCGCACTGGGGCACGTACGTCACGACGCCCGAAGTCACGCCGCAGTCGGCGACCGTCAGCGTGAAGGTCACGCTCGAAAACGAGTCCGACGCGCCCGCCGACGTGACAGTCCTGACGCAGCTCTGGGAACTCGGCCCCGAAGGCCAGTTGGGCGTGAAGCCCGTCGCCCACTCCGCCGTGACGCGCGTGAGTGTCGCCGCACGCGGGCGCACGACGCGCGCCGCCGACATCAACGTCAGGCGTCCGCGTCTGTGGGACACGCGGCGGCCGAACCTCTACGCCGCGCTGACGACCGTGACGCGCGGCGACCAGACCGTTGACGACTACTGGACGACTTTCGGCATTCGCACCGTCAAGTTCGACGCGGCGCGCGGGCTGCTCTTGAACGGCGAGCCCGTCGAGATTAAGGGCGTCTGCAACCACCACGACCTCGGCGCGCTCGGCGCGGCCGTCAACAGGCGCGCGTTGGAGCGTCAGTTGGAGATTCTGAAAGAGATGGGCGCGAACGCCATCCGTACGAGCCACAACCCGCCCGCGCCCGAGCTGCTTGAGCTGGCCGACCGTATGGGCCTGCTCGTGATGGACGAGGCGTTCGACGCTTGGCGGCGAGGGAAGAAGAAGAACGACTACCACCTGCTCTTCGACGACTGGCACGAGAAGGACTTGCGCGCGCAGGTGCGGCGCGACCGCAACCACCCTTCCGTGATTCTCTGGAGCACCGGCAACGAGATCGGCGAGCAGCGCAGCCCCGAAGGCCACAAGGTCTCGGAAGAGCTCGCCCGCATCGTCCGCGAGGAAGACCCGACGCGCCCCGTCACCGCGGGCGCCAACTACACGGAGGCCGGCTACAACGGCTTCCAGAAGACCGTGGACGTGTTCGGCTACAACTACAAGCCGACCGAGTATGGCAAGTTCCGCGAGAAGAATCCGTTGATTCCTCTCTTCGCCAGCGAGACGGCCTCGACCGTCAGCTCGCGCGGCGAATACTTCTTCCCCGTCGAGGAGGACAAGAGCAAGGGGCTGGCCGATTTTCAGGTCAGCTCATACGACCTCTACGCGCCGCGCTGGGCGACGACGCCGGACACCGAGTTCAAGGGTCAGGACGAGTTCCCGTTCACCGCGGGCGAGTTCGTCTGGACGGGCTTCGACTACCTCGGCGAGCCGACGCCCTACAACGCCGACGCGTCGAACCTGCTCAACTTCTCCGACCCCTCGGAGCAGGCGCGCATGAGCGAGGAGTTGAAGCGGCTCGGCAAGATTGCTGTGCCCTCGCGCAGCTCCTACTTCGGCATCGTTGACCTCGCGGGCTTTAAGAAGGATCGCTTCTACATCTATCAGGCGCGCTGGCGGCCGGAGCTGCCGATGGCGCACATCCTGCCGCACTGGAACTGGCCCGGCCGCGAGGGGCAGACGACGCCCGTACACGTCTACACCTCGGGCGACGAGGCCGAGCTGTTCCTCAACGGCCGCTCGCTGGGGAGGAAGAAGAAGGGGCAGTACGAGTACCGTCTGCGCTGGGACGAGGTGAAGTACGAGCCGGGCGAGCTTCGCGTCGTGGCTTATAAGAACGGCCGGCGCTGGGCTGAAGATGTGATGAAGACGACGGGGCCGCCCGTAGGCGTGGCGCTGAAGGCAGACCGCGGCGTGATTGCGGCCGACGGCTCAGACCTCTCGTTCGTCACGGTGAGCATCACCGACAAGTCCGGGCTCGTCGTCCCGCGCTCGAAGAACCGTATTCACTTCGAGCTTGAGGGGCCGGGCGAGATCGTCGCCGTGGACAACGGCGACCCGACCGGCCACGAGTCTTTCCAATCGCCGGAGCGCTTCGCCTACAACGGCCTCTGCCTCGTCGTCGTCCGCTCGAAGCGCGGCGTGCCCGGCCGCATCAGACTGTGGGCTTATCCGGAAGGTTTGAAGTCGGCCGACGTGACCATCAGTAGCAGCACGCGCGTCCGACGTTGATTGAGTACAGGGAGGGAATCATGTTCCGAAGACTCGCACCGAATATTATGTTGGCGTGCCTCGCCGTCGTCTGCTCGGGTCTGTTTGAGAAGGCGTCGGCCGCCGAGCCAATCGTGCTCTGGCCGCAGGGCGCGCCGGGCGCTCTGGGGAAGGAGGCGGAGGACGTGCCGACGCTGACGCCGTACCTCGCGCCGAAGGAGAAGGCGACGGGAGCGGCCATCGTCGTCTGCCCCGGCGGCGGCTACGGCCACCTCTCGCTTGAGTACGAGGGGCGGGAGGTCGCAGAGTGGCTGAACACCGTCGGCGTGACGGCCTTCGTCCTGAAGTATCGCTTGGGGCCGCGCTACCACCACCCCGCGATGTTGCAGGACGCGCAGCGCGCCATACGCACCGTGCGCGCGCGCGCTTCGGAGTGGGGCCTTGACCCCGCGCGCGTCGGCATACTCGGCTTCTCGGCCGGCGGCCACCTCGCCTCGACCGCGGGCACGCACTTCGACGCGGGAAAGTCTGATGCCTCAGACCCGATTGAACGTGTCAGCTCGCGCCCCGACGTGATGATTCTCATCTACCCCGTCATCACGATGAGGGAGAAGACGCACGCCGGCTCGAAGAAGAATCTTCTGGGCGACAACCCGAGCCCGGAACTCGTGGCGCTGCTCTCGAACGAGGAGCAGGTGACGAAGGAGTCGCCGCCCGCCTTCCTCGTCCACACGATGACGGACACGGCCGTCCCCGTCGAGAACACTCTGATGTTCGTCTCGGCGCTCCGCCGCGCGGGCGTCCCCTTCGAGCTTCACCTCTACGAGCGCGGCCCGCACGGCTTCGGCCTCGGCACGGCGAGGGACGGCAAACCTGCCGACCCCGTCCTCTCGACTTGGCCCGCACACTGCGCCGACTGGCTCCGCCTCCACGGCTTCGCGGCGAAGCAGTAGACGGTATTCAGACGCCGTCTAATAGTCCCCGAAGGGGACAAAGATAATAGCCGGGGGCAGAGCGAAGGAGCGTCAGCGACTGAGCGCCGCCCCCGGTATGGGGCGATAAATGAATCCGACCCTGAAAGGGTCGCACCTCAACGTTGAGGTGCGACCCTTTCAGGGTCGAAATGTTTTGTCGTCGTGTTCCGGGGGTGGCGCGCTCGCCTCTCGCTTACGGCTCGCGGCTTGCGCTAACCCCCGGCTATTATCTTTGTCCCCTTCGGGGACTGTCGAACGGCCACTGTCTTCCGCCTAACCCCTCACGGAATCTTCTTCAGGAGCTTCTTCATCTCCCGCACGGTCTTCGCGTAGGCGGGGTCGTCGGCGAGGTTCTTCAGCTCGTGCGGGTCTTTCGCCTCGTCGAAGAGCATGGCGCCCGCGCGGCCTTCGTCCCACTCGGCGTAGCGGAAGCGCTCGGTGCGGACGGCGCGGCCGAGCTTGTTCTGGAAGAGCGTGACGCTGTAGGCCGGGTGCGGCCAGCGCGTGCGCGCGCTCTTGAGCAGCGGCGCGAGGCTGCGGCCGCGTATGCCTGTGGGCGCGGGCAGGCCGCAGAGTTCGACGAGCGTCGGGTAGAGGTCGAGCAGTTCGACTGTGGCGGCCGCGACTCGCGCCCGCCCGCCCGGCACGGCGATGATTAAGGGAACGCGCGTGCCGACTTCAAACAACGAGTAAGCCTTCGACCACTTGCCCTTCTCGCCGAGGTGATAGCCGTGGTCGCCCCAGAAGACGACGACGGTGTTCTCCTTCAGCCCCAGACGTTCGAGCGCTTCGAGCACGCGCCCGACCTGCGCGTCCACGAAGCTGGTCGAGGCGCGGTAGGCGCGTATCATCTCGCGCGCCTGTTCGGGGCTCGCGTCGCGGCCGATGAAGAGGTCTGCGTTGCGTCGCGGGACGGAAAGCTCGGGGAAGCCGGGCGGCGGTGCCGGGCGCGGCGCGAAGTCGGGCGGAAGTTCCACGCGCGCGGGGTCGTAGAGGTCGAAGAACTTGCGCGGCGCGGTCGGCGGGCTGTGCGGCTTGACGAAGCCGACGGCGAGGAAGAAGGGCTTGTCTCTGTAGCGTTCCAGATAATCAATCGCGCGCGTGGCCGTCTTGTAGTCGCCGTGCGACTCGCCCTCGCCTTCGAGCACGACGATGCGGTCTGAGGCCATGCGCCGTCGCTCGCCCTCGTTGGCCGCCTGCACGGGCGGGTCGCCTTCCGCCTCGTCGGGGTCGCGCTCGACGCGCGGGCGCCGGGTGGGCTGTGCGGGCTGCGGTGCTGCCGGCGAAGGCGCGTTGCGCGCGTTGTTCGTGCCGCGGTTGACGATGGCCGGGTCAACGGGCTCGCCGCCCTCAGTCCAAGAGACTTGGTCGTCAATGCCGCCGTGGAAGATTTTGCCTGTGCGGAGCGTGGCGTAGCCGTGCGCCTTGAAGTACTGCGGCAGCGTGACGTAGTCGGGGTGCTCCGCGCGGAAGTACTTGTTGTTGTCCATCACGCCCGTCTCGGTCGGGTAGTGGCCCGAGAGGAGAGAGGTGCGCGAAGGGTTGCAGAGCGGGTACTGCGCGTACGCGCGGTCGAAGCGCGTACCGCGCGACGCGAGCCGGTCTATGTTCGGCGTCCTCATCGCGGCGACGCCGTACGCGCCCAACTCGGGACGCAGGTCGTCGGAGATGAGGAAGAGCACGTTCATCTTCCTCTTCGGCTTCTGTCGCGCAGAGCGCGTCGCGGCCCGCGCGTACGCGAACGGTTGCAGCAGCAGCGCGAGCGCGCAGAGTAGAGCGCGTAGTCTCAAAGCCGTCTCCCCAAAAATCTTCTGACTCTATTGCGCTGAAAGTTTTCTGCATTAAACTACACGCACACGGAGGCGACAAGCGGCGGATGTTGAGATTCGGCGTAACAGTGCGGAGGGCTCGGCGGCTCTTTCCGGCCGTGGCCTGTGCGGCGCTGTTGGCGTGCGCGGCGTTCGTGGCGGGCGCGAAGGCTCAGCGTGTGAAGGCTCGGCGCGCGCCGAACGTCGTCCTTATCGTGGCCGACGACCTCGGCCGCGGCGACCTCGGCGCCTACGGCCAGCGCTTCATACGCACGCCTAACCTCGACCGGATGGCGCGCGAGGGGCTGCGCTTCACCGACGCCTACGCGCCCGCGCCGGTCTGCGCGCCCTCGCGCGCGAGCTTCATCACGGGCCTGCATCAGGGGCACGCGCGCATACGCGGCAACATGGGGCGCAACAACGAGCGCGTGTCGCTCCGCGAAGAAGACGTGACCGTCGCCGAAGTCCTGAAGGGCGCGGGCTACCGCACAGGCGTCATCGGCAAGTGGGGCTTGGGCGAGCCCGAGACGACGGGCGTGCCCGGCCGTCAGGGCTTCGACTACTTCTTCGGCTACCTCAACCAGAACCACGCGCACAACTACTACCCCGACTACCTCTGGCTGGGCGACGAGCGCGTTAACATTCCGAAGGGCACTTACTCGCACGACCTCTTCACGCGCGAGGC
>DATFHD010000123.1:0-49484 GCA_035248785.1 Pyrinomonadaceae bacterium | reverse complement strand
GGCGCTAAAGGTGCTGCCAGGGGCGGCGGCGCCTCTGCCAAAAAGGGCGGCGGCGGGGCCGGAGGAGGCGTGGCCAGAGGCAGCGCGGCCGCCGGTTCCGAGAAGGGCGGAGCTAACACGGGTGCTTCGACAAAGGGCGGCGCCAAGGGCGGTGCGGCCAAGGGCGGCGCGAAAGGCGGCGGCGCGGCCGGCAAGGGCGGCGCGAAGGCCGCAGGCAAGGGCGGCACGAAGAGTACAGGCAAGGGCGGCGGAGGCGGTAAGCCGGGCGCCGGCGCCAAGGGCTCTACCAAGGGCGGCGCGAAGGGCGGAGCAGCCAAAGGTGGCGGAGCCGCTAAAGGTGGCGCCAAAGGCGGCGGGGCCGCTAAAGGCGGGGCCAAGGGCGCGGCCGGTAAGGGTGGAGCTAAGAGTGCGGCCGGTAAAGGCGGAGCATCGAAGGGCGCGGCCAAAGGCGGCAGCAAGTCCGGCGCGGGGGCCGGCAAGTCCGGCGGCGGCGCCGGCAAGAAGGGCAGTTCGTGGACTGGCGCGCGCGGCGCCTCGAAAGGCGGCGCGGGCAAAGGTGCCACAGGCGCGGGCAAAGGCGGCGCGAAGGTTGCTGCTAAAGGCGGAGGCTCGAAGAAGGGCGCGGCCAAAGGCGGCGCCGCGAAGAGGAGCGGCGGCAGAGGCGGCGGCGGCGGTTACGCGTCGAAGGGCGGCGGCAAGGGCTCGTCTGCCGGCGGCGGCACCGCGCGCGGCGGCGGTTCCAAAGGCGGCTCGAAAGGAGGAGGCAGGCGGTAGCCAGAGCCTTCTCAACACCGTCGCCGAGACGGCCGGACGTGCGGCCGCGCGTGTCGTCAGCATCCTCGACAACCTGACCGGCGCTTCGCGCAAGCGCCGCTGAACAAAAAGAGTCCGGCCGTCCATCCGCGCCGACGCCCGCGTGCATCACACGGCGAGATGGAAGGGATGGAAGGCAAAAGGCAAACTTCAAAAGGCAAAAGTGTCTATGAAGTAGGGCGCGTCTCTCGTCGTCGTTTGATGACGAGAGACGCGCCCTCTCTAATTCTCACTCTTGCCCTCTGCCTTCTGCCTCTTGCCTTCGCGCACGCGCAGGCCGGGCGGAGGCTGCCCGGGAGCGAGCCGAAGAAGAACAG
The DNA here is from genome assembly GCA_035248785.1 of Pyrinomonadaceae bacterium. Lineage (GTDB taxonomy): Bacteria > Acidobacteriota > Blastocatellia > Pyrinomonadales > Pyrinomonadaceae > QHXN01. The sequence goes on along the minus strand of DATFHD010000123.1, from coordinate 48,354 downwards.
TTCGGACAAGCCCGCCGAGTCCAAACCTTCGGAGACGCCCGCGCCCGACGCGGACTCGCAGGAGGTTGACGACGGCGACGCCGTGCGCGTCGAGACGAACCTCGTCACGCTGCCCGTCATCGCGAGCGACAATCAAGGGCGCTACGTCCCAGACCTCAAGGCCGAAGAGTTCAACGTCTCCGAGGACGGCGCGGAACAGCGTGTCGCCTTCTTCGCCACCGTCTCCGAGCCCTTCAGCGTCGTCCTCATGATAGACACCAGCGCTTCGACCACCGTCGAGAAGCTGCGGCAGGTGCAGGACGCGGCCGTCGCCTTCACCGAACAACTGCGCGAGGGCGACCGCGTCAAAGTCATCTCCTTCGACGACGACGTGCGCGACCTCTGCGACTTCACCGACGACCGCGCGCGGCTCGCCTCGGCCATACGCGCCACGCGGCCGGGCAAGGGCACGAAGCTCTACGACGCCTTCGACCTCGCCTTCCGCTCTCTGCGCAGACTGAAAGGGCGCAAGGCCGTCATCATGCTCACCGACGGCGTTGACTTCCACAGCGACCTGCGCACCTACGAAGACAACCGCCGCGCCGTCGAAGAGTCGGACACCATCGTCTACCCCGTGCGCTTCGACACGCGCGCCGAGACCGAACAACTCGCGCGCGAGCAGGCGCGCGGCGGACGCTCAGTAGACCTCGGCTCCGTGCTCGGCGGTATTCCGGGCATGCCGCCGGGCTCGGTCGTCATCAACCCGCGCGGCGGCGGGCGCACAGACCCGCGCGACGACCGTCGGCCAGACGGCATGCCCGACGCGACCTCGCGCCGCCCCTCCGACGGGATGCCCGGCGGCACGACGCCCGGCCCCGCTCGCACGCCCGAAGAGGCGAGCGACCAGAGCATCCGCGCGATGCTCGACCTCCTCTACCGAACGGCCGACGACTACCTCAACGAGATGGCGCGCACGACCGGCGGGCGCCTGATTCCCGCCGATAACCCGCTCATGCTCCCGCGCGCCTTCCGACAGCTCGCCGAGGAGTTGCGCACGCAATACAGCCTCGGCTACTACCCCTCCAACGCCGCGCGCGACGGCAAGTACCGCAAGATACGCGTCCGCACCACGCGCAAAGGCGTCGCCCTCCGCACGCGCCCCGGCTACCGCGCGGGGAATTAGTAAACAGGTGACGGCACCTCCTTTCTGCTATAATCCGCGCACCCGCCAACGGTAGAACCCGACGGAAAGAGACTGTCATGAGTGACGAACGTCCGTCCGACGAAAATGGCCGCCTGCTTCGGTTCATCGCCTCTACGGTCGAGGTAACAAGGGATCGCGCGGACACGCTCTCCGAGACGATTCACCAAGGACGAGTTCCGGGTGCAGATGGCGGCCGTCCGCGGCGACATCGAGCAGGCGCAGTTGCGGCTCGACTCGATAGAGCCGCGCGCCCTCAGAGCGCGCATGGGACAGATTGAGACAGACTTGAGCCGTTTGCGGAGCGCCGTCTACCTGCTCTCGAAAGAGCGCCCCGAGATTCTCAGACTGCTCGGCCAGTAAGTCGCGCTTCGGCGGCACCTCTTCAGACTTCCGTACGAACAAGGTTCGGGGCGAAAGCGCCTGCTTCTTCTTTATGCGCCTCTGGCTCTCGAAGAACAGCGACGTGCCGCTGCGCGAACAGCTCGTGCGGCAGATCATGCTCGGCGTCGTCAGCGACGACCTGAAGGCGGGCCAGCGTCTGCCGAGCACGAGGGAACTCGCGCGCCGCTTCCGCATCCACCCCAACACAGTGAGCGCTGCCTACCGAGACCTTGAGCACGCGGGCTGGCTCGAAGTGCGTAAAGGGAGCGGCGTCTACGTGCGCCCGCTCGGCGAGCACGGGACGCCGACAGCCGACGAGCCGCGCGTCGAGCTCGACCGGCTCGTGGGCGCCTTCCTCGCGCTCGCACGCGCGCGCGGCCACACGCTCGCAGACGTGCAGGCGCGTCTCAAACACTGGCTCAGCCTTGAGCCGCCCGACCACTTCCTCGTCGTCGAGCCGGACGAGGGCCTGCGCGAAATCCTCATGGCCGAGATAAGCGAGGCGACCAACTTCAACGTGCGCGGCTGCGGCTACGAAGAGTGCGGCGACGCGTCCAATCTCGCGGGCGCGGCCGTCGTCGCGCTCTACAGCAAGGCCGAAGAGGTGCGGCGCGCACTGCCGCCCGACGCCTCGCCCATCTTCCTGCACACGCGCTCGGTGCCCGACTCGCTGAAAGGCGAGAGCGTGCCGCCGCCCGACGCGCTCGTCTCGGTCGTCTCGCGCTGGCCTGAGTTTCTGGGGTGGGCGCGCGTCTTTCTGGTCGCCGCGGGCGTCGAGCCCGACGCGCTCGACCTGCGCGACGCGCGCGAGGAGGGTTGGGAGCGCGGCCTGCGTTCGAGCGCGCACGTCATCGCCGACGCACTCACCGCTCGCATGCTCCCGAAGGACGTGCGCCCGCGCGTCTACCGCGTCGTCGCCGACTCTTCGCTCGAAGAACTGCGCGCCTTCGTCGGCCGCTTCCTGACGGGCGCGGGCAGTTGAAGAACCTGCACACTCCTCAAGTCCCTTTCACAACCGAATTGCTCTATGATGTCCCGGCCCGGAGGACGTATGGCCGAAGAGCAGACGACGCGAGAGTTGCTGGCGCAACTCGCCGAACGGCTCGAACACCTTGAGCGCGTCTTGCAGACGCAGACGGCGCGGCTCTACGCGGTCGAGCAGCGGCTCGGCTTAGAGCCGCCGACGCCCGCGCGGCGCCGCCCGCTCTACGAGTCTCTGACGGACGAGCGTGACGAGGCGCGCGCCGTCGCGCCGCCGCCCGAAACGCAGTTGACGCCGCCGCCGCCCGAGCCTCGCGCCGTGGGCGAAGGAGTCGTTGATGAAGGAAGGCGTGAAGCGCCTTACGTCGTGAGTCAACAAGCGGGCGAAGCCACGGCCGATTCTACGCGGCCGGCGGAAGAGCCTCGGCGGCGGGCCGCGCACGAAGGCAGGGCGCGGGAAGTGAGGCCACGCGAAGAGAAGGCGCGCGACCTTGAGTCGGTCATTGGCGGGAGCTGGTTCAGTTGGGTCGGCATCATCGCAGTCACCTTCGGCGTCGCCTTCGCGCTCAAGTACGCGTTCGAGAACGAGTGGGTGGGCCCGCGCGCGCGCGTCGCGCTCGGCGCACTGGGCGGGCTCGCGCTGCTCGGCGTCGGCGAGCGCCTGCGGCGGCGCGGGATGCGGCCTTACGCCTACGTGCTCTCGGGCGGCGGCCTGCTCATCCTGTATCTCTCGATCTACGCCGCGTACGATTTCTACAAGCTGCTGGCTCAGCCCGTCGCATTCCTCTTGATGACGGCGGTGACGGCCGCGGCCGTGCTGCTCTCGGTCAGACTTAACGCGCTGCCCGTAGCGGTGCTCGGGCTGGTCGGAGGCTTCCTGACGCCCGCGCTCATCTCGACGGGGCAGGACAATCAGGTGGCGCTCTTCACCTACGTCGCGCTGCTCGACGCGGGCGTGCTCTCGGTCGCCTACTTCAAGCGCTGGCGCAGTCTAGACTTCCTCTCGTTCGCGGCGACGGTGGTGATCTCGCTCGGTTGGGCCCTGAAGTTCTACAACCACACGAAGCTCTGGCCGACGCTCGTCTTCATCACGCTCTTCTTCGTCCTCTACTCGCTGCTCGCGGTCTTTCACAACGTCCTGCCGCGTCGGCGCTCGCGCTGGTTCGACGTGGCGCTGCTCGTCTGGAACGCGACCCTGTACTTCGGCTTCAGCTACCTGATGTTGACGGAGGCCGGGTACGAGCGCGGCGTCCCCGCGACGCACGCGCTTCTGGTCTCGGCCTTCTTCGCCGCGCTCTTCTTCCTGACTTGGAATCGCTGCCGCGAAGACCGCCTGCTCGTCTACGCGTACGTCGGCGCGGCCGTGACGTTCTTCACGGCGGCCGTGGCGATAGAGCTGGAACTACAGTGGGTGACGGTCGTGTGGGCGGTCGAGGCTTTGATGCTGACGTGGGTGGGCCTGCGCTCGGGCGAGCCGGCGGCGCGTCGCGCGGCGCTCTTCGTCTATGCGGCGGCGCTGCTTCACTGGCTCGGCTTCGACGCGACGGAGTTGGCGTCGGGCGACAACTTCGTCCCGCTCCTCAACGCGCGCGCACTCTCCTGCGCGGCGCTCGTCGGCTCGCTCGCCGCCGCCGCGTGGCTCTACCGACGCGCCTCGCTCGGGGCGAAGGTTGAAGAACGCGGGGCGGCACCTTCATCGGGCGAAGGCGCCGCGGTCGTGGACGAAGGCCGGGCCGTTGTGGATGAAGGCGGTGCTGTTTTAAGTGAGGCCGGGGCGGCGGCGACGTTCTGCGCGCTCGCGGCAAACGGGCTCGCGGTGACGCTTTTGACTCTGGACTTGAGCGACTACTTCGGACGGCGCAGGGCGCTCGCGCAGGGGATGGAGGCGGCGCGCGCCGAGAACGCGCGGCAGTTCTCGATGACGGCGCTGTGGTCGCTCTACGGCGCGGCGCTCGTCGCCTACGGCGCGCGGCGCGGGGTGGGCGCGCTGCGCTGGGCGGGGCTCGTGCTGCTCGTGACGGCGACCGTTAAGGTGCTCGCCGTAGACCTCTCGTTCCACGACGCGGCTTGGCACGTGCCGGTGCTCAACCAGACCTTCATGGCCTTCGCGCTGCTCGTCGCGTCTTACGCTGTGGCGGCGCGCTTCTACGCGAGGGAAGAACATCTGGGCGGCGAGCGAGTGGTCGCGCCCGTGCTGGTCGTCGCCGCAAACGTGCTGGCGATAGTCGCGCTGAGCGCGGAGGCGTTCGGGTACTTCGAGTCGCAGCGCGTCCTCGTCGGCGCGGACGAGGCGCGTCTGCGCGACCTTGAGCTGGCGAAGCGTCTGTCTTTGTCGGTCGTCTGGGCGCTCTACGGCGCGGGGCTTCTGCTGGCGGGGCGCGTGCGACGCTCGCGTCTGCTGCGGCTGATGGCGCTCGCGCTGCTGGGGCTGACGACGCTCAAGGTCTTCTTCTTCGACCTCTCGGGGTTGGAGAGCGCCTACCGCATCGTCTCCTTCATCGTCCTCGGCGCGATACTGCTCGCCGTCTCCTACCTCTACCAGAAGAGCCAGCGCCGCGCGGCCGATGAGGCGGAGGCACAAAGCGCAACTGACCCTTAAAGGTCTGCCTCGGGGTTCTCAATCAATATCGGCAGCCTTTATTTCACCTTCTGACGTGTAAATTGTCAGATTCTTCAATCCCTTTAACGGGCGGAGGTCACGCACGCCCGTCCGCGTGACATCCAGAATAGCAAGTTCGGTCAACGCGGAAAGCGGACTTACATCAACCACAGCGTGACAGCCATCTAAACTCAGTTCCTTTAATTGACGGAGTGCCGCGAGCGGCCTTAAATCTGCGATACGAGGACAGTAGATTAATTCCAGTAAGGTAAGATCGGTCAGCGAGCTAAGCGGGCTGATGTCCTCAACCAAATCACTACTCATGATTGTAAGCGATGTAAGGCGGCTCAGCTCTGACAGAGGACTAATGTCTTTTACGGAGATCAAGGCGTTCAGAAATAGATAGTCTAAATTCGGAAGTTTCGTCAGGGCGCTCAGGTCAATGACGTTTGCAACAAGCAGGATTGCCAAATCCTTGAGCTTGGAAAATACCGAGAGCGGTTGCAGGTCAGTGACTTTATTATCGCAGCTAAATCTGAGCGAGGTGAGACCGGGAAGGAGTGGGGCGAGCCGTACAAACTCGGTTAAATCCATCGGCTCGGATATGCGGAGATAAGACAAACGTGATAGATGTTCAAAACCTTCTAGAGAGAATAAGGAGGGTATCATTAATTTCTTAGCTTTCGACAATACCCGTCGCGCAAAATCATTACGATCAAACTCATCCCAACTGCGCCCGATCTCATCGCATACACTTGCGCGTTCATCGCTGCTATAGCTTTCTAAAGCAGTCAGTGCTTTGTCGCTGCCAATAAGGGTCAGTGCGCGCACGCAGGCGGCGCTGCTTCCTGCGTCATATTCAGGTTTAGCGGTTAGGAAGGGGACTGCCGGGTCTCCGGCGGATGAGACCAGCAGGGCTTCGTCGAAGTTCTTCGGGGGGAAGAGGGGGGCGGCCTGTTTGATGACGAAGGCTCGCACGTCGGGGTCTATCTGGACGGGGGTTTCGAGGCAGGCGAGGGCGAGGAGGTGCAGGCGGTGGCGGCGGGCCTCTGTCTTGAGCTTGTTGCCGCGGTTGATGATTCCTTTGAGGAGGCGCTCGCACTCCTTCGGGCGTGCGAGGCCGGCGGCGAGGATAATCATCTCGCGCCACTGGTCGTCGTGCGCGTTCTTGAGTAGGACGCCGATGTCGCCGTTGTTGACGGCCTCCTGCGCGGCCATGAACTCCTGAAAGGTTCGGTGCGCGAAGTCTATCCTCTCCTGCACGGGCTCGCGCAGGAGGCTGCTGCGCTCGACGAAGTACCTTCTGACCTGCCCGCCCGTGACGCCCGGCAGGTTCATCAGCCTCAGGCGCGTCTCGAAGTGCGCGTCTGCCTCGGCGGCCTCCACGTCCGACCAGCCGTTCGTCATCAGCCAGTAGGCGAAGCTCTGTATCAAAGTCTGCTTCTGCGGGTCGCTGAGATCCGGGTAGTCCCCGCCCGGCTCGATGCCGCGCACGTCCTCGCGCAGGCTCAGGAGCATCTCGCAGCACTCCTTGTAGAGCGTGATGCGTTCGGACGGGAGTCGGTCGCCGCGCTCGCGGTGCAGCGCGCAGATCATCGCGCAGAGCAGAGGGCTCGCCGCCAGCCTGCGCAGGGCGCCGCGAGCGCGCAGTAGACGTTTGAGGTTGCCGGGGCGGCGCTCGAACTCGGCGCGCTCCGAAGGGTCTATCAACTCGCCGACCGCGTCGTGCCAGTGGTCTACGAAGCTGCCTATCTGCTCCGGCCCCATCGGCTGTAGCGCGACCTCGGTAAAAGCCTCCGCCTCTATCCACTGCTGCCACTCGGGCCACTCGTCCGCCTTCAGAGCAGCCGGGCGCGAGCTGACGACGTAGCGCGCGAGTGGGAAGGCCGAGACCATCTCGGCGAGGCGACGGCGCATCGGGTCGCGCTGTTCTCTGGGCAACTCGTCAACGCCGTCCACCAGCACGAGCGCGCGCCCGCTCTCAAGAAGGTCGTGCACCCAACCGCGCGGCATCGAGCCCGCGAGCATCGGCGCGACGAGGGCCGGCAGACTCTCGGGCACGGGGAACCCGTCTTTGACGCACTCGCGCAGGCGTATGAAGAGGGGGACGGTCGCGTTCCAGCTGGCGAGGTGCTGCGGGAAGTCGCGCCGCGCGGAGCGTACGGCGATCCAGTGCAGGAGTGTGGTCTTGCCTGAGCCTGCCTCGCCGCGTACGACGAGGCGGCGCGAGCGCGTCAGCATTCTGTCAACCGGGCCGGAGCGCCACTCGTCCTGTAGGCGCGCGTCGAGCGGAGAGTCTTGCGCCAACGCTTCGGCCACGGCCGCCGCGAACGGTTCGCGCGTCGCGCGCACGGCGGCGTGGCGCTCCACCTGAAGCGTGATGTACGAGACGGAGAGGCTCTGGCGGCGCTGCAACTGATCCACGCGCCGCACGCCGAACAAGTCCATACGGTCGAAGCGGTCTTTGATGCTGTCGCGGTAGCGCTCCTCGAATCTGGCCGCCTGCTCTCCGGAAGCGCCCGCCATCTTTTCGACGGCGCCCAACACCTTATCCTGCCCTTCCAGAAGCTCCGCGAAGGCGCTTCCCGTAAACCCCGCGAGGTGGGTCGCGATTTCGAGTATGTAGCCGCTCGCCTCGCTCAGCGTCCGCTCGTAGAGCGAGACCTCTTCGGCGGAGAAGCCTTTCGTTGCGCGCGGGCGGGAGTGCAAAAGGTGCTGGTATAACTCTTCCCGGTCGAGGTTAAACTTAACGACCAGCTCCGCCGTGATGTCCGCCTTCGCCAGAGTCTTGACAGCTTCGCCGACGACCGCGTTCTTCCTCGACTCTTCGAGCCGGCCGAAGCCCTTGTCCAGAAGCGGCTGAATCCTCTCGGCCACCTGCCGCCCAAGCTTTTCGAGCCGCTTCTCCGCCTCGCGCCGGGTCGCGCGGTCTTTGCCCCAGTCCTCAAGCGGGCCGGCGAGCTCGGGCACGACCTTGCCGGCCAGCCCTTCGCCGAGGAGCGACACGGCGAGGGCTTTGGCGACAGATGCGCCGAGCTTGATTATTAAAAATTCGGTGAGAGGCACGCGGAACCTCCGGGGCAGTTATGAGGCGACCGCGAAAAGCGTAGAAGGCGTAGCCGCCGCGGTCAAGCCTTATCGGCCGGCGAGACTCGGGCCGAGGGACGACCGGCGTGCGCGCGCTCGACCTCTTCGTTCATGCGGCCGGCGAGCATCAGCGCGACCATCTTGTAATCGCCCGCGAGCGACCAGAGCGGGTGCTTGAAGGTCGCGGGGCGGTTGTGCTCGACGAAGAAGTGGCCGACCCACGCGGCCGCGTAGCCGGGCACGAGCGCGAGCGGCAGCCAGCGCCAGCGCCCCGTCGCCGCGAGCGCGACGAAGAGAACGGTGCCCGTAATCGTCCCCGCCGCGTGCAGCGCGCGCGTCGCCGGCAGGCTGTGCTCGCGCACGTAGAACGGCCAGAACTCCGCGAACGTCTTCATCTCACTCTCGCCCATCGCGTCCCTCCGAAGGCGGCGGCCGCCGGCCGGCAGAGTAGCACCGGCCGCCGCGCGCGCGCAAAGCGCGGCCGTCGAAACGTCTTGACAACACCGCACGCCTGCAATACGCTCCGCGGGCTGTCGAACCAGACCTTGTTCCGACGAACCTCGCCGCGGCGTTTGCCCTTCCCGGCCGCGGCCGATTCTCGACCGAACTTAGCCCGCGGCCGAAGCGCCGTCCCACTGTTTCAGCGGCCAGCCACAAACGAGAAGGAGAAACCATGCCCGACCTCAGCATCCTGAACACCCTGATCGCGATGGTGATCGTCATCCTCGTCCTGAGTCTCATCGTCCAGTCGTTGCAGACGCTCGTCAAGAAGTTCCTCAAGCTCAAGTCGCGCACGCTCTTCAACTCGCTCGTAGACCTCTTCGAGACCATCGCGCAGAGGCCCGATGCGCAGAAGCCCGCCGAGGCCGCCGCGGCCGGCAAGACGGACGCGGCCGGCAAGACCGGCGGCGACAGCCCGCAGACGGTGCTGGCGAAAGAGGTGAGAGATAAGTTCGCCGAGATGGGCCGCAAGACCCTCATCCTCGGCCGGCCCATGCTCGACTCGATAGCGAAGGGCGACCTGCTCAAGGTGCTGACGCGCGTGCAGGCGAACAACCTGATGCCGGGCGCGGTGGCCAAGTTCCAGCAGGTCTTGGACACGGTCAACGCGCTCGCCGCCGAGTTGGACAAGCTCGCGGCGGCGCCGCTCGAAGGGGACGCGAGCGCGAAGTTCGCCGCGCTCCAAGCCGCGCTCTCGCCCCTCATGGGCGACATCAAGGGGCTCGTCCTCGACGGCAAAAACATCAACCCGAAGGTGCTGCTCGGAGACCTCTACAGGGTGCGGCAGGTGAAGGTCGTGGACGTGCTCGACATCCTCGGCGAGCTACAGCGGAAGGTCGAAAGTGACTTGGACGCGGCCAAGTCAGCCAAGGACGCGACGAGCGTCGAGGCCCTGACGGGCGCCTCCAACGGGCTGCGGAACGTCGCCACGCACATCACCGAACTCGGCAAAGCCTTCGACGCGGCGTTCGCGCCCCTGCGCGAGCAGTTGCAGCAGGCCGAGGTCTGGTACGACACGGTCATGCAGGGCTTCGAGGAGCGCTACACGCGGCACATGAGGACGGTCGCGCTCGTCATCTCGATAATCGTCGTGGTAGTCCTGAACGCCAACTTCTTCACCATCTATCAGACGATGAAGAATCAGGACAACGCCGAGGCCGTCATCGCGCAGGGAGAAAACGTCCAGAAAATAGCCAACCGGATGAACGCCAATCAGGGGGGCGCGACGACAAACCCGCCCGCGAACGAGAACGCCAACGCTAACACAAACACCAACGCGAACGCGGGCGCAAACACGAACGCGGGCGCGAACACGAACGCCAACACGACTCCCGCGCAGACGCCGCCCGCGGACGGCTCGGCGAAGGACGGAGACGCGAAGAAGAACGCGAAGGAGTTGGTTGATATTTACAAGTCGTTCGGCATCCAGCCGCTCACGAGGCAGCAGATCAAAGATGTCTTCGACTTCGGCGCTCCCAAGTACAAGTACAGCCTCCACGACCTGAGCGGGACGTTTCTGGGCTGGGCCATCATGGTGATGCTGCTCAGCGCGGGCGCCCCCTTCTGGCAGGACACTCTGGAATCGCTCTTCGGCCTCAAGAACCTGCTCCGCCAGAAGAGCGACACGAAGAACGTCGAGGGCGATAAGGGCGGCCAGACGAAGCCCTGAGCGTCAGCCCTCCTGCGTGAAGAGGCGGCTGTAGTCTTCGGCCAAGGCGGGCGCGACGCGCGCGAGTCGCAGGTTCTCTTCGACGTGCGCGGGGCGGCTCATGCCGACGAGCGCGGTCGTGACGCCGGGCGTCGAGCGCGCGAACTGTAGGGCCGTCTGCGCGTCGGTCGAGAGCGAGCCGAGCGGCTCGCGTATGTGCTCGGGCAGGTCGCGCGCGACCTTGCCCTGAAGCAGCGAGGCCGAGGCGACGACCGTCACGCCCAGAGCCTTCGCCGCTTCGAGCAGCGAGACGTGCGCGCCGTGGTACGGCTGGTTCTCCGCGACGAGCGCCTCGGGCATGGCGAGGTTGAAGGGCAGTTGCACGAAGCGGAAGCCGTGCTCTTCGCCGCCGGCCGCGCGCGCCAACTCCCACATCTCTTCGAGCGCGTGGTGGCCGCGCGAGTTCGACTCCGCGCGGAAGCCGTTCCAAGTCGCCACGCCGTAGAAGCGTATGCGCCCCGCCGCGCGCTCACGCTCTAACTGCTCGAACGCGCGCCCGAGCCGCGCGTAAAACTCCTCGCGCCCGACGACCTGTAGCTGCGTCTCGGGGTTGTGTACGTAGTACACGTCTACCGTCTCAAGACCCATGTTGCCGAGCGACTGCGCGACCTGATGCGCGAGGTAACTGGGCGTCATGCAGTGGCTCCCGGCCACGATGTCTGAGAACTCGACGACGCCCGGCCTGACGAAAGTCTCCTCGACGTACTGTCTCACGCCTGCCTGCCCCGCGGGCGGGCGCCCGTCGAAGGGCAGGTAGCCGCCCTTCGTGCAGACGACCAGCTCCTCGCGCGCGAAGCCCGCTTCCGTCAGCCGCCGCAAAGCATCGCCTATCGAGCGCTCGCTGCGCTGGAAGCGGTAGTTGGCGGCCGTGTCTATGACGTTGGCGCCGAGCTCGACGGCGCGCGCGACCGATTCGGCGTAGGAGCGGTCGGTCGCCTCGTCGGGGCTGCCGAGGTAGGTGCCCACGCCGACCGACGAGAGCCAGAGGTTCTGCTCGAAGCGGAAGTGCCCTTCGGCGGCCGTGTCGCGGAAGCGCTCGCGATACCGGGCCGTTCCTTCGTCCGTGGCGAAGCCCGAAAGCGTCATGCCTTTGAAGTCCTCCCCGCGCGTGTCCGGAAAATTTCGCGGCGAGTTTAGCACAGCTTCAACTGAGGGGAGGCTGTGTGTTAGGGTTGGGCGAATCCATGAGCACACGCGGGAAAGAAGCGGGTCGCGGCGAAGGCGCGCAGGCGGGGGACTTTTCACCCGGCGCCTCGGACGACGCGCGCTCTTCGTCGCTCGACCCGACGGCGGAAGAGTTGGAGGCGCTGGCGCAGACGTTCCAACGTCTGACTCTCGAATACCTCTCGCGCCCTTCGTCGCTGCCCGTCTTTCCGGAGACTTCGGGCGAGCAGGTCGCGGAGTTGTTCCGCCGACCGCTGCCCGTCGAAGGCGCCGGGCTCGAAGCGCTCGCGCGCGACTGCGAGCGGGTCATCAGTCACAGCCGGCAGAACGGGCACCCGCGCATGTTCGGCTACGTCGCTTCGCCGGCCGCGCCCGCCGCGGTGTTTGCGGCGCTGCTCGGCGCGGCGCTTAACTCGAACGTCACCTCTTGGCGCTCGGCGCCGGGGCCGACCGCGGTCGAGCAGACGGTCGTCGGCTGGCTCGCCGAGATGATCGGTTACAAGGCGTCGGGCGTGAACGAAACGTGCGGCGGGCTTCTGACGAGCGGCGGCTCGATGGCGAACCTCAACGCGCTCTTCGTCGCGCACCGCACGCGCGCGCGCCGCCTGACGGCTGAAACAGACAACACGGACGCGCGCGTCGGGACGGGCGAGACGGACGATGGGCGTGAGCCTTCGCGCGCCGGTCTCTGGAACGCGGGCGTGCCGATGACCGTCTACGCCTCTGATCAAGTTCACCTCTCGATACCGAAGGCGGCCGACCTCCTCGGGCTCGGGCGCGAGCAGGTGCGCGTCGTCCCTTCTGACGAGGGCTTCGGCGTGGACGTGCGCGCCTTGCGCGAACGAATCGAGGCGGACGCGCGCGCGGGCCTGCGTCCCTTCTGCGTCGTGGCGAACGCGGGCACGGTCTCGACCGGCGCGGTTGACCCTTTAAGAGAGGTGGCGCGCGTCGCGCGCGAGCACGGCCTCTGGCTCCACGTTGACGGCGCGTACGGCGCGCTCGCCGCGAGCGCCGAGTCGAAGCGCGCGCTCTTCGACGGGCTGGAAGAAGCCGACTCCGTCTCGCTCGACCCGCACAAGTGGCTCTACACGCCGCTCGGCTGTGGCTGCCTCCTCTTCCGCGAACCCGCGCACGCGCGCGCCGCCTTCGCGGGAACGGAGGAGGGTTACATCAAGGTCTTCGAGAGCGAGGAGGAAGAGGCGTTCGCCTTCTGGGACTACGGCACCGAGCTTTCGCGCCCGTTCCGCGCGCTCAAGGTCTGGGCGCTGCTCAACTACTACGGCGCGCGCCGCGTCGGCGAAGCCATCGCCGACGACTGCGCGCTCGCCGAGTACATGGCCGAACGCGTCCGAGCGTCGGAAGAGTTCGAGCTGATGGCGCCGGTCGTGCTCGGCATCTGCTGCTTCCGTTATGTCCCCGAAGCGGCGCGGCGCGGACTCGAAGCGGCGGAGGACGACGAAGAGCGCGAACGTCTCAACGTCACTCTCGACGAACTGAACGCGCGCGTCATGCGCCGTGTGCAGCGCGGCGGCGAGGCTTACCTCTCGAACGCCGTCCTGCGCGGACGCTTCGCGCTGCGCGCCTCAATCACGAACTTCCGCACGACGCGCCGCGACATTGATTTGACGTTAGACGTTGTCCGCCGCGCGGCGAGAGAGGTTGAGAGAGAATAATTTTTGATGTCTGCATTGTTGGAAGGGACAAGCGGGGAGTTCGAGCGGGAGTTGCGCGTCGGCGTCGAGTTGGCGAGGCGCGCGGGCGAGGCGGCGCTCGCCTTCTACGGGAAGCCCCTGCGCGTCGAGCACAAGGAGGAGTTTGACGAGCCGGTGACGCAGGCCGACCGCACGGCCAACGAGCTTATCGTGCGCGGCCTGCGCGAGGCTTTCCCCGAAGACGGCATCCTCGCCGAAGAGTCCGTAGACACCGCGCGCCGCCTCGGGCGCGAGCGCGTCTGGATGGTAGACCCCATTGACGGCACGAAGGGCTTCATCGCCGGCTCGGGCGACTTCGCCGTGCAGATCGGCCTCGCCATCGCCGGCCGAAGCGTCCTCGGCGTCCTCTACGCGCCCGCGACCGACGTGCTCTACTGGGCCGCGCGCGGCCACGGCGCGTGGGTGCTGCGGCCGACTTCGGAGGCGGGCGCCGTCGCGAAGGCCGCGCGCCTGCGCGTGACCGACGAGGCGGAGCTGGGGCGCATGCGTCTGGCCGAGAGCCGTTCGCACCGCGGGCCGCGGATGGAGTCGGTCGTGCGCGCGCTCGGAGTCCGCGCGGAGGTCAGTAAGCACTCGGTCGGCATCAAGGTCGGCCTGCTCGTCGAAGGGCAGGCAGACCTCTACATACACCTCTCGCCGAAGACGAAGCAGTGGGACACCTGCGCGCCCGAGGCCGTGCTCACTGAAGCGGGCGGGCGCATGACAGACCTCTGGGGCGGGCCGCTGCACTACAACACGGAGGACGTGCTCAACCGCAACGGCCTTGTCGCCTCGAACGGCGAGGCGCACGACGCGGTCATCGCGCGCCTCGCCGCGCTCCTCGAAGAGTGGGGACGCGCGCGCGTCTAAAGCGCGCCCGAGTTCGCGAGTTCTTCAATCTCAGACAGCTTAACTAAAGGAGAAGGTTGAAATGTTAAGAAAAGGCTCTGCCGTCTGGCAGGGGGGAATCAGGGACGGGAAGGGGACGGTCTCGACCGAGAGCGGCACACTCGAAGGCGCGCAATATTCATTCAGCACTCGCTTCGAGGACGGCAAGGGCACGAACCCCGAGGAACTGCTCGCCGCGGCGCACGCCGGCTGCTTCTCGATGGCGCTCTCGAAGCAGTTGGGCGACGCAGGGATGACGGCCGAGTCCATCAACACGACCGCCGCCGTGCGGCTTGAGAAGACGGACGCGGGCTTCTCCATCACGAAAGTCCACCTCGACGTGACGGCGCGCATCCCCGGCGCAGACCCCGAAGCCTTCCAGACCGCCGCCAACAACGCCAAGGCCGGCTGCCCCGTCTCGCGCCTCTTCAACGCCGAGATCACGCTCGACGCCAAGCTGGAAGGGTAGAACGCAGTAGACAGTAGACAGTAGACAGTAGTCAGTAGTCAGTAGTCAGTAGCGCTCCGCGCTGCGGTCGTTGACGATGAAGTTCGGACGGTGCGTCATAGAAAGCTTTTCTACTGACTACTGACTACTGTCTACTCGACTCCGCCGTTTCCCCTTCCCCCTTTCGCCTTTCCACTTTATACTGGCCGCCCTGCAAGTTAAGGCGCCGGCACGCGGCGCCCGCCGCGTGTCTCAAAGCCTGCTCAAGTGGTGACGCCCGTGACCCTCAGAACAAAGCTGATCGCCGTCTTCGCCGCGCTGGCCTTCCTGCCGCTCGTCGCGCTGAGCCTCTTCCAGTACCGCGCCGCCGCCAGCTCGGTCGAGTCAGTCCTGCGCGAGCGCGCCGCCGCCCGCGCCTCGCGTATGCAGCGCGCCGTCGAGCACGTCCTCAAGGTGCAGGAGGGGCGACTGCTCAAACTCGCGGATTCCGAGCCGCTGCGCGCCAAGGGCTGCGGCTCGCGCGCCGACGTGCCGGACGCGGTCGCCGTCACGCTCGACACCTACACGCGCGAGCACGGCGATTACTTACAGTCCGTCACCTGTCTCGCCGCGGGGGGGCGACCCGCCCTGCTCTTCAAAAGGCCGGACGCGGGCGCGGGCTTCATCCTACAGACGGACAACTTCATCACCAACCAGATGCGCTACGACGAGGGCGTGTGGCGGCAGAGTGACCCGCGACCTCTGCGCTCGCCGGTCAGCGAGGAGTTTTACGGGACGGCGCTGCGCGTGACGGTACCGATCCGCGCGGCGGCCGAGGGCGGGACGGCGATTCCGGTCGCCGCGGCGCTCGTCGCCGAGATACGGCTCGGCGACGTGCTGCGCGAGGCGGACGACGAGGACGCGCCCGACGGCCCCGCCCGCCCGCAGATCGTCGTGCTCGACAACAAGGCCGACAAGGTCGTCTACCACACGAGCGGCGGGCTCAACCACCAGTCGGTCTCGGCCGCGATGCCCTACTTCCCGGCGGCGACGCGGATGAAGGACGGGGGCTCCGGCTTCGACTTCTACGACACGCGGGAGGGCGGGCGCCGGCTCGCCTACTTCCGTCAGGCCGACGGGCTCGGGCTCTCGCTCGCCGCGACCGAAGACTACTCGGCGGCGGTCGCGCCCCTCTGGCGCACCTTCCTCTACGGGCTCCTGCTCGCGCTCGTCGCGCAACTGGCGGGGCTCGCGCTGCTGCTCGTCGCGGCAGGCCGAGAGACCGAGGACATCGAGCGCGTGGCGCAGGGCGCCTCGGCCATCGCGGCCGGCGACCTCGAACAGCACGTCGAAGTCAGTTCCACGGCCGAGACGAAGGGCCTCGCCGCGCGCTTCAATCAGATGAGCGAGCAGCTACGCGACCTCATCGCGCGCGAGGCCGAGCAGCGCCAGTTCGCCTCCTTCATGCGCATCTCGGCGATGGTCTCGCACGACCTGAAGAACGCCATCGCCGGCCTCTCGATGCTCGTCTCTAACATGGAGAAGCAGTTCCACCGCGAGGAGTTCCGCGCCGACGCCATCGAGTCTTTGCGCGAGGCGACCGAGAAGCTGAAGCGCACGGTCGCGCGCCTGAGCGAGCCGGCGAAGTCTCTGAGCGGCGAGTACCGCATCAACGCGCGCCAGACAGACCTCGTCCCCGTCATCCGCCGCGTGCTCGCCACGCACGCCGAGCCGTCCGTCCCGCTCTACGACATCGAGGCACGCCTGCCCGACAAGCTCGTCGCCACGGTCGAGGCCGAGCGCATCGAGAACGTCCTTGAGAACCTCGTCGTCAACGCGCTCGAAGCGATGGGCGCGCGCGGCGGGCGCCTCACCGTCGAGGCCGGGAGGCTCGAAGGCGACCTCGTCTTCTTCAGCGTCGCCGACACGGGCGCCGGGATGGCCAAGGAGTTCATCCAGACGCGCCTGTTCCGCCCCTTCTCGACGACGAAGAACAAGGGCATCGGGCTCGGGCTCTTCACCTGCAAGGAGGTCGTCGAGACGCACGGCGGCCGCCTCGAAGTGGAGTCGCAGCTCGGCGTTGGCACGCGCTTCCGCGTCGTGCTACCATCCCGCCTGTTCCACTCGGGCGAGAGGCGCGGGTTGCCGGTGAAGGCGACGGCCCCCGCGCACGGCGCTTTGCCCCGCGCCGCCGAGTAACCCCTTTCAGATTTCCAGACTGAAAATTTGACCGAACCGCGGACGGCACGTTCGATTGCGGATTGCGAGTTTGAGGCGCGCGACCCTCATCCTCATCCTCGTCAATCCGCAGTCCGGATTCCGCAATCCGCAATCGCACATCTCCCCTTGCCATGACCGAACAGGCGGAACAGAAGACGACGGTGCTGGTCGTGGACGACGACCGTCTGCTGCGTCGTCAACTACACTGGGCGCTGGTCGAGCGCCACCGCGTGCTCGAAGCCGAGACGCGCGGCGAGGCCGTCGCCTACCTACAGCACGAGCAGGTGGACGTGGTCATCTGCGACCTGCACCTGCCGCCCGACCTCGACGGCATTGAGGAGGGCTTGGCCGTCGTCGAGGCCGCGCGCGGCGGCCAGCCGGCCGTGCCCGTCGTCGTCATCACGGGCAGCGACAACAAGCAGGCCGCGCTCGAAGCCGTGCGCCGCGGCGCCTACGGCTTCTTCGAGAAGCCTTTCGACGAAGAAGAGGTCTCGCACATCGTCGCGCAGGCGGCGCGCGTCCGCTTGCTCGAAGCGGAAGTCCTCAAGCTGCGTTCGGAGCTGAAGGCGCTGCGCGGCTTCGGCCGCTTCGTCGGCACGAGCGCGGCGCTCGAACGCACGCTCAAGCAGGCGCGCTCGGTCGCCGACACCAACGCCACCGTCCTCATCTCGGGCGAGAACGGCACGGGCAAGGAAGTCCTCGCGCGCGCCATCCACGAGGAGAGCGAGCGGCGCGACCGCCCGTTCGTCGCCGTGAGCTGCGCGGCGCTGCCCGAGACGCTCATCGAGTCCGAGCTGTTCGGGCACGTCAAGGGCGCGTTCACCGACGCCAAGTCCGACCGCCTCGGCCGCTTCGAGCTGGCCAACGGCGGCACGCTCTTCCTCGACGAGATAGGCGAGCTGCAACAGTCGGTGCAGGTCAAGCTGCTGCGCGTCCTACAGGAGCGCAACTTCGAGCGGGTCGGCAGCAACCGCGCGGTCGAAGTTGACATACGGCTCATCGCCGCCTCGAACCGCGACCTCGAACAGGAGGTGCAGGAGCGCCGCTTCCGCGAAGACCTCTTCTTCCGCCTCAACGTCGTGCCGCTGCACATGCCGGCGCTGCGCGACCGCCGCGAGGACGTGCCGCTGCTCGCCACGCACTTCGCCATCAAGTGCGCCGAGAAGCACGGGCGCCCGCCGGCCGAGCTCGACCCCGCGCTCGTCGAGGCGCTCTTGGAATACGACTGGCCGGGGAACGTCCGCGAGCTTGAGAACTTGGTCGAGCGCCTCGTCGTGCTGACGAAGGGCGCGCGGCTCGGCGTCGAGTTCCTGCCGGAGAAGATGCTGCGCGCGCCCGCGGCGTCGGCCGGTGACGCCTCCGCCCCGGACGAGACGACGCTCGAAGGCGCCACGCTCGCGCTGCGCCGACGGATGGTCATCGCTGCGCTCCACGCGGAGGGCGGCAACCGCGTCGCCGCCGCACGCCGCCTCGGCATCAGCCGCTCCTACCTCCACCGCCTCATCAGCGAGCTCAACATCATCGGCGTCTGAAAGCAGAAGCCCGACCGTAAGGGAGGGCGTAAGACTTCCCTTACGGTCGGGCTTCTGCCGTGGCCTGTTCTCACTTGTTCACACCTGCACGCTTCCCCTGTCCACTCGTGTTCACATAACGAAGTTTTTGCAAGCGGCCGCTACGTCGGTTTTGGCGGGAAATTGTCGGTAAATTGTCGTTTCCGTGTGCGCGCGGGGCGCTGGCACATGCGTTGCGATGAGGGAGCGCGTCAAGGGGGTTGGAACCTGACATCCGCTGAGAAGGCTGAGGACGTAGATGATGTACGAACAAACCGCCGGAGCCATTTTGGTTGATGACGGGGAGCAGGAAGATGACGAAGCCGAAAGTTCTCATAATTGACGACGACGTCGCAATCACGCAGCAGCTCTTCTGGACGCTGTGCGACGAGTTCGAGGTGATGACGGCCAACGGCCTCTCGTCGGCCATCCGCCGCGCGACCATCTACGAGCCGGACGTGGCCATCCTCGACCTCCACCTGCCGCCGACGCTCGACGCCCCCGACACGGGCCTGCGCATCCTCGACTACGTCAAGAACCACCTGCCGTCGTCGAAGGTCTTCGTCGCCAGCTCCGACCCCTCGGGCGAGATGCGGCGCGAGAGCATACGGCGCGGGGCCGACGGCTTCTTCGACAAACCGCTCGACGTGGAGCGACTGCTCTCGGTCGTCCGGCGCATGGCCGCCGCGCGCCGGCTCGCCGCCGCCTGAGAACCTGACCCGACGTAGCGCCAAGTTTCACCCCGGCAGGCGACTCCCCGGTCGCTGTTGGAAACAAGGGCGAGACTTCCCGACGCCCTCCCTCGCAGGCTTTATTGTTCTTTGAGCTTTACAAGGATTCGGCCCTCGCCTACCCCAAAAATCGAGTGGCCGTGTAAGCGTCCGCGCGTACAGGCATCCCTTCTGCCTTGCGCGGCCGCAAAGCCCCCGTCTCCAAATTAGACTCCTGCCCAGAGTCGCGGGGGCTTTATTTTTCCCGAAAGACCTCACCCTTTCGGGAGCCTTGAGACAATCTCACCGACAAAGCTTCCACCACCTGCACCTGCCTCGGCCTTAATCCGTTTATAAAAAGTTGGGACATTTCCTTCCCCGGAGTCACTTACTCATTACCGAGCGGCCGCAGAGTGACACCGCCACGGAAAGGGGAGGACATGAGTCCCATCAGGGTAGCCCGAATCACATGCCTGCTTCTCATCCTGCATCCCTGTATGGCGCGCGCGGCGCGTGCTCAGGGAGGTCGTGAGGTCAGAAGCGAAGCGCAGGTCTCACGCGACGAGGGGTTGAGGCTGTACGCGCTCGGGAAGTACCCGGAGGCCGCCGCTTCCTTCCGCCGGGCCGTCAGCTCGAAGCCCGACTACCCAGAGGCTTACAACGACCTCGGGATGGCGCTCCTCCAAGCGGGACTGACCGCCGACGCCTTCGACGCCTTCGGGCGGGCCATCGGCCTGCGCCCAGACTTCCCCGAAGCCCATTACAACCTCGGCTCCGCCTACTACGCCTCCGGGCGTGTCGAAGAGGCTGTCGCCGAATTCGAAGAGGCCGTTCGCCTTCGGCCAAGCTACGCTTTGGCGCATTACAACCTCGGCGTCATCTACCGCGAGGACGGCAGACACGCCGCGGCCGTCGAACACCTCGGCCGGGCGGTCGAACTGAAGCCCGACTGGCCCGAAGCCCACGCGCATCTCGCGCTCGCGCACTACGAGGCGGGGGCGCCGGCCGAGGCCGTCAAATCTCTCGAACGCGCGGTTCGGCTCAACCCGCGTTACGCCGAGGCGTACAACAGTCTGGGCGTGCTCTACTTCGAGGCCGGGCGCCGCGACGATGCCGAGGCGGCCTTCGCGCGGGCGGTTCGGCTTCGGCCCGACTACGCGTCGGCCCGCTACAACCTCGCCGCCGCGAGCCTCGCGCGGAACAAGCGCGACGCG
The DNA here is from genome assembly GCA_035248785.1 of Pyrinomonadaceae bacterium. Taxonomy (GTDB): domain Bacteria; phylum Acidobacteriota; class Blastocatellia; order Pyrinomonadales; family Pyrinomonadaceae; genus QHXN01. The sequence continues at coordinate 28,050 of DATFHD010000123.1, read as the reverse complement.
GCCTTCGCGCAATACCGCGCGCTCAAGAACTTGGACGAGAAGCTGGCCGTAAAGCTTTACGGCGGTCTCACGCAGGGAATGATACTGAGTCTGGTGAAGTAGTAAGTCTGTCGGGCCGCGGGTCTTCGGCTGAGCAAGGATGGAAAGGTTGGCGGCGGAATTACTGGGGCCGGCTCGCCGGCTCGCCTCGGGAACTGGGGCCTCAATGAACATCTCCGAGGAGACGATCGCCCGGGCCCGGCGCGGCGACGGGGAGGCCTTCCGCCTGATCTTCGAGCGATACACACGCCCCCTCATCAGCTTCATTTTCTACATGGTGAACGAGCGCGGGCTGGCCGAGGAGCTGGCGCAGGAGACGTTCTTCCGCGCGTACAAGTCAATCGGCTCACTCGGCGCCGACGAGAGGCTTTCGTCGTGGCTCTTCGGCATCGCCCGCAACGTCGCGCGCGAGTCGCTCCGCTCACGCGGCAGGGCGGCGCGGAGTCTCGACATTGACGACCCGGCTGTCGCGCGGCTGTGCGACGAGGGGCCGTCGCCGGCCGCGTTGCTGCTGGAAAGGGAGGTCGGCGCGGCCGTGCGTGAAGCGCTCGCCTCCCTCGACGAAGACAAGCGGCTGGTCTTCGTCCTCAAGGTCTACCAGCAGCGGCCTTACGAAGAGATTTGCCGAATCACAGGCTTCTCGCTGCCGAAGGTGAGAAACGACCTCTACCGCGCGAGGGCCGAGATGCGACGGCGTCTGAGATGTTATCTGGGGGGGAGCGATGAAGTGTGAGGAGTGTCTTCGACTGATTGATCTGCACTTCGACGGGGAACTGTCCCGTCGCGAGTCGGCGGACGTGACCGCGCACCTCGGCGTGTGCGAGGCGTGCGCACGCGAGTACCGGAACCTGCGCGAAGAGCAGTCGCTCTACCTGCAATACGGGTGCGACTCGACCGAATCGCCTTCGTTCTGGGACGAGGTGATGTCGAGGGTCGAGGCGGATAAGGTCTCCGCGCCCGACACGCTCGCGGCCCGGCTCCGCAGGCTGTTCGCGGGCGCGCGGCCGACGCTCGCCGCGCCACGCTTCAGCCCCCTTGTCACCGCCGCCATGCTGCTCGTCGCCGTCGGGCTGACCGCCGCGTTGATGGTCTACGTCCGCCCGCGCGACGGCGGGCCGGGCGCGTCGGCGACGGTCGAACATAAGGGCGGCGGCACGGTCACGCCGCAACCCGCGGCGCGGGGCGAAGTCGCTCAAGAAGCATCCTCCGAAGTCCCCGCGGGCGAAGAGGCGGGTGGAGGGCGCGACCACTTAAACGCCGAGGAGAACAGCGGCACCGCCGAAGAGATTCACAGCGCGCGAGGCGGCGGGAGGTTCAGGGCGAAGCCCGCGGTCGTAAGGTTGGCGAAAGGCGACGCCCCCGCGCTCTCGCCCGGCGCGGCGGAGCCCGCGCCCGAGAGGCTTATACAGGAGGCGGAACGGAAGTACCTCAGTGCCATCGCCGCGCTCTCGCGTGACGCGGGCCGGCGCCGGCGGCAGATGGACGCGGAGACAATTGACAGCTTCGACAGGACGCTCGCGGTCGTTGACAGGGCCATCGCCGAGACGCGGGCCGCGGCCCGCAGACACCCGCGCGACCCCGTCGCGGTGCAGTACATGATGGCGGCCTATGCTAAAAAGGTAGACCTCCTGCGCGGGATGGCGCAGGACTAGCGCCTCCGTGCGGCGGCCGACGAAGAGAGATATGAACGTCAGGCGGATAACATTCCTGTCCCTGCTCCTTCTGCTCTCGCAGCTTCCTGTTCCCGTCTCCACGCGCGCACGGCAGCAGCAGCAGTCGCCCGCGGAAGCGCAGGCCGTCCCCTCGGTCGAGCGGGATGAGCAGAGGCGCGTGCACGTCAGGCTCGCGCGCGGCGGCCGCGTGGCGCTCGGCAACAGGACGACGGGGCGGATAGTCGTCACGGGCTGGGACAAGGATTACATAGAGGCCGTTGCCACCAGCACGCGCGGCGCCGAGTACGTACGCGCCCGCTCGGAGGCGGGGCCTTCCGGCCAGTGGGTTTCGCTGACGGCCGACTACTTTTCTCAACCGTGGCCCGACGCGCCCGTCATTCAGGCGCCGCCGGCCCCGCCCCCCGAGCCGAAGCCCACACCTCCGTCCGAGCCCAAGCCACAACCCACCGTCGCCCCCGGCGACGAAGACATCAAGGAGCGCGAACGCCTCCGCCCCTTCACGCTCGTGGGGCCGAAGTTCGGGCCGCTCGGCCGCCCCGACAGTTTTCCCGACGAAGTCCACCTCGAAGTGAAGCTGCCGCGTTACGCCGAGATAGAACTCATCTCAGTCAATAGGAGTGAGGTTGAAGTGACGGGCGTGGCGACGGCCGTCGCCGTCAGCGGCAGGCGGAGCGCAATCAGGCTCAGAGACGTGGGCGCCGCGGAGGTTCGGACTGAGAAAGGCGCCGTCGAGGTGGACGGCGCCGCCGGGCTCGTTGACGTGGTGACGACGGGCGGCCCCATCACAGTCAGAAACGTACGGGGCGACGTGCGTGCGCTCTCGCTGACCGGGAGCATAGAGGTCAGTTGCGTGCGCGGTCAGGTCAACGTGAGCAACACCGGGGGGCCGATAAGTCTGGCGAACGTGGACGGCGACGTGGACGCGACGACGGTCGAGAGCGACGTTATCTTCGACGGCCTCATCCGCGCGGAAGGGCGCTACCATCTGAAGTCCATGTCGGGCGCCGTGGAGATGGGAGTGCGCCGCGGGCCGCCGGGCTTCACCGCGCTCCTCTCATCCTACCGCGGGCAGGTCGAAAGTGATTTCAAGCTTAACTCCAAACAGCAGCCCAACAGCCCCACGGGAAACCGTCTGCTCGGCCGCTACGGGGACGGGCGCGCACAGATTACCCTCGACTCCTTCGACGGCAGGGTGAAACTCAGCCGTCTACAGCCCGCCCAACAGGAGACGTGCAGGCGAGTACCTCGGGAGTAGTGCGCGCCCGAAAATCCTCGACACGCTCCCGCCCGCGTGTTCTAATGCGCGCTCAAGCCCTCATCCCGAGGTGAGCCGTTGAGAAGCCTTACGAACATGCGGCCGGCCCGCACGACGCGCGGCGTCGCGCTGCTCTTGTTCGCGCTCGCGCTCTTCGCCTCGACCGCTCGCTCTCAGACGCCCACGCCCACCCCGCAAGCTTCGCCGACGCCGGTTAAATCTCTTGAGCGGCGCTTCTTCAAGAACATCCTGCGCGACCAGAAGGACATCTGGCTGTCGCCGCTGCGTCTTGAAAAGGACGACGCGAAGTGGCTCGTGCCTCTGGGCGCGGGCGTGGCCGGGCTGATAGCGGGCGACAGGCACATCGCCGGCTCGCTCGATGACGCGGGGACGCAGGTGCGCGTGGGCAAGGCCGTCAGCAAGCTCGGCTCCTTCTACACCGTGACGGGCGCGACGGCCGCGCTCTACGCCTTCGGGCGCTTCAAAGGGGACACGCGTGCGCGCGAGACGGGGCTGCTCGCGGGCGAGGCGCTCACGAACGGCGTCATCGTCTACAGCGTGCTCAAGGCAGCGACGCAGCGCCCGCGCCCGCTCGTCGGCGACCGCCGCGGGCGCTTCTTCGACGGCGGCAACTCTTTCCCCTCCGCGCACACCTTCCACGCGTGGGCGCTGGCGACCGTTATCTCCAATCAGTATTCGGACAAGCCCGCCGTGCGAGTCGTCGCCTACGGACTGGCGACGGCCGTCGGGCTCGCGCGCGTCGCGGCGCGCAAACACTTCCCCTCGGACGTGCTCGTCGGCGGCGCGCTCGGCTACGGCATCGGCCGCTACGTCTACCGCGTCAACAGGCCCGACCTCACGGGCGCCGGCGCCAAGCCCTCGCCGCTCGTCCCCGAGATAGAGCCCGCCTACGACCGCCGCCAACGCGCCTACGGCGTGCGCCTGACGTGGGGCTTCTGAAGCCTCGGCGCCGCCGCCCTCCGACGCAAAATTTCCGCCTCGCGCGCGCACGCTTCACGTTAACCAACGGCCTCCGCTTTGTCGTATAATGTCGCTTACAACAAGCGACTTTTAAGAGTTTCCGTATCGGAAATCGGGAAGGCCGAGCCGTTTAGAATGATTAAATTTTTGCACATGTCGGACGTCCATCTGGGCTGCCGGCGCTACAACCTTGAGGAGCGTACGAAGGACTTCTTCCGGAGCTGGCACGACGTGATCATGAACCACGCGCTGCCCGCGGAAGTTGACTTCGTACTCATCGCGGGCGACTTCTTCGACCGGCGCAACATAGACCCGCAGACGATGAACCACGCGCTCGCCGGGCTTCAACTTCTGAAGGACGCGGGCATCCCCGTCGTCGCCATCGAGGGCAATCACGACCGCCGCGACGCCGTCTCGCCCTACAGTTGGATGCGCTCGTTCTCGCAGGCCGGCTTCATGACGCTGCTCGAACCCGGCTCCGAAGAAGGGAAACCCATCGCGCTCGCGCCTTGGGACGAGGAGGCGCGCGCGGGCTCTTACGTTGACATCAAGGGCGCGCGCATCTTCGGCACGCACTGGTACGGCACCTCCGCCAACGCCGCGATGCCCATCCTCGCCGACGCCCTGCGCGACGCGCGCGGCAAAGGTCTCTTCCACATTCTTCTCCTTCACACCGACGTTGAAGGCCAGCTCAACCGACCCATCCCGGCGCTCTCGGTCGAACGCCTGAAGGAGCTGCGCGCGCTCGTGGATTACGTCGCGCTCGGCCACACGCACAAGCGCTTCGAGCTCGACGGCTGGGCCTTCAACCCCGGCTCGCTCGAAGCGTGCTCGATTGACGAGTACAGAGAGGAGCGCGGCTTCTACTTGGTCGAAGTCGGCGACGACAGTCAGGTCAGCGCGACCTTCATCAACGACTACGTCCAGCGCCCCTTCCAGCGCCTGACCTACGACGTGTCCGGCGCCGAAGACCCCGAGGTCGTACACTCAGGCGTCCTAGAAATGGTCAAACGAGAAGCACGCGCGCACGACCCCGAGTCTGACGAGCCGGCGCCGATTATCGAAATCAGCCTGCGCGGCCACCTCGGCTTTAAGAACTCTCTCTTGAACATGCGGCGGATGCGCGAGGAGGCGACTGCGGCGACGGGCGCGCTCCACGTCATGCTGAAGAACCAGAGCGTGCCCGTCGAGTACGCCGTCGCGGCCGGCCTCGACGCAGACACCTCGCGCGCCTTCCGCGAGCGTCGCATCGTCGAAGACCTCATCGCGCGCGACAACCGCTTCCGCGACCGCGCGCGCGAGATGGCCGAGCTCGTCCTCGAAGCCAAGCGCCGCGCGCTCGGCGACGAGCCGCCCGAGTCCATACTCGAACTCATCGAGCAGAAGACCGAGCCGCGCGCGCGCGACGCCGCGGCCGATGCCCCCGAAACCCCTTCGCCCTCCGCCCTCGGCGCGCTCGAACGCAGTGCCGACGCCGAGAGGTCGGAAGTTAGAGGTTAGAGGTCAGAGGTTAGAGGTTAGTAGTCGCGCCGTCGCGGGCGCTGCGGGCTGACCGGACAGAGTTGTTCACTAACCTCTGACCTCTAACCTCTGACCTCTGTTTTTATGTCCGAAGCCCTCGACAAGGTGCGCGGCGTGCGGGAGCTACCCGTCTTCCCGCTGCCGCTGGTGCTCTTTCCCGGCGTGCCGCTGCCGCTCCACATCTTCGAGGAGCGCTACCGGCGCATGCTGGCCGACGTGCGCGCGTCGAACAGCCTCTTCGGCCTCTCGTACTTCGCGCCCGGCGAAGGCAGCGAGCGACCGCCGCTCGGCCACGTCGGCTGCGCGACCGAGGTGGTCGAGGTGCAGTCGTTGCCCGACGGCCGCTCGAACATCCTGACGCTGGGGCTGGCGCGCTACCGCGCCGTCGAGTACGTCGAGCGCGGCGACCCGTACTTGATCGCGCGCGTCGAGTTCTTCGAGGACGAGGAGGAGGACGCGGCCGTCGTCGCGCGCCGCGCCGAAGAGGTGACCGAGATGTTCATGCGCATCGCGCGCGCCATGCGCACGGCCAACGACGAGCGCGGCGCGCTGCCCGAACTGCCGCAGGACGACCCCGAGCGCCTCTCGTTCCTCGTCGCGGCCGTCGTCGAGATGGACGCCGAGGCCAAGCAGCGCCTACTCGAAACGCGCTCCACGTCCGAGCGCCTGCGCCGTCTCTACACGCTGCTCGCGCAGGCGGTCTCGGCCTACGAGTCGCGCGCGCGCACGCACGAACTCGCGCGCGGCAACGGCCACGCCGGAAAGAAGATTGACTTCGAGGAATGAACGGAGAGATTGAGCAGACGCCTTCGTCTTTCGATACGAGCGGTGAGCCGCGCGCGGCGGGCGAGCAGGACGCGACGCCTATTGATGATGAGACGCGTGCCGTGCGCGTCCGCGTCCTCTTCTTCGGCGCGGCACGCGAGGCCGCGACCGACGAGGCCGCGCTCTCGCTCCGCCCGCGCACGACCGCGCGCGAAGCCTTCGAGCGCCTGCTCGAAGAGTATCCGAGCTTACGCCGCTTCGGCCCCTCGCTCCTCGTCGCCGTCAATCAGGAGTACGCGCGCGACCTCGAAGTCGAGCTCAAAGACGGCGACGAACTCGCCCTCTTCCCGCCCGTCAGCGGCGGGGGTGAAGACGGCCCGGACGACTCTCAAGACTTCTTCGAACTCACCACCGAGCCGATAGACGTGGGCGCCGTCGCCCGCCGCGTCGTGCCTCGGCGCTGCGGCGCGACCGTCACGCTCGACGGCTACGCGCGCGAGTGGACGCGCGGGCGCCGCACGCTCCACCTCGTCTACGAGGCCTACGCCCCGATGGCCGTCTCCGAGATGCGACGGCTCGGCCGCGAAGCGCACGCGCGTTTCGACATCGCGCACATCGGCATCGTCCACCGAACGGGGCGCACAGACATCGGCGAGACCTCGGTCGTCATCTCGGTCAGCGCCCCGCACCGCCGGGCTGCCTTCGAAGCCTGCGAGTGGGCCATACGCGAACTCAAGCGCACCGTCCCCATCTGGAAGAAAGAGTTCTTCGAGGACGGCGAAGTCTGGGTCGAAGGCGAGTTCGCGCACGGGCAGACGCAGAACCCTGAGTGAACGGGGCGCCGCGATGTGGTTTGAGATTATCGGAGAGATAACCGAGGTCGAGACGATTACGGTCGGCAACTCCATTCGCGAGCTAGCGCGTCTGCGCAGGCAGTTCGGCCGGGGGCGCTGGCGGAAGATGAAAGGCGTTGCCACAGTCCGGCTGCCCGGTGGTAGGATACGCAGGGTCGAGCTGCACTGGTACGAGGCGCACGGCGTCGGCCGGCGCAAGATGAAGATTAAGGGATACCGGGACTGATTTTATGAAGAGACGAAAGGCCGAGGCCCGCTTCGTGGTCTGCATCCGGACGGGCGATTGCGAAGACCTTGAGCCGCGGAAAGTCTACAGGGTCGTCCCAGACGACGCCGCGGCCGAAGACGGCCTCCTGCGCGTCATAGACGAGTCGGGCGAAGACTACCTCTACCCGCGAGACCTTTTCGTCCCCATCGAACTGCCGCGGGACGCCGCGGAAGCCCTCATGTCCGCGGCCTGAACGCGGCAAAGAAGACAAGTCCCCACACATTCACACATGGGCCTTTGGACTGTCGCGCTGCTGGTCTTTCTGCTGAACCTGCCGTTCGGTTACTGGCGCGCGAGCGTGCGGAGGAAGTCGGGGCGGTGGTTCCTCGCCGTCTACCTGCCCGCGGCGCTCGCCGTCGCGTTAGGAATCTACTCGGGGCGCGGCTTCAGGCTGATGAGCCTGACCGTCGTCGTCGCCTTCCTGCTCGGTCAGTTCGTCGGCGGGAAGGTGCGGAACATCATACAGGGGCGTGGGCCGGGGCGGTTCAAGCACTGAAGGTTCGTTGATGACGAACTTCGTCTGACATTCCTTTAACGACGACTCTCATGTCCGAGCGTCTACACTTCAAGCGGCTCCACCCGGAGGCGAGGCTGCCGGCGCGCGGGAGCGCGGGCGCCGCCGGGTTAGACCTCTGCGCGGTCGAGCGCGTGACGCTTGAGCCGGGCGGGCGCGCGGCCGTGCGGACGGGCCTCGCCGTCGCCATCCCGCGCGGCTTCTACGGGCGCGTGGCGCCGCGCTCGGGCCTCGCGGTGCGCCACGGCTTGGACGTGCTGGCAGGCGTGATTGACTCGGACTACCGCGGCGAGATTCTCTGCGCGCTCGTCAACCTCGGCCAAGAGCCGTTCGAGGTCGAGCCCGGCGCGCGCGTCGCCCAACTCATCATCGAAGCCGTCGCCACGCCCGAACCCGTCTGGGCCGAAGAACTCGAAGAGACCGACCGCGGCGCGGGCGGCTTCGGCAGCACAGGCTGAGTCATACCCTCCGAACGATTCCGAAAAAATCTAACGCTCAATCGTTACCGCAACGTCGCGGTTGGCCTCGGCCTCGTTGCCGCCGAAGTCGGAGGCGTGTATGCGTAGGGTGTAGTCGCCGGGCGGGAGTTCGGACGTGTCCCACGTGCCGCGTTCGGCGCGGCCATGCCGGACGGTGTTGGTCAGCTCGTAGAGGAAGCGCGTCTGCTTGCTCCCGTAGACGGTGATGCCGCTCTCGTCTGCGTAGGCGATCTTGGGCGCGTCGTCGCCGGGCGGCAGGCGGTCGAACTCGATTGTGATGCGCGGGCGTTCGAAGCCGGGCGCGGGGCTCCCGTCCGCGTTGAACAGTTGGAAGCCGAGGCGGTAGAGGCCGAGGCGTCGGCGCGGCTGGTTGCCGTCCACCTGATCGTATGCGTCCACGACGACGCGGACGCGCCCGCGTAAGATGAGACGGCCCGCGCGCTTCTCCTTCAACTCCGCGCCGGACTCGTCGAAGAGGCGTACGCCGTCGCGCTCGATGACGGGCGGCCTCTTGTCCGTGAAGCCCGCGAGCGGGAGCACGAGCGGGTTCATCTCGGCGCCGGGCGGGCCGAGGTTCATGTGGACGTGGTACATGCGGTTGATGGTGCCGAGCGCCTGTCCGACGCGCAGGCGAGTCCCGCGGCGTATGCGCACGCGCGCGACCTTGCCGGAGTCGTCGCGGACGGCGATGAAGGGCGTGCCCTCCAACATCACGTCGCGCTCGTCGCGCCCGACGCGCAGATGGACGTAGGTCATCAAGCCCGCACGCATCCCCTCGTTCAGACTGCCGAAGCCCCAGTTGCACAAGGGGCTCGTAACCTTCTCTTCGCGCACGGCGCGGACGGTCTGGCCGTAGGTGCCGAACACGTCAATGCCGCTGTGCAGGTGGTCGCGGCTGTCGTCGGTGCCGTAAGCGCCGCGCACCTCGCCCATCGTGGCCGCGACCTCGTGCCAACTTTGCTGCGGGTCGAGCGGCCAAGGGAACGTGTCGCCGAAAAGCTCGCGCGGGATGCGCGGGAGGACTTCGGCCGTTGGCGACGGCGTTTGCGCTTCGGGAGAAGTTGACGGAGTCGTCGTCTTCGCCGCGCCGCCTTGAGAGTCGGAAGGGCTGACGCGGCGCAGGAGGTAGTTGGCGCCGTCCGCGACGAGCAGCGAGCCGTCGGGCGCGAGCGCCAGCCCTGCGGGCTGGTTGAAGCGCGCGGCCTCGCGGCCGTCGCCGTCGGCGAAGCCCGAGCCGAGTCCCGCGATGACGTGCGCCGCGCCGTCGGGCGCGACCTGCACGACGCGCCCGCGGTCGAGTTCCGTCACGTACAGAAAGCCGTCGCTCGTGAGCGCGAGCCCCGCGGGCTTCGACAAAGCGAAGGGAGCGTACGCGTTCGCCTGCGTCGCATTCGCCTGTGTGTTCGCGTCGCCCGTCAGCGCGGGCGACGCACCCTGAGACTGTGTTGCGGAAGCCGGAGGGCTGCCTTCGCTTGCGGAGTTCTGCGGCGCGGGCGCGACGGTGGCCGTAGGGTCGTAGACGTTGAGCGTTGAGACCTGCCCGTCCTTCGTGATCTTGCGCAGGCGGTTGTTGCCCGTGTCGGCGACGTAGACCTCGCCCGCGTCGTTGACGGCGACGGCGCAGGGCGTGTCGAAGAGCGCAGACGCCGCGTCGCCGTCGGCGAGTTCGGGGCGGCCCGCGCCCGCGAGCGTTTTGACCTGCCCGTCCTTCGTGACGAGGCGCACGCGGTCGTTGTACGTGTCGGCGACGTAGACGTTGCCGTCCTTGTCCACGGCGACGCCGACGGGCGCGTCGAACTGCGCCTGCGTCCCGGCGCCGTCACGAAAACCTGCGGAGCCGTCGCCCGCGATTGTCGTCACCACGCCATCGGGCGTGACCTTGCGTATGCGGTTGTTGCCCGTGTCGGCGACGTACAGGTTGCCGGCCGCGTCGAGCGCGAGCGCCGAAGGCGTGTTGAAGGAGGCGGCCGCACCCGCGCCGTCCGCGTAGCCCTCGCTCCCGCCCGCGAGCGTTGTGACTTCGCCCTGTGGCGTGAGCCTGCGGATGCGGTTGCTCTCGCCCGCGTCCGACAGATAGACGGTTCCGTCCCTCCCGACGGCGACGCCGAACGGGTCTGAGAAGCGCGTGACGCGCGCGGCGCCGTCCTGAAACCCCGGCGAGCCGTCGCCCGCGACGGTCATGACGGAAGCGCGCCAGCCGACGGGCGTGCCCGGACTCTTCTCAGTCCGCGTTAGGCACGAGGCGAAAAAGAGGCCGCACGCGGCGAGTGCCAGCAGTACGGCCTTTGCGTCGAGTCTAAAGGTTTGTTTCAAGCACTCCAATTTTTGAACGGCGGCGGCCGTCGAAGCAAGTCGGCGGCGCGTTGTTAATTGTAGACGCGCGGCGTCGGCGTGGTTTATGCTCTCACTCCACGTCTTACCCGAATCAGTTCTTACAGCCCGGAGCCGAACTCATGCCAGAGACTAAGAGTCTTTTCGCGCGCGCGTCGTTCGCGTGCGTAGCCCTTCTGTGTCTTGCGCTCGCGGCCGTCGCGCAGCAGCAGCCCGCGCCGCAGACTACACAGACGCCCGAGGCGCAGGCCAGCCCGACGCCGGAACACCCCGAGGACGCGGCCATCGAGACGAAGTCGTTCGAGCGCCTTGAGTGGCGCAACATCGGCCCGGCGAACATGGGCGGGCGCATCGCCGACATCGAGGGCGTCGCGGGCCGTCCAGACATCGTCTATGTCGCGACGGCCTCGGGCGGGCTCTTCAAGACGACGAACGGTGGCGTGAAGTGGACTCCGCTCTTCGAGCGGCAGGGCACTATCTCCATCGGCGACATCGCGCTTGAGCCCGGCAACCCAGACGTCATCTGGCTCGGCACGGGCGAGTCGGCCGTGCGCAACTCCGTCAGCTTCGGCGACGGCGTCTACAAGTCAACCGACGGCGGGCGGACGTGGCAGCACATGGGCCTGCGCGACACGATGCACGTCTCGAAGATTCTCGTGAACCCGCGCAACCCCGACATCGTCTACGTCGGCGCGCAGGGGCACGCCTACGGGCCGAACGAGGAGCGCGGCGTCTTTATGACGACCGACGGCGGGCGCACTTGGCAGAAGACTCTTTACATCAGCCCCGAGCACGGTGTCGCCGATATGGACATAGACCCGTCGAACCCGAACATCGTCTACGCGGTGATGTGGAAGTTCCGGCGCACGCCTTGGACGCACACGTCGGGCGACGAACGCGGCGGGCTGTTCCGCTCGATAGACGGCGGGCGGACTTGGAAGAAGCTGGAAGGCGGATTGCCGAAGACCATCGGCCGCATCGGCGTGTCGGTCGCGGCGTCGAACCCGAACGTCGTCTACGCCATAACGGAGGCGAAGGAGGGGACGCTCTGGCGCTCGGACGACCGCGGCGAGACTTGGCGCAACGTCTCGAAGCAGACTTCTATCGTCTCGCGCGGCTTCTACTACACGCACGTCCGCGTTGACCCGACGAACGAGAACCGCGTCTACGCCGTCGCCTCTCAGCTCTTCCTCTCCGTAGACGGCGGGCGCAACTTCCGCAACGTCACCGGCCGCATACACGTTGACTTCCACGCGCTCTGGATGGACGCGCAGAACCCGAAGCGCGTCTGGGTCGGACAGGACGGCGGCATCGCCGTCACCTACGACGGCGGCGACAACTGGGAGGTCGTCAACAACTTCCCTTGGGGGCAGTTCTACCAGATTTACGCGGACAACCGTCAGCCGTTCTACTACGTGATGGGCGGGTTGCAGGACAACGGCACTTGGACGGGCCCGAGCCGCACGCGCGAGCCCGCCGGCATTCAGAACGACGACTGGCGGATGATAAGTTTCGGCGACGGCTTCTACGTCCTCAACCACGCCGACGACCCAGACCTTTATCTTTCCGAGTCGCAGGGCGGCAACGTCGTCCGCACGGACATGCGTACGCGCGAGCAGCAGTTGGTCGTGCCCTACATGGGCGACGACGGCGGCCCGGCCGAGGCCGCCAAGTACCGCTTCAACTGGAACTCGCCCGTCGTCCCGAGCCCGCACGACAAGAACACCGTCTACCTGACGGGCAACGTCGTCTTTAAGTCAACCGACTTCGGCAAGTCTTGGACGACCATCAGTCCAGACCTGACGACCAACGACAAGGCGAAGCAGAAGTCTGCGGGCGGCCCCGTCGCTTACGAGAACACGGGCGCCGAGTATCACACGACTATTATCAGCTTCGCCGAGTCGCCCGTGCGCGCGGGGCTCCTGTGGGCGGGCACCGACGACGGCAACTTGCAGGTGACGACCGACGGCGGGAAGAACTGGACGAACGTTGTCAAGAACGTCCCCGGCCTCGCCGCCAACTCGGCCGTCTCGCACGTCGAGCCCTCGCGGACTGATGCGGACGCGGCCTTCGTCTCGTTCGACCGACACCAACTCGACGACCGTCGCCCCTACGTCTTCAAGACGACTGACGGCGGCCGCAGTTTCCAGAACATCACTGGGAATCTTCCGCCGAACGCATACGTCTGGGTCGTGCGCCAAGACCCGAAGAACACGCGGCTGCTCTACGCGGGGACGGAGTTGGGGCTCTACGTCTCCTACACGGGCGGGAATAACTGGACGAGTCTCGCTTTGAAGAACCTGCCGAACGTCGCCGTCCACGACCTCATCGTCCACCCGCGCGACAACGACCTCATCATCGCCACGCACGGGCGCAGCATCTACGTCCTCGACGACGCGACGCCCGTCCAGCAGATGACGCCCGAGGTCGCGCGCGAGGACGTTCACCTCTTCGACCTCCGGCCCGCGCTGCGCTACGCCACGCGCATGACGCGCTACGGCGTCGGCGACAAGGCGTTCGCCGGACAGAATCCGCCCTACGGCGCGCTCGTCAGCTACTACCTGAAGACGAAGCCCGACGACAAGACGAAGGTTAAGATTCAGATTCTCGACGCCGCGGGCAAGATGATTTCTGAAATCGAGAACGTGGCGAAGGAGCGCGGTCTGAACCGCGTCAACTGGAACCTGCGCTACGGCGGCCCGCAGGTGCGCCGCCCGCCGACCGACGAGGAGACGCAGTTCACAGGCGGCCCGCGCGGGCCTCAAGTCCTGCCGGGCACGTACACCGTCAGGCTCTTCGTCGGCGACAAGACTTTCGAGAAGAAGGTCGAGGTGCGTCTCGACCCGACGATAAGCGTGCCGGCCGAGGCGCTGCGCGAGACGCTCGACATGATGCTGCGGCTCCGCGACATGCAGACGGCGACGAACAACGCGCTGCGGACGCTCGACAGCTTGAAGTCGCAGATCGAGTTCGTCGAGAGGACGGTCAAAGACAGGCTCGGCGCCGCGGACGTGCCGAAGGAGTTGACCGACAGGCTTTCGGAGCAGAAGAAGCGCGTCGAGGAGTTGCAGAACAGGCTGGCGCAGCCCGAGGGCGGCCTCGGCTTCGAGGGGCGCGCGCAGTTGGTTGACCGCATCGGCAACCTCTTCTTCACGCTCGACTCCACCAACGCCGCGCCCACGCCCGCCGCGCGCGACCTCTACGGCGACTTGCAGAAGGAGTTCGACACGAAGATCGGCGAGGTCAACAGGTTCCTCTCGGACGCCGTGCCCTCGTTGAACGAGGCGCTGCGCCGCGTCGGCGCCCCGACGCTGATGACGGGCAAGCCCATCGAGTTGCCGAAGCCGTAAGGCGCGGGCGTAAGACGCAGCGGCGCAGCCTTCGCCCGACACCTGCCGCGTTCTTCCTGCGCGCGCCGGGACACTCTTGCGTAATCGGCCGCGATTCGGCCGCGGCACCGTTGTTGCACACGGGGCTTTGAGGCCGCCACTGTGCTTCGAGAAGTCGGGACGCCCGGGCGGGCTTTAAGAAATCATTCAGAGAAGGAAGAGAATCATGCTTAAGAAAATCTGCTCCGCCGTGCTCGCGGCGCTGCTCCTGCAAGCGGCCGCCGCGCCCGCCTTCGCCGGCAACGACGCCGAAAAGGAGGCCCGCCGCGTCGAGAAAGTCCGCGCGCAGATCGCGAAGCTCGGCACGGGCAAAGACGCGCGCGTGAGCGTCGAGCTTAAAGACAAGACGAAGGTCAAGGGCTACTTGAGTGAGGCGGGCGCGGACTCGTTCACAGTCACCGACCGCGACGGGAAGGCGACCACGATCCCTTACCAGCAGGTCAGTAAGGCGCAGGGCAACAACTTCTCGACCGGCGCCAAGATAGCGGTAGGCGCTTTCATCGGGGCCGCCGCCGTGCTCCTCATCATCTACGCGATGATCGCCGCCAACGAGCAGTGAGTCGCCGCCCGGTTAGTCGAAACCGTTTTCAAGCGACAGGAGGAATGCGATGCTGAAGAGAATCTGCTCCGTCATGCTGTCCGCTCTGCTCTTGCAGGCCGCGGCCGTCCCCGCCTTCGCGGCGACGAACGCCGAAAGGGAGGCGCGACGCGCCGAGAAAGTCCGCACACAGATCGCGAAGCTTGGCACGGGCGCCGACGCGCGCATACGCGTCACGCTGCGCGACAAGACGAGGCTGGAAGGCTTCGTCAGCGAAGCCGGCCCCGACTCGTTCGCCGTCACGGACAAGACCGGCGCCGCGACGACCGTCGCCTACCCGCAGGTCAGTAAGGCGCAGGGCAACAACCTCTCGACCGGCGCCAAGATCGGCATCGGCATCGGCATCGGCGCCGGCATCACGCTCCTCATCGTCCTCCTCATCGCCGCCTCCGACGACTGACCGCGCCGCCCGTTTGAAAGTTAAAAGGCGGGGCCGGAGTTGAACTCCGGCCCCGCCTTTTAACTTCCACCAGCGCGCTGCGGCCTAGCGGCCGGCCTCGAACACGGCGGTCACTGGTGGCAGACTACGACGTATGACCTTCCCTCCTGAGGGTTAACCTTGGCCCACTGCACCTCGGAATTGTCGTTGAAGAGTAGCGGCGAACTTTCATCCCGCATGTCAACGCTTATCTGCTCCGCTTTGTGACTATAAGCGTTTACGGTCTTGCACGGGCGCTCTTTCGGGACGATCAACTTTATCTCCAAGTTTTGAGTAGGCCACGTAACGTCATGCACCCACTCGGTCTTGTCTTCGGGTTCCGCGCCGACAACGTCGAAGCTGTAGAGGAAATTCACGCGCTGCCCCCTCTTGGGCGGCTTGGCGAAGGGCAAACTAAACTGCCACTGCCCGCCCTCCTGCATGAGCTCGGGGGTGAAATCTCCGTTCACCCTCTTGACGGCGACGTTCTTGATAACGCCGGTTGAACTCGGCCCCCCCCAGCGTATGTCTCTGACATCGTCCCGCAGGGGCTTCAGCTGGACGCGAGCCTCTGCGTCGCCCGTGGTACCCGCGACATCGTGCACCGTCACTTTAATGGCGATGTTCTCTATCAAGTAGGGGGGAGTGGAGGTGTACGCTTTGTAAGCGGAGACGGCCCCGACGCCGACGAGGAAGGCGGGGTAAATGACTACCCCCGCCCAGTTGCGGAACAACGTTCTGCGCGCCTTGACGATAATCACGGCGTTCGCTATCGCGAGGGTGAGCGCCAGCGACAGCATGACCGACGCGCCGGCACGATCCTCGAAGCCGAACATCCGCCCCGCCGCCCCGGAGAGCGAGACGGTGGCGAAGAGGATGATGATCCCGAAGGCGAGGAGGAAGATGCGGAGTGCGGAGAGGGTATGCATCGTGTCACCGAATTTGAGAAAGGGCGCGCGACGTTATCGGCTACGCGCTTCTGATGCTGAGGCCCGAACTGTCGAGGCAGAAACTTACCCTTTCGCCCGAGCCCAAGGGGATGGTCAAACCCGCCACCTTATGTCGCTCCATCGCCTCAGCTATCACCGGGGCCTGACTCCGGGCCTCATTTAACGACTCGATGTCGCCTACCGCGTCCAGCACGTGCTGGACGCACTGCCTGCGTTCGGCGATGAAGCGGGACTTCAGTCCCCGTATCTTCCAGACCAACAGAAAGCTGACGACCAGCGCCGCCAACGTCAAAAAGATGACGAATAAATCTACCAACTGCATGTCAACCCGCTTCCTTCCTATACACGAAGGTAGTCTTGCGGCCGAGGCTCAGGTACACGAATAGGGCCAACGCCGCGCCGAAGTAGAGGATGCCCGTGACCCAGAACCAGCGGAATATCTCTGGATACTCCGGCTGGGAAAAGCGCTCCGCTGAAAAAATGTTGCCGAGCCAGATAACTACGCCGCAGAAGAAAAATGCGCCGACGACGACTTTGACGAGATCGAAGGTCTCCTTGTCCTCGCCGTCGAATATCAGGTGGTATTTCCCGTCTACGACCTCGACGGAGGCGAATTTAAAATAGAGGGCTTCCTCGGAAGAGAGGTAGGGCACGACACTGCCGAGACCGGCCCCGGCGAGCGTCAGCCCCACCTTAACCCAAAAAGTCCCCGCGGGGCTCGCCAGCAGCAGCCCTATCAGCCAGAGGAGGCTGATGGTCCCGATAGGCAGCCACAAAAAACGCGCGCACAAGGTTATGGGGATTTTATTCCTCTTCACGGCCGCGGCGAGGCCGGTGCCGATAGCGAGCTTTTCGCCCGTCGAGGGGTTGTTGCCGCGCGCCTTCTCGACCTTCGAGTAGGCGACCTCGGTCGCCCTGCCGGCCTTGTCGCTGACGACGAAGTGCTCTTCGCCGACTTCGGTCAGGTAGCCTTCGACCTCCGTCTTGTCGCGCAGCATGACCTTCACGCGCGCGTTCTTACCCGTGCCGAACTTTTCGAGTTGGGTGCGAGTGTTAGAGGCGGTCTTCTCCATACGAAGGGTCTGCCCGGAGCGAAGCGACCGGGATGCGCCAAGATAAAATGAGGGAGACCTTTCAGTAACCGCGCGAGGGATCAACGAAGGGCTAAAACGTTCCGCCTTTTGGACGATGCCGGAGACGCCAAGGTACGCTTCTTTGAGGAACGCAATCCTAGCCGCCCCCGCGCGCCCTGTCAAGGCGCTCGTCGAACGCGGGGGCCGCCCGTGTTTTGTCGAGCGGCCCCCGTTCGCTCACGGCCGGGCGAGGCTACGTGATCGCCATCTCCTCCGCCTGCGTCGAGGGGTCGAGGAGCGAGGCGCTCGTCACCTTGTCGCCGCCGTCGGTCTTCATCAGGCGGACGCCCTGCGCGGAGCGGCCGGTCTTGCGTATCTCGCCCGCCTCGATGCGTATGAGCTTGCCCTGCTTGGTGATAATCATCATCTCGGACTCTTCGTCCACGGGGAAGACGGCGACGACCTTTCCGGTCTTCTCCGTCGTCTTCATGTTGATGACGCCCTTGCCGCCGCGCGACTGCAAGCGGTAGGTCGTGATCGGCGTCTGCTTGCCGAAGCCGCACTCCGAGACCGAGAGCATCCGCTCCGAGTCGTCCGCAGATACGGCTGCGACCGAGACGACGTAGTCGCCCTTGCGCAAGTCAATCCCGCGCACGCCGCGCGCCGTGCGACCCATCGGCCGCACGTCCGACTCGTCGAAGCGTATCGCCAGCCCGTCGTGCGTGGCGATGAAGATGCGCTTCGTGCCGTCGGTCAGGACAACGTCCAGCAGCTCGTCGCCCTCGTCCACGTTGACGGCGTTGATGCCGTTCGAGCGTATGTTGCGGAACTCGGACAGTTCCGTCTTCTTGATGACGCCGTTGCGCGTGACCATCACGACGTACTTGCCTTCGGCGAACTCGCGCACGGGGATGACGCCCGCGAGCTTGCGCGCCGAGGGGATGTTGATGAGGTTGACGACGGCCTTGCCGCGCGCCGAAGGGAGCGCGTCGGGTATCTCGTGTACCTTCAGCTTGAAGACCTGCCCGTCGTCCGTGAAGATCATCAGGTATGAGTGCGTCGAGGCGATGAAGAGGTGCTCGACCCAGTCCTCGCTCTTGCCCGTGCCCGCGCCGAAGCGGCCCTTGCCGCCGCGCCCCTGCCGCTGGTACGTCGAGACGGCCGTGCGCTTGACGTAGCCGTTCTTCGTCACGGTAATCGCCACGTCCTCGTCGGCGATCATGTCCTCGATTGAAAGCTCGACGCCCTCGTCAATAATCTGCGTGCGGCGCGCGTCGCCGAAGTCCTTCCTTACGTCCTCAAGCTCCTTGACGATGACGCGGCGCAAGCTCGCCTCGTTGGCGAGGATGTCTTCCAGCTCGGCGATGAGCTTAATAATCTGCTCGTACTCGTCAATGATCTTCTGACGTTCGAGCGCCGACAGGCGGCGGAGCTGAAGGTCGAGGATGGCCTGCGCCTGCTGCTCGGAGAATTCGAGCCGCTTCGTCACCTTCTTCAGCTTCTCGATGAAGCCGGCGACCGTCACGTCCGAGGGCGTGCCCTTCCACTGCTTGACCTCGGTCATCGTGGCCGTGTTGTTCGTGAGCCACAGCCGCGCCTCGTCCACCGAGCGCGCGTTGCGGATGAGCGGGATGATGTAGTCGAGCTGGTCAATCGCCTTGTTCAAGCCCTCCAAGATGTGCGCGCGCGCCTTAGCCTTGCGGAGATCGTACTCCGTTCGGCGGCGCACGACCTCGCGGCGGAACTCGATGAAGTGTTCGAGCATCTCCCGCAGCTTGAGCACGCGCGGCTGGCCGTTGACGATGGCGAGGTTGATGACGCCGAACGTGCTCTGCATCGGCGTCAGCTTGTAGAGCTTGTTCAGCACCACCTGCGGGACGGCGTCGCGCTTGAGCTCGACGACGACGCGCATGCCGTCGCGCGAAGACTCGTCGCGCATGTCGGCGATGCCGTCGAGCTTCTTCTCGTTGACGAGTTCCGCGATGCGCTCGATGAGGCGCGCCTTGTTCACCTGAAACGGAATCTCTGTGATGATGATGGCGTCGCGCTCGGTCGAGCCGCGCCCGATGCGGTCAATGCCGGCGCGCGCGCGCACCTGAATGATGCCGCGCCCCGTGGTGTAGGCCGAGCGGATGCCTTCGCGCCCGTAGATGAAGCCGCCGGTGGGGAAGTCGGGGCCGGGGACGAGCGAGAGCAGCTCGGCCTCCTTCATGTTCGGCTTCTTGATGAGGGCGATGGTGGCGTCCACGATCTCGCCGAGGTTGTGCGGCGGAATCTTCGTCGCCATCCCGACGGCAATGCCCTCGGAGCCGTTGAGCAGGAGGTTCGGCACGCGGGTCGGCATCACCGAGGGCTCGCTCAAGCTTTCGTCGTAGTTCGGGTTGAAGTTGACCGTCTCCTTCTCGATGTCGGCCAAGATCTCGGCGGCGATCTTCGACATGCGCGCCTCGGTGTAGCGCATCGCGGCGGCCGAGTCGCCGTCCACCGAGCCGAAGTTGCCCTGCCCGTCAACTAAGGGGTAGCGCATGGAAAAGTCCTGCGCCATGCGGACGATGGTGTCGTAGACGGCCGAGTCGCCGTGCGGGTGGTACTTGCCGATCACGTCGCCGACGATGCGCGCAGACTTCTTGTAAGCCTTGTTATAGGAGTTGCCGAGCTCGTGCATCGCCCAGAGCACGCGCCGGTGGACGGGCTTGAACCCGTCGCGCACGTCCGGCAGCGCACGCCCGATGATGACCGACATGGCGTAGTCGAGATACGAGCGGCGCATCTCGTCTTCGATGTTGACGTAGTTGCGATCAATAGTTTCCATCTAATAAACCTTTCCGGTACAATCTGCCGCGCCCCGGCGGCGCGCTTTTCAGTCTCTACACTAACGGCCGGCCCCGAAAGCCCAAGGCCCGGCGCAAAATGGCCCCGCGGGGCGCGAATTTGAACTGTCCGAGGCGTACCCTCCGGTGCGGAAAGAGGCGTTCGGAAGGTACGACATATTGTAGCCCGGAAAGGGCATTTTAGCAACCCCGGCGGCGGGCAAAAACCCCTGTAAAATCAACGCTTTTACCCTTTTCGCGGACTCCCCGCAGGGCGGGGCGCGGGCGATGGTTTTCGGGGCTTCCCCGGCCCGGAAAAAGACCCCGAAATTGGACAACGCCGGCAACAAATCGAAGCGGCTGCGCGAGCGCATCAAGCTGGCGCTCCCCGTGCGCGTTCACTGCCGCGAGACGGCCGAACACGAGTGGGTCGAGATGTCGCGCCTGATTGACGTGACGCCCTTCGGCGCGCGCTTCATGCTCACGCGGCCGACCGAGCGCGGCCGTCTCCTGCACCTGATGCTCTCGATGCCGCGCCAGCTGCGCTGCTTCGACCACATCGAAGACCAGTACCGCGTCTGGGCGCTCGTCCGCCACGTCACGCTGCGGCCGCAGACGGGCGCGGGCGGCGTCGAACTCATCATGCAGTACGAGGTCGGCGTGGCCTTCACGGGGAAGAACCCGCCCGCGAGCTACCTCAGTCAGCCCGCCACGCTCTACGACATTGACTCGCGCTCGACCGATGACAACCTCTGGAAGCTGCGCGAGGTCGAGGCGCCGCCCGCCGCCTCGCGCTCAGAGCAAACGCGTCTACAGATGGCGCTGCCCGTCCGCGTCGAGGTCTTCGACGAGGAAGGCCGCGTGAGCCAGAGCGAGCAGACGGTGACGGAGAACATCAGCCCGCGCGGCGCCGCCGTCTGGACGACGCTCAAGGTCGAGCGCGGGCGCTTCGTGCGTCTGACGAGCACCGAGACGGGAATGTCCGTGGTCGCCGCCGTCCGCGCCGCGCGCACGGGCCCCGACGGCATCCCGCGCCTCCACCTCGAATTCATAGACAGGCGCTGGCCGCTCGAAGGCATCGAGTAGAAGGGTCAAGGGGGAGACGTTTTGAGCGGGGCGGCAAACTCGAACGGGGCGAAGCGCGAGACGGCGGAGCCGCGCCCCGCGCCGCAGTGGTTTCTGAACGCGATGCGGCCCGTCGTCTTCGCCGTCTCTCGCGCGCTGTGGCGCATCACGTACCGCGGCTTGGAGCACATCCCGGCCGAAGGCGGGCTCGTCATCGCGGCCAACCACCAGACCTACGCTGACCCTTTCTGGATCGGAGCGCGCGTGCCACGCCCTTTGCGGTTCCTCGCGTGGGACGAGGCGTTCGGGTGGCCGGTCGCGGGCAAGGCGCTTGAGTTTCTGGGCGCGTGGCCGCTCGTCTTAGACCGCGGCAATCCGACCGCCTACCGTCGCTCGCTCCAATGGCTGCGCGGGGGCGGCGCCGTGATGATCTTCCCCGAAGGGCAGCGCGCCTACGCCGACGGCGAGTTGGCACGCTTCAAGGCCGGCGCCGTCCGGCTCGCGCTCGAAGCGGGCGCCGCAGTCCTCCCCGTCACAGTGCGCGGCGGCCAGCGCGTCTGGCCGCGCGGCCAGCGCGTCCCGCGCTTCAGCCGCGTCGAAGTCGTCTTCCACCCGACGCAACTCCCCACCCCACTCCCCGGCGAAGACGCGCGCCAATGCGTCCAACGCGAGACCGCCGCCCTCGCCAACGTCATCAGGTCGGCGCTGTGAGAGGGGAAGTAGACAGTAGACAGTAGACAGTAGTCAGTAGAAACGGAGGGCGGCGCGTCTCTCATCGTCGGTTGATGATGAGAGACGCGCCGCCCTCCGTCGCTTCTTTCCGCCGATTCGTTTGCTTCTTCCTACTGACTACTGACTACTGTCTACTTTTCTTCCCCCGCCTCCTTCGCCTTGCAGATGAAGGCGCCCACGTCGTCGCCGTAGGGCTTCTGGAAGGTCGCGGGCCAGTTGGCCTGATCCGCGTAGAGCCGGCGCAGGTTTTCGTGGATGCCGGGGTCGCCGCCCGTGAACTGCTCGATGAGCCCTTCCCATCGCGCGGCGAGGAGTTGCGCACGCTCGCTCGCAGGGTCAACGCCCTCGGCGACGGCCGTCTGCACCTCCGAGATGAGCTGCTGCCAGTCGCGCTGCCCCCGCTCCAAAACCTCCGGCGTGCCGCGCCGCGCGAGGTCGGACAATTGTTCCTCTGTGTAATACTTCTTCATCCACTCGTTGTCGTGTTGCATGGTGATCGTCTCCACAATCTTTCTGAAAGCCTCCCAGTCGGGCTCGCCGCCGCGCGCGACGACTGTTTCGGCCTCGCGCACGGCGCGCAGTGCCATGTCCAACTGCCTGCGCCTCTCCGTCAAAGCCTCGTGCTGTAGCCGCAGCGTCTCGGCCAGATCGAGCGTGCGACCGTCGAGCAGGCGCTTTATCTCCTCCAACGGCAGCTCCACGAACTTCAGCGTCAGAATCTGTTGCAGCCGCGCGAGGTCGCGCGCGCCGTACAGGCGGTAGCCCGCCTCAGTCCGCCGCGTCGGCCTCAAAAGCCCCGCCCGGTCGTAATGGTGCAGCGTCCGCACCGTCACCCCCGTCAGCGCCGCGAACTCGCTCGCCCTGTACAGCCTCTCCTCCGCCCGTTCCAACCCACTCACCTCCTCACACACCGATGCTATTCCCTGACGTAACGTCAGGGTCAAGCACTTTTTTTAAGATTAGAAAGGTAAGAACTGAACCCGCCCCTCCCATTCGCCCTCAATGCTGCACTCGGCGAGGAGCAGGATGTCTTCGATGGCCTGTGCGATGGGAGTTTGCTGACTCACCACAAAAACTCCGGGCATAGGTAATCCTGCTTGGACGCGTTCGTATACGTACCGCCCTATCGTCGTTACATCATGGGTGAGCAGGATGCGACCTTCCCTTGCCGCCCATGCAAGCACATCAGCATCGCTCCAACCTGCGAGCCCCACGTCCTGCACGCGCACGATGTCTAGTCCCGGCCTACGGCGCAGCAGCCCACGCAGAATACGATTGTCGAAATTTTCGTCAGTCGCTAAGCGCATCCTCAAACTAAAAATTGCCCGGGACATCCGGGCGACTGTTAAGGTCGCGTCAGAGTCGCGGGCAACAGAATAATTTTAAAGGGCCGGCCGCAGTTATCGTTTACGAGCCAAGAGGCGTTCACGTATTCCGTGAGGGCTAAATCGCGCTTGAAGGTCTTTTTTTATCTCCTCCCGCTGTACCTTCCTCCGCTCAAGATACTCTTCGACCTCCGCGCGGTTCTGTAGGTAGTAGCTGACGACGGCGTAGATGTCAGCCAAGTCGAGCGTTGGGAAGTTCTGCGCTATCTCTTCCGGCGTCGCGCCTTCATCGAAGGCGTAAATAACCGAGTCGAGCGGGACGCGGGTGCCGGCAACGAGCAGAACTCCTGCTTCGCCAGCGGTCAACGGCACTGTAGTTATGGCCTGACTCATCGGCGAAAAGTATAGCTCAAAAGGGTGAAGCCTGACACCAAAATCAGCGCCTTCATGTCGTCAGGCGGCGGTAGATGGCGGGCATGCGTTCGGGAAGGGAGAGCACGTCGTCAATGATGGTGTAGCCGACTTCGCCGTAGAGGTCGCGGAGTTCCGACTCGGAGTCGCGGTCAATGGTGACGCAGAAGGGGGTGATGCCGTCGAGGCGGGCCTGTCTGAGGGCTTCGCGTGTGTCTTCGCGTGCGTAGCGTGCGTCGCCGTAGTCGTGGTCGTAGGGGCGTCCGTCGGAGAGGACGATGAGCAGGCGCGTGCGCGCCTCCTGACGGCGCAGCTTGGCGGCGGCGTGGCGGACGGCGGCGCCGAGGCGTGTGTTGTTCTGGTAGTTGATGCCGCCGATGCGCTGCTCGACCTCGCCCGCGTAGGGCTCGCCGAAATCTTTGATGACGTAAAACTTCACGTTGCGTCGCCCCTCCGACGTGAAGCCGTAGATGCTGTAAGGGTCGCCGACGGCTTCGAGCGCTTCGCTCATCAGCACCAAGCCCTCCTTCTCGACCTCGATGATGCGCCGGCCCGGATGCGTGTAGGGCTGCAAGGGGTGTCGGCCGATGGTGCGCGCCGTCGAGGAAGACTGGTCTAGCAGGAACGAGACGGCCACGTCGCGCTCGCGGCGGAGTCGCTTGGTGTAGACGCGCTCGGACTGCTGGCCGTCTGCGCGCCGGTCTATGACGTAGTCAATCAGCGCGTTCAAATCGTAGTCGTCGCCGTCCAACTCGTTCGCCACGCGCCGGAGGCTCTCGGGGCGCATCAGTTGAAACTGGTGGCGGACTGAGGAGATGACGCCGCGGTAGCGCGAGCGCGTCAACTCGACGAACGAGCGGTCGCCGCGCCTGACGCGCTTCTCGACGACGCGGCACCAGCCGACGCGCGTGTCCGAAAGCTCCCTGTCCCACTCGTCGTACTCGAAAGCCTCTTCGCCCTGCTCAAGTGCCTGCTCGGCCGACTCGCCGGACATCCAGCGCTCTGCGCCCGTCAGCATCTCCTCGCCGTCCGACTCGGCCTCGCTCGCGGCCCACGCGTTGAACAGCTCGCGCGCGTCGCGCCGACGCTGTTCACGGCGCCGCTCGTCTTCGCCAACGTCGTCGCCCTCCTCGCCCTCGTCTTCGAGGTTCGACTGCGCGCCGCCCTCGCGGTCTGCGCCGCTCTCCTCGTCCGCCTCGGTCTGCCGCTCGGTCATCTCGGGCACGACCGATTGGAAGAGCGTGTAGACGCGCGAGGTCGCCATCAGTGTGTCGGCCACCGTGGCGTCGGCGCCGGAAAGGTATTCGGCGACGATTGATTCGAGTTCGGAGACGATCTGGCCGTAGACCGCTCGCGCGTCGTCGAGCGCGCCGCCGCAGAGCGTAATCTGGAAGAGCAGCTCGAACGGGATGAGCGTCACAGGCAAGCTCACGATGCGCGGGCGGTTGCGGCGCAGGTGTTCGCGGACGAGTTCGAGGTCGCGCGCGAGGCCGCGGTAGGCGCGGCGAAGTCTTCGGTCAATGCGCCCGTTCTCAAGCGTCCCGAAGATGCGCGCCGCGAGGCCCGATTGCGGGAAGAGAGCGAGCGCGGCGCGGTAGTCGCCGCCTTCGGGCAGCACGCGCCGCCTCTTCTCGGCGAGCCGCGCCTCCTCTTCGGGCGCGAGCGCGCGTTCTGACTTCGAGGGGTCGTTGATGTAACCGTCGAGCGCGAAGGCGTCGAGCGCGTCCACGTTCTCGGGCGCGTAAAGCTCTGAGAGCGAGGCGTAGGCCGCGCGCAGGTCTGCGGTCGAGGGCTCGCGCGTGCCGAACTCTATCTGCCCCGCGGCGTGCGCGGCGAGGACTTTGTAGAGGCGGAAGTCCATCTCGCGCTCGCCGAACTCAGAGACGACGGAAGGCAGGTGTATCGTGCGCCCGTCGCCGATGCGCTGCTCGTCGGGGATGGCCGCGAGCGGCGCGACCTCGACGGCGCGGCCCGTCAACCCCTCGACGTACAGCCTCAAGGTCTGCGCCACCTCTTCGAGCGCGAGCCCGTCGCGCGAGCCCGCGCCCTGCAACTGCTCATTGCTGCGGCGCGTCTCAAGCGCGAAGTAGCTGCGGCGCGCGCGCGGGCTCAAGCCTTCCGACAGCAGCCCCTCGCGCGACCATCCGCGGAACTGTTCGAGCGTCGCGGTGCGGAGCGCCTGCGGCGCCGCGCGAAAGAGCGAGATGGACGACTCCGCGTCCACCCGCGCGACCTCGTGCGCCGCCTCGACGACCGCGAGCGCGACCTCCGTGAAGCGCTCGCGGTCTGGCCTGTGCTCGGCGAGCGTGCGCAGCGCCGCCGGCCCCGTCCGCGCCAGCGCGACGAGGCACGCGTTGTTGTGCGACGCCACCGTGCGCAGCAGCGCGCCCCAAGGCTCGAACGCGCGAGGCACGAGCCGCAGCACTTCGCCGCCCGACACGAGCACGTGCAGAGCAGCCGCGCCGCCGCGGTCAAGAAAACCTTCGGACTGACGGAAGAGGCTGAGCGTCTCATCCGCGCTCAAGCCTTCGGTCGCCGATGGCAGCGCCGCCCACATGTCTGCCGCGATGCCGCCCACTCTCTGCGCGTACGCGCCCGCCAACCCCAACGCCGCCGCCCAAACGCCCTCGCCATCGGGACGAGCTACGGCAGCCCCACTCTCATCTTCATTCCCGACGGCGCGGCCTTCACTTTCATTTCCGACAGCGCGGCCTTCATCTTCAAACGCGGAGAGACGCGCGGCGACGGCGGGCGTGGCCGTGAGGAAGTCTGCGCTGTGGCGGGCCGAGCGGCGCGCGATTTCGAGCGCGACCTCGAAGACCTGCCGCAGACGCGCTGCATCGTTCACCGCACGCGCTACCTCCGGCCCGCGCCTGTAAGTCTCAAGCGCGAACGAGGTGGAGAGAGACAACTGCCGCCCGCAGACCTGCAACAGCAGCAGCCTCGCACCGCGCGGCACCTCCGCCAACTCCGCCGCGCCCGACGCGATGAAGGCCGCGCCCGTCTCCGCGTCGGCCATCACCAGCCGCCGCCCCAGATCGCCCCACGCGCGCAACTCCTCCGCGTCGAGCACGCGCGCCGCCTCGGGCACCACCCGCAGGAAGTCAACGCCCGCGCGCAACGACAACGCGGCCAGCCCCGCGCCCACTTCGAGCGCCGCGCGCGCAACGTCGCGCGGCAGCTTCCCGACCTCGCGCGCCAGCCCCGCAATCGTCCGCCGCTCGCCCGCGTCGCGCACCGACCTCAGACGCTCGCGCAGCTCACGCTCCAGCGGCCGTCCCTCCTCGCCGTTCTCCTCTTCCGAATCGAAAATGTACTTCTCGGCCATCGGCCTCAGCTTAGAATGTCTATGTCGAAAGGGCAATCAACCACTGCGCGGCAAAGTAAGTCCCGAGTACGACGGTCTGCGCGCCGCGGAACTCTTCCACGAACCTCTCCCACGCCAGCGCCGAATCCGACACGACGAACAGCACGGCGCCCGCGCCGGCCGACGCGCCGGCCCAACCGCCGACCTCAAGCCAGCGGCCCGAAGCCTGCAAAGCCATCAACAGGATGACCGTCATGTAGACGGCCACGGGCACCTTCAAACCGCCGACGCGCGGCCAGAGGATGCTCAGCATGCGGAAGCCGTAGACCGCGAACACGGCGGCCGTCCACGCACGCACGTGCCAGCCGTCGAGCGTGAATGCCGCTGTGTACAGGATGTGCGCGAAGAGAAAACTGACCAGCCCCGCCACGAACCTGTCGCGTGGCAGCATCAGAAACACGTCGCCCGCGAGCGAGCAGATAAGTCCCGCGACGATTAAGGGAGGGTAAGACGGAGCGTTCGCGTGCTTCGCTTGCAGCGCGACGAAGATGATGAGGGCCGTCGTTAGCGGCTTGAAGATGTAGACCTGACGCCTGTCGCTTCTGTGCTCGGCGCGGATGTTGAGTAACGCGGAGGCGAGGACGAGCGTTGACAGGACTGCCGTCAGCATCTTCGGTCTCCGCGACGCAGGCCGCCGAAGCAATAAGGCTCAAATCACCGTCGTCACGATCTCGCGGATGCTGCGTTGGAGGTCGCGGTCGTCGGTGATGGGGGAGCAGAGGGCGACTTCGGCCGCGGCTGTCGCGGGGATGCCGCGGGCGGTGAGCTGGGCGGCGTAGATGAGGAGGCGCGTGGAGACGCCTTCTTCGAGTCCGTGGCCGCGTAGGTTCCTGACCTTCTGGCCGATGAGGACGAGGTCGCGCGCCTGTTCGAGCGAGACTCCGCCCTCGCGCGCGACGATTTCGGCTTCGAGCTCGGCCGGCGGGTAGTCGAATTCCAACGCGACGAAGCGCTGGCGCGTGGACTGCTTGAGGTCTTTGAGGATGGACTGATAGCCGGGGTTGTAGCTGACGACGAGCATGAAGTCGGGCGGCGCGTCCAGTATCGTGCCGCGCTTCTCGATGGGGAGGCGGCGGCGGTCGTCCGTCAGCGGGTGGATGATGACGACCGTGTCCTTGCGCGCCTCGACCACCTCGTCCAGATAGCAGATGGCGCCGCCGCGCACGGCCGCCGTCAGCGGGCCGTCGTGCCAGACGGTCTCCTCGCCTTCGAGCAGGAAGCGGCCGACGAGG
>DATFHD010000122.1:0-45104 GCA_035248785.1 Pyrinomonadaceae bacterium | reverse complement strand
GCGCCGCGCAGCACCGCTCTTCCGGAGGCGCCGCGCCGCGCGAGGCGCGCGAGAGCGCCCCGGCGCGCGAGTCCTCTTCGGCCGCCGCCCTCGGGCGCAAGAAGATTCCGCCCGCCGAGACGAGCGCCGAAATCTTCTACTACAAGAAGCAGATGGATCAGCACACGCTGATGGTCATCGTCCTCCTTGACGGCGAGGAGGTCGAGGGCACCATCGAGTGGTACGACCGCGCGGCGCTCAAGATCAACCGCAAGGGCGCGCCCAACATCATGCTCCTGAAGCACAACATCAAGTACATGTTCAAGGCCGAAGACCGCGACGGCGGCGGCGACGATTCGGGCGACTAAGAGGCGGCCGAGCGCGCCGGGGCCGACGGCGCGGCGGTGTTCCCCGTCAACCCTCACGCCCGTTCCCGGCTTCGAGACATGAACGAGCAATTACCAGAGCCGGCCGCTTCGGGGGCGCGCGGCGCGGGCGCCCGTCTCCCGCGCATCGGCGTCACGATGGGCGACCCGGCGGGCATCGGCCCCGAGGTCGTCCTCAAGGCGGTCGCCGAGGCCGAGGTGCTCGCGGCCTGCGCGCCCGTCATCGTCGGCGACGCGCAACTGCTCGCGCACACGGCGCGCAAACTCGACCTGCGCTGCGGCTACGAGATAGTGCGCCGCGGCGAGGCACTCCCCGACAGTTCGGACGGCGCGCCCGTCATCTACCACCTCGACAACATCGGCGCCTCGGTCGCGCCCGGCGTCGAGTCGGCCGAGGCGGGACGCGCCGCCGCGCAGTACATAGAGGCGGCGGTCGAGTTGTGCGGGGCGGGCGCGGTCGAAGCCATCGCGACCGCGCCGATAAACAAGCGCGCTCTCTTCCTCGGCGGCTACAGCTTCCCCGGCCACACGGAATTCCTCGCGCACCTGACCTCGACGCCCGAGTGCGCGATGGCCTTCGTCGCCTCCAACCTGCGCATCGTACTCATCTCCACGCACGTCCCTCTGGCCGAGGCGATTCGGCTCGTCGAGAAGAGCCGCATCGTACGCGTGACGCGGCTGGCCGAGCGCGAGTTGAAGCGTTGGGGCATCGAGCGGCCGCGCATCGCGGTGGCGGCGTTGAATCCGCATGGCGCGGAGGGCGGGCTGTTCGGCGTCGAGGAGTCGGCCGAGATTATGCCGGCAGTCGAAGAGTGCAGGGAGGCGGGTCTGGAAGTGTCAGGGCCGCACTCGGCCGACACGGTCTTCCTGCGCGCGTCGCGCGGCGAGTTCGACGCGGTCATTTCGTGTTACCATGATCAGGCGATGATCCCCGTGAAGTGCCTCTCGTTCGGCGAGGCGGTCAACGTCACACTCGGGCTCCCGTTCATACGCACTTCCGTTGACCACGGCACGGCCTTCGACATCGCGGGGCGCGGCGTCGCGGAACATTCGAGCATGGTCGCCGCAATCACCTTGGCCGCCCGGCTGGCGCGCGCCGACGAGAGCGGCAGAACTGTTGAAGTCTGACCGGAGGTTTTTAGAGAAGTGTCTGCGCAGAACGAAGCCTCACGCCGCATCCTCGTGGCGGACGACGACCCGGCGATACTGCGTCTGGTGACGGCGATTGTCGAGAAGGAGGGTTACGAGGTGGTGCCGGCGCGCGACGGGCGCGAGGCGTACCAGCTCCTTCAGAAGGGCGGCGACTTCCTCGCGTGCGTCTTCGACGTGGTGATGCCGCACATACAGGGGCCGGAGCTCGTCCGCTACATGAAGACCGAGCGGAAGCTGATGAAGATTCCGGTGATGATGATGACGGCCGAGCAGAACCCGAAGCTCTCGTCCGACAGCTTCGCCGCGGGCGCGGTCGTCTTCCTCCCAAAACCTTTCACGACCTCACAGCTACAGGTCATGCTGCGCATGCTAATCAACAAGACGCGCGCCGGGCAGTAGAGTAAAGCCCGCCGGGCCGCGCCAGTCAGGAGGAAGTACGGATGTTGAAGCCTGACCTTTTGAAGACGGCGGCGCTGCTGCTCGCGCTCGCCTTGGGCGCGCAGGGCGCGTGGGCGCAGTCGGGGCGCAAGGGTGCGAAGTCGCCTTCGCCCGTGCCCTCCGACACGGCGCCGCAGGGCGAGTCGGAGTCCGGGCCGAAGAAGGACACGCCGAAGAGGCCGGACGCGCTCGTCAGCTTCGTCGCCATGCGCGGCACGGAGGACGCCCTCACGATCATTGACCCGATGGCGCGCGACGGCGTGGCCGACCAGTTCGTGCGCCGGCTCGGGCAGTCGCAGGCCGTCTCGGTGACGAACGCGGGCACGGGCGGCCGCGCGGACGCTCGTAAGCGCGCGAAGGACGAGACGACCGCCTACGTCGTCTTCTTCCAGTTGGAGGAGGAGAACTACGCCGCGACTTCGGGCGGGCGCGTTGACTCGCGCACGCTCGTCATCAGGACTCTCGTCTACGCGCCGAAGACCGGCGACATCAAGTTCATAGACACGGTCTACCAGCGCCCCTACCGGCAGACGGCGCGCGTCAAAGGCATCCCCGTCCCCGTCCCGGCGGGCGGCATCGAGCGCTACCCTTCGCAGCACGAGCTTGAGCAGGCCGCGCGCGACGCTGCCGACCGGATACTCGGGCGCTTCCAGATCACGCCGACGGACAACTGAGGATGAAGGCGAAAGTCGTAAGGCGAGAGGCAAAAATCGAAAGGAGGATGAGAGACACGCTGCGTCTCATCCTCCTTTTGCCTTTCGCCTTTTTACTTTTACCTTCCGCGCCGGCACAGGCGCAGAAGAAACCGAAGCCCGCTTTGAGCACGAAGGAGGCGCGGCGTGCCGTCGCCGCGTCGCCGCGTTTCGCGCTGAGCACGGGGGCGGTCAAAGTCAAGACCGTCAGCCCGGCCGGCACGTCACCCGTACTTGTGGAGGCAGACGTGACGATGGCGTTCCGCTTCGAGCGCGTCGAGGACGAGCGCGTGCCGCAGACGGGCGGCGTCTTCAAGATTAAGCGCTGGCGCGCGGTCGAGTTCCGCACGGGTGACCGCTCTTGGGAGGAGTTCGACATGCTCTCGTCGCCGGCCTTCGCGCCACGCCTCGAAGCCGCGCGGGGCGCGCTCGAAGAGTTGGTGACAGAGTTCGAGGCGCGGCAGTCCAAAGTCGGGGCCGGCTGGAACGTCACTGCGCTGGACGTGGAAGAGGAGGCCGGCGAGGCCGCCGCGAAGAAGGGCGAGAAGAAGAAGCGCGAGGAAGAGAAGAAGGACGAGGAGAAGAAGGCGAGCGTCGAGCCTCTGACGCGCGGGCCGCTCACGGTCAAGCAGCTTTCGCTGATGGGCTCGTCGGCCGTCGCAGAGGTCGTCGTCGCCGCCGCGTTCAGCCTTGAGAGGGACGCCCGAGGCCGCTGGCGTGTGTCGGAAGCCTCGGCGGGCGGCGAGTCGTCGGGCGACCTCGAAGAACTCTGGCGCGCGGCCGACGCGCGGAAGACCAAGCAGGTGAGCGCGGACTTCGCGGCGGTCGCCGAAGCGCTCGAAGCCTTCAGGCGCGAGCGCGGCTTCTACGTCGTCGCGCGCGACTCGGTCGTCCTCTTCGACCACCTCAGCCCGCGCTACGCCAAGCGCGTCATCCGCCTCGACCCTTGGCACAACCCCTACCGCTACGCCGGCACGGCCGACTCCTACACGCTCGGCTCCGACGGCCCCGACGGCAAACAGGGCACGGCCGACGACGTGACTGTCAGCCGTTAACCTTTCCTTCAGGCTTTGAAGACGAAGATGTGGCTGTGCGAGAGGCGTATCTCGCGGAAGCGAGAGGCGCGCGGTGGGCTTATGCCGAACTCGGGGTGCGTGATGTCGGCCATGCCGAGCTCGTCAACGAGCTCCTTGATGAAGCCGACCATGCCGTAGTCGTGGCTGTTGTAGAGGCCGCGCTGTAGAAGGCGCTTGGCGGCGTTGGCGAGCGTGCCGGCGAGCGGCAGGCGGCCGAGCGAGCCCGCTTGCAGCCGCGTCGCGGCGCGCTCCAAACGGTAGCGGAAGCGGCCGTGCGGCGCCGCCACACGTCGCGGACGGTAGCGCACGCCGTCGGGCCAAGACTCCCAGTAGCCGGTGCCCCAGTCCTCTATGACGTAGAGGCCGCCCGGCTTGAGGTGGTGCTCGAAGAGGTGCCAGAAGCTTATGCGCGCGAGTTCGCCGACGTGCGCGCAGTCGTCAATTATCACGTCGAAGCCTTCGGGCGCGCACTCGCGCGCGATGCGGTCGAGGAGCGCTGTGTCCTGCTGCCCGCCCTGATAGATGCGTATGCGTCCCGTGGGGTCTTCGACGTGCGCGGGGTTGAGGTCGAGGCCGGCGACGACGCCGCGCTCGAAGTAGTCACGCCAGAGCAGGAGCGAGCCGCCCTTGAGGACGCCGAGTTCGAGCAGACGTACGTCGCGCCCCGCGAGCGGCCGGAACAGCTCCTCGTAGTTGCGCAGGTAGTGAGTGTGTACGGCCTTGTCGGTGTCGTACTTCGAGGCGTCGAGCGACCCCGCGGCCGTCAGTATTTGTGAGTCCGATTCCTTCCTCATCCTTTTAACCCGAACCCACGCGCCGGGCGCGCATAATATGCTTGAAGGCGCCGCCGAAATCCAGACACGGCCCGCCGAAAAGGCTCGGGGAAAATCAGCTTGACGCGACTTCGGCGCGGGTGTTAGGTTTGATTTGCGGCCTTCGCGCGGCTTTTTCGGCGCGTGTGGCCGGCACGCCCCGCCGCCCCAAGCCCCGCGCGAAAGCGTTCCTTTGCCCCCCGGCCGAGGCGGCCACCCGAAACAAGGAGACCCGTTTGGACTCGGGACGCCGGAAACTGCTGCTCGCCGACGACTCGCCGACGATACGCAAGGTCGTCAGCCTCACTTTCGAGGACGAAGGTTACGAGGTCGTCGCGGTGGCGGACGGCACGCAGGCGCTCGGCGCACTCGAAGAGGGGCGGCCGCCCGACGTTCTGCTCGCGGATGTCTGGATGCCCGGCCCCGACGGCTACGAGCTGTGCGAGCGCGTCAAGCGCGACCCGAGGCTCCGGGGCGTGGCGGTCGTCCTCCTCGTCGGCACATTCGAAACATTCAACGAAGCGGAGGCGCGCAGAGTCGGCGCGGACACATTCGTGACGAAACCCTTCCAATCCATACGCGATCTGGTCAGTAAGGTCGGCTCGCTCTTCGGCGGCGGCGGCTCGTCCGCCGGGCCGAAGGACGAGGCCGCGCGCGAAGAGCGCGCACCGGAAGTCGCGCCGGCCGACGTGTCGCCGCCGCCCGCCGCGGAAGACACGGGCGCGCGCGCGCACTCCTTCGCCGACTTCGCCGACGACGAGCTGATCGAGGCGAAGCCCGCCGAGTCTTTCAAAGCCGCGCCGCCCGCGCCCGAGCCTTGGGCCGGAGAGGGGCGCAGGCGTACCGACATGCCCGCCGCGGGCATCTTCGGCGCGACGGCCCCGGACGCTTTCGACGCGACGGCCTCCGACTCTTCCGCGTCCGAGGGCGCGCACAAGGTTGTCGAGTGGCAAGACCCGGACTTCGACACGGACTTCACTTCGAACGGCGACGCGTCGCACGAGGCGCACGGCTTCGGCGCACGCGCCGCCGAGACGCTGACGCTAGACGAAGACGAGAGCGAAGACGAGAGCGCGACAGTTCAGACCGCGGCCGCGCCGACGGCGGATGTTCTGACCGACCTGACCGAAGACGATTTCACAGCCCCGACCCGAGAGAGCGTGATGCACGAACAGACCCCCCCGCAGACTTCACACGACGCGAACGCTACGACCGCCACGAACGTTATGGACGCCACGAACGCCGCGAGCACTGCGACGGCCACGAACGCCGCGAGCACCACAACGGCCGCGTCCGCCGCGGCCTCCGACGACGCGTTGCTCGACCTCGGGCAGGACGAAGTCGCCGCGGCCGCGCCTGCGGCGGATGATGACGACGACTTCATCCTCGACCTCGGCTTTGACGACGAAGAGCCCTTGACGGCCGCCGCGCCCGCGACTGCGAGCGCGCCCGAGCCCTTCAGCGTTCCCGAGCCCGTCGTCGCGGCCGCGCGCCCCGACGCGCCGAGCGCCTTCGCAGAGGCCGCGCACGGCGAGCCGCAACCTTCATTCGCGGGGGCGGCCTCTTCATCCTCTTCCTTCGCGCAGGCCGAGCGCACCTCGTCCGCCACGACCGCGACGGCCTCGTCTGCCAAAGCCACGACGGACGACGCCCCTTGGCGTGACGTGGTCGTGCAGGACGGGCCGCGCGGCTTCGTCTTCGGCGCGGAGGATGAGCAGGAGTCTGAAGGCGGCGCCCCGCGCGGCTCGGTCGAGCCGGAGGTCGTGCCCGCCGCGGAGCCCGTCCCGGCGACGGTCGAAGGCGAGTTCACGGACGGCAGCGTCGAAGGCGACCAGCCCAAGCCGCCCGCCGGCCAATCTGCCTCCGCACCGAACGTCGGCCAAGCACGCGTCGGCGTCGAAGAGCCGTTGCGCGCCGACCAGCTCTCGAAGGAGGCGATTGACGCAATCGCCCGCCGCGTCGTCGAGCTGATGTCCGACAAGGTCGTCCGCGAAATCGCTTGGGAGGTCGTCCCCGAGCTGGCGGAACTGCTGATTAAGCAGAAGCTCGAAGAGGAGAAAAGCAGTAGGCAGTAGACAGTAGACAGTAGTCAGTAGGAGGATGAGAGGCACGCTGCTTCTCATCCTCCTTTTGCTTTTTCTACTGACTACTGACTACTGTCTACTGCCTACTGCCCCCTTTTCCCTTTTGCCTGTCCGCTTCGTATAATCAAAGGTCATGGAGATTCCGAAGACATACGACCCGAAGCAGGCGGAGGAGAGTCACTACTCGCGTTGGGAGCGCGAGGGCTGCTTCGCGCCCGAGGCCAACTCGGACGCGTCGGCGCCGGTCTACTCAATCGTCATCCCGCCGCCGAACGTGACGGGCTCGCTCCACATGGGGCACGCGCTCCAGCACACGATCATGGACGTGCTCACGCGCTACCACCGCATGCGCGGCTTCCGCACGCTCTGGCTGCCCGGCACAGACCACGCCGGCATCTCGACGCAGATCATGGTCGAGCGGCAGTTGAAGAAGGACGAAGGTAAGACGCGCCACGACATCGGCCGCGAAGAGTTCACCGCGCGCGTCTGGAAGTGGAAGGAGCAGTACGGCGGCGAGATCACGCGACAGATGCGGCGCGAGGGCGCGAGCGTTGACTGGTCGCGCGAGCGCTTCACGATGGATGAGCACCTCTCGCGCGCCGTCCGAGAGTTCTTCGTGCGCTGCTACGAGGAGGGCTTAATCTATCGCGGCCCCGGCATGATTAACTGGTGCCCGAAAGACCAGACGGCGCTGTCCGACCTTGAAGTTGACAAGGAGTCGCAGGCCGGCAAGCTCTACTACCTGCAATACCCGGTTAAGGGGAGCGACCGCCGCGTGACCGTCGCGACGACGCGCCCCGAGACGATGCTCGGCGACACGGCCGTCGCCGTCAGCCCGAAGGACGAAAGATACAAAGAACTCGTCGGGCAGACGTTGATACTTCCAATCGTCGGCCGCGAGATTCCCGTCGTCGCCGACGAGTTCGTTGACCCCGAGTTCGGCACGGGCGCCGTCAAGGTCACGCCCGCGCACGACCCGAACGACTACGCGTTGGGCAAGCGGCACGACCTGCCGCAGGTGCAGGTCATAGACCAGTTCGCACGGATGACGGCCGAGGCCGGCGCGGAGTTTCAGGGCTTAGACCGCTACGAGGCGCGCGAGAAGGTCGTCGAGAAGTTCGAAGAGCTTGGGCTGCTCGAAAAGGTCGTTGACTACGAGTTCGCCATCACGAAATGCAACCGCTGCCGGACGGTCATCGAGCCTCTGATTTCGACGCAGTGGTTTTTGAAGCAGGCCGAACTCGGCCGCGCGCCGCTCGAACTGATACGCGACAAGCACGAGCCGCGCTTCGTCCCCGAGAACCCTTACGAAAAGGTCTATGAGAACTGGCTCGCCGGCCTCTACGACTGGACTCTCTCGCGGCAACTCTGGTGGGGCCATCGCATCCCCGCTTGGTACGACGAGGCGGGCAACGTCTACGTCGCGCGCACCGAAGAGGAGGCGCGCGCGCGGGCCGGCACGGACAAGCTTGAGCAAGACCCGGACGTGCTCGACACGTGGTTCTCTTCGGCGCTCTGGCCCATCTCGACTTTGGGCTGGCCTAACGAGGACTCGGCAGACCTGAAAACCTTCTACCCCACGTCCGTGCTCGTCACGGCGCGCGACATCATCTTCCTCTGGGTCTCGCGGATGATGATGACGGGGATGAAGTTCGAAGGGCGCAAGGCGTTCGACGACGTGTTCATCACCGGCACCATCTTCGACAAGCACGGGCAGCGCATGTCGAAGACGAAGGGGAACGGCGTTGACCCGCTCGACGTGTTCGACAAGTACGGCGTGGACGCGACGCGTTTGGTGCTCGCCTCCATCGGCTCGACCGACACGCGCTGGAACGACAATCAGGTCGAAAGCTACCGCAACTTCGCCAACAAGATTTGGAACGCCGCGCGCTTCTGCCTTTTGAACTCGGAGGGCGCGCAGGTCGGCCGCGGCTTCGAGGGCGAGCCTGCCGGTTGGTCGCTGCAAGACCGCTGGATCGTCTCGCGTCTGAACAAGACCGCGCGCGACGTTAGGCGCGCAATCGAAGAGTACAACTTCCACGAGGCCGTCTACTCGCTCTACCACTTCTTCTGGGACGACTTCTGCGACTGGTACATCGAACTGTCGAAGTCCGACGTGACCGCGGGCGACACTTCGCCCGAACGCGACGCCGCGCGCAGCCGGGTGCTGACGGTGCTCGAACAGGCTCTGCGTCTGCTTCATCCGTTCATGCCCTTCATCACGGAAGAACTCTGGCAGCGCCTTCCCGGCGTCGGGCGCGACTCGCTGCACGCGGCCTACCGCGCGGCCGACGTGACGCCGACCGTCATGCTCACAGAGTTCCCGCGCGCCGACGAGTCGCTCATTGACGAACGCGCCGAAGAGGAGATGCGCGCCGTCATCGAACTCGTCTCGCGCGTGCGCAACATACGCACGGAGCTGAGCGTGAAGCCTTCGGAGGAGGTGCGCCTCGTCATCGGCGCGGGCGGCAACGGGCTCGGCAATATCTTCAACGCCAGCCTCGCGCAGATTAAGCGGCTCACGCGCGCGGGCGAGGTTGATATTAAAGACTCGCTGGCGGACGTGCCGCGCGCGTCGGCCCGCGCGGTGCTCGCGGGCGGGGCGGAGGTCGCGGTGCCGCTCGAAGGCTTGATTGACTTCGCGCAGGAGCGCGCGCGCATCACGCGCGAGCGCGAGAAGCAGGAGAAGGAGTTACAGAAAACCGAGGCGCAGCTCTCGAACCCGAACTTTGTCGAGCGCGCGCCCGCAGAGAAGGTCGAAGAGTTGCGCAGGCGCGCGGCGGAAGTGAGTCAGAGGATAAAGGCTCTGGGCGAGATGTTGGAGGCTTTGGGCGAATGAGTTGGCTCGACGAGGGGGCGCTGTTCTCGCAGATCGGCGCGTTCCTGAACGAAGACATCGGCCGCGGCGACATCACGACGCAGTCAACCGTGATGCGCAGCCAGTCCGCCAAGGGCCGCTTCATCGCGAAGGAGGCGATGGTCGTCTGCGGGCTCGAAGCCGCCGAGGCGGTCTTCTCCACGCTCGACTCGCAGCAGCAGATAGAAGCCTTCGTCGCGGACGGCGACGAAGTCGAGTCGGGAAAAGTCATCGCGCGCACGACCGGCTTCGCCGACGTGCTGCTCGCGGGCGAACGTCTCGCCCTGAACCTGATGCAACGCCTCTCGGGCATCGCCACGCTCACGCGCGAGTTCGTGCGCGCCGTCGAAGGGACTGACGCGCAGATCGTTGACACGCGCAAGACCGCGCCGGGCCTGCGCATGCTTGAGAAGTACGCGGTGCTCACGGGCGGCGGGCGCAATCACCGGTTTGGTCTGGACGACGGCGTGCTGATTAAAGACAACCACATCGCGCTCTCTGGCGGCGTGGCGACGGCGGTCGGGCGCGCGCGCAAGGCCGTCGGCCACCTGCACAAGGTCGAAGTCGAAGTCTCGCGCGAGCGCGACCTGCGCGACGCCATCGAGGCCGGCGCAGACATTCTTCTTCTGGATAACCAGACGCCGGAAGAGACTCGGCGCTTGGTCGAGGTCGCGCGGGGGTTGAAGCCCGACGTGCTGCTCGAATCTTCGGGCGGCATCACGCTTGAGAACGTGCGAGCGTACGCGGAGGCGGGCGTTGACCTCATCAGCGTCGGCGCGCTCACGCACTCGGCGCGCGCCGTGGACATCAGCTTCAAGATTCAGCCGGCCTGAAGGCGCGGCGGCGGAAGGCTCGCGTTTATGTTGTTGCTGCACGGCGAGGGGGTCGTATTCGAGGGGCTGCTGAAGTTCCTTGTGGTTGTCGCGCTCGCGGCGCTCGTGCTTCAACGCGTGTGGAGTTGGGCCGGGTGGGGGAAGCGGAACTGAGCCGGCGCGCGCGCGTGTAAACCCTTCAGCCCGCGCCGCGCATCCGACAGTGTAGCCCGGCGGTTTTCAAGGAGGACGGTGATGAAGAGAAGTCTGTTATGCGTCGCGCTGACGTTGTTGGCCGCGACCTTCCTTTTCCTCCCCGACGCGAACTCTCAGCAGCGGCGGCGCACCTCGCGCCGCACGACTGCGCCGGTGCGCCAGCAGCCCGCCGAGACGCCCGCGACGAACGGCGAGCCGAGCGTCGTCAGCACGGCCGACGAGCAGCAGGAGTCGCAGCCTCGCCGCACGACGACGCGCACGCGGCAGCAGACGCAGAGCGTGCAGGCCGAGAACGAGCGCCTGCACAGCACGGTGCGCGACCTCTCGTCGCAGGTCGAACAACTCTCCGGCCAGTTGAAGCAGATGAAGACCGACCAGCTCGCGATGTACGACCTTGAGCGGCTGACGCGCGCCGAGCAGCACGCCGAGGAGTTGCGCCGGCAACTGCGCGAGGTCACCGACAAGGAGTTCGAGTTGCAGGAGCGTCTGGCCGAGATTGATTACGAGTCGCAGCCCGACTCGATACAGCGCCGCGCGGCGCTCGTCGGCACGCTCAACCCCGGCGCGGTGCGCGACGCCATCGCGCAGCAGTTGGAGCGCGAGCGGACGCGCATCAGGAAGCAGCTCGAACTGCTCGGCACGAGCCACACGCGGCTCGACGCCTCGGTCGCCACGGCCGACGCCGAGGTCGAGCGCCTGCGCCAGCGCGTCGAGGCCGCCGATCAGGCGCAGCAGTCCGCGCCCACGGCCGGCACGAGCACGACCGGCGGCAGCACGAACGCCACCGACACGGGCGCGACGCCTCAACCCACTCCGGCCCCGACGCCGGCACAGCCGCCGCAGTAGAGGTCAGAGGTCGGAGGTCAGTAAATGCCGCGGGCCGTTCGGGAGAAGAAGGCATGTCCGAGTGTCGTTGCATGACGCCGCCTTTCCTGTACACGGACTACGACACCCGTCCGCTGGGCGTGGACGAGACGAAGGGGCGCAACGGCGAGGTCACGTTGGAGACGTGCAAGGCTTGCGGGCAGTTGTGGCTCCGCTACTTCGTGGAGTACGAGTTCTTCTCCGAGTCCGGGCGCTGGTACCGCGGGCCGGTCACGCCCGAGATGGTCGAGTCGCTGCGGCCCGAGCAGGCGCCCGAACTGCTCGCAAGCCTGCCTTGGCGCTTCAGCGGCGGCAGTTACTTTCGCTCGATGGGCCGCAGGAGCTACGGCAAGGTCATCTTAGACCTTTAAACTCCACCCCGTCTCTTATGTCTTCCGTCCCGAAGCACGAACTCTACCGTTTGCTCAGCGAGGCGGCGGCGCGCGGCGAGCGCGTGGTCGTCGCCACGGTCGCGCACACGCGCGGCTCCACGCCTCAGCGGCGCGGCGCGAAGATGCTCTTCTTCGAGGGCGGCCAGACGGCGGGCACCGTCGGCGGCGGCTGCGTCGAGGCCGAGGTCTGGGCCGAGGCGCGCGCGGCCCTGCGAACGGGGCGCGCGGGCCTGCACCGCTTCACGCTCACCGCCGACGAGGCCAGCGAAGAGGGCATGGTCTGCGGCGGCACGATGGAGATTTTTCTGGACGTTTGGGACGGTGAAGTGATAAGAAATCACCCCTCGAAGGAGTGAGCCAGCCATGCCGACAACTTTCGTAGAGAACTACAAGGCGAAGCACCAGCACCCTCTGAACAGGCTAACGCACTCCATCGGCATCCCGATGATCGTCGTCAGCCTGCCGCTCTTCTTCTGGGACTGGCGCTGGGCGCTCGGGCTCTTCGTCGTGGGCTGGGTCTTCCAGTTCGTCGGGCACGCCATCGAGGGCAACAGCCCCGCCTTCTTCCGCAACCCCGTCTACCTCATCGTCGGCCCCGTCTGGCTCGTCCGCCGCGCCCTCGCCGCCGTCGGGTTAGTCCGCGCGCCGGAGAAGTAGACGGCCCGCGCGACTCTCAAGTTAAGATTGACCCCGCCGATGGACAGCCCGCCTGTTCAAAACCCGCAGGCTCAACTCACTCGCGCGCTCGCGCGCGTGCTTGAAGAGGGCGCGCTGGCCGTGCTCGTCACGGTGGTTGAAGCGCAGCGCGGCGTCGGCGCGAAAGTTCTGATAGAGAAGACGGGCGGACGCACGGGCACGACCGGCGACGGGGCGTTGGACGAGGCGTTGATTGAACAAGCGGCGGCCTTCCTCTCGTCGCGCGCGGAAGCCTCGACGCTGCGGGTCGGAGAGTTCGCGCCCGCGCTCGAAGAGTGGCGCGAGGCGCGCGTCATGTTCGAGCGCGTCGAGCCCGAGCCGCGCGTCGTCGTCTGCGGCGCAGGCCACGTCGGCGCGGCGCTGGCCCGGCTCGCCCACGCCGTCGGCTACCGCGTCACGCTCCTCGACGACCGCGCCGACTTCGTCGCGCGCGAGCGTTTCCCCGAAGAGGATATCGAACTCGTCGCCGCGCCCGGCTGGACTGAAGCCTTGCGCGAGGCCGTAGGCACGGGGCGCGGCGTCTACGTCGCCGTCGTCACGCGCGGCCACAACGAGGACGAAGAGTGCATGAAGGCCGCGCTGTCGGCGCGTCCAGATTATGTGGGGATGATTGGGAGCCGTCGCCGCACCAACATCGTGCTCGGGCGTCTGCGCGAGGCGGGCTTCGACGAGGAACTGCTCAAACAGGTGCGCGCGCCGGTCGGACTCGACATCGGCGCCGTCTCGCCCGAAGAGGTCGCGCTCGCCATCCTCGCCGAGATAGTCGCCCGGCGACGCGGCGGCACCGGCGCCCCGCTCTCCGCTTGGCGAAGAGGCTGAGCTTCCCGCACTTCAACTCCTGACGAATGTCGCGATTCTTCAAGTCGAAGAAGAAGGTCGTCGCCGCCGTCCTTCTGCTCCTGTTCGCGTCGCTGGCGGCGTGGGCCTTCTGGCTCGAACCCACTTCGGTCACGGTCACGCGCGTCAGTCTGCGCGTCCCGCGATGGCACGCGGAGCACCGCGAATTGAAGCTGGCCGTGCTGACAGACCTGCACGTCGGCTCGCCCCACGTCGGACTCGACAAGCTCGCGCGCGTCGTCGAGCGCACGAACGACGAGCGGCCGGACGTGGTGCTGCTGCTCGGCGACTTCGTCGTCGGCGGGCAGAAGGACGAGGGCGGGGAGCACGGCGGCGTGCTCGGCGGCACGTTCGT
Source organism: Pyrinomonadaceae bacterium (assembly GCA_035248785.1). Classification (GTDB taxonomy): domain Bacteria; phylum Acidobacteriota; class Blastocatellia; order Pyrinomonadales; family Pyrinomonadaceae; genus QHXN01. The sequence continues at coordinate 31,456 of DATFHD010000122.1, read as the reverse complement.
CGAGCCCGAGCCGATAGCCGAAGAGTTGAAGCGGCTGCGCGCGCCGCTCGGCGTCTTCGCGGTGCTCGGCAACCACGACTGCTGGTTCGACTGCGGACGCGTCGCACGCGCGCTCGAATCGGCGGGCGTGCGCGTGCTTGAGAACAGCGCGGCGCGCGTCGAGACGGGCGGGCGCGCGTTCTGGCTGGCAGGCGTCGCAGACCTCTGGACGCAGAGGCCCGACATCGCCGCCGCGCTCCGTCAGGTCGAGGGCGAAGACCCCGTCCTCCTCCTCACGCACAACCCGGACATCTTCCCCGGCGTGCCCGCGCGCGTAAGCCTCACCCTTGCGGGACACACGCACGGCGGTCAGGTCAACTTTCCACTCGTCGGCCGCCCCGTCGTGCCCTCGCGCTTCGGCCAGCGCTACGCGATGGGCCACGTCGTCGAGGGCGGCCGTCACCTCTTCGTCAGCGGCGGCGTCGGCACGAGCATCATCCCCGTCCGCTTCCGCGTCCCGCCGGAAATAGTCATCCTGAATTTGGAGCCGGAAGGTTAGAAGGGCTGCCGGTGCTGAGCCCGCGCCCGCCGCGTTTAATCGTCGGCGACGAGGACGCCCGCGGCCTTCGTGTCCACCGCCGCGACCTGAGCTTTGGCCTCTTCCGCGCGGCGTTCGAGCGCGCGGCGCCGTCGGCCGCGTGCGTAGCCGTGTAGGAAGAGGACGGGGCCGATGAGCCAGTAGGAGAGGCCGGAGAAGGTCACGAGGCGCGGGCTGCGCGTGAGCGCGAGCGAGACGGAGACGAGGCCGATGAGCGACATCAGCGCGTTCTCCTGAAACGAGGAGAGCGTGTCGAAGCGCTCAAGCTCGTTCAGGTCGAGCGCGGCGCGTCTGCGGTAGGCGTGCAGGTAGAGCAGAGAGAAGATGGCGAAGACGGCGGCGAAGCCGACGCCGTAGACGGCGAGCATCGTCGGCACCTGCTCGGCGCGCACGACGGGCTCGGCGCGGCCGGCCGCGGTCTCGACGGTCGTGCCGAAGCCGAGCAGCGCGTTGACGATGAACGTCCAGACGAACTTGAGCGGGTAGACGTAGAAGAGGACGACGAAGAGGAGCAGCGCCGTCATCCAGATGGTGAAGTTGTCGTTCAGCCCGTAGCGTCGGAAGAAGCGGTACTGCACCGTCCAGACGTGGAAGAGCATCGCGAACGTGATGGCGAAGGCGAGGAAGCCGCGCATCGTCACCAGAAGCTCGTCGAACGTGCGCGGCACTTCCAGAGAGACGACGAGCAGCGTGATGGCGAAGGCGATGACGCCGTCCGACAGAGCCTCGACGCGCGAGACCTCACCGCGCCCGCGCAGGCGGAAGCCGTCGCGCGCGGCCGGCTCCCTTTTCGACAAAGCCTCTCTCAGCATCCTTAGTCCTTGCGGTTTCGACGGGGCGTAGGCATTTTAGAGCAGGCCGCCGTCGCGCCGACAAGAGGCCGAGCGCGACGGCGGCGAGCATTATTCACGTTCGGGGCGCACCCCGCAAGACTCGAATGGCGACGGCAGGCACGCAGGCACAGAGGACGGGAGCGACGCGCGGCGGCGGCGGGATGTTCCGCGCGCTCGCGCACCGCAACTTTCGACTCTTCGTCGCGGGCGCGTTTTTGTCGAACGCGGGGACGTGGATGCAGAACGTCGCGCAGAGCTGGCTCGTGTTGCAGTTGACCGACTCGGGCACGTGGCTCGGCATAGACAACTTCGTGGCGATGTCGCCGGGCCTTCTGCTGACGCTGGTCGGCGGCGTCATCGCGGACAAGGTTGACCGCAAGCGCCTGCTCATCTTCACGCAGGCGGGCGCGGGGCTGTCGGCGCTCGTGCTCGGGACGCTGGTCTGGACGGGGACGATTCACTGGCAGGGCAACGCGCGCCGCCCCTCGGACGTTTGGATGGTGCTGGTGCTGTCGTTCGTGACGGGCGTGTGCTGGTCAATTGCGGGGCCTTCGTATCAGGCGATCACGGTTGACCTCGTCGAGCGCGAAGACCTCGCCAACGCCATCGCGCTCAACTCGTCGCAGTTCCAGTTGGCGCGCGTCATCGGGCCGACGCTCGCGGCCCTCGCGATGCGTCTGGTCGGGATGGCCGGCTGCTTCTTCGTCAACGGCCTGTCTTACGTCGCCATCGTCGCCGCGCTCACGCAGGTCAAATTCAAGAAGAGGGGCGACGGGGAGTCCGCCGGGGGGCGCGTGTCGGACGAGGAGGCGGAAGCACGAGTGGCCGCATCTTCGTCCGCGCGGGGCGCGACGAAGGTCGCCGCGGCGCAGGCGTCAGTCCCCGCGCGCTCGATGTGGGCGGACTTCGCGGACGGCGTGAGGTACGTGCGCGGGCGGCCGGGCGTGCGCGTCGTGCTCTGGTGCTCGGCGGTCGTGTGCCTGTTCGGCGCGCCGTACATCGTGCTGCTGCCGCTGTTCGCGCGCAACGTCTACGGGTGGGGCGAGTCGGGGCTGTCGCTTTTGATGGGGACGGCCGGGGCGGGCGCGCTCACGGGTGCGCTCGCGCTCGCGTACCTCGGCGACGTGCGGCGCAAGGGGCTGCTCCTGCTCGGCTGCCTGCTCACGGCCGGCGCGGCGATAGTCGGCTTCGCTTCGATGACTGCGCCGCGGGCGGCCCTGCCGCTGCTCTTCGCGGCTGGAACGTCCATGGTCTGCTTCTTCGCGCTCGGCAACACGATCTTGCAGCAGCTCGTCAGCGAGGGGATGCGCGGGCGCGTGATGAGCATGTGGCTCCTGACCTTCCTCGGCACGACGCCGTTCGGGGCATTCCTCTCGGGCACGGCGGCCGACCACTTCGGCCCGCGCCCGACGCTCGCCGCCTGCGGCATCGTCATCCTCCTCTTCGGCCTCACCGTGGCCTCACGCAGCCCGCGCCTGCGGGAAATCTGAAAAGTAAAAAGAGAAGGGCCGCGCTTCCAGCGGCGCGGCCCCTCGCGTTGTGGGAAGGTGGGCGTGCGCTTACCTGAACTTGAAGTAAGCGGTGTGGACGCTGCCGTCGTTCAAGGTGACGACGAGCTGGCGGCAGGTGCCGGCCCACGACGGGTCGGTCTTCCAGACGTAGACGTACTGGTCGTTTAACGGGTCGTAAGTCAGGCTGCTGCTGCCGGCCGTGATCGTGTCCACGAGGACGGCCGCGTCGTCGTTCGAGTTACACGCGACCGGCCCCGAAGAGGGCGAGCCCGCGGCGAAGATGCTCAGCCCCTTGTTCCCGCTCAAGGAGAACTTGATTGGGACGGCGCGGCCGGCGTTGACGATGTTGAAGGTCGGCGGGTTGGCGACGGGCTGGAAGAAGCCCGCGAAGTTGTAGAGCACGGTCACGGTGAACGAGCAGGAGGCGGTGTTGCCGTTGCCGTCGTTCGCCGTGGCGTTGACCGTCGTCGTGCCGACGGGGAACGTCGAGCCCGAGGCCGGGCTGCTGTTGACCGTCGCGCTGCCCGCGCAACTGTCACTCGCCGTCACGGCCGGGTAGCTCACGGCCATCGAGGTGGCCGAAGAGTTCGCCGGCAGCGTGACGACGATGTTCGCCGGGCAGGAGATGACGGGCGGCGTCGTGTCCACCACGTTGACCGTGCGCGAGGCCGTCGCCGTGTGCGTGCCGTCCGTGGCCGAGTAGTTGATGGTGTAGGTGCCGGGCGTGTTCGCGTCAACCGTGCCCGAAGTGTTCACGGGCAGCGGCCCGGCGCAGGCGTCCGTGGCGGTCGCGCCGGGGTCTACGAACGTCGTGTGGCACTCGACCGTCATCGGGTTCGGGGCCGTGACGTTGATGGTGGGCGGCTGTGTGTCCACGATTTGGACGACCACGTCGTCCGTGTCCGAGCCGCCGCCCGAGTCCGTGACGGTCAGCGTGATGGTGTGCGAGCCCGCGGGCAGCGAGACCGAGAGCATCGAGCCGCTGCCGAGGTTCGTCGCGCCCTCGCTCCAAGAGTAGGAGTTGATGGGGTTGCTGCCGGCGGTCGAGCCGGTGCCGTTGAGCGTGACGGAGGTCAGCGCGCCCGCGCACTCGACGGTCTGGTCGGGGCCGGCGTTGGCCGTCGGCGGCGTCGCCGCGCTCTCGGGGCCGAACTTCTGCACGCGGTCGTTGCCTGTATCGGTGACGTAGGTGTTGCCCGCCGTGTCAACCGCGATGCCCTGCGGCCCGGCGAACTGGTCGTTGGCGTTGCCGGCGCTGCCGCAGGAGGAGACGAACGCGCCGGTGTTGTCGAACTTCTCTATGCGGTTGTTATTGGTGTCGGCGACGTAGACGTTGCCCGACGCATCAACGTCCAACGCGCGGGGGCCGTCGAGCTGTCCGTTGCCCGAGCCGCTGCTCCCGAACTGCCTGACGAAAGCCCCCGCGGAGGTGAACACCTTCACGGTGTCCCCGTCGGTCACGTAGACGTTGTCTGAGTCATCCACCGCCACGCCGGCGGGGCCGGTGACGCCCCACGACGTGATGAACGTACCGCCGGACGTGAACTTCTGTACGCGGTGGTTTCCGGGGTCGGCGACGTAGACATTGCCCGCGGAGTCGGTGTCCAACCCTGCGGCGCCGGCGATGAACTGGCCGTTACCAGAGCCCTGCGTGCCCCAGCTCGTGACGAAGCCGCCGCTCGAATTGAACTTCTGCACGATGCCGCTGGTTCGCTCGGGGAACCCGTCGGCGACGTAGACGTTGTTCGACACGTCTACCGCCACGTCGGCAGCGGAGACGAAGGAGCCCGCGCCGCTGCCGCCGGTGGCGAAGGTGGAGACGAAGGCGCCGGCGGAGTTGAACTTCTGCACGCGGTCGTTCTGATCCACGACGTAGGCGTTGCCGGCGGAGTCTGTGGCCACACCCCTCGGGCCCAAGACCTGCCCGGGGGCGGAGCCGACGGTGGCCAGCGTCATCAGGAAGTTGCAGGAGGCGGCCGCCGAGCCCGACCAGATCAACAGCAGGGCCGCCGGCAGGGCGAGCGCGAGGGCGAGCGACGCCCGGCGGAACCCTCTCGGGCGCGCGCGTCCGGTCTTCTTCGTGGCGTGTTTTGATGGGGTGATGCGGGATTTCATTTTAGTCTCCTTTCCCTCTCGGAGGGCGGGTCAGAGTGGGCGAGCGCGCCTTCGGGCCTGCGCGCGGGATGAATCACGTCATTAAAAAGGAAGGTCGGACTCGGCGGCTTTCCGTTGAGAGGTTAGAGGGGCAAGTTCCTTCTCACCGGCGGGGAGCACGCGTCGAGTCCAGTAATGACGTGCCGGGAAAGATAAGCCCGCGCGAGACGGCTGTCAATGGTGAGGGTCGCGGCGGCGAAAAAGAAGTGGCGGGCCGGAATCGTCAACTCCGGCCCGCCACTTCTGTTTAAGATGAAGTTCGTTCCCCGTTTACTTCTTCTTCGTCCCGGCGCTCGCCGTCTTCGTCATCGGCGCGGCCGAGGGCAAGTCCTGCGACCAGAACTGCGGGTCAGCGGCGAGGAACTCGTCGGGCGGGTTCGACATCTTCGGGTTAATCTCGTAGATGGTCGTCGAGATTGACTCGATGGCGGCGGCGGCGAGCTTCTGGAAGTCGGCCATCTTCTCGCCCATCGCCTTGACGAACTCGGGGTCGTCGGCCATCTGTGCGTCCAGCTCGGACATGGCCTCCATCGAGGAGAGCATCATAAACGTGCCGTCGTTCGTGCCGCCCACGACCTCGTAGGCCGCCCAGTGGTGGTCGCCCTTCAGCTTCTTCGTCGCCTCGACGTACATGGCCGTGGCCCGCATGAAGTCGCCGTAGTGGCCGACGCGGACGCGGAAGGTCGAGACCGAGATGTAGCGCGCCTTGGCGAGCGACATGCGCGGGTTGTAGCTCAAGTCGGGGTTGTAGACGGCGACCATCGAGCGCTCTGAGGCGTGCAGGTCTTCGCCCTGCCGCGGCGGCCCCGAGGCGGCGTCGTAGAAGGCTTTGACGGGGCCGGGCGTCGTCATCAAGCGCTCCATGTCGCGCTCGGCCTGCGCCCACTGCTCAAGGGAGTTGAAGGGGTAGGCGTAGAAGACCTCGTTGTAGTTGCCAGCCATAGGCGTCATGCCGAGGCGCACGTAAGAAGGCTGGCCCGCCTTCTTCGCGTAGGCGAGCGTGCGCGCGAAGTTGTTCGACTCGCGCAGGTGCTCGTCGAACTTGCCGGGGCGTATCTCCTCGCGCTCGAAGAGGAAGACTTTGGGCGGGCCGGCCGTCTGTGCGGCGGCTGAGGCGGCCAGAGAGACGAGCAGGCAGACGGCGGAAAGTAGCAGGAAGGTTCTCTTCATAGTGTTCGCCCACCTCCGTAGGGGCAGAGATTCGGACTGAAGGGTGGCCCGCGGCGCCGGGGCCGGTGCGCAGTAACTTATACGGGAAGGCACGCCCCGGCAGATTCGTGCCGGGCGGCGGCGAAGACTTTGAGAGATGCGCGGCGAGTAAGCAGGCGAGTCGTGCCGGCGAAGGTCGTCAGTCCTCTTCGCGGAAGACGCGTTCGAGCGGCGTGAGGCCGCGTTCGTTGAACTGCGGGACGGGCGGGCGCGGGGCGTCGAGCGCGTGCGGCCGCGCGGCGGCCTCGTCGAGCCCGAGCGGACTGTTCGAGTCGAGCCCGAGCGGGCGGGCCGAGGCAACCGTCGCGGCCGGACGTAGATTCAGAGTGATTGACGGCCTAGTCTGTTGTTGCCCCATGCAGCGGAGCAGGGCGGGGAAGAGGTGGAACCACTGCGCGTACCCGAGCCCCATCGTCAGCGCCCAGAAGACGAGCCGCCCCATCACACCCATGTCGTACGAGTGGTAGAGGAATCCGACGGCCGAGCCCAGCGGGAACGAGAGCAGGAACATCAGCGCCTCAAGCGGCGCGCTCGGCGCCGCCCCGAAGAAGAGCGTCTCGTGCTCGCCCGGCATGATGGTGTAGACGACTAGCAGCGTCGTGCAGAGCAGCAGCCAAGGCTTCCGCAGGTTGTCTTGAAAAGGGTTCTGCATGGCGCTCCCTCCGTGACGGCGGCCAGAGCTTAAAGGACTTCGACTTGCCGGTGGGACTTTAGACACCGCCCGCCTCAACCTTGTTCCCCGGCCGGCGCGCAAGAAAGCCGCGGCCGGACGTTCTAACGCCGTGGGGCGGTTTTGAAACTAACGCGCGCCCCGCACGTGTTACCCGGCGAAGAGCCAGTCCTACTTCGAGGAGCCCGTATGCGAACCTTCCGAGACCTCCTGTGCCTCCTGTTCGGCCTTGTCATCATCGCGCTCGTGTCGGCGACCGCCGACGCGCAGGGCATCATCGTCCCCGGCCCCTGCGAGCGTTGCCCGGAGCGGCCGCGCCCCATCCCGCTGCCGAACGCGCTGCCCGTCAAGTCCATCAAGATTGACGTGAAGGTCGCCGCGCAGGTGGCGACGACGCACGTCGAGCAGGTCTTCCGCAACGACACCGACGCCGTGCTCGAAGGCTCGTACATCTTCCCCATCCCCGAGTCGGCCTCGGTCGCCGAGTTCGCCATCTGGGACGGCGACCGCCGGCTCGTCGGCGAAGTGCGCTCGCGCGCGGAGGCGCGTCGCATCTACGACGACATCGTGCGGCGCCAGCGCGACCCCGGCCTCTTGGAGTACGCCGGCCGCGACCTCTTTCAGGCGAGCGTCTTCCCAATCCCGCCGCACTCCGACAAGAAACTCGAACTGACCTACACGCAGATTCTCAAGGCCGAGGGCGGCACGGTCGCCTACCGCTACCCGCTCGGCACGGGACGCAACGTCGTGCCCATCGGCACCGTCTCGGGCCGCGTCGAGATTGAAGCGGGCGAGCCCGTGCGCAACCTCTACTCGCCGAGCCACGAGATAGAAGTCTCGCGCTCGGGCGAGCGGCGCGCGCGCGTCTCGTTCGAGGCGAAGGCGGGCGCCGAGCCGCAGGACTTCCAACTCTTCTACACGCTCTCGGACGCAGACTTCGGCATGACGCTCCTGACGCACCGCGAGCCGGGCAAGCAGGGCTTCTTCCTCCTGACCATCTCGCCGAAGGACGACATGGCCGAGCAGGAGTACGCGGCGAAGGACGTGATCTTCGTCCTCGACACCTCGGGCTCGATGGCCGAGGCGGGGAAGATGGAGAAGGCGCGCGCCGCGCTCCTCTTCGGCGTGCGCTCGCTCAGACCTTCCGACCGCTTCAACGTCATCAACTTCGCGGGCGAGGAGCACTTGATGACGACGGGCCTGCTACAGGCCGACGGCGCCGGTCGCTCGCAGGGCGAGGACTTCATCAATCAGCTCAAGCCGGTCGGCGGCACGAACATCAACGGCGCGCTGACGGCCGCCCTCAAGCAGTTCGACAACTCAGACCGCCCGCGCATCGTCGTCTTCCTGACGGACGGGCTGCCCACGGTCGGCGAGACGAAGGCCGAGCGCATCAGCGAGAACGTCCGCGCCGCGCGGCCCGCGGGCGTGCGCCTCTTCACCTTCGGCGTCGGCTACGACGTGAACACGGCGCTGCTCGACAAACTCGCGGCCGACAACGGCGGCGTCGCCGAGTACGTCGAGCCGAAGGAAGACTTGGAAATCAAAGTCTCGAACTTCTTCACGAAGATTAACTACCCCGTGCTCACCAACCTCTTGCTCGACATGGGCGGCGTGCAGACAGACCTCATCTACCCGCGCGAGATGCCGGACGTTTTCCGCGGCGGGCAGGTGACGCTCATCGGCCGCTACACGAACCCTTACGACCTGACCAACGTCGTGCTCACGCTGAAAGGGCGGACGGGCTCGCGCGACCGCACGTACGTCTACGAGAACCTGAGCTTCCCGCTCCACAACACGAACAACGACTTCCTCCCACGCCTGTGGGCGACGCGCCGCGTCGGCTGGCTGATGGAGCAGGTGCGAACCAACGGCGAGCAGAAGGAGTTGACCGACGAGATCGTTGACCTCGGCACGCGCTACGGCATCGTCACGCCCTACACCTCGTACCTCGCCGTCGAGGAGTCGCAGCAGAACTTCCTGCGCGGCGCTCAGGAGACGGTCACCGTCACGCGCGACGGCCGGCGCCCGATGAACGCGCGCCGCGCGACCGGCAATCTGGGCGGCATGGCCGGCGGGGCGGGCGGCGGCAACGCGCCGGTGACCGCCGCCGACGAGGCCGCGCCGATGGCGAGCCCCAAGGCGATGAAGGAGAAGTCCGGCGAGGACGCGGTGCGGCTGAGCAAGCGCTCGCGCGCCGATCAGGACACCGTCCGCGTCGAGTCTGAGTCGCCTTCGTCTGCCGTGCGCAAGGTGGGCGAGAAGACCTTCTACCTGCGCGACGACGTGTGGACGGATGCGGAGTTCAAGCCCGAGTCGAAGCTGCCCGAGACGGCGCTCGAATTCGGCTCGGACGAGTACTTCGCGCTCATCAAACGCGAGCCGCAGCTCGCGCGCTTCTTCTCGCTCGGCGAGCGCGTCGTCGTCGTCTACAACGGCCGCGTCTACCGCGTGACAAGCAAGTAGACAGTAGACAGTAGTCAGTAGACAGCAGAAAGCAGAGGCGGCGCGTTCGGGTTAAGACCGGGACGCGCCGCCTTTAACCTGCTGACTACTGACTACTGTCTACTGTCTACTCTCCACCTCCCTTGTCTCTGCCCCGCCTGTTCATGTACAAAAGAGAGGAACGAGTTCAGGGAGGGCGGTCTAGTCCGGCGAACTTCTTTTGGGAAAGAGTCAGAGGATGAGTGCAACAGTTTGGTTCCGACGGGCCGCGCTCGCTTCGTGCGCGGCCCTTCTTTTGGCGGCGGCGGGCGCGCGCGCGCAGACGGGCGAGGGCTGGTCGGGCGGAAGGCAGGGCCGGCAGGGGCAAGACCTCAACGCCGTCTACTTCTCCGACTCGAAGCGCGGCTGGGTGGCGGGCGACGGCGGGCTCGTCCTGCACACCGAGGACGGCGGGCGCAACTGGGCGCGGCAGGCCATCGAGACGAAGGAGGCCGTCAGCGATGTCTACTTCCGCGACAAGGAGAACGGCTACCTGCTCGCGGGCGCGCAGATTTTCGTGAGCGAGGACGGCGGCGACACTTGGAGACTCTCGACGCGCTTCCTCGCGGAGACCTTCGGCGGCGCCGAGCCAGACCTCTATAGCGTGCGCTTCACCTCGAAGAAGCGCGGCTGGGTCGTCGGGAGTTTGAGCCGCGGCCAGAACGTCGTGGACAGCCTCGTGCTCTACACAGACAACGGCGGCGCCTCTTGGCAGCGCCAGCGCGTGCCCGTGCGCGACGAGTTGATTCATCTGGATTTTGACGGCGACAAGCGCGGCTGGATCGTCGGCACGGGCGGGCGCATCCTCAACACGCGCGACGGCGGCGAGACGTGGACGCTACAGAATTCGGGGACGACGAACGCGCTCTACCACGTTGACTTCGAGGGCGACGAGCGCGGCTGGGCCGTCGGCGAGCGCGGCACGATTCTGCGCACGGAGGACGGCGGCCAGACTTGGCGGCCGGTGCCTTCGACCGTGCGCACGACGCTCCTCAGCGTGAAGTTCGTCAGCAAGGACGAAGGCTGGGCGGTCGGCCGCGCCGGCGTCATCCTCCGCTCCGACGACGGCGGCCTGAGCTGGAAGGCGCAGGACAGCCGCACGCGCCAACACCTCTACGCGCTCTTCTTCGACAAAAAGACCGGCTGGGCCGTCGGCGGCGACGGCCTCGTCCTGCGCTATGAGAGATGAAAGCTTTTTTTGAGCAACGCGCCGGGGAGCGTCCGGCATCCGAAGAGACAGCATAGCAGTTACCCTCGGCGGCCGTGTGGGGACGCGGGCGCCGGCGGGTAAAGTAGGATGGTTCTCCTGTGGTTTCCGCCCGGCGTTCGTCAAACGCCGGGCGGTTTTTTTGTTTGCGGGCGCGTACGTCAGACGTTTTCCCGCCGCGCGAAGTCTGCGGCCGTGAGGCGGAAGAGGACGCTGTCGCGCCCCGTCGCGTTCGGGCGCGAGCCTTCGCGCACGCCGCCGATCTTTTCGACGGCGCGCTGCGAGCGGAAGTTTTCGGGGCCGACGAGGAAGACGACGCTTTGGACGAACCGGAAGGCGTGCGTGAGCATGAGCCGCTTCATCTCGCCGTTGAAGCGGCCGCCCCAGTGCGTGCGCGCGAGGAACGTGTAACCGATCTCGATCTCGCCCGCCTCTTCGTCGTAAGCGAGGAAGCGCGAAGAGCCGACGATGCGGCCGTCCTTCAAGTCAACGGCGACGAGCGCCCCGCCCGATGCCAGAGCGTCGCGGAAGAGTTCGCGGAAGACCTCCTCCTTGTAGCGGTCGCTCGCCGGGTGCTGCTCCCAGACGAGCGGGTCTGAGGCCGCGGCGTAGAGGTCTTCAAAGTCCTCGGCCCGCAGCGGCCTCAGTTCGAGCAGTTCGCCCGTCAGGACGGGTTGCAGTTCAAAGGGCATCTCTCGTTTCGTCCTCAAACGGAAGGCGCGGCCGTTCAATCCCGCCCGCCGAAGCTGTGCGACAGTTCGGTGATGAAGGCGAGGTGGTGGTCGTCGTGCTCTGCGACGAAGAGCGCCATGTCTACGACGCGCATGGGCACCTGCATGCGCGGGTGGAGCGCCGAGACGGCGAGCTCGTCTTCGTCGAGCGCTTCGAGGCGGCCGACGAAGCGCGTGCGCGCGGCGCGGAAAGCGGCGAGCAGTTCTTCGAGCGGCGTGTCGTTGTGGCCGGCCTCGAACGTCCTGCGGTTGGTCAGGTCGGCCGGGCGCAGGACTTCGAGCCTTTGCGCGTAGTCTTCGAGCCTGCCCTCGTGCAGCTCGTCCAGATCAATCAGGTGGCCTGCGTGCTCCTGCGCAGACCAGACGCCCTCGGCGGGCCGCGTCGTGAGCAGGCGCGCGGGCAACGCGCGCGTCAACTCTTCGAGCCGCGCGGGCGTGCCGCGCAGGCGTTCGACGACGCAGGGGAAGACGCCGACGGGAAGACTGAAGTCGAACTTCCTCTCGAACCACTTAGTCCTTTTAACCAAGTCACACCTCCCTTTTGAATGGAAAAGGCAGCCCGCGCGGGCTGCCTTTTCTTACGAGCGTCCGGGCGTCGAAGTTTAGCCGACCTTCTTGATGCTCTTGACGAGCTTCGAGTAGTCCTCGGCGTACTTGTGGATGGAGTCGGCCGCGCCGAAGGTCAGGACGATGACGGGCTTCTTCGCCTGAAGAATGTCGGCGCTGAAGAGTATGTCCTTGCCCTCGATCTGGCCGGAGCCGGAGACGGAGGCGTGCTCCATGCCGTTGTGCGTGTCTTCCTTCGGGTCGCCGTCGAACTTGAGGTTCTTGATCTGCTTGCCGAGCTCCTCGCCGAGCGCCTTGGTCGCGGCGTCGAAGTTGTTCTCCTCCGTGACCCAGAAGACGACGCCGATGCCGCCGCCCGCGGGCGAGACGGTCAACTGGTCGCCGTCGGCCTCGGCCTTCCAGCCTGCCGGCAGCTCGAAGGTGATGCCGCCCGCTTCGTGCGTGTAAGTCTTGCCCTCCTGCGCGGCCGCGGCGATGGGGGAAGCGACGGCCGTCTTAACGGCGGGGCCGGCGACGGCGGCGGTCAGCGCGAAAGCAAGGCCGAGGCCGAGTAGAAATTTCGGGGTTCTCAAAATTCTTAATCCTCCGGGGTTTTGAACGTGGTTCTTCGGGCGAATGAAAGAGGAGTCGCGCGCGGCGACTCCTCTAAAGGCCGACGAATATTAAATCAGGCGGGAGGGAAAGGCCAGCGCGCGGTACGTTAATTCGCGGCGCGCGCGGGCGGCCGTGCTTCACGCTCGCCGAGCACCGTGCGCGCGACGGCGAGCGTGGCGAAGGAGCGCGGCGCCTCGCCCTCGAAGCCGCGCGCGAGGTCGGCGGCGCGTTGCAGGTCTTCGCGCGCCAGCTTCGAGAAGATGTCGTTGAGGTCGAACGACTGCACGCCGCTCACAGACCTCATTGACATGCCGCCCGACTCGAAGGTGTTGCTGATGCGGCCGTCCTCGCCCGTGTACTCCTTCGCCGCGTTGGAAGCCTTGACCACGTCGAGCATCACCTCCCACGCGCGCGCCTTGTCCAACTCGTAGAGCTGCGTGGCGACGGCGACGAGCGCGCTCACGCGCTCCTTCGACGCCGGGTCTATGCGCTCGCGCGCCTCCCGCTGCGCCTCGTCCAAAAGCTCGACGGCGCGGCCGGGCTCGTCCTTCGAGAGCAACCGCGCGGCCTCCGTGAGCGCCCAAGCGCGCTGGAAGCTCGTCAGCGTCTCGCCGCGCGCGATGCGAAGGAGCGTCGCCACGTCCTTCGCGTTGGCGGCCTCGCGCGCCGTCTCGATGTCAACGTATGCGCGCAGGCGCTTGCGCGTGTCGGTGTCCTCGATCTTGTTGAGGAACTCTTCGACGCGCGGGTCTTTCTGGTGCGCGGCGTCGAGGACGGCGTCTATGTAGACGGCGTCGCGCTCGGCCGCCGTCTTCGCGCGGTCGAGGCGGCCGAGCGTCTCGCCGATGCGGTCGCGGTTCGGGTCTTCCGGGGTGATGCCGCGCGTGACGGCGTTGTTGGAGCCGGCCGTCCGCCTGATTTCGTCCGGCGTGTCGGGCGCGAGCGAGGCCATCTTCGCGCGCAGCGCCGTCCCTGCGTCCGGCGCGTACTGGTCGAAGAGCGGCAGCATGCGCGCGATGACCATGTACCAGCCCGCGCGCCCCGAAGAGGTTCGATCCTGATCGGGCGTCGGCGTCGGGCGCAGAAGTATCGCGGACGCCGCGCGGAAGTACGAGGCGCGAAGCTGCGGCGAAACGTCGGCCGGCGGCAGCAGCGCCGGGCGCCCCCAAGAGTTCACGTTCGACCCGGCGTCCGCCGTGAAGACCGTGAAGACCGAGGGCGTGAAGAGGTAGGACGAGAGCAGAGAGACGGTGTTCGGGTCGGAAGTCGGATTCGCGGCGGCGCGGCCGAGCATCGCGGCGTAGCGTTCGTCGGCCGCCTGCGCGTTCTTCGCGCGCAGCCGCGCGAGGAATTCGAGGCCGACCGGCGTGACCGCGCCGAGCGCCGGGTCTGCGAACTGCGTCGCGCGCTCCACGTCGCCGGAGTCTATAAGCTCGATGGCGAGGCGCAGGCGCTTGGCGATTGCCGTCGGCGTGTCCATCGGGTCGGGGCGCTGTTGCTGTTGTTGGCCGTCGCCCGCGGCGTCCGCCGGGCGCTCGTTGGAGGTCGCGCTGGGCTCAAGCTCGCGCTTGCGCGCCTCTTCCATCTTCGCGAGGAACTCTTCGCCGAGCGCGCGCTCGCGCCGCGCGGCGAGCCGCAGGACTTCCGAGCGCAGGCTCGGCGGGAGCGACATGGAGAAGTAGCCGCGCTCGCGCTTCTGCCGTGCTTGCTCTTCGGCCACGCGCCGGTCGTTCTCGGCGTCGGCCGCCTCGGCGTCGTCCCACGCGCGCCGGAAGAGCAGGCGTGCGCGCTCCTTGTCCGTGTCCCACAAGGCGTCGGCCGAGCGCGCCTGCACGCGCGCGCGCAAGAGTGGGTCGCGGAACACGCGCGCGTCGTCGGCCAGAGTGTTGACGAGCGAGACGGCGGTCGTGCGCCGTATCTCGGCCATCGGGTCGGCCTCGGCCGGCTTCTTGACGGAAGCCTTCGCAGGCTTCGTCTGCGGCTGCTGTGCGACGGCGCGACCGGGCGCGACGAACGAGCAGAGCGCGAGTGACAGGACGGAGATTCGTTTCAGCATGTTTCTATTTCATTCCACGGAGCCCGAAGGTTCCGCGATTAGTTCGGGGCAGTCTCGGGGCGCTCCTTCTTCTTGATGAGGAGCGCGCGGGCGATGGCGAGCGTGGCGACCGAGCGCGGGCCTTCGCCCTTGAGCGTGCGCGCGAGCGCGGAGGCGCGGTCGAAGTCTTCGGCCGCGAGCGCCGAAAAGACGCCCGAGAGGTCGAACGACTCGACGTCAATGTTCTGCGTCATCGCGCCGCCGTCCTTGAACTCGACGCGCACCGTGATCGAGCCGTCCTCGCCGCTGAACTCTGCGAGCGCGTTCGCGGACTTCACGACCTCCTCCATCAATCCCCACGTCCGCGCGCGGTCGAGCTGCGAGAGCTGGGTAGCGACGGCGATGAGCGCGCGTATGCGGTCGGGCGAGCCTTCGTCGAGCCGACGCGCCTCGGCCGTCGCCTCGTCGAGCGCCTCGCCCGCGCGGCCGGGCTGCTCCTTCAGGAGAAGCTTCGCCGCCTCGGTCAGCCCCCAGATGCGCTGGACGCGCGTCAGCTCGTCGCTGTGCACGAAGCGCAGCGCGTCGTCGGTGCGCTTGTCGCGCACGGCCTCCTGCACCTGCTGGAAGGCCATGAAGGAGATGAGCTGTTTGCGCGTGTCCACGTCTTCAATCTTGTCGGCGAACTCGCGTGCGCGCTCGGGGTCATTTTTTTCGAGCGCGGCCATCGCGGCGCGGAAGTAGACTAGGTCGCGCTGGTTGGAGTTCTTCGCCGAGTCGAGGCGGTTGAGCGCCTCCTGCACTTGGTCGCGGTTCGGGTCTTCGGGGACGACGCCGCGCGTGAGCAGTTGGTCGTCGGGGCGTCGGTTCTGCTCGGGCGTGTCCTGCGCCAGAAGCGCCTGACGCGCGCGCAGCGCCGCGGCCCTGTCTGGCGCGTAGCGGTCGAAGAGCGGCAGCATGCGCGTGACGACGACGTAGCCGCCGATGCGTCCCGAAGAGGTGCGGTCGGCGTCGGCCGGCGGGAGCGGCCGCAAAAGAATCTGCGCCGCGGCGTTGAGGAAGCTGTCGCGTACGCGCGCGTCCATGTCGGCGGGCGGCGAGATGTCGCCGCGCCACTGCCGCGTGTGGCTCCGGCCGTCGGGGCGCGCGGTGACGTAGAGGAACGGCGTGAAGACGTAGGACGAGAGCAGCGAGACGGTGTTGGCGTCGGAGAGCGGGTCGCCCGCCGCCTGCGTGAGCAGCGCCATGTAACGCGCGTCGGCCTGTGCCTTGTCCTTCTGGCGCAGCGTGTTGAGGATGTTCATCCCGAAGGTGTTGACCGGGTAGAGGGCCGGGCCTGCGAACTGCATCGCGCGCTCGACATCGCCGGCTTCGAGGAGTTGCTGCGCGAGCCCGAGCCGCTGCGCCATCGCGGGCGGAGGGTTGTCGGGGTCTATGCGCTGCTCGTTCGTTTGGACTGGCAACTGCGGCGACGTCGTCGCGTTCGCGTCGTCCGCCTTGCGCGACTCGTTCATCTGTGCGAGGAACTCTTCGCCGAGTTCGTGGTCGCGCTTGGCGGCGAGGGTGACGACCTCGCGGCGCATGTTGAGCAGCCCGCGCGAGCCGGCCGCGCCCTGCCGGATGGCGCGCTGTTTGCGCTCGGCTTCGGAGAGGTTTTCGGTGTCTTTGTCCGCGGCCTCGGCCGCCTCCCAAGCGCGTCGGAAGAGTTGGCGCGCGCGCTCCTTGTCCGTGTCCCAGAGGGCGTCGGCGGCGCGGGCCTGCACGCGCGCTCGAAGGCCCGCGTCAGTGTAGTTGCGCGCCTCGTCGGCGAGCGAGTTGACGAGCGCGACGGCCGAGGCGCGGCGTGCTTCGGCCAGAGGGTCGGCCGCCTCGGCCTTCTTCGCGGCGGGCTTCTTCGGGTCGGCCTTCTTCTGTTGCGGGGCCTGTGCGGCGGCGGCCGTCGGCGCCAGCGTCGAGAGGCAGAGCGCGAAGGCGAGGAGCGGCGTGGGTCTGTTCATGTTCTCGTCCTCGAAAGCGGGGCGCGGCCCCGTCGGAATGCAGAAAGGTTGCTGAAGACTCGGCGCCGGCCGCACGGATAGACGGAGGCCCGCGCCCTTTTGTGGTTGGAAGGGTTAACGCCCGCACAGCCGGGGGCGTTCCAAAAAATGTCGGGAGGTTCCGTTTTAGATGGCGACGACTTCGATGTCGGGGTCTATCTCTTGGCGTATGAGACCTTCGATGCCCATGAGCGTGCCCGTGAGCGAGCTCGGGCAACTGCCGCAGGCGCCCTGATAGTGTATGGTCAGCGTGTGGTCTTTGAGCGAGACCACCTCCAGCCAGCCGCCGTCCGAGGCCAGATAAGGGCGTATCTTCTCGTCGAGCATCTCGTTGATGCGCGCGAGTCGCGGGTCGTCGCTCAGCATGGCGCCCAGAGGGCCGCCGACGCCGGCAGCGGCGGTTGCCGCCTGCTGCGTTTGCGCGCCGCTGCCTGCGCCAACGCCCGCTGCGGCGCGGATGGGCACGGCGAGGCGCGGCAGGAGGTCGTCCCAGTCGGCCTCGTCGGTCTTTTCGACCGTAATCATTTTGTCCATGTAGAAGACCGACGTGACCTCGCCGACGGCGAAGAGCGGGCCGGCCACGGGGTCGCCTTCGGCCTCTTCGGCGCTGTGGAACGAGCGGGTCGTGCCGGCCGTCACGGGCTCGCGCAGGATGAACTTGACGGCGTTCGGGTTCGGCGTCTCTTCGATGTTGTCAATCTTTGGCATTCTGTAAATACTCCGCTGATTTATGTGTATAAGTTTACACACATAGTATACCCTGTTTTCCCTTCTGACGCAGGCCGGCGGGCGTCTCTGGACGGCTGTGTACAATGGTGCCAATCGGGCTCGTCGGGGCGCAAAATTTAATTTGTCAAAAGGGAAAAGTAGGCGTATAGTTCTGGCTCTCGCTTGTCCCCCCTTCGCAGGTGAGACAAGTTGAGACGAGAGGCAGACGGTAGCGAGGGCCGGCTGCCTCTTGCTATCTTTAGAGGTTAGAGGTTAGAGGCTAGAGGTTAGTGTTTGACTTACTAACCTCTAGCCTCTAACCTCTAACCTCTTTCTTATGAACATCGGAATCACTGTCTACCCGACCTACGGCGGGAGCGGCATCGTCGGCTCGGAGCTTGGCAAGGAGTTGGCCGAGCGCGGGCACACCGTCCACTTCATCTCTTCGGCGCTGCCGACGCGCCTGACGCAGTTGAGCGAGCGCGTGCGCTTCCACGAAGTGGAGATGATGTCGTACCCGCTCTTCGAGCACCAGCCGTACACGCTGGCGCTCGCGACGAAGATGGCCGACGTGGCCGAGACCGAAAACCTCGACCTGCTCCACGTACACTACGCCATCCCGCACTCGATCAGCGCCATCCTCGCGCGCGAGTCTCTGAAGCCGCACCGGACGCTCCCCGTCATCACGACTCTGCACGGCACCGACATCACGCTCGTCGGCGCGGATCGTTCTTACCTTCCCATCACGCGCTACGGCATCGCTCAGTCGGACGGCGTGACGGCCGTCTCGCATTACCTGAAGCGCGAGACGGCCGAGACGTTCCAGTTCGAGCACATCGCCGTCATCCCGAACTTCATCTGCGCGACCGACTACAGCCGCAAGCCGCGCGAGGAACTGCGCCGCGAGCTTTCGCCGAACGGCGAGCCGCTGCTCGTACACGTCTCGAACTTCCGTCCCGTGAAGCGCCCGGTTGACTGCGTCGAGATTCTGGCGCGCGTGCGCAAGCGTGGCGTGAACGCGCGGCTCGTGATGGTCGGCGACGGGAGCGAGCGCAGTCAGGCGGAGCACCGCGCGCGCTGTTTGAACGTCGAGCGCCACTGCTCGTTCGTCGGCAAGCAGCCGCGCATCACAGACTACCTCTCCGTCTCGGACGTGCTGCTGCTGCCTTCGGAGCAGGAGTCGTTCGGGCTCGCCGCGCTCGAAGCGCTCGCGTGCGAGGTGCCGGTCATCGCCTCGCGCGTCGGCGGGATTCCCGAAGTCGTGGACGACGGTTCGACGGGCTGTCTCGCCGAAGTCGGCGACCTTGAGAAGATGAGCGACTGCGCCGCGCGCCTGCTCTCGGACGAGCGTCTGCGCCGCGAGATGGGACGGCGCGCGCGCGAGTCGGCGGTGGGTCGCTACAGCACCGATCTGGTCATTCCTCAGTACATCGAATTCTATGAGCGCGTCGTCGCCGCGTCGAAAGAGCACCCGACCAAGTGAGCCGGTGGACGAGTGGGTCGCTTCCGTGCTGGAAGAGAAGCCCATCGGCTACGTCGTCCAGAACCTCGAACGCGCCTACGGCGTGCCCGAGAACAAGTGGACGGGCTGGGACGTGCTCGACATGCTCGTCGCCGTCATCCTCTCGCAGGCGACGAGCGACGCCAACAGCGATCGCACCTACGACGCGCTCAAGCGGAGGTTCCCGACGTGGGACGCGTTGCTGCGGGCGCGCGAGCAGACGCTCGCCGAGACGATACGTCTCGGCGGGCTCGCCAACCAGAAGGCCGCGGTCATACGCGACCTGCTTAAACAGATAAAGGAGCGGCAGGGCTCTTTCGACCTCTCGTTCCTGCGGGAGCTGCCGGCGCTCGAAGCCGTCGAGTACCTTTCGTCCTTTCGCGGCGTCGGCCCGAAGACGGCGGCCTGCACGCTCCTCTTCGCGTGCGGCGTGGAGGTCTTCCCGCTCGACACTCACATCTTCCGCGTGCTCCGCCGCGTCGGCCTCATACCGCTCCGTTGCTCAGACCGCTTCGCGCACGAGGTGATGAACCGCGTCGTGCCCGCGGGCAAGTTCTACTCCTTCCACGTCAACCTCATCCGCCACGGCCGCAAGCTCTGCCGCCCGCGCGACCCACTCTGCGAGCGCTGCCCCGTCGTCGAATACTGCGACTACGGGCGCGCGGTCGTCTGACACTTCGGCTAGACTGACGCGCGGCGGGGTGCGGCCAGCGGAAGAATTGGAGGCATTTGATGAAGAGACGAGCCTGCGTCATCGCGGCCCTTGGCGCGGTGGCGGTGTTCGCGTTGTCCGGCGCGTGCGTCGCTCAGACGGGTAACAGCAGAGGCGGCGAAACCCCGGCCCCGTCGCCGCCGGCCGCGCCCTCGCCGAGTCCAGACCTACAGGAACAACTCCTGCTGGCGCAGATCGCCAACCAGAAGGCGCAGACCTCATACTACGAAAGGCAGTTCTCGCAGTCGCTCTTGACCGCGGTTCAGAGTCTGCTGGCCGCCCTCGCCGGCGCGGGCCTCGCCTTCTACGGCCTCTGGCTTCAGGGGAGGCGGCAGGAGAGGGTTGAAAGGGATAGGTGGGAGCGCGAGCAGACGGAGGAGGACACGAAATGGAGGCGCGCCAAAGAAGACGAAAGGCTGAAGGAGACGAGGCTGGCGCTGGCAGAATTGGCGAAGGCGATGACTGCCGCCGTTCAATCAATGACTTGGATTCTTTGGATCGCGAAGTTCGATTTCAAGAACTTCAACATCGGGCACGTCCGCGAGCATGACAAGAGGATGAACAAAATCTACACCGAACTCGTCGGCCGTCAGGCGGCGCTCGCCGCCTTGGACGAGGACGTCTATCGGCGGACTGACCCCTCCGTCAAACTGGTTTACTATTACGACGCGGAGATAGCACGGGTCGTCGCGAAGAGCGAACTGACCGACTTGGGGGACTTAATGAGGCTCGGCAGCATGTGGCAAGTGGTTTACGACTTCTCCAACGACATCCCGAACATAATCGCAAGGATCATGAGACTCAGGGAGGCCGAGCCCACGGCGGCGGGCGGCCCGCCCGCCGCCGGCCCACGATGAACCCGACCGCGCCCGTCGGGTCTTAGCGAGAATAGCTCATCCCGGCTCCAAATTTCTCGGCGCGGGGTTTGACCGCGGGGGAGTTTGAGCTTACTATCTTCCGGCCGAGTCAGGATAACCCCGCGCCGCAACTCAGTTGACTCCTCCCGCGGCGTTGGGGTTGGCGATAACACTTCGGGCCGTCGCGCGTTGTTGGGACGCGCTCCGGCGCTCATACGTACGCTTCGGTCTTCATAGCGCGGCGGGCGGCGAGGCCCTTCGGCCCCGCGGCCCTACCTTCGACGGACTTCCGCCGAAACGTTCATTCTTACTTGATTCGCTTGCGGCTTTCTCTGAAGCAATCACGCCCCGAACCGACTTGCACACACGTAACCTCACGTCTGTAAAAGTCTGTGGCTGCTCACGGGCAGAAGAACTGGCGGGCCTGACCGTCACGGAGGGAAAATGAGAAAAGCGTTCGCGTTAGTTACAACCCTAGTCCTCTGCATACTCCTACTACCGGCCGTAGTATTCGGCCAAGGCAACAGCTCCCAAGTCATCCGGCCGGATCACTTCGACAAGACCGACCGCCCGCTGCGCGAGATGTTCGACCGCGCCGACAGGCCGGAGGCGGCCCGCGGCGGCCGCGACTTCGAGCCCGGCCGTCCCCAGCCGGTCGGCAACTCGATGCCCGCGGGCGTTGACCCGCTCGCCGGGCAGAACGGCACCACCTCGGCCTACGCGCAGCCGAAGACCGCGACCACCGGCATCCCCGTTGACCCGAGCTTCCGGGTCGCGCCCCCCGACACGACGGGCGACCTCGGCCCGAACCACTACGTGCAGTGGGTCAACCTGCGCTACGCCGTCTACACGCTGACGCGCGACGCGTCGAACAACATCACCGCCTTCAACCTCGTCCCCGGCTTCCCGAAGAACGGCAACACTATCTGGCAGGGCTTCGGCGGGCGCTGCCAGAGCGACAACGACGGCGACCCCATCGTCCAGTACGACCAGTTCGCCGACCGCTGGATTCTGACTCAGTTCGCCGTCTCCGGCACGCCCTACACGCAGTGCGTAGCGGTCTCGACCTCTCCCGACCCGACCGGCACCTACTACCGCTACTCCTACTCCTTCTCGACCGACTTCAACGACTTCCCGAAGATGGGCGTCTGGTCGGACGGCTACTACATCACCTACAACATGTTCCGCCGCGCCCAGACGTTCAAGGGCTCGAACGTCTGCGCGTTTGAGCGCGACAAGATGCTCGTCGGCGCGGCCGCGCGCCAGATCTGCACGCTGACGACGGCCGCTGCCAGCATCGAGCCGGCCGACATCGAGGGCACGACGCTGCCGCCCGCGGGGAGCGCCTGCCCGCTGCTGACCATCGGCAGCTCTTCGGTGGGCGCCATGCGCTACAAGGTGAACTGGGCGGCCGGCACCGCGACGCTGACGGGGCCGTCAACGGTCGCGGGCGTCGCCACCTTCAGCCGCGCGTGCGGCGGCGGCACCTGCATCCCGCAGCCGGGCACCACGCAGCAGCTCGACAGCTTGGGCGACCGTTTGAACTACCGCCTCAGCTACCGCAACTTCGGCGCCTACGAGACGATGGTCATCAACCACCCCGTCGCCACCGGCGGCACGAGCGGCATCCGCTGGTACGAGTTCCGCAACGCCACGGGGCAGACGCTCGGGAGCGCGAACCCCGTCGTCTTCCAGCAGGGCACGTTCTCGCCCGACTCGACCTACCGCTGGATGGGCTCGGCCGCGATGGACAAGACGGGCGGCATCGCCATCGGCTACAACGTGTCGAGCTCGACCATCGTGCCTTCAATCCGCTACGCCTACCACGGGCCCGCCGACCTGCCCGGCGTGCTCGGCAACGAGACGAACATCCTCGTCGGCGGCGGGTCGCAGTCCGGCCAAAGCCTCGCGCGCTGGGGCGACTACAGCACCATCAGCGTTGACCCCGTGGACGGCTGCACGATGGTCTTCACGACCGAGTACCTGCCGGCGACAGGGAACTACAACTGGACTACCTACATCTACTCGTTCAAGCTGAGCACCTGCCCGTAGGCGCTCGACGCTACGAACGATTGAGACGGGGCGGGCGTGAAGGCGTCCGCCCCTTCACTTTATCGCCCTGCTCCGTCGCACGCGCCGCGCGCGTGGTCTATACTTAAAGTGAGCCGAAGACAGAGGGAGGTCGCGTGAACAGCATCAAGAGAATCGCAACGGCCTTCGCCGCGCTCCAACTCTTCGCCGCGCTCGCGTTCGCGGGCGGCGGCACGGCGGCGGCACTTGACGGCACGACGGCCGTAACGAGGAGGGCGCCGATGTCTCAGAGGAGTGGCAGGCGCGTGACACGCAGGCGCGCGCCGGACGCACTGTTGCCGGGCACTTGGGGCGGCCAGCACGTACGCTTTGAAGTGACCGAGGGCGGCGCCAACGTCGAGTTCGACTGCGCGCACGCAACCCTTAAGGGAAAGATTCTCGTCAACGGCGCGGGGCAATTCAGCGCAAGGGGCACTTACTTCCCCGAGCACGGCGGCCCCGTCCGCGCCGACGAGACTAACGAAGGCTTCCCCGCGCGCTTCGAGGGGCGCGTCGGCGGAAGCCTGATGAAACTCACCGTCACTCGCGTCAGTCCACGCGAAGACCTCGGCACCTTCTCGCTGGCGCGCGACAAGGAGGCCGAAATCTTCAAGTGCCGCTAACGAACAGAACCGCGAGCGTAAAGCGAGCGGGTCGGGCCTACGCAGAGAGCATCAATGCGTAAGCCCTGCCCGCTCGCTTTACGCTCGCGGTTCTGTTTCCGTTAGAAGGCGACGAACGGGTCGGTCAGTTGGACGATGACTTTGACGCCGCCGAGGCTCTTCGGCAGGTAGGGGCGCGCGCCGGTCGTCTTGTCCACGTAGACGATGATGGCGGCGTCCGTGTCGTTCTCGTCGGAGCGGCCGACGCCGACGCCGAGCACGAGCGGCGTGTTCATAAGGTTGTCGCGGTGCGCGTCGAGCACCTCGCCCGCGTGCAGCACGGCCTGTTCGGGAAGTTCGGGCATCTGTGCCCCCGAAGGACTGAAGGGTTGGAGCGCGTTGCTGGTGTTGAAGGTCGAGGTGGAGGCGGCGGCCACGCCGCCGACGAAGGTGAGCGGGCGGCCGAGTCGTGTGCTCAGCTTCGTTATCACCTCGCTGATGGGGTTGCCGATGGTCGAGGTGCTGCTGCCCGCGAAGAGCAGCGCGACGGGGTTGTGCGAGCTGTTGTTGGTGACGATGAGCGAGCCCGAGTCGCCGCCCGCGCTGAAGGTGGTGCTGTTGATGACGACTTGGTTGGTGTAGGAGACGGCCGTGCCGCCGTTCGCGCCGCACGACTTCGAGTAGCGGACGCTCACCGAAGTGTTGACGGAGCTGACGGTGCCGGTGGTAAAGCCGGTCGTGCGCCCGCTCTTGGCGACGGACATGCCGACCGTCGGGACGAGGGTCACGCTCGAAGGCACGCCGATGTCTTCGATGGCGCCGGTCGAGTTCATCGTGCCCGTGCGTAGCTGCGCGATGGCGCAGTCCACGTTCTGGCCGAGCGGGACGGCGGTCGTGAAGTCGGCGACGATTGTCGCGACGGCGCAGTTGTTGTCAATCAGGCCGGGCTGCGAAACGTCCTCGCCGGCGACGGCCTGATCGGCGCGCGCGAGCACGTGGTTGTTGCTGAGGATGTACTGCGTCGTCCCGTCTGTGACGAGCGAGCCGAGCGTGCCGCTACAGCAGTAACGGCGGCTGATGTCGTTGACGTTGCCGCCCGAGACGCCGTAGTTGGTGTTGCGCTTCTGGTGGTTCGCGCCGCCGTCGGCGAGGCCGGGGGCGGTCACGAGGGCCGAGCAGACGAGGGCCAGCACGGCGAGGGTAGCGGCGAAGAACTTTTTACTCTTGAGCATTGGGCAGGGAACTCCTTTCGGAAGTGTCTGGGGCCTTCGCAGGCCCGCGGGGTTTACTTACACGCTTGCGCGCGCGTCGGGCGCGCGGCGGCGAAAAGGATTGCTACGCTCTAGAGGTATTTCCCGGAACCGAAAGGGCAAGTGAGGAGGTTTTAAGCCAAACCGGCGCGGATGTCAACGTTTATTCGGCCCCGCCCGGCCGTTGTAATATGGCGCGAGGGGCGCAGCGTATGTCTTACCTCGTTGACGGGAACAACGTGATGGCGCAGCGCGTGGGCTGGCACAGGGACAAGGCCGGCGCGCGGCGGCGTCTGCTGACGGAGTTGGCGCGTTTCGCGCGCGGCGCGGGCGTGACGGTCGAGGCGGTCTTTGACGGGGCGCCGGACGAGTTCTTTCCGGACGGCTCTTATTTTATGGGCGTGCGCGTCTTCTACGCCGCGCGTGGGCGGGACGCGGACGCGCGCATCAAGGAGCTGGTCGAGTCTTCGCGCGAGCGCCGGACGCTGAAGGTCGTCACCTCCGACCGCGCTCTGGCCGACTACGTGCGGCGTTGCGGCGCCGAGGTCATACGCTCGGGCGACTTCCGACGCCGCCTCGAAGCCGCCGCAGAGGCCACAGACGAGCCCGAACGCGGCGGCGTCAAAGAGTCAGAACTCGGAGAATGGATGTACTACTTCGGAGCCTCGCCCGAGGACGACGAGGAAGGGAGTTAGTCTTTCCCGACGAGTTCGAGGTCGAAGATGAGTTTCTCGCCGGCTAAGGGGTGGTTGCCGTCAATTGTGACGTGCGTGTCGGTGACTTCGGTGACGACGACGGGGTGCTGCGTGCCGTCCTGTAGCGGGAGGGCGAAGTGCATTCCGACCTGCGGCTCGACGGGGAACTGCGCGACCTCGCGCGGGATCTGGGTGACGAGCCCGTCGCGGCGGGGGCCGTAGGCGTCGTCCGCCTCTATCTCGACGGTCTTCGTGTCGCCGACGTTCATGCCGCGCACGGCTTCGTCGAAGCCGGGGATGACTTCGCCGCCGCCGACGGTGAACTCAAGCGGCTCGCCGTCCTTTGAAGAGTCGAAGACCTGCCCGTCTTCCAGCCTGCCGGTGTAGTGCACGCGCACGCGGTCGCCGTTTTTCGCCGTCTCTGCCATAATCGCCCCCCGTCAGTGTTGTTAGTTCGGCCGGAAGCATCGCACATCCGCACGGCGAACGCCAGCCGCCGCCCCGACGCGAAACCTGCAAAGAGGGAAAACCTCGTCCATGAAAAAGAAGCTCTCGCAAACCCTCGCGCTCCTCCTGCTGCTCGCGCAACTCCCGTCAACAATCACACGCGCGCAGACTACGACGCAGACGCCCGCCCCCGCCCGACAGACGACGACGCCGCAAGCGACGCCGCAGACTCCGCCCGGCGAAGACTCGGACGAAGACGTGGTGCGCATCACCTCGAACCTCGTGCAGTTCGACGCGGTCGTCACGGACAAACACGGCCGCCTCGTCACAGACCTCAAACCGGAAGACTTCGAAGTCTCAATCGGCGGGCGCAAGCAGGAGATAACGAACTTCTCCTTCGTCCTCAACGAGACGCAGGCGACTCCCGACGCGCAGCCGGCGAACGCCGTGCCGCGCGACAGGGCCGCGCCGATGTTGCCGCCCGCACGCCTGCGCCCCGATCAGGTTCACCGCACCATCGCGCTCGTCGTTGACGACCTCGGCACCTCCTTTGAGGACATCCTCTCCGTACGCCGCGCGCTCAAAAAGTTCGTTGACGAGCAGATGCAGCCCGGCGACCTCGTCGCAGTCATGCGCACGAGCGCGGGCTCGGGCTTCCTGCAACAGTTCACCACAGACAAGCGCATCCTCTACCGCGCCATTGAGCGCATACGCTGGAACCCGCAGGGCCGCGCCGGCACCAGCGCCTTCGAACGCCTCGACCTGACGACCACCGCCTACACCGAGGCCGACCCGGCGGGCGGCAAGACGCCCGGCCGCGGCACGAGCAGCACCAACCCCGACGACGAGAGCGAGCTCGGGATGAAAGAACAGCCCTCGGCCGACGTGGAGGAGTTCCGACGCAACGTCTTCACCGTCGGCACGCTCGGCGCGCTCGGCTTCATCATCCGCGGGATGGACGAATTGCCCGGCCGCAAGTCCATGCTCGTCTTCTCCGACGGCTTCAAGATCTACCCGAAGCCCGGCACCTACGAGAACACCACGAGCGTACAGGAGGCGATGCGGCGCCTGACCGATCAGGCCAACCGCGCCTCAATCGTCATCTACACCGTGGACGCGCGCGGCCTGCCATGCCTCTGCGTGCGTGCCGACGACGACCTCGGGCCTCGCCCCTCGGCCGGCGTCATCGCGGGCGCCTCGATGACGCGCGTGGAGGAGTACCACGCGAAGCAGGAGGGGCTCGCCTTCCTCGCAGACCAGACCGGCGGCATCTTCATAAACAACACCAACGACCTCGGCGGCGGCGTCCGCCGCGTGCTCGACGACCAGAAGGGCTACTACCTCATCGGCTTCCGCCCCTCGGACGGCGTCTTCGACCCCGAGAAGGGGCGCCCGCGCTTCAACAAGGTGGACGTGAAGGTCGTACGCGCGGGGCTCAGCGTGCGCACGCGCGCCGGCTTCTACGGCTTCACCGACAAAGAGGCGAAGGCCGCCCCGCACACGCGCGCCGAACAGTTAATCTCCGCCATCGCCTCGCCGCTCACCTCCGGCGACCTCACGCTGCGCCTGACCTCGCTCTACAACAGCCCGAAGGGCGGCGAGCAGCTCGTGAACTCGCTCATGCATATTGACATGAACCAGTTCAAGTTCGTGGACGAGGCGGACGGCTGGAAGAAGGCCGTGATGGACGTGGTCGCCGTCACCTTCGGCGAGAACGGGCAGGTGATAGACGAGGTCAACCGCACCGAGACCCTGCGCGCGCGCGGCGACGGCTTGGAGAAGCTTTTGAAGAACGGGCTCGTCTACCTTTTGAAGGTTCCCGTCAGGAAGGCGGGCGCATATCAACTGCGCGTGGCCGTGCGCGACGCGACGACGGAGAAGCTCGGCTCGGCCAGCCAGTTCGTGGAGGTGCCCGACCTGAAGAAGAACCGCCTCGCGCTCTCGGGCATCTTCATGCTGGACGCGGCGAAGGACGAGGCCGCGCTCGCCGCGGGCGCAGACGCTCAGGGCGGCACGGCCGACCACCTGCGCGACGCCACCGTGCGCCGCTTCCAGAGCGGCTCGACCGTTGACTTCTTCTACGACATCTACAACGCGCGCCTCGACCGCGCCACACAACGCCCGCAGTTGCAGACGCGCTCGCGCCTCTTCCGCGACGGCCGCCTCATCTTCGACGGCCCCCCGCAAGCGTACGACCCCGGCACGCAGCCCGTCCCGGACATGCGGCGGCTCCCCGCCGTCTCGCGCATACAGCTCGGCAAACAACTAGCCCCCGGCGAGTACGTCCTCGAAGTCACAGTCACCGACGCCCTCGCCGACGGCAAGAACCGCACCGCCGCGCAGTGGATAGATTTTGAAGTCGTGCAGTAGTGAATAGTAAATGGTGAATGATAAATGGTGAGTTGACGCGCCAACAATTCACTATTCACTATCCACCATTTACTATTCACCCTCATGTCCCTCCTGTTCGCGTGCGCGCTCTTCGTCGGCGCGTTCTTGCTCTTCTGGGTGCAGCCGCTCGTGGGCAAGGCGCTGCTGCCGCTGCTCGGCGGGACGCCCGCGGTGTGGAACACCTGCATGCTCTTCTTTCAGGCGTTGCTGCTCGCGGGCTACGCCTACGCGCACGCTTTGACGCGCTGGCTCTCGTCGCGCGCGCAAGGCGTGCTGCACGGCGCGCTGCTGCTCGGGGCTGCGCTGGCGCTCCCCTTCGCGGTCGGCAATGGTTCGGGGCCGCCCGCGGGCGCGTCGCCCGTTCTGTGGCTCCTGAAGACTCTGCTCTTAACGGCGGGGCCGCCCTTCTTCGTGCTGTCGGCCGGGGCGCCGCTCTTGCAGAAGTGGTACTCGCGCACGCGCGCGCGCGACGCCTCAGACCCCTACTACCTCTACGCCGCGAGCAACGCCGGGAGCCTCTGCGCGCTGCTCGGCTTCCCCGTCCTGCTCGAACCGCGCCTCACGCTCGGCCAGCAGAGCCGCGCGTGGGCCGTGCTCTATGTCGCGCTCGCGCTCCTCGTCATCGGCTGCGCCGCCTTCGCACTGATGCGCCCGCGCGCCGCGACGCACGACGAGAAGCTTGAAGGAGGAGAAGCGAAGGTTGAAGGAGGAGCAGCGTCGGACGCCGACGCGGCGGGCGAGTCCGAACGCATCAGCCTGCGGCGGCGTCTGCGCTGGCTCGTGCTGGCGTTCGTGCCTTCGAGCCTCGTGCTCGGCGTGACGACGTACGTCACGACCGACCTCGTCGCCGTCCCGCTGCTGTGGGTCATCCCGCTCTCGCTCTACCTGCTCTCGTTTGTCATCGTCTTCGCGCGGCGGCGAATCATCCCGAGTTGGCTCTCGGCGCGACTGCTGCCGGGCGCGGCCGTGCTGGTCTCGCTCGTCTACCTTTCGGGCGCGGCGCAGCCCGCTTGGTTCCTGATACTCTTCCACCTGCTCTTCCTCTTTACGGCGGCGCTCGTCTGCCACGGCGCGCTGGCCGACGACCGGCCCGGCGCGGCGCACCTCGCGGAGTTCTACCTCTGGCTCGCGGCGGGCGGCGCGCTCGGCGGACTCTTCAACGCCGTCCTCGCCCCGCTCCTCTTCAACTCCATCGTCGAGTACCCGCTCGTCATCCTTCTCGCGAGCTACCTGCGGCCCGCCTACAAGCGCGCGCGCGGCGCGCTGCTCGGCCTGCGCCTCGGCGCAAAGAGGAATGTTGAGAGAGCCGCCGTCGGGACTTCGATTCTAAAAGTTCGAGACGACGAGCCGGGCGGCGAAGCGGTGCGGGGCGCGGAAGGAGATGCGCGGCGAGAAACGGAAGAAGAGACGGCGGAAGGCGTCGAAGTCGCGGGCGGCAAACGTTGGGACGTATTCGACCTGCTCGTGCCTTTGTTATTAGGGATGCTAACGGCCGCGCTGATGCTCGTCACGAGGAGCTTCGATTTGAACTCGGTCGAGCGCGCGGCGCTCACGCTCGGGCTGCCGCTCTTCCTGCTCAACCACTTCACCGCGCCGCGGCCGACGCGTTTCGCGCTCGGGCTCGCGGCGGTGATGCTGGCCACGGCGCTCTTCGCGGAGCAGGACGTGCGGACGCTGCACGCCTCGCGCAACTTCTACGGCACGCACCGCGTCGAGTCGGACGACGCCGACACGCTCCACTGGCTGCGCCACGGCAGCACGCTCCACGGCAAGCAGAACACAGACCCGAAGACGCGCTGCGAGCCCCTCTCCTACTACCACCGCGAAGGCCCGCTCGGCTCCGTCTTCAAGCACGTCCGCGCCAAGCGCGACGCGACCGTTGGCGCCCGCCCGCTCTCAATCGCCGTCGTCGGACTCGGCGCGGGCACGACCGCCGCATACGCGCGCGCGGGCGAGGCTTGGACGTTCTACGAGATTGACCCGCAGGTCTTGGAGGTGGCGCGCGACCCGCGCTACTTCACGTACCTCTCGGAGTGCGCGGGCGCACCCATCAACGTCGTCATCGGCGATGCGCGCCTGCGTCTGCGCGGGGCGCCCGACGGCGCTTACGACTTGATAGCGCTCGACGCCTTCAGTTCCGACGCCGTGCCCGCGCACCTGATGACGCGCGAGGCGCTTCAGCTCTACCTCTCGAAGCTCGCGCCCGGCGGCGTCATCGCCTTCCACGTCTCGAACCGCAGCCTTCAGCTCGAACGCGTGGCGGGCGGCATCGCGGCCGACGCGGGGCTCGCCTCGCGCATCTTCGACGACGGCCGACAGGGCGCGCAGTTCGGCCTCGACCCCTCGACGTGGGTCGCCGTCGCGCGCACGGACGCAGACTTCGGCACGCTCGCCTCCGACACCGACTGGCCCGAGTTCGAGCCCGCCGTCTACAAACTCGAAGTCTGGCGCGACGACTTCTCAGACATCCTCAGCGTCTTTCGCTGGTGAATGGTGAATGGTAAGTGTCGCGCTCGAAGCCCGGCTTCACCATTCACCATTTACCATTTACCATTCACCAGTATGAAATCCGTCATCGTCGGCACGGCCGGCCACATAGACCACGGGAAGACGACGCTGGTGCGCGCGCTGACGGGCGTGGACGCAGACCGCCTGCCCGAAGAGAAGCGGCGCGGCATCACCATTGACCTCGGCTTCGCGGATTTAGACTTGGGCGACGTGCGCGTCGGCTTCGTGGACGTGCCCGGCCACGAGCGCTTCGTCAAGAACATGCTCGCGGGCGCGCACGGCATTGATCTGGTCGCGCTCGTCATCGCGGCCGACGAAGGCGTGATGCCGCAGACGCGCGAGCACTTCGACATCTGTAGGTTGTTGGGCGTCGCTTCCGGCCTCGTCGTCTTGACGAAGGCGGACGCCGTGGACGAAGAGTTGCTGGAACTCGTACGCGCCGAAGCGGCGGAGCTCGTCGCCGGCTCTTTCCTCGAAGCCGCGCCGGCCGTCGCCGTCAGCGCGCGGACGGGGCAGGGAATCGAAGAGTTGAAGGCCGCGCTGCGCGAAGCCGCACTCAACGTGCCCGAGCGCTCGCACGAGACGGTGACGCGTCTTCCCGTTGACCGCTCGTTCACGATGCGCGGCTTCGGCGCGGTGGCGACGGGCACGCTCGTAGCGGGCGAGCTTCGAGAGGGCGAGGAGCTTGAGCTTCTGCCTGTCGGCGCGCGCGTGCGCGTGCGCGGCTTGCAGGTTCACGGCGCGGCGGTGCGCGCGGCCGAAGCGGGGCAGCGCACGGCCGTCAACCTCGGCGGCGTCGAGACCGCGGAGGTCGAGCGCGGGATGGTGCTCGCGC
Source organism: Pyrinomonadaceae bacterium (assembly GCA_035248785.1). Taxonomy (GTDB): domain Bacteria; phylum Acidobacteriota; class Blastocatellia; order Pyrinomonadales; family Pyrinomonadaceae; genus QHXN01. Next base: position 275 of record DATFHD010000122.1, on the reverse strand, counting down.
CCGCGGGGCGCCTGCGCCCGACGCAAGTCTTGGACGCCTTCGTCAACGTGCTCGCAGACGCGCCGCGCCCTCTGCGCACGCGCCAGCGTGTGCGCGTGCATCACGGCACGGCCGAAGTGCTGGCGCGCGTCGCCGCGCTCGAAGAGTCGGGCGAGATTGCGCCGGGCGCTTCGGGGCTCGTGCAGCTGCGTCTGGAATCGCCGGTCGTCGCGCTGCCCGGCGACCGCTTCATCGTGCGAAGCTACTCGCCGCAGCAGACAGTCGCGGGCGGCGAG